>NZ_JADEWO010000012.1 GCF_015207605.1 Oculatella sp. LEGE 06141
TGACAACCTTGCGATCTCAAAATCGCCCAGTGTTAGATTACTTGGTTGAGGCATGTCGGGCTGCTCGCCAGGGAGAACCTGTTCCATCCTTGCTGCCTACTGATACCCCCACCCCGTGAACGATTACGAATCAAAACAGTTCCAGCACGACTAACGTTCATTGCAATAGGGAGTAATGTTGCAGCGTACGTTAATTGATATAACCCCAGGGACAGGATGAGGCCCGGAGCAAACCCCAATATCGCCAAAATTAAGGACTCTTGCATCAACATGATTAACAGGTAGCGATCGCTGTAGCCCATCGCTTTGAGCGTGGCATATTCCGGCAAATGCTCTGATACATTGGCATAGAGAATCTGATAAACAATCACAATGCCAACGACAAAGCCAACTGCAACCCCCATGTTGAAAATAAAGCCTGTTCCTTGACTGGCCCAATAGCCAATTTCGGCATCAATGAATTCGGGTATCGTTATGACCATCACATCATCAGGTAATTCTGCAATGAGATGGCGTTTTACCCTGGCGATATCTGCTCCCGGTTCAAGCTGAATCAGGCCAATATCAATTTGATCAGGAGCGCGATCGGGAAACAGCTTCATGAAGGTAGAATCACTTGCAATGACATTACCATCAGCTCCAAATGATGCCCCTAGTTTAAACAAACCAACCGTTCGAACGGTTTGGTTAGAAACTTGCACCTCAATTGAACCCTGTTGTTCAATCCGCTCTGCAATTGGCCCGTACTCCGGGCGCGATGTTTGATCAAACAAGATGCGATCGAGCAGCTTCAGTTGATCTAGATTTTGTTTCGCCTCTAGAAAGGTAAAGGCTGGATCGGCAGGATCAATACCCCAAACTAGAATGCTGCGATCGAGATACGTTTCAGGATTACGCCAGGAGGTAAACCCGATATAAGCTGGGGCAACGGAGACAATGCCCCCATGCGCCATCGCTTGTTGCAATCGTTCTCTAGGAAAGCTTTTAACATCAATCAACGTTTTAACCTGTCGGTTGATCATAACCAGATCGGCGTTTAGATGGCGCTGAGCCTGGGTGCTGGAATCGTACAATGCATCGAGTAACCCAAACTGAACAAACGTCAACACATCCGCAAAGGCAATTCCTGCTAACGCAACCACCAGGCGCGATCGCTCCTTAAGCAACTGAAGCAATGCCAGTGGTGTTTTACGAAACCTCATTCACTCGCCTCCCGGTTCTCGCTTCATCGTCCAATACCAGGGAGCCTGTTCTGATAATGGCTCTGTTCTGATAACATCAAATCCATGCCGTTGATAGAAACAAACGGCTGATTCTGTCGATGTTTCTAAATAGCAGGGCATCCCTTCGCGATCGGCTTCAGCCAGGATAGGATTCAACAGCAAGCCGCCAATGCCTTGCCGTTGGTAATCTGGAACAACGCCCAATAGCATTAAGTACCAATGGGGACGTGGCATATCCTGCCGCTGGTAGTCCTCCCATTTGAGCAGAGATATCCAGCGTGACCAGTGTGACCAATGGAGATGAAACGGCAGTTGATACAAGCCCGCCTGTAACAAGCGCAGTAAAGGGACAGGTGCCTGTCCGGGAGGGAGCCAGGCCGCAACTCCTTTTATAGGGTCAGACGTCGTGTAAACATGCCCATACGAAAGACTCGAGCAGAGCAGCGCGTTAATCACGCATTGAAGGGCACGGGTTCGAGCCGGCTCTAGTTCGGGAATGAGGTAGCGAAATATCGGGTCGTTTGCAAAAGCATCACTCAGCAGGCCAACGGCTGTATTAACCTGCGATCGCCTTAAATGAGTCACAGTTGTATTCACGTTCACCTCACCAAAGTAGTTCATTCAAAAAACTAATGAGCTTTACAGAATCAATCTTTGCCAGCGTTACTAGCCAGCGAGCTTTTTCTCGTTCTCGTTCTATTCCGTTTGTGGCAGCAATTCGGCAGATCGTAACGGCTAAAACAATCCAGGGATAAACTTCTCTGCGAACCCGTCGAAACCAAATCAAGCGTTTTGGGCAGAGCATAGGAACTGGATAAAATGCTTATTTCAATCGAGCGACCGTTATTTTTAAGAACACAAACGCTCAACGCTGAATCGCAACCTGTACCTGAAGATGGGTCAAGTTTGCCACGCGTTTGCTAGCCTCGGCACTGAGACGAATTTTGACCTCAATCACACGCTGGTCGAGATTTTCTCCGGGTTGCGTGCTCATTACCCGTTGTCGATTAACCTGCGATCCGATTTGCAGAACGGTTCCCCGCAGTTCTTCTGAAAACGCCTGACTCGTGATGCTCGCAGCTTGCCCCACTCGGACGTGATCAATGTCCGTTTGATAAACCTCTGCGATCGCCATCATTTGTTCGGTTTGGCCCAGGTCTACGATGCCGTTATCGCTAACTTTCTCGCCGGGCTGGGTATGGATAGTGAGGATGGTTCCCGTGATCGGTGCGTAAACATAAGCTTGCTCTAGCTCTGTTTTGGCACGCTGAACCGCTGCGATCGCTTCATTTAATTCGGCCTGAGCTACCTGCACATCCACCGGACGAATGTCTGTAACCTGATCGAGAGTTGCCGTCGCTTCACGAACTTGAGCCTGAAGGGTCGTAGCCGTTCGCTGTTGCAGAGCGATCGCTTCCTGCCATTGCGCTTTGGCTGTTGCTAACGCCAGCCGTTTTGCATCCAGATGAGAGGCTGAAACGGCACCTGCTTGATACAACTGCTGAAAGCGATCGTACTCAGCCTGAGCATGTTGAACTTCTGCCTGCCAACGGGCGATCGTGGCTGATTGGGCGGCCAGTTCGCCTTGCCGCTCTGCTTGAAAGCGGGCAACTGTAGCGGCTTGTGCCTGAATTTCACCGTTTTTTGCACCTGCTTTCACTTGAGCCAGTCGCCATTCTGCGGTTTGTACCTGCTGTTGCGCTTCCTGCACCGCTGCTTGCAACCGCTGATGGGAATCCAACACAGCAATTATCTGCCCTGCCTCAACCCGATCGCCCAATTGCACCCGCAGTTGCGCTACGCGATCGCCATCAAGCGCCAGCGGAGCAGATACTTGCACCACTTCACTGGCAGGCTCTAAACGTCCCAGAGCCGTAACGTGCTTCGTCTGTGGCATGGAATCAACAAATTGAGAGGGATCATCTGCCCCAACTGGAGCAAATTGGGAGATACCGTAACGGGCGATCGCTACGGTGACAACGGTTGCAGCAACAACCAGTGCAATCGTGCGACGATGGAAATTGCTTGACACCCCTTGATGCTGCATAAATGCTCCTTTTCAATCAATGATTGGGTGGCTGAGCCTGTTTACGTTCGAGATAGGCCGTTAACATTGCTGCCAGCAGTTCTGCTTGCTCAATATACGAAACCGATTCAGAATCAACCATACGTTCTGAAATCAGCCCATCTATCCAACACAGCACATGGGTTGCGATCGCCGGATCGTCCACCCCCAGCAGTCGGGCAATCTCCTGGCGAGAACGCTGGCTGGCACGCCTTACAGCTTCATTGACACGCGATTGTCCAACTCCGGCCTGCTGATAAAAATCCATATACAGTAAGGTCTGCTTGAAGAAATACGCTTCGTTTTCCAGTAAAAACTGACCTAAAGCCAGAATTCGCTCTTCCATAGAGTTAGCCTGCTGAATTTCGGCTAGCGCTTTTAGCAAATCGTGTTGGGTTAATTCTTCAATCAACTGCCCAAACAACTCTTCTTTACTGGGGAAGTAGTAATAAAGCGTGCCCGTGGAAACCCCTAGCGCTTGAGCAATCTGTCGAGTGGTGAGTGTGGCATATCCCTTTTCGGCAAATAAATCAAAGCATTTGTGCAGCAACTCCTTGCGATATTGATCGTGGTCGTGAACCTTGGGCATGTTTTTTAATCGAGCGCTCGTTATTTTAAAAAATAGCATAACTATTAAAAAGCGCAACTCGTTGGGTGAAGCAACCTGTTTTGTTTGGAGCAAGCGATCGCGGAGTACAATTCCTCTCATCCTTAACAATCGGTGCTGACTGTGCGACGACGAATAATTGCAGGGTTTGCGATCGCCCTTAGCTTCACACTGATATTGAATTTAACCCGCACTGTCGCTCAACCTGAGAGGACAGGTGCCTCTGCTAGTGGAAGAGGAGGAGCGGTGGCTACGGTGGATTCCCGTGCCACCCAAATTGGCATTGATATTCTTCGATCTGGGGGAAATGCGATCGATGCGGCAGTGGCGACTGCTGCTGCCCTGGGAGTGGTTGAGCCGTTTTCTGCTGGAATTGGCGGCGGCGGTTTTATGCTGATTTACCTCAACCATGAGGATCGGGTGATTGCTTTAGATGGACGAGAAGAAGCTCCGGCCTCTGCCCGTGTCGATATGTTTGACGACCCGGATAATCCGATTGAACTGCTGCCCTTTACCCCCAACCGCATCAGTAATGGTGCGGCAGTGGGCGTACCGGGAACGTTATTAACCTGGACAGAAGCCCTCGATCGCTACGGCACGCTTTCGCTAGCGGAGGCATTAGCTCCTTCGATCGCTCTGGCCGAGAATGGCTTTGAAGTGGATGAAACCTATGCCAGCCAGCTAGAAGCCAACCAGGATCGGTTTTTGGCCTTTACGCCTACCCAGGAACTGCTTCTGCCTGATGGTGAGGTTCCTGAACCTGGATCGACGATTGATAATCCTGATTTGGCTAAGACCTATCGGCTAGTGGCTGAGCAAGGAGTCAATGTATTTTATCGGGGTGAAATTGGCGAGGCGATCGTCGAAACGGTTCAGAATCCACCAACGGTAAGTAATCCACCCTTTCGCGTCATTCCGGGCGGCATGACGATGGCCGATTTAGATCACTATGCGCTACGGGTTCGTCGTCCTGTGATGACGGACTATCGAGGCCATCGGGTTTACGGCATGGGCTTACCCAGCAGCGGCGGCATTACTGGCATCCAGACTTTAAATATGGCTGAGGGGTTTGAACTTGGCGCGATCGATCGCACCAAGGCACTACACACCATCATTGAAGCCGAGCGGTTGGCCTATGCCGATCGCGGCGCATATTTGGGCGATCCAGAGTATGTGGACGTGCCGCTGCCGGGGTTGCTTAGCGAAGAGTATGCTCAAACACGACGGGCACTGATTGGCGATCGCGCCCCGGCAGAAGGAGCAGAATTTGTGGCGACGGCAGGCAATCCGCTTCCCTATCAGTTCGATCCCAGTCCTAGCCTGACTACGGTTGAAGCCATTTCTCAGATCAGCGATCAGGAGGGACTTTCGACAACTCACCTGACCGTGGTAGACAACGACGGTAATGTGGTTTCCTACACGCTGACGATTGAATCAACAGGTGGGTCTGGAATTGTCGTTCCGGGCTATGGGTTCATCCTCAACAATGAATTGACCGACTTTGATTTGGTGAGTCCCCATCCCAATGTTCCAGAACCGGGTAAGCGACCCCGCAGCAGCATGGCACCCACCATTGCCGTGGCTACCGATGGTCGCATCATTGCCTTTGGTTCTCCGGGTGGGTCTACTATCATCACCACAGTTTTGGGGATTGCCTTTAATGTGTTTGATTTCAACCTGCCGATTGCTGAGGCGATCGCGGCTCCACGCATCTCTCAGCGCAATGGCGGCATCACTGAAGTTGATGGCGGGTTTGAAACCAGCGCATTGGGGCGATCGCTCACAGCTCTGGGGCATGTTCTCAGGCCGATCGACGAAATTGGGGCAGCTACTGGAATTGTGCTTCATCCAGATGGCACTATGCTGGCAGCGGCTGAACCCATGCGGCGGGGTGGTGGGTCTGCAATGACGGTACGTGACTGATGGGGTTAAACTCAGGCACAGCGCTTGTTTCACAGAAACGAGACTGAGTACATTTCGTCTTTCATCTAGTTTGATTTGGTAAATTGAGCCGATCGCTGTTTAACTTTCTGGTTCTTACCTATGCTCTTGTCAAAATTTCGTGACCAGAGAGATGTGGATTAACAAAGATTCCGATCGCGCCAAAACCAGTCTGCTAGGCTTAAATGTGATCAAACCCAAGATTTTTAGCTGTGACTAATCCTCGTGTTCTCTGCCTGGGTGAAATACTGTGGGATTGCCTGGCCGATCAGCCCGGTGTACCGCTTGAACAAGTAACCTCCTGGACATCCTATCCCGGTGGCGCTCCTGCCAACGTAGCCTGTGCGTTGACGAAACTAGGAACTCCAACCGGGTTCATTGGCTGTGTGGGTGAAGATGAGCAGGGACGATCGCTCGTAGACTTGCTGCAAACCATTGGTGTTGATTGCACTGGCATTCAATGGCATCCCACGGCTCCCACCCGCGAAATTTTTGTCTTGCGCTCTGAGAGCGGCGATCGCCAGTTTATCGGATTTGGCGATCGCGATACGGCAGACTTTGCTGATACCCATCTGCAAGCCAAACAGCTTCCCGTGAGTTTGTTTGATGCGGCAGATTTTTTGGTTGTGGGCACGCTAGAGATGCCCTATCCCGAAACGCAACGGGCGATCGCGCATTCACTGGAACTGGCAGAACAGCACTTTGTCAAAGTCTTGCTGGATGTCAACTGGCGACCGATGTTTTGGCCTGATGTGGATGCGGCCAAACCCGTAATTCAGCACTTGATGAAACAGTCTGACTTTATCAAACTGTCGGAAGAAGAGGCCGAGTGGCTGTTTGATACAACCGATCCGGGGGTGATTACCCATCGCTTAGGCAGCGTTGAAGGGGTGATTGTTACGTTTGGGGCGCAGGGATGCGCTTACTGTTTGGGCGGTAATGAGAGCAAGCTGCCCGCTTTTGAGATGGAAGTTGAAGACACCACTGGAGCCGGGGATGCCTTTGTGGCGGGTTTTCTGCATCAGTTGTGCCTTGGGGGCATCCAAGCCTTGCGCGCTCCAGAGGTATCGCGCAAAGTAATGGTTTATGCCACTGCCTGTGGTGCGTTGACTACAACCCGTCCAGGCGCGATCGCCGCACAGCCCACAGCGGCTGAAGTGGAGGCGTTTCTTTACTTGCAACAACCGTTTGCTATGAAATAAGGGCTGGCTCAACCCCTCTAGAATCCGGTCGCTGAAACAGACCCAACCAGAAACTCGCCCCCTGATGCCCCCTGAGGCTGCTGTTTCGTTTTGAGCTTGTTGCGCCATTGCCGAATGGCCATTGCTGTGCGGGTTGTGGGTGGAATGTAACGGCCAGAGTTGAGCAACGCCTGGTCGTCCGATAGGTTGGCGATGGGAGGCTGGCTGTTCATACAGTCTGCCAGGTTGTCTAAATATGGCTCCAGATTGAGTGCCCGGATCACTTGCTCCACTGATTGATAGCGATCGCGCACGGCAATCTTCAGCATCTTGGCTAACACTTTGCCGAAGTGGTCGCTGATATCTACGTCTTGTTGCCAGCGGATCTCGCCCGTTGCAGCATCAACCTCAAATTCCATTGGCGATCGCCCCGTCAGCAAGTACAAACAGGTGATGCCGATCGCATAAATATCGCTGGAATAGGTGGGGCGAAGCGCTAACTGTTCTGGCGGGGCAAACCCAACTGTGCCTACAAACTGTGTCGTTGGCACTTTCTGGCTCCATTCGTCAACCGACTGAATGTTCTCTTTGACTGCACCAAAATCAATCAGCACCAGCCTGCCATCGTCCTGACAACGAATAATGTTGGGCGGTTTAATATCACGATGGATCACCTGATGCTGATGCACATAGTCGAGAACGGGCAAAATTTCTCGTAAAAATCGCTTTACGGCCAGTTCAGAATAGACCCCGTTCACCCGCACCTCTTTCACTAATGTGCAGCCTTTAACGTATTCCTGAACCAGATAAAATTCGCCGTTTTCCTGAAAATAGTTGAGCAGTTGCGGCACCTGGGCATGGCTACCTAACTGGCTCAAGGTTTTTGCCTCTCGCTCGAACCGCTCGGAAGCACGCTGAAGTGTAACGGGATTGCTGACCTTTGGACACAGTTGCTTAATGACACAGAGCGGCATCCCAGGCAAAGACACATCTTTAGCCAGAAAGGTAACGCCAAATCCGCCTCGCCCCAACGCCCGCAAAATCCTATAGCGATTGCGGAAAAGCTGTTGCGCTCCGCAAAATTGCCCTAGCTTTGTTTGGTGCTGAGATGACTCGCGCAAATGAGACAGGGTAGCAACAGAGGAATTCATTCTAATGCTGTTGATGTCGGTGAGTCGTGATCCCGTGACTTTATACTAGCGTCATATATTCTCAGCGCAAACCGATGTCGTAGTCGTTAACATCGTCCTTGCAGTTGAGCCTATATCAAGGAGCCTATATCCAAGTCAAGCCTGCATCAGGCTAGTTTAGTGTTTGGTAGCTGGCCGATAGATGTGTAACTAGTCGATGTGTAACTAACTGTAGTGAATTTGACTGTAGTAAATTTGTTGCCGGGGTGCTTCTGTCAAACGTTGCAATTTCAATCAAAAAACCTGATTCGAGGATGAAGCTGACCCAACATCTTTAATGAAATTGTCCGATGTTATGAGTAAATTAACCTCAGTAGTTCTGGTGATTTATAAACCAATGATAAAGCTTCCTGGATTTTTTGAAGCATTATTTTATACTAGGTGATTCGATCGGGGTGGAATGTACGGAGGCTGAGGCGATCTCCTGCCGTGGAGTGCAGCAGAGGCACGGACAGCGGCTAGCCGAATCATCCTCAAAGGTTGAATAACGAGACCGTTAGCGGTTCCAGAAGTCGGTGACATCATAGCCCAACTCTGCTAGCATCTGGCGGAGCAGCGGCATACTCAAGCCAATGACATTGGTGTGGCAGCCATCAATTTTTTCCACAAACAAGCTGCCTCGCCCTTCCAGGGCAAAGCACCCGGCGCAGTTGAGCGGTTCTCCGGTTGCAACATAGGCTTCAATTTGGCGATCGCTAACGTTTGCAAACTCTACTCGCGTTACCTGACAGCGAACCAGCGTCTTAACCTGGGTCTGGTCGATTAGCACATGCCCGGTATACAGTTCACCCGTTAGGCCGCGCATTTTCTGCCAGCGGGCGATCGCCTCTATAGCATTGGCAGGTTTGCCGTAGACCTCGCAGTTCAGCGATAACACAGAATCGCATCCGATAATCAACGAGTTTGTAAACCGGGGTGCAACAGTCTCAGCTTTGCCGATCGCCAGAGCCTGAACCAGCTCGGCTGGGTTGTTGTCTTGAATTTGCGATTCATCAAAATCACTTGGGCAAACGAGCGGCTCGATGCCAGCGGTTTGCAACAAACGTCGCCGCGCGGGTGAAGCAGAGGCCAGAACAAGCGGTGGAGTGCCCATAGAACTCAAGACGTGAACTGCGAAAGTTGAATGATGGATGAAGATGAAGTTCCAGGACTACGTTAGCAGGTTGCTGATAACCTCCAGGATCAAGCTCTTAACCCTTTGCTATTCATCGCTAATGACTAGTTCACGGAGAAAGAGTTGACCACCAGTTGCAGCTTATCTTTAACTCGTTCCCACCGTTCTTCTGTCGTTGAAAGATTGAAGGTAAAGAGCTTGCCACGACGCACAATGACACTAGCAAAGTTGTGCCGATCCTGATACGGCAGCTTAACAGCGTATTCCAACATATAGTATGTTTTGTCGCCAACTTCGCGGGCTTCTGCATTGACGAGTTCGGCTTTGCGGTTGGAGTCGGGAGGGGCGATCGCGTTTTTCGAGAGGTTGTAGCCAACTTCACTAGGCGTGCCTAGCTCTTTTAGCGTCTTATTGTCCGGAACCGGGCTAATGACAACGCTGACATTTTCCGTTTCTTCAATCAGGTCGTGCAGAACCACATCCGGCCCATTGTCAACCTTGACCTCAATCCAGCCATTGGGATACAAAAACTTGTAGCCTTCGTAGTCGTTAATAAACGGCTTTAGGCCAGCGGTCGCCGAAGTGCAACTCTGCAAGCTCAGGCTCAATACAATCAGCACGAGGGCTGCAATTCGCTTCAGCATCTCCAAATATCCTCAACCTTGAGTAAACCAGCTTGCTTCAGTCCACCACCTTGGGCTGAGACCGTTGAGATTATTTTCTCATCAAGCGCTGCTATTGTTACAAAAACTTCAAATTATTCTAAGGATGGCAGGCTGTTCTTTAACCATATCTATAGCTAGCCCTTAACCCCTCTTAACCAGTCTTTGCGGTGATTCAGGTATTCTAACGGGGATAACATTGTTAAGAATCTAAAAGACGGGGATTCACCCTTATGGCTACGTTGCTTGATCTCGTCATGAAAGGTGGGCCGGTGATGATCCCCATTGTTGGGTTTTCGGTGGTAACCATTGCCTGTGCCTTGGAGCGCAGTGTGTTTTGGTATCGGTTGCTTAGCCAGGAAGACCGAATTATGCATGATGTACTGGAAGCGGCTCGGTACAGCCTGGATGACGCGGAGGCGATCGCACAGCAGGCCACAGCTCTGCCCATCGGGCGGTTTTTGCTGGCACCGTTAAAACTCAACCAGCCCAGTCCAGAAACGTTTCGGCTGGCGATGGAAGCGGCGGGTGATAAAGAGTTTGTGCAAATGCGTAAGGGGGACAAACTGCTAGAAACCACGGTTGCTATATCGCCACTGTTGGGGCTGTTGGGAACTGTAACTGGATTAATTGCTACCTTTGGCAACCTCAACATTGGAGGTGGCGGCACTACAGAACAGGCGACCCAGGCAGCGGCAGGCATTGGGGAAGCGTTAATTACAACAGCAGCAGGTATGATTGTGGCCATTATAGCGCTGCTAATCTTTCGAGTGCTGGTGACGCTGCAATCGCGCCAAATGGACTACTTTTCTGAGGTGGGCAGTGAGTTGGAGTTGATCTATCGGCAGATTTGGTATGAACCCAACGGAACTGAGTTAGACCGTTATTTGCCATCTGTCGCCTCGGTGCATGGGGTTAGAGCAACAGACGATCGCTAATTGTTCATTATTTTAGTGAGTTGGCGCTTCAGTGAGTTAGTGCTTATGCAATTTCGCAACCGGGAACAGGCACCTTTACCCGAAATTAACCTGATTCCTATGCTGAATGTGATGATGGGCATTCTGGCCTTCTTTGTGATGATTACGATGAATTTAACCACGCAACAAGGCGTAGAGGTACCGCTGCCCGATCGCGCTGAAAATACATCAGTGCAGCCCGATATATATCCATTAATTGTGGATTTAATGCCACAGGGCATTATGTTAGGTGAACAGTCGATTGAAGAAGCACAATTGCTTCAAGAAATACAAAACTATCTGACCAGCAATGAAGCAGGGATGGTGGTGCTGCAAGTTGATCCCCAACTGCCTTACGATCGCGTTGTGCAATTGTTAGGAACGATGAAAGAAATAGGGGGCGATCGTGTTTCATTGGCAATTGATTGACTGCTTATTAATTGTCTGCTCGTTGAAAACCCATGTCGTTTAAAAACCGTAAGACTAGAGCGCAAATTCCAGAAGTCAATTTAGTACCCATGATGGACGTACTAATGACCGTTCTGACCTTCTTTATCATCATTTCAATGACGTTGACCGGGCAGCAAATGGCGGGAGTAAATTTGCCACAAACGGCTGGAGACGGAACGACAGCAGAAGCCGAGGCTGACGCTACTCTCATGATTGGACTTGATCGACAGGGGCAGATTTTGTTGGAAAATCAACCGATCGCCCGCTCTGAACTGGCTGAAGCAATGCGAACTTTTTTAAGCCAAAACCCAAACGGTAGCGTGTTACTTAAAGCCGACCGTGAGCTGACCTATGATGAGGTGACAGCATTACTAAAAACAATGAGAGATGCGGGTGGCGATCGAGTGTTACTGGCGATCGATCGCAGCTAGGCTGATATTTTTCTGAACCCTAATTTATAGCCCAACACCCGCAGGGAGGTAGCGTACCCTGCGGCAACACGCTATGGGCAATACTTCTGGATCTATTTCAAGGGCTATTTGCCCAATGTACGACCTCCGGGAAACGTTTGATACGTTTAAAGCAACCTCTTAGAACAGCATCTTGTTTTCGTTGGCTTAACAACAGTATTAGAAGATGTTTTAAAAGTGCTGAATGTCACCCGAGCCGCCGCCTAAATTCCCAATTCTGGCTTCGACGTGAGCGCTCAGCCGAACGGGGACTTTGAAATAGAACTGGCTCGGAAGTCCCCCAAGGTTGGAGGATTTAGGGGGCAAATGCAGTACATTTGCTACTTTTAAAACATCCTCTTAAACATGTTTAATAAAGCGCTAGTTTTCTCTTAACCTTTTAGCATTCGTTACATTATTAATCCTTAATCATAGTTGTTTACTTTTATCTGTGACGGTATTAAATCCAAGTCACTTACGCGTCATGGAGTGTGTTGTTATGGTGGTGAACGGTCTAAACATCAAGCGTAGCGGTTTTACAGTAGCAGGAGCGATCGCAACAACGGCTGCTGCTGTTGGCTTAGCTTCCCCTCTGGCATTGTCTCAAGAAGCGGTGATTCAAATCGATGGTTCTAGCACGGTCTATCCCATTACTGAGGCCGTTGCCGAAGAATTTATGGGGCAGAATCGGGGTACTCAAGTCACGGTTGGAATTTCGGGTACAGGTGGCGGTTTCGCCCGGTTTTGCAATGGTGAAACTGCCATTTCTAATGCGTCTCGTCCAATTAAGTCCTCTGAAGTGGAAGCGTGCAGTGCTAATGGCGTTGAGTACATTGAACTACCGATTGCTTATGACGCACTCACCATTGTGGTCAATCCAGATAATGACTGGGTGGATAGCTTGAGTTTCGCAGAACTGAAGACGATGTGGGAGCCTGATGCCCAAGGCACAATTACCAACTGGAATCAAGTTCGCAGCAGTTTTCCTGATGCTCCTCTGGAGCTATACGCTCCTGGTACCGATTCCGGCACGTTCGACTACTTCACTGAAACCATTGTGGGTGAGTCTGGGGCGAGCCGTGGTGATTTTACTGCTAGCGAAGATGACAATATCCTGGTTCAGGGGGTGGCTCAAAGCGAAAATGCCCTTGGCTACTTTGGGTTAGCCTACTATGAAGAAAATGCCGATCGCTTGATGGCAGTGCCGATTGATGGCGGTAACGGTCCAGTAGCTCCCTCTGCTGAAACAGTAGAAAACGAGAGCTATCCGCTGGCTCGTCCTATTTTCATCTATATCAGTGCTGAAGCGGCAGAGCGTCCTGAAGTACAGGCGTTTGTCGAGTTTTACCTCAACAATGCCACTACCCTGGTGCCAGAGGTGGGCTACGTTCCGCTTTCCGAAGAAATCTACACCATTGCGGCAGAACGGTTTCAATCTCGTCAAGTGGGTAGCGTCTTTGAGGGTGAAAATACAACGGGGGTTAGCGTGGCAGATCTGCTACGGCTAGAAGGCGGCACCCAGCAATAAGTGGAATGGTGTTCACCCTCAGCAAACTTCTTGTATTCGTACCATTGACATGAGCCAACGTTGTTAAGAGCGTGATCCCCTGGAGTGAACTCAATAATTCACTCCAGGGGTTTTGATTAAGCTCAGTTGCGATCGCCCCATACTCAGCCAGCCTTCAATGGAACATTCTTCTAGTGTGTTGCAGCAATCAGAACCCCTCTGGCGACTGTTCTATCGTCCGATGTTTGCTATCTCATTGGTCTTACATGCCTTTGTTTTGATGGTGCCTTTTCCTTCAGAACCAGAGCCAGTTGCCGAGTCAGAGGTAGAGGAAACAGTCAATTTAGCTAGCCTTGCCGCTCTTAACCGTCCTGCCCCCACGCCACCGCCTCAAGCCTCTCCGTTGCCTAGCCCCATACCGCCACCAACGCCTCAGGCCACCCCCGCACCCGTGACAGCGATCGCGCCACTTCCCGCACCGCTGCTACCCAATCCAGTTTCTAACCCCAACCCAGAACCCAGCCCTGAAGCGTCACCCACAGAAACTACTGCTACGGTGAGCGATCCTGTGCCGGAACTCACGCCTGATCCGGTTGTGGAAGAACCCTTTGCAGACTTTTTTGCCCAATTTCAGGGCAACCTCCAGGGGCTTGGCTCCGTTGAAGGGTTGGGCATCCCCGTCGAATTTTTTGCAGAACCCGAAGCGTTTTTTGCGGCAGACAGCCTGCAAAGGGGATCAGAGCCGGAACCCCTGGCTGGCAATGAAAACGTGCTGTGGTTTTCGCTGAAGCGACCCGCCCAGGTATACGACCAACTGCAACAGGTGTTTGCAGACTATACCTTTTCGCCAATCGGAAACTATGGTGGTGGCGATTTGTATGAAGCCACTCAGGGCGATCGCACCTTTTATCTCAGCCTGGTTCCTGGAAACTCCAGCATCAATACCTTTGCGGTATTTTGGAGCCGCGATCCCAATCAACCGATTGAGGCCACAGCCACTCCCGTCGCTGATCCCTCTGGTGCAGCAAACTGAGCCTTGACCTGGATTGTAATGCCAACTGCTGACAGGTTGAACCATCCTCCAAGGCGGCGACCACTCAGTTAAAAAGTGCAGGTGCGGTTGTCAATCGCACCTGTGTACCGCACTAAAAACTGTACTGCCACCCTTCGTGTGAGATTCAAACTTCCGCTGTTTCCTTCTCGGTGTAGATGGTCAACTGTTCGGGTTTACACCATCTCACCTGAGGTGTAAACACATTCGCCCCTTCGCTAGTTAAGTCTTCGACGTAGCCACTTTGGTAGGTCTTTGCTTCCTCTGCGGAATCAAAAGGGCCAAAGAAATAGGTGCAACTTGGGTTGGTTGTAATAATTTCAACCCACCAGGCGAAGCCTTCCTCTTTGGAAGGCAACGTGAAAATACTGCCGAAAATACCTTTAATACTTTGAAATAGTCCCATAAACCTCTCCGCAGTTTGTAGGGCTAAACCACAATGTTTGCCGAATACTTGTCTTTAACATTTGCTGGTTTGGCTAGGGAATGAGCCAAGCTCCCTCATACCTTCCCGATTCCCATTGAAAATAGGCTCGACAGTTTCCTTCATTATGAAGCTGTAAAAAGTCTATTTCATCGACCTGGGTACACACAACCGCAAAATGTTGTCGTCCCACTTCAACATCGCTCATAGACACGTTACCTGACTGAAAATTACCAACAATTCCAGACTCCGGTTGGTCTACCTTTGTGCCAGGTGTAGTCGGTTTGACATACGTTATGAGGCTTTTTGGGCGGCTGTGCTGCCAAAGCTGGTTTGCAATTTGGTCATCAAAATGTACTGTAGCATTTCCGGTAATGCGTAACTGTTCTCTGCTGTCAGAATTCCAAAAATGCAGTGCTACCCTGGGATGCTTTTGGATTTCATTAATCTTTTGGGCGCGGCGATCGGAATGAAAGCAGAGCGATCGCGCTTCCAATTCAGCCCGACGCAGAATGATAGTACGCACATTGGGGCCATTGCTGCCAAGGGTGCCAAACGCAGGGGAATGGTAGGGATGGGCAGGATCAGCGGCTCCCTTGTGGATCTGATCCCAAATGTGTTGCAGCAATTGGTTGAGATCGGTATGTCGTTCTGTCACGGTGGTGGGTTACGCTCCGGCTCTCAACAGACGTTGCTTCGATCGTCTCCTGAAGCTAGACGAAATGCAGAAAACACGTTTGGATCTAACGGGGTTTGACGCAACGCGAGCCAGCCAACCAGCCAACATCGCTCTAAAGACGGGTAATTTAGTGTGGATCAACGTGGGTTTATCTCAATGGCTATATAACACCACAATAATTCTGCCACTTCTGAAAGGGATACACAATTCAGGAGACTTGCGAGCTAATTCTGGTTAAGCTGCGGTCAATCAAGCTGGCTGCGAAACCCACCTTCGGACGAATGCGGAGCCATAGGCGCGGTAGATGAAGCATAGACAGCTTGCAGGGCTGGCATTGCCAACCCTACCTGAGAAAGCAAATTGAAGTGAGACATTAATGGCGATCGGGCTTTGCGCTTAACGGCTCTCTGGCAACCTGCGATCGGTTTCAAACAGCCTGGTCAATAGAGGTTCAGGACTGGAGCCAGTAGCAGCATCACAGCTCCAACAGCAACGAAGGCTAGTGTTGTCCAAAAAAAGATCTGCATTACTATTCCTTTGAGCAGAGTTTCAGCGGGAGGGGTTGATTCCCTTGTTTCAATTCATCTGAAAATCGGGGGTCATTTCATCCTGCCTGAGAGGTAGGTTAGACCTGAGGCTCTGCCGCTTTTTTGGCGATCGACAAAATACTACTCAGGGTATAGAACGCGGATAGAGTAACCCCCTCTATGGAGTGAAACACTGTGATTTCATCCTGCACTATAACCGCAAATAGAGGCTCAATGAGCATGGCATTTCCAGTTCTGGTTATCCTGATGGGGATCGTTTTTGCTGTGGCTGAAATGTAGCTGAGATTGCTTTGAGCAGGTCGTTTGCGGTGTTGGCGAATAGGTCAGGCAACCTTTGAATTTGGCGATCGAACTGAGACGATCGAATCGAACTGAAACCAATTGGGTTGAACCATACGGCTATATCGACCAGGAATAAATTGAGCTTCTACCACAAATGTGAGTTGATGAGCAGTAATTAGGTGAACCGGGCATGAAGGCGGATAACGTAGTCAATTCTCAAACCATCGAAACGCTAAATCCGAGCGAGGCTTCAACCTCTGAAGCACCTGGCAACACAACAACGATTGGAGCGGAACTTTGGCTGGTTCCCATTGGCGCTTTGGCCGTAACATGGGTTATCGTTTTGCTGAAGCAGTCGTTGACCTGTAAGATGTTGCGGGCAAGAATTGCAAACAAAAAACTGTTCCAGCCTATCCCCTGCTCGAACTGTCGCTTTTTCAATAACAGCCCTTACTTACAATGCGCCGTTCATCCATCGCGGGCATTGAGTGCAGAGGCCGTTGAATGTCCTGATTTTTGGTCAAGAGCCAGTAACAAATTTTCCCGATGATGCTTCAAAACCCGGTTAAGTAAATCACTGAAGCTGCTTTCTGGTGGTGGATTGAGGTGTTAAGCTTTGCGGTGATCGTTGGATGGGTGTCGTCTGGTTGGTCGAGGTTGGCGCGATCGCGTCGTGTGACAGATTTTGATCCCCACGACTGTCTCCAGGGCTGTCCCTATGTTTGTATATGACGATGAGCTGTTCTAGGCGATTCCAGAGTTTGAGGTTGCGTGGTGCAATTCGGAAAACGATAGAAAATTGAGCCTACAGAGAGGTCACAGGATTTTAGCCGTGGGTGGCAACTGGGTAGATAGAGGTGGATAGAAGCTGAAGTTCAAGCCAGTGATGGCCTGAACGATCGTTGCACAAATGAGTGGTTATCAGTTACATCATGCAGGCTATTGATCCGTTCATAATGAAGCACCCAAAAGAGCAAACTGTAGAATCTGCACACCACAGAGTAGTCAGCGAATTCAATTTATATAGTGAAACCCTGGAAACGTTTCCTGCTGCTACCGGGTTGGAGGCTGATGGGATCATTGTTTTAATTCCCCTCAGTTTTTTGGCGATTTGGGCGTTGTTGGTTTCTATTGTCTCTGACCTGTTTTTGCCCGATAAAGAGGAGAAAGCACCACCAGCCAATACGATCGCCAAATCGCCTTGCCACAAATGCCAATTTTTCTCCGACAATCCCTATCTTAAGTGTGCGGTTCAACCTACCCTTGTTTTCACCACACAGTCGCGCAATTGTCCTGATTATGCCCCAATGTCAGCTTCGTCCAGGCTGAAGTCGGCTAGTCGGGAAGCGTAACGTCGGGCGATCGCTCGGCGTGGACTCGTTCGACATTAAAGCTCTCAATGCTGTCTTCAAACCGATTAAAGGTCACGCGCATTTCGGCGTAGCTAGTGGCGATCGAAACGCCTCGTTCGGTTGGGCAAATGACGCGCAGCAGGGTTTGAAAGCCGCTGTAGGTATCGTTGGTGTAATAGGTTTTGGTGCAGGTGGGGCTGATGAATCCTTCAATGGCGAGCTGGTTGAGCGCCGCAACGCCTAAGGGACTGTTGAGGATATAAGTCAGGGTTTGCGATCGCTCTTCGCTCGTCATTTGTCGCCATCCTTGGCTTGGCTCGGTAACGGGTGGAGCGGGATCAATTGGGGTGGCAACGCTTGCCTCAAGGCTGAGGGCGATCGCCAAACCGCACAGTAAGGCAAGACCACTGGCTAAGGGCTTACTGTAGCGGTGCCGCGATGATGGAATAGCCATAGCGCTTCTCTGATATCAATGACTTGATCCCAGATACAGGTTGGCTGGTTCGTTTTCCAGAGAATGCATCACTCTCGCTCAAAGCAGCGATAGGCGGCTTCTGCCATCAATTCCGACACATCAGGCATTTTTCGTTCATGAAATAAATCGGCCAGAGCGTTAAATATTTGAAAATCGGTGATGCCTGCGGCTTCTAAGTCGGTGAACGCTTTTCGGGTGCTGACGAATGCCTCTCTGGCCGGTACACTACGCTCGCTTACCGCAGATTGGTTTTGGCCGCCATCGCCCAATGAGTTGCTTTCCACCATGACTGCTCCCTCTCTGTCTTTACTATTCTTAACGTATCGAGCTTAGGGGCGAAGGGCGTCTGTCTGGGGTAGGTTGTAGGAGGGGCAGGATGTAGGAGATCGGTGAGCTTCGGCTGAAAGAACAGTCTGAAAGGAGGTGCGATGTTAGGCGCGATCGCAGGGGATATTATTGGCTCGGTTTATGAACGTTATCCGATCAAAACCAAAACGTTTCCATTGTTTCAGCAGAACTCCCGCTTTACGGACGATACTGTTTTGACGGTGGCCGTGGCTGAAACCCTTCTAGAAGGAGGAAGTTATGTCGATCGGTTTCACCATTATTTTCGCCGCTATCCTGATGCAGGATATGGCAGCACCTTTTGCCAGTGGGCGGCTTCTGCCAACACCAAACCTTACAACAGTTGGGGCAATGGCTCGGCGATGCGGGTGAGCGCGATCGGATTTGGGTTTGATCGTCTAGAGCAGGTGTTGCAAGAGGCCGAGCGCAGCGCTGCTGTAACCCACAACCATCCAGAGGGGATCAAGGGGGCGCAAGCAACAGCGGCGGCTATTTTTCTGGCACGAACAGAGGGCAGCAAGGAGGCCATTCGGTCTTATGTGGTCAATCGGTTTGGGTATGATTTGAGCCGATCGCTGGCAGAGATCCGTCCGGCGTATCAGTTTGATGTTTCTTGCCAGGGTTCTGTGCCGCAAGCGATCGCTGCTTTTTTAGAATCAACCGACGTTGAAGATGCCATTCGCAATGCAATATCACTGGGTGGAGATAGTGACACGCTGGCCTGCATTGCTGGGGGAATTGCCCATGCTTTCTATGGCAGCGTGCCAGAGGCGATCGCGCAGCCTGCACTCGCCCGACTTGATCCACAACTGCGGACGATGACTGAAACCTTTATGGCAAAACACGGATTGTCTTAAACAAAAACGAGAGCGGAGGGCGATCGCCCTAGCCACTGGGTTTCCGGTGGGTGCCCTCCCTTGCTTTTCGTCTTATCCCTTGCCCCTGGCACTTAAAACGGCTCCTCCGACAATGAGCAAGCAAGCTATGCCAACGACCCACGTAGGGTTGGCCAGGCCGCACAAAATGAGCAGGATGGTTGAGAGCAACGGCGCAGCATAGGACAGGGAACCGAGCAGTTTGATGTTGCCGTGCTTCACGCCATAATCCCAGGTGAAGAACGCCAAACCGATCGGGCCTAAACCAAGGCAGAGGATAGCAAGCCATTCGCTGCCCACGGGCGTGACCGTTTCTTCGAATAGCCAGTGGCATCCCCAGGCTAAAACCGCTGTAACGCCACAAAATCCGCCCACGGCATTCGTTGGGATTGCACCCACTCGACGCGATAAGACTGAGTAGCCTGCCCACGTAACGGCGCACACCAGGGCGGCAGCATAGCCCATGCCATATTGCAGGTTGAAGCTCAAGGATTTGCCCTGGGTGACCAGCAATCCCGCACCGACAAAACCCACGATCGCTCCAACCACATGGAACCAGCGCAGGCGTTCACCCGGCAGCAGGGCTGAAAACAGCACAATCAGCAGAGGCCACAGGTACGCAATTAAACTGGCTTCGATCGCAGGGGCATTACGCAGAGCAATGAAGTAGAAGAAGTGATACCCGAACAGTCCGCCAATTCCTAACAGCCAAACGGGGACGGGCAGTCTCAGATGATGCAAAATGTGCCCTCCTTGCTTGAACCATAGCCCTAAGCCAATGCAGAAGGCGATGGTAAAGCACATTGCGGTTAGTTGAAAGGGCGGAACGGTGCCGCTTAACGTGGTTAATAGGGCAAGTGTTGCCCACATTAAAATAGCGGTGAACCCGATCCCGGTTGCTTTTGCCTGAGCGTTGAGGTGTTGCATCGTGCTGCGTCCCATTCCTGAAGCAGTTGCATTGAAACACAGATGTGGGGCGATCGGCTTAGCTCTGCTGGATCTATTTTGCCAACCTTCGGCACTGTTAACGGTATGCGGCAGGGGGCATTGTTGTGAGTTGCTGAAATAACAGGTGAGCGAAGCGTGATGCTCATATCCTACCCGTTGGGCAATTTACGAAATGGGGCGATCGGTTATTTGGCAGGTTTGGGCTATTTGCTGCTGATTCGTTTCTAAAAAATAGGGGAGAGTAGGCAAAAATAACCTATTAACAAATGCAATTAATTCTCAATTGTGCAGAGTTTCCTGCTAGGCTAATTTCACCAAGCCTATCGAGGAAAGTCGCAGTTAGTGCAATGTCCAATATGCCTGATGTGCTGTGGCTGAACACCAGCCCTAGTTTGAAATGCTTCGAGCGCCCTGTGCTGAACGTTTTGTCGAAACATTACTCCACGTATCGGTGGGATTATGAGCAAACGCCCGATGAAGCCAGTTGCCTGGAAATTGCGCTAGTGTTGCTGCATGACTATTTGAAGCAGGGCGATCGCTCTGTTCACCTGGTTGGGCATGGCACCGCAGGCGTTCTGGGGTTGCTGTATGCCCGCCGCTATCCAGAACGGGTAAAATCGCTCAGTTTGCTGTCGGTAGGTGCCCATCCGGCGATCGACTGGCACGCCCACTATTACGCGCAACGACAGCTTTTGCCATGTAGCCGCGAACTGATTTTGGCACAAATGGCCAGAATGCTGTTTGGCTCGCAAAACCAGGTGATGACTCGCTGTTTGGTGCAGCGTTTGGCTGACGACTTAGACCAGTCGCTCTCGCTGCATACGTTGTTTAAGAGAACCAGCCTGGAACCCGGAGGCGCACCTGTACCCGTTTTGGTCTGTGCTGGGGAGCATGATGCGGTGGTGAATCCTAACGAATTTTATCACTGGCAGCATTGGCTGAAGCATGGCGATAGCCTGTGGCAATGCCCCAACGGACGGCATTTTTTCCACTACGCTCATCCTGATCTATTGGCAGAGCAACTGCTTCAGTTTTGGAGCCGTTTGAATTCGACGGTGGTGCGTGCTGGATATCCGGCGTTTCGGCTGGAAGCGTAACTGAGCCAATGGCTGTTGTTGCAAGTAGATGTCAATATAACGAGGGCAGTAAGGGCGATCGCTGGACTCTCAATTTTGAATGCTGCCATCTGGCATAATGGCACCCCTGAAGTTAGCCCCTGTCAAGTCGGCATCTTCCAGGTTGGCACCCATCAGATCGGCATTTTCCAGGTTAGCTCCACTTAAGTTAGCCTCGCTCAAGTTGGCATTGCGTAACAGCGCCCCCTGCAAGTTGGTTTGGCTCAGGTTTGCTTGACTCAAATCCGCTGATGACAATTCAGCCTGGCTCAAGTTGGCATTCATGAGATTAGCGTTGTTCAAATTGATGTTGTCTAACAAAGCGTTGCTGAGATTGGCGCTATCCAGGTTGGCTTCCTGCAAGTTTGCTCGATGTAATTGCGCTCCGCTTAGATTGGCGTGGCTAAAGTTAGCCCTCTGTAAATTGCACTGAGGGCACTCTTTTGTCTTTAACAGGTCTTGAGGAGAAGCAGATTTAGTGCAGTTTGATGCAATCAGGCCAATTGCTAACCATAGGAGCGCCGAAGAAGATATCTGTTTCATCGCCTTACCAAAAACCAATCAACCTGAGGTGATATTCACACGAACACCATGAGACAACCGTTGGCACCTGTTTCGCCTGCTCTCCGTGAAGGGTGAGCTTGATTCATGAACTTTCGACAAATTTGCCCTTGCTGCAACACTGAAAAAGAGCGGCAGCTTTTACGGCAGGGGACACCAGCCCACTCAACTGAGATGGCAACTGAGATGGCAGACGATAATATGGCTACCTTCTACCCATCTATTTCTACTGGTTTATTCCAATTGCACCCTGATCACTACGACTTCTTGTCTGCCGATTCCTTTAGACGTTACACAGCAAAACAAAAAACGATGATGTTAAGCAACCGCTGTAACACCATTCACCCTGATAGCTGCCTGATAGCTGAGTAACTTTTTGCATCATTGGCCTTGTTGTCATTCACTCTCCATCGGTTCCAAATCAGTTGGTTTGGGAGCGAGTAATTTGCCAGCTTAAGAGGATAACCGGGAGAATCCCCACCACCACCACGGCTAACGCCGGAGCAGAGGCTTCTGCCAACCGCTCGTCTGATGCTAATCGGTAAACTTGAACTGCTAAAGTATCGAAGTTAAAGGGACGAATAATCAAGGTGGCGGGCAATTCCTTCATCACATCTACAAAAACCAGGATGGCTGCTGTAACCAGACCGCTACCAATCAACGGCACATGGACGTTGAGCAGTGTTTTAGTGGGGGTATGCCCTAACGAACGAGCCGCGTCATCCAAACTGGGTTTGATGCGGCTGAGGCTGGCTTCAACGGTGCCAAATGAAACAGCCAGGAAGCGCACCAGGTAGGCAAAGACCAGGGCGGTGATGGTGCCGCTAAGCAGTAACCCTGTCGAAATACCAAAGGTCGATCGCATCCAGGCATCCAGGGTGTTGTCAAATTGCCCAATGGGAATGAGGACACCAACGGCAATCACGGCTCCCGGCACGGCATATCCCATTGAAGCGATGCGAACGGCGAGGGTCATGCCTGCGGTGGGGCGTAACCGTAGCCCATAGCCCATAACAAGCGCTACTATCACTCCCAACATTGCGGTCAACGATGCCAGGATTAGGCTGTTGCTGGCAAACTGCCAGAAGTTTTGGGTAAAGGTGGCTGTGGCGTTGGCGATCGCCATCTGCACCAAAATCGCAGCGGGTATCAAAAAGCCAAACCCGATGGGTAACCCACAGGCTACCCAGGCCGCTAGCGATCGCCACCCGTGTAACTGATAAGGAGAAGACTGCTGCTGCCGACTCGTGCTCTGGTAATAGCGACTTTGGCGGCGCGACCAGCGTTCTAGCACAATCAGGCCAAATATGAAGAGCAGCAGCACGGCTGCCAGTTGAGAGGCGGCAATCCGTTCTCCCATGCCAAACCAGGTGCGGTAAATGCCTGTGGTGAAGGTATCTACCCCAAAGTATTGCACGGTGCCAAAGTCGTTTAGCGTTTCCATCAGCGCCAACGCTAAGCCAGCCATAATAGCCGGTCGGGCTAAGGGCAACGCCACCTTAATAAAACTGCGCCAGGGAGTACAGCCCAGCGATCGACTGGCTTCCAGGGTGCAAACCGACTGTTCTAAAAAGGCAACGCGGGCGAGCAGATAAACGTAGGGATAAAGCACCAGGGTGAGCATGGCGATCGCGCCCCAGAGCGAGCGAACCTGGGGAAACCAGTAATCGGAGGCGCGGCTCCAGCCAAACAGGTCGCGCAGGGTGGACTGTACGGGGCCAAAAAACTCTAGAAAATCGGTATAAACGTATGCCAAAATGTAAGCCGGTGCTGCAAGCGGCAGCAGCATAGCCCATTCAAACAGGCGGCTACCCCAAAAGCGGCACATGGTGACGAGCCACGCCGTCCCCACGCCGATGGTCAACACGCCTGCACTGACTCCTAGCATCAGCCACAGCGAGTTGAAAATGTAGGTGGGTAATACGGTGGTTGCCAGGTGGTTCCAGACGGCTCCCGTATCGGAGAAAATGCTGCTCAGAACCACGATAACTGGAGCCAGAATGAGCAGGGCGATCGAGATGACCACCAGCGTCCAGCGATCGAACTGTAGACGACGCAAGGCTCGACGACCCGCAGAGAAGATGGGTGATTTAAATAGGTTGGCAGACACGGTAGCATTTAATGAGAATTAGTCGCAAAGCCACTTTACACCATTATTTGGGCGAGTAGGGGGCTGGATGGAGAGGGGGGTGTTGTGCCAGGGAGCGGGCACCAGAATGAGGTTGTTTGAGCCAACACCAATGCCAAGCTAACGTCGGATAATTCAGGCGATCGCCCGTTTCGGCCACCCTGGTTCATTGGCTGCCTCAGGAAATTGATTGAAATGTGCGATATCAGAGCGTTGTAAATTGCTTTATTTGCTAGCAAACTCTATTAAATTACGAAATATTACTGTAGTATTGACAGTGCCTCCTATTAGCAAGGTTGCCACAGCTCATTTTTTGGGGTCTGAAACAAGCCTGGACTGCGTGCTTTCGCGGTTTGAGCTGGTTTTTCCAATTCCTACTTAGCTATCATTCTCAATAAAGCGCTGCTCTTGCAAATCAACTGAATCATTGTGTATCCTTCTCAATAAGCCCACGCTGTTGAGGAGGTCACTCTATGTATACCGCAGCCTCTCTCAAGGCTGAACTTCATGAAAGAGGGTGGCGTTTAACGCCCCAGCGAGAATCCATCTTGCACGTTTTTCAAGATCTACCGGAGGGTCGCCATTTAAGTGCGGAGGATCTTTGCGAGCTTTTTCATGATCGAGGAGAGGGAATCAGCCTATCGACCATCTACCGCAATCTCAAGCTTATGGCACGTATGGGTATCTTGAGAGAGTTGGAATTGGCGGAAGGACACAAGCGTTACGAAATTAACCGACCGTATCCTCATCATCATCATCATTTAGTGTGTGTTCGGTGCAATAAGACAACTGAATTTAAAAATGATGGGATTTTGAAGACGGGTACCCGGACGGCTGAGAAAGAAGGCTATTATTTACTCGATTGTCAGTTGATGATCCATGCCATTTGCCCAACTTGCCAGCGATCGCTGTTGCCCGTTCAATAAGTAAGGCTGTGCCTTCCGTTCAACATTAATAACACCGCTCAAGCCTGGACTAGTCCAGGCTTTTTTGATCTGATTTGATCTGAAATGGTAACTGGTGCGTCTCAGGCCGTTTGCAGCATCCCGAACAGATCATCTTAATTAGCAGCAAGTGGAGCCAGTTCCGGTAGAATTATTTAAGAACAATTCTCAACAGTATTCTACATTTCTGCATTCTACCTCGGTATTATTATTATGCAGCCAGCTAGCCAGCCAACTGTTTGGACTCGTCGGCAGATGTTGATGTGGGGGATAACTGGGTTGGGCACAACGGCAGCGGCGATCGCGGCTGGCTCTTTGTTCCGTCGTCCTTCATTGGTAAAGATTCCTCCCGTGGTTGAGTCCTCTTCTGCGGCGGATAGCTCTATGTTTGACCCGATGATGGTGCTGCGCGATTTTGACTACGGTACGCTAAAGCAAGAGAACGGGCGCACCGTTCGAGAGTTTGAGGTGGTGGCGAACAGCACGCCGCTTCAGCTCAACAGCGCTATTTCCTTTGTTAGTTGGAACTTAAATGGACGGGTTCCTGGCCCCACTCTCCGCGCTACGGAGGGCGATCGCGTCCGCGTGATTTTTCACAACGAAGATGGCCATTCCCACAGCATGCATTTTCACGGTATGCATCCGGCGGAGATGGATGGAGTGCAGCCGATCCGCCACGGTAAGACAATGGTGTATGAATTTGATGCAGCTCCCTATGGTGTGCATCCTTACCATTGTCATATTGCCCCTGTGACTCGCCACATCAGTAAGGGACTGTACGGCATGTTCATCATCGATCCGCCCGGTGGCCGCCCACCTGCTGATGAGATGGTGATGGTGATGGGCGGCTATGACCTCAACAATGCCCAACAAAATGAGCTGTATGCGTTTAATGGCCTTCCCAATTACTACCGCGATCATCCCATTGCTATCTATCAGAACCAGCTAGTGCGGCTGTATCTGCTGAATATGATTGAGTTTGACCCGGCAATTACCTTTCACATTCACGCCAATATGTTTCAGGTGTATCGTACCGGGCGATCGCTGATCCCCAGCGAAGAAACAGACGTGATCACGATGGGAACGGCTGAACGGCACATTCTAGAGTTTTCCTATCGGTATCCTGGTCAGTATATGTTTCATCCCCACCAGGACGCGATCGCCGAACACGGTTGCATGGGCTTGTTTGATGTGCTGCCGAGCTAGGGATCTTTACTCTTATAGCAGGTCTCAATCGAGTCAGCCACAGTCTCGCCAGGATGGGTGTGGGGTGTAGAGTTTGGTGTGTGGTGAATATGAAAATGGCTGTAAGTACTGAGCTGAGGGTTTAATGTTGGGAGCGAAGGGAATCGCTGTAGGCTACTGCAAACAATTCCTAAGAATTTACGGTCAGCTTGTTGACAAAGACTTGCATCAACCATAATCTGATGGCTGTACCGTTTGCCTTTCATGGTGGGTCTCGACTGCAATGGTGAAGCGATTAAAGCCTGTTGAACTGTTTTTAACCCTTGGACTAGCCGCAACGGTGGGTGCCTGTGGTAGTCCATCTGCTGATACAAGTGGAGGTGAGGCGACACACGACGGGGGACATGCGTCTGTGGAAGCCACTGCACAGGGTGGAGAAGGCGGAGAAGGCGGAGAAGGCGGAGAAGGTGGAGAAGGCGGAGAGTCGGCTTCCACGGGGAATGCTGATGTGGACTATATGACTACTCTGGGGTTGATGAAAGGGCATTTGATGGTTGCCAAGGAACTGATTGATCAGGGCAACTATGCTGAAGCCGAACCCCATATTGGGCATCCCGTGGAAGAGCTGTATGGTGGTATTGAAGGTGAACTCTCGGCTCGAAATGTGCCGGAGTTTAAATCGACCCTGAATGAACTGCACGATTTGTCAAAGTCTGCTCCCGATAAGCCAGAGACGACAACCGCATTTGATGCATCTATGCAGTCGATTGATGAGGCGATCGCCGCTATCCCCGACGCTGAACGGCAATCCCCCGACTTTGTGCTGGATGTGATCAATGGAATGCTGAGAACGGCGGCTGAGGAGTATGAAGCCGCGATCGCAGATAATAAATTTGTAGAGCTTGTAGAGTATCAGGATTCAAGAGGGTTTGTCCTCTACAGTGAAGAACTCTACCAAACCATTGCCGACCAGATGAGCCAGGAGCGCCCCGACGACCATCAGGCGATCGTCACCAGTTTAGACGAACTGAAAGCGGCATGGCCGGCTGTGGAACCGCCTGCTGCTCCTGTTAAGTCGCCGTCGGAAGTGTCTAGCCTGGTGTCACAAATAGAATTAAGCAGCTAGTACGCTGAGGCAGGAGTGAGCATACTATTCCTGTGTCACTGGTTATGTGCCATTGGTCACTCGTTCTTGGATTAGATTGACCAATGGTATCTGGATTGTTTGCCGGAGCCTGCCAGGGTTTTCTGTTCTGGGTTGGGATGGCAGACTATCAGTAATCCCTCGCGATTTTGATTGATGGCGAGGGATCAAGTGTTTTATTGAATGTCGGTAATGATCCTTAAAATTCCTAACGTTCTCACGTCAGACGAACTGGAGTATGTGACTTCCAGGTTGGCTCAGGCGGAATTTGTGGACGGTAAGTTGACCGCAGGCTGGCACGCCAAGCTGGTGAAAAACAACCAGCAGCTAAAACATGGAACGCCTGAGGTTCAAACCCTGAGGGAGTTTGTTGAAAAAGCAATTCGCCGGAATCCGCTGTTTCAAGCGGCTGTTCGGCCTAAGGTGCTGCACTCGCTGTTGTTCAGCCGCTACGACGTGGGTATGTCCTACGGTAGCCACACCGATAATGCGTTGATGGGTGATGCGGCATTTCTGCGATCGGACGTGTCGTTTACCTTATTTTTAACTGCGCCTTCCGCCTATGACGGAGGGGAACTGGTGCTTGAAGGAGCAGATGATGAGAGAGCCTACAAGTTAGAGACGGGTGCCATGATTGTGTATCCTTCAACCACTCTTCATCGAGTTGATCCGGTAACAAAGGGAACCCGCCTGGTGGTGGTGGGCTGGGTGCAGAGTTTGGTGCGGGATGTAGGCGAGCGAGAAATTTTATTTGATCTGGATGTGGTTCGCCGCGCCATTTTTGCCAAGGAGGGGAAAACCCCTGAGTTTGATTTGATCTCTAAAAGTGTGGCTAATCTGCTGCGGAGGTGGGTGGATTGACGCTCATCCAGCTTACGTTGGTCTGACGATGTCGTAGGGCTAGCGTTCAGTGGGAGACACTAAAGTAAACTGGTGCGGTTTGCGGTTGGGAAAGGGAGAGACGCGAGCAATCGCGTCTCTCCAGAGTCGGGGTGGGGTGTAAAGACGGTGGAAAACGAGACTAAGCGCTGATTCGATCGTTGAGGAAGGTGAGTGTCCGCTCCCAGGCATCTTTGGCGGCTGTGGGGTTGTAGACCTCAGGGCGGGAGTCGTTGAAGAAAGCGTGATTGGCATTCGGATAGGTGTGGGTTTCGATCGCCCCTCCGGCATTCCGAATGTTGGTTTCTAGCGCTTGAACGACATCGGGCGGTACAGAACTGTCTTTTTCGCCAAAGATACCGAGTACAGGAACCTTGAGCTTGTCAAAGTCGAGCGTGACGTTGGGATGAATGCCATAAAAATCGACGACAGCTCCGTAGCTTTGGCTAACGGTGGCTGCTAATAACGCCAACTGCCCACCCATACAGAAACCCACAATGCCAATGCGACCGCCGTTGACCGCTTCATGGTTGAGTAAGAAATCAGCGGCCGCTTGCAGGTCGCGCGCCGTTTGCTCAATGTTGAGCGTCATCAACAACCGTTGCGCCTCATCTGGTGCGGTTGTTGTCGTTCCGTTATACAGATCGGGAGCGAGGGCAACATACCCTGCTTCTGCAAAGCGATCGGCTAATGATTCGATATGGGGCACCAAGCCCCACCACTCTTGCAAAACGACTACGCCGGGGCCAGAGCCGCTGGATGGAATGGCTAGATAACCAATGTTTTCAACATGTGTGCCCATAGTTCTTGTCGCTGCTAAGGTCTAACCCGTTTATTGTGTCGCTTTCATTGACCGGGCACAAGTTAGGAAGATAACAGGAATCGATATGCGGGCGATCGCAGCTTCCTGACCCAGGGGTTTGAACCGTAGCAAATGGGGGGACATTCGCCGCCAAAGTCCCCCAAAACTGGGGGACTTTGTAACAGAACGGCTCTTGTTTAGCTTTAAGCGTCGCCTAATACCCAGTTCACCAATGTACGAACTGGGAAGCCAGTAGCGCCGGGGTTGTTGTAGCCGCTTTCTTTGTCTGTCCAAACGGGGCCAGCGATGTCGAGGTGTGCCCACGGTGTTTCTTTAACAAACTGCTTTAGGAAAAGAGCGGCTGTAATGGAACCACCCGCACGGGGGCCAGTGTTTTTCATATCAGCTACAACGGACTTGAGACCGTCGAAGTATTTTTCTTCCATGGGCAACTGCCAAAACTTTTCACCAGCCGCTTCTGCGGCTTGCTGGAGCTGGGCGGCTATGGTGTCATCTGGCGTAAACAAGCCAGCCACATCGTCCCCCAGGGCAACGATGCAGGCACCCGTTAGCGTTGCCAGATCGACGATCGCGTCTACACCCAGTTTTTCGGTGAACACGAGCGCATCCGCCAGGGTGAGGCGACCTTCGGCATCGGTATTGTTGACCTCAATGGTTTTACCGTTAGAGGCCGTGAGAATGTCGCCAGGATGCATGGCTCGGCCACTAATCATGTTTTCGGTGACAGCACTGATGAAGTGAACTTCCACATCTGGCTTCAGTTGACCAATCACTTTTGCCGCACCCAGGGTAGCAGCGGCTCCACCCATGTCGGTCTTCATCATTTCAACACCGCTTCCTGCCGGTTTAATATTGAGGCCGCCACTATCAAAGGTGAGTCCTTTACCCACGATCGCCACTTTGCGTCGGGGGGTGCCCTGCGGTCGGTAGGTGAGGTGGATGAACTTGGGCGGCAGGTCAGAGGCTTGCGCTACGCCAAGGAATGCACCCATGCCTAACTTTTCGCAATCCTCTTTCTCCAGGATTTTGATGTCTAAGCCATACTCGTTGGCGATCGCTTCAGCGGTGTCTGCCAGCACCTGGGGCGTAACAACATTGGCGGGTGCGGCTACTAATTCCCTGGCCAGGGCAATGCCTGAAAATACCTGGCGGGCGCGAGTAACCGCATCGTCCTGACCACTAAACCCAAGCAAATCAACCTGTTCTGGTTTGGCACCTTTGTCATCTGGCTCAGACTTGAAGCGGTTATCCTGATACAGGGCTAGCTCAATGCCTTCAACGATCGCCTGGACACTCCGGGCTGGTTCGCTGTTCCAGGTGGGTAGGCTAATTCCCAACGTTTTAATCTTCTCTTTTTTTCCCAAACGGGCGGCTGTTGCGGCGGCTCGACGGAGGCTATCTAGCTTCAGCGTCTGTTCTTTGCCTAACCCCACAACCGCTACCTTGCGAATGGGACTATTTGCCCCTACCCGCGTCACGGCACTGCTGCCTTCTTTTCCTTTAAACTCTGTTTCAGCAATCAGTTCAGACAATGTGCCTGATAGCTGCTGATCTAAGTCGGCCAGATCGCCTGTTAATGTTACGCCATCTTCAAATAAACCGATGACTAAGCAATCGCCCGACCATTCTAGACGTGGCGTATCTATCCCTTGAAGATCCATTGCTGACGCTACCTGAACATATGTTTACTACTGTCCCCAGTATTGCTCAAATCATTCTGACCTTGTTTCGATCGCAGCAATTGTTTCAATCGAAGTTATTAAAAAATATGGTGCAGAGTGAGGGGTACAGAATAATGATTTGCAACATTGCACAAGACAGGATTCATGCATAAGACAGCATTCATGCACAAGATGGAGAGATGTTAAAGTTGCAGGGGTTTAAAGTTGTAGCGGTCAACAGACTTTCACGGGTGAGAGTTTGGGGTAAATGCAGACCGTTTGGTACGGTTTAGGCAACCTTTTAGCGCCATTGCGTGAGACACCTATTACACTGGTCAGAAGTGAATGCTGCTGCCCCATCTTCTCTCCATTCGTTACGCTTTTGTTCTCGTTTCGTTACTGCTAAATACGTCATAAACGCTCGATGCTGAAGCAACGTAAAAAGAAGCAACGCAGAAATCAAATCATGCTAGCGGCAGGTGCTGGGATCGCTGCCCTTGCGTTGGGTGCCACCGTATCCACCCTGGGACTATTAGACCCGATCGCCCGCCTGCCGTGGATTGGGCAGTGGATGGCATCTGATCCGTCCTCTGATGTTTCCGAAAGCGACGACCAGCAAACCTCTGCCGTGTTGCCATTGGTGACGCTGTCGCCGGGCGATCGCGCCTCGCGCCTTGCGGAACTAGCTGCTGGCTCAACCTCGCGCGACCAGATCCGCGCCCGCTACCTGCTAGCGGCTGATCTGATTCAGCAAGGGCGAGGAGGAACGGCTCTCCCCTTACTCGATGGCTTGGAGCAAGACTATCCGCTGTTAACTCCCATGATTTTGGTGAAGCGAGCGCAGGCTTATACCGCCAGTGGTCAATCGACTGAAGCCACCGCCACCTGGAACGAGTTGCTGGCAAATTTTCCGGATGATCCCGTTGCGGCAGAGGCACTGTATGCCCTAGGACAAGCCGATCCGCAGTATTTGGCACAGGCAATTCGGCAATTTCCGGCCCATCCTCGCACGATCGACATTGTCCAAAAGCAATTAAGCCAGAATCCCAATCAGCTACCGCTATTGCTGGTGTTGGCGCGGCATGGGCATTACCTGAAAGATATTCCTGCTGTACTCAATCGCCTTACCACTCAGTATGCCAGTCAACTTCAGCCCGATGACTGGGAAGCGATCGCCTTTGCCTACTGGGAAAACCAATATTACGGCAGTGCTGGAGCCGCTTACGAAAAGGCATCTAACACGCCGTTGAACATGTATCGTGCTGGACGCGGAGCGCAATTGGGCGAGCGTCGCCAGGATGCGATCGCCGCTTATCAGCAGGTGGCGCAAGCCTTTCCAGACAGCGAGGAAGCGGCGATGGCTCTGATCAAGCTGGCCGAGATGAGCGGGTCGCAAACGGCGATTGCCTATCTCGATCGCGTTCCTGACCAATTTCCTGAAAAAGTAGCCGAAGCGTTGCTAGCGAAGGCTAATGCCATGGAGCAGCTATCCAGCCCCCAGTCGGCAACAGTGGTGCGGCAGTCGGTACTAAACGAATACAGCTCTGCCGAAGCCACTGCCCAATATCGCTGGAGACAGGCCGAACGGCATTTCCAGGCGGGAAATTTAGAAACGGCGTGGCAGTGGGCACAGCAAGTGGTCAACGAAAATCCAGAAAGTGAATATGCGCCGGAGGCAGGCTTTTGGGTTGGCAAATGGGCAACTCAACTGGGTCGTGAGCAAGAGGCTCGAAAGGCTTATGAATACGTACTGACCCACTATCCCGAGTCCTACTATGCATGGCGATCGGCCACACTGCTGGGATGGGACGTGGGCGACTTTACCACCGTTCGGCAGCAACTTCCCGATGTGGTCAAACCGACCCTTAGACCCATACCGCCAGCGGGTTCAGCTCTACTACAGGAACTCTATCAACTGGGGCAAGATCGGGATGCCTGGTCGCTGTGGCAGGTTGAATTTACGAATGTGATGCAGCCCACCGTTGCTGAGCAGTTTACCGATGGCTTGATGCGGCTTGGGGTTGGCAACCATTTGGACGGCATTTTTATGGTGTCCAGCCTCACCAATCGTGAAAAACCAGACGACAAAACCGAGTATCGATCGCTGAAGCAGAAACCATCCTATTGGCAGGCGCTGTATCCGTTCCCGTTTATGGATACGATCGAAACCTGGTCGCAGCAACGGCAGCTTAATCCTATGTTGGTGACGGCTCTGATTCGGCAAGAATCGCGATTTGAACCTGCGATCGAATCGGTAGCGGGGGCAACCGGGCTAATGCAGGTTATGCCGGGAACCGCCGAATGGGTCGCCCAGCAAATTGGGATGCCAAGCTATAGCGTGACCGACCCCAACGACAACATCGCCCTGGGAACGTGGTACCTCAAATACACCCACCAGGAGTATTCTGACAATTCCTTATTTGCGGTTGCCAGCTACAACGCTGGTCCCGGTAACGTGGCCGATTGGATTACCCGCTTTGGCTTCACCGATCCCGATCTATTTGTGGAACAAATTCCTTTCCCCGAAACCAAAGGATACGTAGAGTTAGTGTTTGAGAACTACTGGAACTACCTGCGGCTCTACAACCCAGACGTTTCGCAGAAGCTAGCAGACTACTCAGATGCCCATTCCGCCGTTGTACGCGCCTCACTGCCATAGAGCTTACGAACAGGGAGCCTATGGAAATAGAGAGAATGTCCTCTCTATAAACACCTAACGCCTCTGCAATGCGAAGCGATCGCTCCGTCTTCACCAGCAACGCCTTGCGGAGGGGGTTGGGGGACGCGCTTCGTGCCTCAGTGGGGGGCTGGGGGCTAGCCCCCAGATCTTTCCCGGGTTAGCCAGTACGTTGAAACCACCACTCCATTCCATTCAACCCTCAGCCGCGCCAAATACAACAATTTGTATCCCATCCTAACGATGCATCTAAACCGGATATGCTGTTAGGATCATCTGCATCTCACCCTAAATAAGCTTGTAACCAGATGGATACTTTAGTTCCCCTGGTCAACTCGTTGGCATTGGCCATCCTCCTGCTTGGCGTGATTGTTGGGCTTTTTCTGGCTCCCTGGCAAATCTTGCTGCTACTGCTGCTGTTGGGGCTATTGCTAGCCAGGCGGCTCATGCCGTCAAGTTCTGCGCTGGTTGAAAACGCCGCCCCAGACGGCTCAAGCCGCAGCGAACCGATCGCCCAATCGCCCCAGCCGTCTGCTTCCCCGCAGGTATCGGTCGAGCGACCGCCAGCACCATCACAACCCACCTCATCGGTGAGCATGATGGTGTATCGGGGCGCTCGCTATCGGTTGCCCCAAAAATCCGAGGCGATCGTTGAGGCACCTACAGTAGAAAGAACCGGAAAATACCGGGGTAGCGTTTGTAAGATTGCCAGCCGTCAACCGCACCCTTCGGCTGAACCGCATGAGCTAAACTAGCCCCCTTACACAAGCAGACTGGCATGATGGCGAATGTGGTCTTCCACAAACGTTGAGATGAAGTAGTAGCTATGGTCGTACCCTTGCTGCATTCGCAACGTGAGCAATTGACCTGTTTGTTCACAGGCTTGCTTAAACACCCCCGGTAACAGTTGCTTTTCCAAAAACGAATCGGCTGTTCCCTGATCAATCAAGATGGGATGGGGAAGCTTTCGCAGCTTAACCAGTTCACTGGCATCATAATTGCGCCACTGCTGGATATCGTTGCCTAAATAGTTGGTAAATGCTTTCTGTCCCCACGGACATTGCATTGGTGCCGCGATTGGCGAAAAAGCAGATACACTGCGGTAGCGATCGGGATTTCGCAACGCACACACCAACGCACCGTGCCCTCCCATGGAATGCCCAAAAATGCCCTGGCGATCGCCCCTGATGCGAAAATTTCCGGCAATGAGTGCAGGCAGTTCCTCAACGACATAGCTATACATGCGGTAGTGCGATCGCCACGGTTCGGTGGTGGCATCTACATAAAATCCGGCTCCGGTACCAAAATCCCAATCGTCATCTTCACCCGGAATCCCGATATTGCGCGGGCTGGTATCTGGCACAACGAGCATTAGCCCGTATTTAGCCGCAAACTGTTGCGCTCCAGCCTTGACCATAAAATTTTCTTCCGAACAGGTTAAGCCGGAGAGAAAATACAGTACGGGGACTGGTTCAAACTTCGCTTGCGGCGGTTGATACACCGCAAACTTCATCTCGCTGTTGCAGACCACAGATGGATGACGATAGAAACCAACCATGCCACCAAAGCACATGTAACGACTAACAAGCGTTGGAGATTCAGTCATAAGGTGAATTGGCACACAGCATTGGCATTCTACCCTGTTGCCGAGCCACAGTCATGGCACATTTACTACAACATAGTTAGAAGGTAAGGACAGTACGAATTGCTTCACCGTTGTGCATCAAATCAAACGCTTCATTGATCTGCTCAATGGGCATGACATTGGTAATAAGATCGTCAATGTTAATTTTGCCGTCCATATACCAGTCCACAATTTGAGGAACATCGGTGCGCCCCCTGGCTCCACCAAAGGCTGTGCCTTTCCAGACCCGTCCGGTCACAAGCTGAAAGGGACGGGTGCTAATTTCCTGACCCGCCCCTGCCACGCCAATGATGATGCTTTCACCCCAACCCTTATGGCAGCACTCCAGGGCTTGCCGCATTACATTGACATTACCAATGCATTCAAAGCTATAGTCTGCACCCCCATTGGTGAGTTCCACCAGGTGAGCCACCAGGTCGCCCTCGACTTCCTTTGGGTTGACGAAATGGGTCATACCGAGCTTTTCCGCCAGCGATCGCTTCGCCGGGTTCAAATCTACGCCCACAATCATATTGGCTCCCACCATCCGCGCCCCTTGAATCACATTCAAGCCAATGCCGCCCAACCCAAACACCACCACATTGGCTCCTGGCTCTACTTTGGCGGTGTTTACCACCGCACCCACGCCTGTAGTCACACCGCAGCCGATATAGCAGACCTTATCAAAGGGCGCATCTTCACGAATTTTGGCCAGGGCAATTTCAGGCAACACCGTGTAGTTAGCAAAGGTTGAGGTGCCCATGTAATGATGAACCATTCTGCCATTGACCGAGAACCGACTGGTGCCATCGGGCATGAGTCCTCGTCCCTGAGTGGAGCGAATCGCCTGACACAAATTGGTTTTACGGCTGAGGCAATAGTCGCAGTTGCGGCATTCTGGCGTGTAGAGCGGGATAACATGATCGCCCGGTTTCAACGAGTTAACGTTAGCTCCAACTTCGACAACAACACCTGCCCCCTCATGTCCCAAAATGGTGGGAAACAGCCCTTCTGGGTCGGAACCCGACAGCGTAAACGCATCGGTATGACAAACGCCCGTTGCTTTGATTTCAACTAAGACCTCACCCTCTTTAGGCCCTTCAAGCTGCACCGTTTCGATACTCAACGGTTTGCCCGCTTCAAAGGCAACTGCGGCTTTGACATCCATAACCTGTCTCCTATGATCAGTCGTTCAGCAATCGGCCAAGACACTGACTATCCCATATTTTTAAGGGATCTCGCTTAGTTTTAACGTTGGCTTTAGGCGAGAATCGCCTCATTATGGTTGGGCTGTGTGCCTGAACCGTGCAGCGATGCGGCTATTTATGAGCTGAGCAGGAAAGCCGAGGAGGAGTAGCGCTTTATGACCATTTGCAGCAGTTGGAACTGTCCTCTGCAAAAAGGTGGTTTTCTCCACTGTAAAAATGTGGTTTTAGTAATAAAGATTGACATTTTGAAATGCTATTTAAACCTTCTATCAGACCAGTATGGAAAACCGCTTGAAGCAGAACACCCTCTGTCTTCCAACTCAGCTAGCGTATGGGGTTGGGGATCTTGGCCCATCGATGGCTGGCAACATTTTAATGATCTTCTTCTTCTTTTTTCTAACCACTGTTGCAGGCTTGCCGCCCAGTCTGGCAGGGTTGATTCTGCTCTTGAGCAATGGTTGGAGCGCCATTAGCACTCTGTTTATTGGTGTTTTGAGCGATCGCACCCAGAGCCGCTGGGGACGGCGACGGGTTTGGATGTTCTGGAGTGCGCCCGTTTTAGCCATTACTTTTTTGTTGCTCTGGTGGGTACCCCCATCCGAGCAATGGATTCGGTTTACGTATTATCTAATTGTGGCGTTGCTGTTTCAAACGGCTGGAAACGCATTCACCATTCCCTATGGAGCCTTAGTCACTGAACTGACCGACAACCATGACGACCATATTCGTTTAAATAGCGCTCGATTTAGCTTTTCGTTGGGTGGCTGTATTGCGTCGCTGCTATTAGCCCAAGGACTGACCTATTGGGTACCGCAACCGCAGCAACAACTGCTGGATCTGGGACTGTTTTGTTCTCTGGTTACGATCGCTTCAATCATCTGGTGCTGCTGGGGAACAGAAGAGAGAGCCAACCAGGCCACTCCCCCCATTAACATCAACCTGCGCGATTTTCTGGATCTGCTGCGAAATCAACCCCTGCGGTTCCTGGTGGGAATTTATGCCCTGGCCTGGTTAGCGGTACAAATTACCCCTGCCATCTTGCCTTACTTCATTGTGAATTGCTTAGAACTGGATTCGTCCCACATTTCCAAATTGATGCTGGTGATCCAAGGTACTGCCCTGGCCTCATTATTTCTTTGGGAACAGGTCAGTCGGCAGGTAGGCAAAAAGCTGGTGTATTGGGCCGGGGTTACGTTTTGGGTACTGGCACAGTTGGCCTTGTTTCAGGTCAATTCAAACAGCATTGCTTTGGTTTACGGGCTGGCGATCGTTATTGGTTTTGGTATGGCAACTGCTTACCTGGTGCCCATCTCGATGCTGCCTGAAGTGGTGGATTTAGATGAGCTGGAAACCGGGCATCGGCGGGAAGGTTTGGTCTATAGCATTCTGGTATTTTTGCAAAAGGTGACCCTGGCACTGGGGCTGTTTGGTGTTGGGCAGTTCCTTAGCTGGTCAGGATTTCAAGAAGCGGTTCCCGGCCCCATCCAACTGGTGCAGGCGGATTCTGCTCTGCTGGCGATTCGCCTGATGACGGTTGCGTTGCCCGTTTTTGCGTTGCTTGGCAGTTTGGTGTTGACCTATTTCTATCCAATTACGCAGGAAATTTATCAAGACACAGCGGTTCAGCTTCAGCAGCGTCGAGTGGCCGCTTACAACGCTGGGTTTGAGTAGATGTAAGCCCTACCGATTGCCTTAAAGAGGATGCTTTAAACGGTGTTGATGCCACTTGAATCTTTATTCTGCACGATCGCCCAACAGGATCTATTTTCTAGCGAATCTATCTCTGGGTAGACGGTTTAATGCTTCGCCAGCCCGTAAGATTCGATTCAGCTTTGGGGAGAATCTGTCTTCATTGCGCTTTTGTCAAAATCCATACAACCTCACACTAAGTTCGTGGGAGAAATTTTTATGAAATTGGTTCTGTCTGCTCTAAAAAAGGCTCTGTATAAAGGAATCTATGTAGGGGCGCTAGTCGCGTTACTCAATATTGGCGGTTGGTTAGCGATCGCAACTCCTGCTAGCTATGCGGCATCAACCACCGTTCAAGATCAGGAATCTGTTGAGAGCCGTGAACAGGCGTACGAAGAAGCAAAATCGATCGTCAACGATCCAAAAGGAATTGAGCGGGAATACGAGAAAAACAAGGATGCGTACTTGAAAGAGCATCCGGAAGAGGGCGGAGTGATTGAAGAAGCAAAGCAAGCGGTTGAACGCATCACTGGCAACGACTAAAACCCTTCGCTTGCGTCTTGAACTAATCTTGAGCCATTCTGGGTGTTGCAAACGCCCTTTTTTTGTGGCTCATTTTAGTTAGGCTAACCCAGACTTGAATGCCTCCCCCTTGCAACGGGAAGCCTTGGTCGAGCAGCGGCTACATTGTCTCTGTCAACGTTGAAGAGATTGCACTCACTGAAGCGGATGTTGGGGTAAGCAAAGAATAAAACCCGGTACAGGTACCGGGATTTCTTGAAGTGAGGAGTATATATCTCTCACAGTAAAGAGGTGATGTGACGCAGATGTGACGAACGATTTTAGCTTGGATGTCGCTTCTGGGTGGGCAAACGCAAAATGCCGTGAAAATAGGAAAGCCCGACAGTTACCTGTCAGGCTTTCTTGGTTCTGTATAAGGGGTTCGGTATAGAAGTGGGATAGGGGTTGCTGTCCACGATTTAAATATAACCCGACCCATTTGAGATTAGGCTAAGCAGCAGTAAAGCAACCATGAGATGACTGTAAAGTTTGCTCAGTTGTTCCAACCCCTTGCCCTGAACGCGATCGCTCCTTTTGTTGCCATCAAAATTGGGCGCTTACGCTCTAACGTCCTCCACATTTTCTCCATAAACCGTAGTTATGCTGAGAAGTAATCACACCTGTATCTGTGTGCCACCGCGAAGCGTTTGCCCCCACGTCATCGACGGGGGGCTTTTTGTCGCCAGAGCGTGCCATTACATTCTGGCCATTACATTCTGGCCATTACATTCTGGTGAGAGGCGACCGAGCCGTGGTAGACCGCGATCGCCGTTTTGCGAAGACCAGAAACCCAATGGCCAGCGCTCCCATACCGACGACATTACCCGGTTCGGGCACGGCGACCGCATTGAGTGGGTTGTTGGGTTGAGTTAATTCATCGTTTCCACTTTCAATTTCACGGTTGAAGCGATCGCTACTGGCTTCTGCTTGTTTGAGTAACTCGCGCTGGCGATCGTTAACCAGCACCAGCATGGATGAATAGGGGGTGACGATTTCGGTGGATTTGGCGATCGCGTGGACTTGATCCAACGTTTCGAGTTGCGTCATGTCCTGTTCACGGCTCCATTTGAGAATGAGTTGCCGCGCGGCTAGTGGTGTGAAGTCGCCCTCTGAGGCATTCACTGGCTGCGGAGACGTCTGCACCACTTCTAAGGCGACTGGCAGAGAAGACGTGAGTTCAGGAGGAGTGGACACCATCCAGGCATAACCATCCGTGATGCTGGCGATCGACTCACCCAGGCTCGCTTGAGTTGCTAATTGTTGCAGCACTGTTGCTACGTCTGTTGCCACGCCTCCTTGCGTCTGATGAATCAGTTCCAGGGTGGCATCATCATAAGCGGCAGGGAAGGTGCCACCGAGATGAACTGTCCATAGGGGTGCCGTGAGAGCGGGTAGCTTTTCGGCCTCGTTGGGTTTGGATAACTCGTAGCTGCCCTGGTCGGTCACCAGTAAAACGGCATCGTAGGACGTGTTGCCTTGCAGGCGGGCAAACTGATGCAGCAGGTCTGGAAGTTGCAGCGTACCGTAAAACACCGTTTGGGTTGGATTAAATTGGTGCCATTCATCAATCCGTTTGGGTTGAGCGCCAGCCGATGCGGTGAGATAGAAGTCCACATCGTTATTGGAGGCGTGCTGCTTGAGCCATTGAACCGTTTTAACTAGCTCGCGCCGATGACTAGCCATGCTGCGCGAACCGTCTACAATTAACGCCAGTCGTTTAGCCTTGGGCATCATGTAATCTTGCGATCGCAGCGGTTTGGCAACGACCTGGTAGCCCTCAGGCAGTAGCACCGTGTGGGTTTGAGCGGCAGTGTGGTGCTGAACTGGCAAAGTTGGCTCCAACCACTCCGTTTTGGCTAATTGAACAGTACGACCATTGCGCTGGTGAAGCGTATCCTTTGTCCAAAAGATGTTGCGCTTTTCGCTTAGGTTGGGCAGCGTCCATCCGTTGGCTTGAGCCATAACGTTATAGGTCATCCACAGATGCAAATTTCCTGGTTTTTCAGTCGATTCTCGTGCCGGGATGGGAAAGACTCGCAGTCGATATTGGCGCGGCCCAACCTGCTCTAGCAGTGCCGGATCTTCTGCCATAAAGGTATTGCTGCGTTCTACCTCGTCGTTGTAAACCTGCTGGGCTGCTCCCCTGGGAGACACGACAAAGGGAAAGCGATTGCTGCGATCGGGGCTATCTCCTAACCACAATCCAGTGATAACGGCACTCTCTGGTAAGGAGAAGTAATAGAAGATTTCTTGATCTTGATTGGTTGGATTTTGGTAGTGTTCATACAGTTCAATTTCTGCCCAATCGCCATGCTCTTGCACAGTGACTTTCTGTTGGGCTAACCACACAACCTCCTGGTTGATGTTGAGCAATCCGGCTTGAACGGCATCGCGTTCCACGGTGGATTGCAGGGCGTGCTGAATCGCCGATCGCTCTGCCCGTTGAATCGGCGCATCAAAAAATTCAGCATAGAGGGATGCCGCTTTCTCGCTATCACTCCGGGAACCGTTGTAAAGAAAGGGCGAGATCCAATGATTGTGAAAGTCTTGCCAGAACTGAGCCTGTGGCTCAGCCATTGAAAATACGCTACGGTACATTTCCCTGAGCTGGTTGCTCTCTTCCCAGGAACCGATATAACGGTAGGACGAGAGGTAGGCATTGAGTAGACCCTCACGAATAGTATGGGTGTTAGCCAGCAATGCTTGTCGGCTGGCATCGGTTTGGGCGGGCGGTTCGAGTAAGGCAAACGCTTTGATTTGGGGCTGCTGCTGTAGCGCAACAAAAATGAGAAACCAGGCGATCGCCACTCCACCAGTGGCGGCTCCTGCTCTCATATGCCCCCGCCGTGTGCCAAACGCAGAAGCAACTCGCCACCAGGAGCGGGTATACAACGTCACCATGACTAGCGGCATAGCAAAAAACAGCGTGCAGCTAAAGCTAGCCAGCAAAAATGAAACGCCACTCCACCACATGGTGGTAAACGGTTGAGTCGTGAATAGATACCCCAATTCGATTGCCCAACGAAATTGAAAGAAGTGATAGACAAACGTCCAGAGAGCAGGCACAACATAAAACGTGAGCAATACGCTGACATACACCCCCATGATTAGCATCAGGCTATGGCTGATGAGTTGGAGCCATGCCAGCACTGGACGACGAGATGCATCGCCCCACAACAGCTCAACGCCAAAGATAAAGATACAGAAAACGAAGGTTCCTAAAATTTGAATACTGGCTGGCGTCATTTCTCGAATCAGGAACAGCCGCAGCAAGCAGAGCACGAACAATGGTGCTTCAACGCCATAGAATAAGCGCATCAACAATACAGGGTGTCGTCTGAGTTTTAGCCCGCCAACGATAGTAGAGAGGGTCGGTACACCGATCAATCCCGCCAAACTCACGACAAATGTAACCGGAATCTCACCCGCTACAATTGCTGCAAACAGCATGGAACCTAGACCTGGTAAAAAGCCTACATACACGGTGATCAAAAATATTAGGTTCCACAGCCAGAAAATGCTGCCATAGAGAAACGAGAAAAGTTTTTTCATGACGATTGAAGGTGAGAGTACGTTGTAGACATCGCAACGTCATAGAGCGGGGAATTCGGTCTGAGCGCTCCGTTGCCGCCCAAGGAGGAGATTGATTCGGCAGTTCGAGTAGCGTTACCGCACTGTTAAAATATGCCTTTCATATTCCGCATTTCTCGGTGGACACTGAGGCTGATTTGAACGGCATCATTCAGCAGACGGCTGTAGTCATCTGCATTATTGTTCACCTCAAATGCCATCAAAGCCGTCAAGTTTTGCTCAAGCTTTACGACGATTTCATGGCGATGGTTGTTCATTTCCTGGTGTAATCGCAGCAGTTTTTCGACCTGTAGCGCATTCATTAAGCTGGTCTGGGTGAGTTGCAATGCCTCGATCGCCTCTTGCCGATTCGGTAATGAATGATCTCCACCCGACCCTGAATCAGCCAGCTTGAGCTGATCGAGTAAATCAATGGCTCGAATGACATCATTGAACTTATCGATCTCAATCATCAGTCGTGCCAATGCTTTCATCTGACGCGCCCGACTCCAAAGATAGCCCGTCCACGCCAACAGTAACAGCCATGAAAGACCAACGAGTGTTAACACGAGATGTGCGATCGCCACTGGTTCTTCTGGCAGCCGTCCTGCATTGCCAATGAGTACCAGACTAATGGGTAAGACAAAAATTAAGATGAGCCCTAACAGAAAGAACTGGGTCAACACCAATGAAAGGAGCGGTTTGATTTGTCTTAGCCCGATCGCCTGATACATTGCGATCGCCAGACTGTCCTTGAAATCTAAGGCAATGACGGCTTCCAGCTTGGCTGGATCAATGTGTAACTTGGCTAAATCAGGTTGCATTGGCATGGAATGGAAATGTGATTCTGATGGATGCGATCGCGGCTGACAGGATAGTGAAACACACGATCAAGATAGTCCCAGCGCTTCACCAATGGACTTCAGGACGTTGAGGTAGAAATTGCTTTCCAGGTTGCGAAAGAGGGCAAAGGGTTCTCCTGGCGCGCCAAAAAAGGGGCGAAGTGTCCAGCCAAGCTGGCTTCCAACCAGGCCATACAAAACTAACCAGGCTTTGACGATTTTGGAACGATTCGGGTTTCCTACATCCTGGCTGGCAACATACATGATGCCCCGGTAGAAGAAATTGATCCCAATCATACCGGTGAGGGTGAAGATCAGGACATTGACCAGTTTGAAAAACAGATAATCATTGACGGATAGATGGAAGAATAGCGTCACTGGCGCAAAGGCAAATAGCATAATGCTAATGACCGAGGTAGACGCCAGCAACAGCGCCAAGTATTGACCAAACGTGCGGTTGGAGCCTGCTACCACATCAAAGAAGTAGAGGGTCGGCAGACAAATTAGCAGTGTAATTAAATAGAGAGCCGGAAGTTTAATAGCAGAGGCCAAAATTTGCGGCCAACTGCTGGATGCGCCAATGATGCCACCATACAACGCCAAAAATGAGGAACTACAGATTAAGAGTGAAATAACTTTGGTTTCAATGTGAATACCTTTGTATACCTCATCTAGAAACCGTTGGCGATCGCGCAAAAAGCTCATCATGATAACAAAGTGATTCATGGAGACGATCCTCGTGATGTAGCGACTGTGGGTTCACGTTTCTTTCGGCTCAGAGCTATTGAATTTTGGGGCAGGCTGATTCAACTTCACGAAAACTTCATAGATAGGCGCAGGTTATCGTTTCCAGAATCATCACGACTATCAATGCCGTGTGCAAGATGGGGTTAATCACGTCATTATTTTCTAATCGGTATTAGGATTGGTGTGATGCGATCGCCCTTGTTTTTAACCCATCGGTATGAACGACCGGGATGAACAGCTCCGCCATCTGATTGAAACCGTCCAGCAGCATTCCCCTGGTAGCCTGTTGTGGCGCAAGGCAATGAATCGGCTGCTGCTCGACATTCAGCAGTTGCCAGGATTGGCGCGATCGGCTCATCCCGATTATGGTGAAGCGCTCAATGATGTGCTGATGCGGCTGGGTGATGAAATTCGTGATTTTGAACCCCGACAGCCTTCTTTAGAAAAAAGTCTCACGGCCTGGATCAACCTGAAGCTGCGGCTTAAGTATGAAGTGCGCGATCTTTACACCGCATCGAGTCGAGCTGAACCTGCCTCCGATCGCCCCACCGCCAAAGCCGAATTTCGCCACCAGAGCCAGAAGGCTCCCTTATCCCTGGATGCACCCATGAGTGCAGACGGCGGCAGCTTTGCGGCTCAACTGCCATCTACCAGCCCCTGCACCCTATGGGAATTGGATGAGGCGATTCAGCAAGCTCAGGCGCAACAGCAGCGTACCCGAATTGGGATGCAGCTACAGCACTATATCAATGACGACCCAGAGGGACGTTTGCGATCGTGCCATCCTCAAGCCCATCCAGATTGCCATTGCCAGATGTTGAGCCAACGGATGCTGTTGCAGCAACCGCCCGATCGCCTTGCGGCGATCGCCCGCGAATTCAACATTAATTACCACACGCTGAACTGGCACTGGAAAAATCGAGGATTACCGCTGCTGCAAACCATTGCCAAAAAAATGGGCTATTTGTCCGATAGAACAATGAACTCATAGCGTTAGCCGATATCTATTATCTATGTACTCATCGATCGCTCCGACCCTCACCGTACCGCTCAACGCCGATGCCCACCAGCAGGCGCGCCAGTTTGCGGCAGAACAAGCCGACTCCACCACAGGCAAGCGGGTTTATCTCAACACATTGGCGGTGTGGGCGGTGCATCGCTATCTCACCTGGATGCAAATTGATACGGATCTGGCGCAGAGCCATAGCTGGAATGTGGGGTTGAATGCCCTGTTTCAGGCCACGGATCTGGTGTTGCCGCAACTCGGTAGATTGGAGTGTTGCCCGGTTTTACCGGGTGATGTGGCCGTGGCGATCGCCCCAACTCCATTGCCAGACGTAATTGGCTATATGGCTGTGCAGTTGAACGATCGCCTTGATCAGGTGCAGCTACTGGGTTTTGTCTCGGCAACCGTGGATGACGCTACAGAACAATTGCCCTTAGAACGGTTTCAACCATTAGATGCCTTGTTCGATCGCCTGGATACGCTTGCCGCCGCTCAGCCATCCCCGCTCATTCGCCTGGGGCAATGGTTGCAGCATCAGTTTGGCTGCGGTTGGCAGGCGGTAGAGGAGTTGATTGTCTCACCCACGCCACGCCTTGCTTTTCGTCGCACTGCGGTGCGTCGCGCCAGATCGATCTCGCTACAAGAGGGCGATCGCCTCTATGCCCTTGCGTTGGTCGTAACGTTAGTTCCCGACGAATCGGATGCATTGGTTATCCATTTACAGCTTTGCCCCCTTGCAGAAAAAACTGGCCTACCGGCTCAACTTAAATTACAAGTGTTGACCGAAACTGGAGATGTTTTTGGTGAAGTAATAGCCAGGGATGCCGACACGTTCATTCAGTACGAATTGACAGGTCAGCCTGACGAACACTTTGGCATCCATATCACGCTAGGCGAAACCCAGTTTTGCGAGCGGTTTATGGTGTAATCTCATCCAAAAAAATCAACTCTAAAATCCAAAATCGGTACAGCGCGCCAAGGCAGGCATCAATGGGCAAATTAGTCATCCTCGACCTTGATGGCAATTTGGAGCAGGGCGTTAGCGTCACCCTTGAAATTCGGGCAGATGCCGATTTCTCACAGGCTCACACCGGGCTTCAGTCGCGGGCTAAGGGTAAACTGCCCGCCGCCACCGATCTGTTGGAGCAGTATCATCAGTGGCGATCGCTCTACCGCCAGTTGTCGTTGCTGTTTCGCTTAGGCCGTCGTCCTAATGCGGTTACCAATGGTTCCACCACTAGCCTGGTTGCCGCCTGCCGAGAATCGGCTCATCGCCTGGTGGAGCAACTGAACGCCTGGTTGGCGGCTCCCTCTTTCCGTCCCATCCGAGAACCGCTTTTAGAAAAACTGTCGCCCCATGATACGGTGCGGCTAATTTTGCAAACGGAAGACAACGCGTTGCGACATCTGCCCTGGCATTTGTGGGATGTTTTGCAACGCTATCCCCAGGCCGAAGTGGCATTAAGTGCCCCCGCCTATGAACAGATAGAGTTGCCCTTACGACCCAGAACCCACGCCAGAATATTAGCCGTGTTGGGCGATCGCACTGGTATTGATATTGAAGCCGACCGTCAACTGCTTACCGCTTTACCCGATGGTGCAGAGACGGTATTTTTAGTGGAACCCAGTCGGCAAGAGCTTCAGCAATGGCTGTGGGATGCTCACGGTTGGGATATTCTGTTTTTTGCCGGACACAGCAGCAGTGCCGCGACAGGGGCAGTGGGGCAGCTTGAAATCAACCCAACCGATCGGCTCTCGCTAGATGAGTTGACCTACGGACTCAAGAAGGCGATCGCCCGTGGGTTAAAGCTGGCGATCTTCAATTCCTGTGATGGCCTGGGGTTGGCTCACGAGCTGGAACGTCTGCACATTCCGCAGATGATTGTGATGCGCGAACCGGTGCCCGATCGCGTCGCCCAAGCCTTTCTCAACCATTTTCTCACCAGCTTCTCCGGCGGGCAGCCTCTCTACAGTGCCGTGCGGGATGCCCGCGAACAGTTGCAATCTCTGGAAGACCAGTGCCCCTGCGCCACTTGGTTGCCCATCATCTGCCAAAACCCCACCGAAATTCCGCTTTACTGGCACGCCCTAACGTCGTCCTTTGTTGCACCAGGCCAACTGCCCATTACTGAACCAGACGACCCGTTATCAGCCGATGAGTCCCTGCCTCCTTGCCCCTATCTGGGGCTGTCGGCGTTTCAAGAATCCGATGCTCCGGTGTTTTTTGGGCGAGAAACGGTTGCCGAAACGTTAGTAGACGCGGTGCATCAACGGCCACTGGTAGCGGTGATTGGTTCCTCTGGCAGCGGTAAATCGTCTCTGGTGTTTGCTGGATTAGTTCCGCGTCTGCGCCAGTTGGGAGGATGGTTAATTCTCAGCTTTCGTCCGGGCGATCGCCCCTTTATCCGTCTTGCCGAACAGCTCATTCCGTTGCTGGAGCCTGACCTCAGTGAAACCGATCAGTTAGTGGAAATTAACAAGCTGGCGATCGCGTTTCAGCAGCAACAGCTTACCCTGACCGATGTAATGGGGCGGATTGTCCAAAAACAGGACGTAAAACACGTGTTGCTGGTGGCCGACCAGTTTGAGGAACTGTACTCGCTGTGCAAAGAAGCCGATCGCCAGCCGTTTTTGGCGGAATTGTTGGCAACGATCGATCGGGCGGTGCCATTGACGCTGGTATTCACCCTCAGAGCCGATTTTTGTGAATCGGCGCTGGCCTATCGGCCACTGGCAGAGGCGCTACGGCACTTTCCGCCTACGTTGCTAGGCCCCATGACGCGAGCGGAATTGCAGGCGGCGATCGAACAACCAGCCGCTGCGCTTGGGATTGGCCTGGCAGACGGACTCACCGAACGGATTCTGGATGCGGTGGATGCTGCCCCCGGCCACCTGCCGCTGCTAGAATTTGCCCTCACCTTACTGTGGGAACAGCAGCGTCAGGGTTCCCTTACTCATGCAGCCTATGAAGCGATCGGTGGAGTGGAGCGAGCATTAGCAGGTTACGCCGACCAAATTTATCAAGCGCTTGACCCAATGGCACAGCAGCAGGCGCGGCAAATCTTTATGCAGTTGGTGCGCCCCGGCGACGGCACAGCCGATACGCGCCGACTGGCAACTCGCAGTGAAATCGGTGAACCAAACTGGCCGCTGGTGAATGATTTAGCCAACATGCGGTTAGTCGTTAGCCAACGAGATGAGGCCACTGGAGAAGATGTCGTTGAAATTGCTCATGAAGCTCTAATTCAAGAATGGCACCCTTTGCGCCAATGGCTGGCCGAAGACCGCAGTTTTCGGATGTGGCAAGAGCGATTGCGCGGCACGGTGCGCCAGTGGGAAACCAGCCAGCGGGATGATGGGGCGCTGTTGCGCGGTGCGCCGTTGCTCGAAGCCGATCACTGGCAGCAGCAGCGACAGGCTGATTTAAGCCCGATCGAGCAGCAGTTCATTCAAACGAGTCTGTCACTGCAATCGTGGGAACAATCGACGCGCGATCGCCAGCGTCGTCGTCGTCAGTTTGGGTTGGTTTCAGGACTCACTATGGCTTTTTTCCTTACCGGGATTGCCGGATGGCAATGGCACCGGGCTGAAGTTGGGCAGACGAATGCTCAATTGGATGCGCTTACCGCCTCATCAGTGGAACTGTTTGATTCGGGGCAGGAAATTGAGGCGTTGATGACCGCCCTCAAAGCCGGGAAACAGCTCGGTTGGTTTGTGGATTCGGCTCCCGACACGCGGATGAAGGCGATCGCCTCGTTGCAGCAAATTGTGTATGGTATGCGGGAATATAACCGTCTGGATGGGCACGATCGCACCGTGATCAGCGTTAGTTTTAGTCCCGATGGGCAACAGCTAGCCTCTGCCGGAGATGACCATACGGTGCGGTTGTGGCAACGCAACGGTCAACCCATTGCCACGTTAAGCGGTCATACCGATCGCGTTCGCAGCGTCAGCTACAGCCCCGATGGGCAATGGTTAGCCTCTGCCAGTTATGACGGGACAGTGCGGCTGTGGCAAGCGGATGGAACGGCGATCGCCACGCTGCAAGGCCATACGGACAAGGTCAACAGCGTTAGTTTTAGCTCCGATGGGCAATGGCTGGCCTCGGCGGGGGCAGATGGCATGGTGCTGTTGTGGCGGCGCGATCGCACCCAACCTGGGTTTGAACTGCACCCTGCCCTGCGGATGGCTGGACATCAAGGCTGGATTTCTGCCGTGCAGTTCAGCCCCAACGGCCAACAGATTGCTTCGGCTGGAACAGATGGCACTGTGCGGCTGTGGCGGCTTGACGGCACCGTGATAACGACCTTAAAAGCGAGTAATGCCTCAATCAATAATCTGGCCTTTAGCCCAGATGGGCTGCGGCTTGCTGCTGGCAACAAGGCTGGGACTCTCCTGGTGTGGCAGCAACATCAAGGTTCATTTCAATCGCTAGCCCAATCGATTCCGGCTCATGGCGATCGCGTTTGGGGCGTTACCTTCAGTCCGGATGGAGAAACATTAGCCTCGGCCAGTGCCGACAATACGGTTAAACTCTGGCAACTTAACGGCACGCTGGTTAATACTCTGGAAGGGCACAGTTCGTCGGTGTATAGCGTTAGCTACAGTTCAGATGGCAGCATTCTGGCCTCGGCCAGTGCCGACCAGTCCATTCGGTTATGGCATCCCAGCAGCCCGCGCTCGGATGTGGTGCAAATGCAGGACGCTCCCGTTACTGACGTTAGTTTTAATACCAGCGGGCAACTGCTAGCCACTGCCAGTGCAGAAGGGCGTATTCAACTGCGCCGTTTAGACGGCAACGAGCCAACGACGATCGACAGTAACTCGCAGCGCATTAACCGCTTGCGGTTTAGTCCGGATGGGCAAACGATCGCCGCTGCCAGTGCCGATGCCACCATCCGGCTATGGACTCTAGAGGGTGATTTGCGGCAAACCCTATTTGAGCAGGCCAATCTGTTTGATCTGAGTTTCAGCCCGGATGGGCAAGCGATCGCTGCTGCCAGCGAAGATGGTACGGTTAAACTCTGGCAACGGGACAGTAACAATGCCTTTCCAAATCGCCCAACTCAGGTGTTGCGCGGACATGATGGCTGGGTAGCAGCGGTGGCCTTTAGCCCCAATGGACAATGGCTGGCCTCCGCCAGTGATGACGACACGGTAAAGCTGTGGAAACGAAGCAGCTACGGCGGGTTTGAGTCAACTCCTTCCGCCTCCCTGATAGGACACACCAGCCGGGTCAATTACGTTAGCTTTAGCGTAGATGGCCAAACGATCGCCACCGCAAGCGGAGACGGTTATGTAAAACTGTGGCGACCAGACGGTACCCTGATCGCCACCCTCAGCGGCCACAGCGAACGGGTCAACAGCGTCATTTTTAGCCCCAATGGACGTATTCTCGCTTCGGCTACTGCCGACGGCACGGTAAGGTTATGGAGCCTCAATGGCAGTCTGTTAAAGACTTTGCAGGGGCATACGAGCAGCATTTCGAATATTAGCTTCAGCCCTGATGGACAAATTCTCGCCTCGGCTGGCCTGGATCAAACCGTAATTTTGTGGAACCTGGATCTGGATGATTTGGTGATGCGAGGTTGCTCCTGGATTCAGGATTATTTGCAAACCAATTCAACCTTAACGGAGAGCGATCGCCAGGTATGTCGTTCCAATGACTATTCCAGATATTGAAGCTGTCTATAAACTCTTCTCCATTGCAAAATTGATGAAGGTTTCTCCACGGCGAGACACCTGTTGTTGGGTAACGACGGAGAACCCCATGCGTTGAAAAAAGGGTCTGGCTGTGATGCTCGCTTCAGTGAATAGCCGCGATAGGCCAAGTTCCAGGGCTTTTGCTTCGATCGCTCCATAAATCTGACGACCGACTCCACGCTGCTGATAGTCTTTATGGCAATAAAAACAATCAATATGGCCGTTTGGCTCTAGTTCTCCAAACCCAATGATGACTCCTGCTTCGTCCGCTACATAGGTAAATCGGGAACTGCAAACGGTTGCCCACTCCCTAAAGTGAAGGTCATCCGGTGCCCAAACGTTAACTTGATTGCTGGAGTAATCACGACTATTGATTTGACGCACCGTATCATGAAACAACTGGGCAACCTGGTCAGCGTCGGCTTGATGAAACAAACGTATCTTCATTGAAACAAGTATTGAATCAAGGGTGATCGAGTCACTTGTCACCCTTGATTGTACGTGACCTCAACCCGCTTTTTACGTCCAGTACAAGATCTTGGCGTTGGGAAAACGGCGGCTAATTTCCTGCTCAAAAAAGCGGCGTAACGATTTCATCGTAGCAGCTTCGTAGACATACTTGATGCCGCCAAACTTGTTGCGCTTCGTACTACGGCTAGATTCATCCATGTCTAGTTTGGTTTGGGGATACCAATTGAGCAATACTTCCTTTGAACCGGGGGTGAAGCGGTGCGAAATTAGCTCAATGGTGAGATCACAGTCAAAATCAAGAGCGTCGCTGATGGAGTCTAACAACTGACTGTACTGTATCTGCCAATCCTCGATCGCCATAATTGGAGCAATGACTAACCCCACTGGATAGCCACCTCCCCCTTGAGTGCGGGGGAGCGCTAGCTGACGCAATGCCTGCAAACGTGCCGCAACTGAGGCCGTACCGCCCTCAAGCTGGCGGGACACCGACGCGGCATTGACGCTAACCCGACAGCGAGTGTGGCCGTTGTGGGGCAAGTCTAATAATGGCTCAACCCGATCGAACTTAGACACCCAGCGTAAATGCCCAGTATCCCGTGTGCCAAAGTAGCGAATACATTCGGCCAAACTGCCCGTCAAATGTTCAATCCCCAGTGGATCGGTGTAACAGCTAACCTCAAAGCTGGTGTCGCGATCGGGGCGTTCGTACTGTGCTAAATTTTGCAAAATCTGCGGCAGGTTAGCATAGGCACGAATCACCGGAGGGCCTTGTAAACTACCCGCCAAATAGCAGTACTGACAGTGCGCCGGACATCCCTCTGCTAAATGAAACTGCCAGTCGGCTGAAGGGGGAATGGGGCTGAGTTTAAACTGACCGGGAGGAGCGGTTACAACTGCTAATGTCCGCTTCGAAATGCTGTAGGTTTCTCGTTCTGTCTCGCCCCGTAGTCCGGTGAGGCGATTGCGGGGTAACTCTTGAACCGGAAGATTGAACGATCGCACTCTTTCGATAATCTGCTGTCCCCACGGTTCATCCAGGGCGGCAGGGGTCACTAAAACTTGTTCGGGCATCCACAATCGCGCCTTGTGGATGGTGGTGTTCGATGTGTCTATCGGCTGATCGATCGCGGCGGGTTCAACAGCATGGGTTGATGCTTGAGCGATCGCATTGGATAAAGCCAAATCATTTCTCCAGACTCACTAATTTCATTGTCGCTCGATAGAGAGAGCCTGTTGTCTCACTAAAGAGCGGATTTCCCACCCTTTAAGGTAGAGGTTGCGGCTGAGTCAAATCTTGTGTGCATGGCACAAGAAGGCTAAAACCGTTGAGTGTTCATTGCAACGGAGTGCTACCAGATTCACTGATAAAAACGTCTGAAACGCTAATGCTCTTGGGTATAGGTTATGTACGCCTTCACCCGACCTGCTGGCTTCGGGTATGCGTAATCCCTGTCCCGAAGATCGGTCAGGTCACCAGGAGTATTAGAGGATGTTTTAGAAGTATCAAATGTGCTGCATCCGCCCCTAAATCCCCTGATTCTGAGTAGGGTTGGGGGATTAGCACCTGTGGCAAACCAGAAAAGGAGGCGGTTCGAGTGGCAAGTAGATCGATTGCTGCCGCATTGATGGCTTTAGTCTAATTACTAATGGAACTGTAGAAACAGGGTTGTGCTGGGTGAGAATAGTGAAGCTCTTATTCCTGTGTGCGATCGAATGAACGACTCTTCAGATGCCCGACAATATGCTTCTGCCACCCAGCGAAATCGAGAACCCATACTGGAGGTATTGCTACAGGTATTGCCGCCTGTCGGTACGGTGTTAGAGGTCTCTAGCGGTACAGGAGAACATGCCGTTTTCCTGGCTCCTCGCCTTGCTCCTCGCCAGTGGATTCCATCCGACTTCAGCCCTTTAGCCCGAGCCAGTATTGCTGCATGGCGAGAACAATACCCGACAGAGAACTTACATCCTCCGATCGCGCTAGATGCCCGTGAGCCAGTCTGGTTGGTGGAGCAAGACGCTACCTTGCAACGGCACCCAATTGTTGCGATCGTCAATATTAATATGATTCACATTGCTCCCTGGTCAGCTTGTTTAGGGTTGATGGCAGGGGCAAAACGTATTCTACCGCCTGGAGGGATCTTGTATTTGTATGGCCCCTTTAAACAGGGAGGTCAGCATACAGCTCCTAGCAATGCGGTATTTGATGAAAGTCTGCAACTACAAAATCCAGAATGGGGCGTGCGTGACCTGGAGGAAGTGGAGGCTGTCGCCCAAGCTCAACACCTCTGTCTGATCAACACCTATGCCATGCCAGCGAACAATTTATCTGTTGTGTTCAGGCGTGAGTCAGATTCAGTGCCACTGTCCTAGCGGGTTTGGTAATTCAGAAATGGGAGCCTGAATCGGCCTCAGATCGCAAACAGGACATCAATTATGCGGCATTGCTGAATAGACAGATGAATTGTTGCAAGGTTATGGCTCTGGTTGCCCCCTAAATCCCCAACTCTAGAGAATTTTGACGATACAGACGTTCCCTGGAATAGGAGTGGGGATAAATTCGTACCCTGCTCTTTTATCCTACGTTTCATCTCCAAACGATTTGTCAATCGGGGATAATGTTTTTGATTGTGAATTCGCCGTCTTCAGCCATATTCCAACGTCTTAGTTTTGTTAGTCAAGCAGCCCACGATCCTAAAACATAAAGAGCCGAAAATTAAGTAGAGATTTAGAAATTATTAAGGTTAATAATAAAGGGAATTCTTTCAGACAATTGCTTCTATTCGAGATCAAAATACCTCTTTTAGAAGAGATACAAATTAAAATATTGAAACTATCTTTATTCCTAGCAAACATAACAAGCGAGCGATCGCTTTTAGTTCCATAGTTCAAAGCGCTAAAGCTTTTTGCGAGGATTAATAATGTTTATTTTAAGGCGGTTGAACTCCAAGCTGCTTACCTATTTAAGTATCACGTTATTTACGGTTACGCTGTTTGTTAGTCCGCCTGCATTTATGCAACAGCTTGCGTTCTTCAACGCATCAACTGTAGTTCACGCTAGTACTCAACCGTTGCCATTAGGCAATTCTAACTATGCAGAATTAATGGCTTCTGCACCTTCTGAACCTCCGCTCACTGAAGAGGAAGAGGAAAAAACAGTCGATTTCTTTAGAATTGCAATGGGCGCAATTGCCGGTTTAGTGCTGTTTATCTATGGAGTTACCCGATTGGCTCAAGGGTTAGAAGATGTTGGCGAAGCAAGGATGAAAAACTTGCTGAGCAAATTTACAACAAATCGTTTTGCTGGTGTCACAACTGGAATTGTAGCAACAACGTTTCTGGAATCTTCATCAGTCACGATTATTCTTGTAATTGCGATGGTAAGTGCGGGAATTCTCACCTTTGTGCAGTCCTTGGGTGTTGTGTTGGGGTCAAATATTGGTACTGCTGTTGGTGCACAAATTATTTCACTCAACATTGAGCTGTACGTTCCTATTTTGATGTTTGCAGGGCTGCTGGTGTTTTTTCTGGGCAGGACTGAGCGCTGGAAAGCGATCGGCATTGTTTTGCTAGGTTTTGGGCTGATGTTTTACGGACTGGAAGCAATCGATTCTGCAATGGAGCCGTTTCGCGAATATGAACCGTTCCTGAACCTGATGGAGCGATTAGGTGCGAATCCGTTACTCGGTGCATTAGTGGGAGCCATTTTTACCGTTGTTATTCAGTCTTCTTCAGCAACCGTAGCAATTGTTGTAACCCTTGCCAGTTCTAATTTGATTGGGTTGGCTGCCGGAATCGCAATTATGCTGGGTGCAGAAATTGGCACGTGTGCTGACACGTTAGTTGCGACGATTGGACGAGGCAGCTACGCACTGCGAACTGGATTGTTTCATCTGCTGTTTAATCTCATCAGTGCTGCGGTGGGCATTTTGTTTGCATCCCAGCTTGCACAGTTAGTTTCGGGTGATGATGTGGGACGACAGGTTGCAAATGCTCAGATGATGTTTAATATCATCGGCGTTGTTGCAGTAATTGGTTTTTTGCCGATCGTAGCCCGACTGCTCACAAAGCTAGTCCCTGAAACCCAGGCTGATCGCGATCGAGCACAACAACAAGCCGAAAAACATCAAGCGAACACAGAGAAATTGCAGCCTACCTCTGTTGTTCGCTAATTTGCTTTTAACCCTCACTCAAGAAACGCTTTGAGTGGTGGATGTAGTGTGTCTCATTCTGACATTCCGCTAACTGGTGCAACAGATTGGTATCGCCTGCAATCAAAGCTTGCTTCTTTTTACGGCTCCAACCCTGCACCTGCTTTTCTCGATAAAACGCATCTGATACCCGCTCATAAAACTCACAATAGATCAACTTCACAGGTAATCGCCTGGCAGTGTGATTTGCGCCCAATCCATTTTGATGTTGCCATAGTCGTCGTTCTAAATCTTGAGTGCTTCCAGTGTAATAACTGCCATCAACGCATTCCAGAATATACATATGAGGCATAGACTGGTCTCATGAGTCCTTTCTGGTAGTGTGCCCTGAGCGTAGTCGAAGGACACAGATTCCACGCTGGCTGACCGCTCCCTTCGGCTACGCTCAGGGAGCTAGTTGAGTATGCTCAGGGAGCTAGTTTGTGGGTGGATCGTCATTGTCCCTGGGCTGGCTGAGCGTAGCCGAAGCCAGCCTTCCCGTTAGCCTTGGCTTTGCTTATAGTGACCGCTCCCTTCGACTACGCTCAGGGAGCTAGTTGAGTACGCTCAGGGAGCTAGTTGAGTACGCTCAGGGAGCTAGTTGGTTGGTGGATTGTCATTGTCCCTGGGCTGGCTGAGCGTAGCCGAAGCCAGCCTTCCCGTTATTTTGCCTATAGTGACCGCTCCCTTCGACTACGCTCAGGGAGCTAGTTGAGTATGCTCAGGGAGCTAGTTGAGTACGCTCAGGGAGCTAGTTGGTTGGTGCGGTTGGTGGTGGGCGATCGCGGCATAGCGCTCCCGTAACATCCGGCGCAGAACCTTCTGGGACGCGGTGCGAGGTAAGGTCTTCACGATGACGACATCGCGCACTTTAAACAACGGATTAAGCTGCTGGGCGATCGCCTGTTGGCACTGCATCTGTAATGCTGCTGGCGTTTCAGTCTCTGACAGCACAACGGCATAGACAACCAGTTGCCCCGGGCCCCCTGCTGGAGGCGAGACCGCGATCGCCGCCGTTTCCTGGATCTCCTCTAGCTGATTAAGCACCCGTTCAATTTCAGCAGAACTGACTTTAATGCCGCCTAAGTTCATCGTGTCATCCACCCGGCCACAGACGCGGTAGTAGCCGTTAGCGAGGCGTTCTAGATAATCACCGTGGCGTCGCAGGGGAGTTACGGGTGCAACAGCGCTGGCCGGTACATTACTCCTGGACTGAGTGTCCGGCAATGTCTCCCACCAGGGGGTGCCAGCAAAATACACTTGATGGTGGTCTTGGTTGAGCAGTGTGGTGGAAAGTCCTATGGCGGGGGGCACAATAAACCCTTCACCTTTGTCGGTGGGTTGACCATCTCCATCGAGCAGCACCACATCCAGACCCAGGGCGGGAGTGGTAAAGGTTGCTGGCGCACAGGGTTGAACCAGCGTCCCGGTGATGTAACCACCGCCAATTTCAGTGCCGCCGCAATACTCGACAATTGGCCGATAGCCAGCCAGCGACATCAAATACAGCATGTCCTGCGGATTAGCACATTCTCCAGTCGAGCTAAACGCTTTGATGGCGCTCCAGTCCAGCCCCTCCATACAGTGGGTCGTTCTCCAGATATTGACCAAACTGGGGACAACTCCCAGCATCGTTACCTGCGCTGCTTGAATGAATTCGCCGTAGCTGCGAGTTGTGGGCGCACCATCGTACAGAGCGATCGTTGCTCGGTTGATCAGGCTGGCATAAATCAGCCACGGCCCCATCATCCAGCCTAAACTGGTTGACCAGGCAACCACATCTCCTGGATGAAGATCGTGATGCAAGTGGCCATCTACGGCGCACTTGATCGGGGTAATTTGCGTCCAGGGAATCGCTTTCGGAACGCCGGTCGTACCCGAGGAGAACAAAATATTGGTGGGAGCCGCAGCCGATCGCGGTACCGCGTCAAAGGTATTGTTCTCGCTGAGAAAATTGCACCAGGCCAAATCCCCTTTGCGGAGTTCTACTACGGGATCAGCACATCCGGAGAGCACGATCGCCAAGGGTGCATTAGCCGCCATCACTTTGTGGTAAAGCGGTAAGCACTTGCCCCCCCGCTGCATCACATCCTGGGTGAAAATTGCCCTGGCATGGGCGATTCGCAGCCGTGCGGCGATTTCTGCTGGTGCAAAGCTATCCGCGATCGACACTACGATACAGCCCGCCTGGACAATGCCGAGGTAAATCGCCACGGACTCAGGGGTCATCGGCAGATCGATCGCAATTGCCTCCCCCGGTTGCACCCCCAGGTTCACTAAACCCCGGGCAACACGGTTGGCGAGGGAGTGTAACTCCTGATAAGTCCACGTCCCCAGCGGCTCACTGCGGGATTGCCGTTCTGAGCTAAAAATAATCGCTGGTGCATTGGCAGGGGCTTGAAAACAGCTTTCGACAATATTGAGGCGCGCATCAACCAACCACTGCGGAGATTCTACACCCTGGGACAACTCGACAATCTGGCTGTAGGGCTGCCGCAGGCGAATGCCGAGTCGTTGCAGCATCATCTCCCAGAAGCGGGGGCGATCGCGCGTTGACCAGGCGTGCAAGTCCGCGTAGGAGTGCAGGTGCAAGTCCCGCATTAGCGCCGCAATGTTAGTGGACTGGATCTCGGTATCCGTCGGCAACCAGGCAGGGGGTGGCTCTGCTTGCCAGTCGGCAAAGGTGGTTTCATACAGCAACTGATGCAGCGGAAACGGATGACTGGGTTGCAGTAGCTGGCGCGTCAACTGTTGCCAACAGGCGATCGCTGGTAACGTCGCTAAGCAGTGGTTAATCTGCGGTAGGAGTACGCTGGCAGGTTCCTCCGCCACACCACAAGCTACGATTTGATCGAGCCGCACCTGCTTAACCATGGTGATGTCCTCACTTAGTGCTGCCGATCTAGTGCTGCCGATCGCGCTCTAGCCCATCCCAAAAGACGGCGATCGCATCTAAGATCTCCTGACCGCCCTGGATAAACTTGGCTCGATCAAATCCCGGTTGAAAATAGACCGCTTCCAGTTCTTCCAGGGTGTGCCCGGCATGTTGGGCTTCCACGCGGTTATGCCAGGTAAAAAACGCCAGTCGCAGTTGGGGATGACGCAGGTGTTTAATCTGCGTCAAGCCATCTTCTAACTCTTGCCAGAAGCCTGCTGCTGCCCAATTTTCCACGGCAAAACTGGCACCCTCAGCAATATTAGGATCGTCGCTGCCGTAGAGGCGTTGCAGTTCATCACAGAAGTGCAGCGTGGTGGTGCTCCCGTGCTTCCGTTGACCAATTTCTTCATAGTGCAACCCCAGCCCCTCCGCTACGGCAGTCAACCACTCAAAATGAGCTGCCCGGAAGCGACAAATGCCGCCATCTACCGTTCCTTCGGTGCTGACAAATTCCGGGTCACCTTCTCGATCTTTTTCCTCGTCTGTTTGAGTTGTCTGGGTACCTGCCGTGCCACTCAGCTTGCGATAAATCACACCCAGTTCATTCAGCAAAATCTCTCGACTGGCACGAGACTGTTGCAGGGTAGGTGAGTTGATCACTTTCAACAGAGCCGCAACTAAAAATTGATTGGAAAAGACGGAAAATTGCTGGATAAAATACCGCAATTCCTCATCGCTGGCGTTGCCTGCCTGGAACCAGCCCGTATAGGCATTGTCGGTGAGGATGCGGTGTTGAAAAATGCCCCGATCGACCTGATTGAGAAAGTCTTGAAACTCATTGACCTGCGATCGGGTTAACTCTCCGTTTTGTAACCGGGTTTGAATTCTGGGAGAAAGCGTCAGTGAATGAGTGTTAGGGGTGAGAGCAACCATAAATTAACTACTCCTTCGATCAATTGTCCAACTGTAGGCATACTGACAGTCCTCTAATTCGATCGCCTGGTGGGTGAACTGCAATGGGCGAAACGTATCGATCATCACTGCCAGTTCGTCCGTTCGGTTCTGACCAATTGAGGCTGCATACTTTCCGGGATGGGGACCGTGGGGTAAACCACTGGGATGCACCGTGATAGACGATCGCTCTATGCCATTGCGTGACAGAAAGTTCCCCTCCACGTAATACAGCACTTCATCTGAATCGAGATTCGAGTGGTTGTAGGGAGCGGGAATTGCCAGCGGGTGATAATCCAATAGTCGCGGCACAAACGAGCAGATTACAAATCCTGGTGCTTCAAAGGTTTGATGAACGGGGGGTGGTTGGTGAACTCGTCCGGTAATCGGTTCAAAGTCGGCAATGTTGAAGGCGTAAGGATAGAGATGACCATCCCAACCCACTACATCCATTGGATGATGGGGATAGATGTAAGCCGTGATTCGATCGCGCGCTTTCACCCGGACTTCAAACTTACCCACCTCATCGCGGGGGACTAACGTTTCGGGTGGCCGCAAATCCCGCTCCCCATAAGGTGAATGTTCTAAAAACTGACCCTCACGATTGAGGTAGCGGTGCGGCGGTGCGGTGTGTCCCTGGGCTTCAATGACCAGCAGCCGTTGGACAATGCCCCTATCGGGCAGGAGCCGCCAGAGCACGCCTGTGGGAATCACCAGATAATCTCCGGGACGATAGTGCAGTAAGCCGTATTGACTCTCTAACACACCGCTGCCGTCGTGGATAAACATCACCTCATCCCCGTGGGCAAAGCGATACCAATAGGACATTGGTTCGGTCGGTTGCGCCACCGAGATACAGACATCCGCATTTGCCAGCAGGGGGATGCGGGACGAAATTGCATCGCCTGTACTCACGCCCTGAGCCGTACGCAAATGGCGGGGTCGAAGGGCTCCAGGCGGCTCAAACTCCAGGGCGATCGTTTGCACCAGCCGCACGGCATCGACCTGGGTGGGTGGGTGTAGATGATAAAGCAGCGATTGAATCCCCGTAAAGCCCTGTATTCCCATTAGCTCTTCGTGATACAACGAGCCATCCGGTTGACGGAATTGCGTATGGCGCTTCTTGGGAATCGTACCGAGACGGTAGTAGTACGTCATGGTTCTGTACCGATTTGCTCAACTGCTGCCCCTCATAAGTTGCCGCGCAACGCCTGTTCCCGTTCGATCGCCTCAAACAGTGATTTAAAATTGCCCTCCCCAAAGCTTTGCGCTCCGTGCCGTTCAATGATTTCAAAAAACAGGGTGGGACGGTCTTCAACGGGTTGTGTAAATATTTGCAGGAGATACCCATCCTGATCGCGATCGACCAGGATTCCCAAATCGGCCAATTGGTCGATCGGTTCATCAATGTTGCCCACACGGATGGCTAAATCGTCGTAATACGTTGTAGGAACCCGGAGAAATTCAACACCGGACTCGCGTAGCTGAGTTACGGTTTGAATAATATTGACGGTTGAGCAGGCAATGTGCTGCACTCCCGGGCCTTGATGGTATTCCAGGTATTCTTCAATTTGGGATTTTCGCTTGCCTGGAGCGGGCTCATTGATCGGCAGTTTAATTTTGCCGGAGCCGTCCTGTACCACTTTAGACATCAGCGCTGAGTATTCAGTAGAGATCGCTTTGTCGTCAAAATGCACCAGTAGCTCAAAGCCCATCGTGTCTGCAAAGAACTGAACCCAGCGCTCCATGTCACCCAGTTCAACATTGCCGACAACGTGATCAATGGTTTGCAGTCCCGCTGAACGATCGCGACACCCAACGGGTTGCGGCTGAAATTCTGGGGCAAAAATGCCTTGATACTCAGTGCGATCGACAAATTTGATCAGCACATCACCATAGGCGCGAATGGCAGCATAGCGCAATAAGCCATGCTCATCTTCAGCCGTGGTAGGGGGGATAATGCCGATCGCTCCGCGTGCCGTCGTTTGCTTGTAGGCCGCGATCGCATCGGGTACCGCCAGGGCAATCACTGCCACATGGTCACCATGCTTCAGCGAACGATGAGCTATGGGATGATCAGGACTGACTGCTGTACTGAAAACAAAGCGGATGTTGCCTTGCTCCATTACATAGGAAGCAACTTTACGGCTACCGGTCTCTAAACCACAATGCGCTGTGTTGGTAAACCCAAACAATGTTTCATAAAACTTGGCGGCTTGCCACGCGTTGCCCACATAAAACTCAAGGTGATCGAAGCCAAGGACGGGAAAGAAATCGGTCATGTGGTTCCTCCTATCAGGAAGAATTAATCACGTGTAGCGATTGGAGACAACTCAAAACAATAGATAACAGGCATTGCTTACAAAAATTGCGTGGGGCGATCGCGAGTAATTTCAACAAACGATATTGACGAATTTCTATTCAAAAATTGTCAAGTCAATAACCGAACTCAAAACACTAGAAAGTTTGCAAGTTCTCTACTGTTCCTCAGAAGGAGTGACTTAACTTAACCTGAGAAGCCATAATTGAATTATAGATTTATCGTCTAGGTTCGCCCAGTTAAAGTAACTAAGTATTAAGGCGAACTCGGCTTCTATTACTAACAGAATAGCTATAATTTCTGGCTGCTCCATATTCCTACAGAAGCAAATTGTTCACTTAATTCAGTGCAGCAGAAAGTCAAGTACATCATTAATAGAAAATTGAGCCAGATACCGAATTTTTGTTGCAAAACGGTACAAACTATATGCAAACTTTTTTAGCCAGAACGCATAACCTGTCCGGCGCTAGATGTAGTTGAGCAGAAACTTTACTATGATTAAACCCTCAGTTGTAGCGGCACTGGCTCTTCACTACTCGCTCCTAACTGCCTGATGTTTGAAAAGAGGAGATACATCGCGTGTTACTCTCCCTTAAACAACTGCTCTCGGCGATCGTGGATTATGCTGGACTGTTTCCCCCTGCCCAACTAAGTCTGCCCGAGGCGCTAGCAATCTACGATCGCGCCTGGTCTTCTCCCCATCACTGGATGCTCGGTCACTTTGTTGTACCAGCCTCGCGGTTGCCTGAGTTGATTCAGCTTCTGCCAAACTTGCCCAGTAGAAGCAAATCCTCTCGGCTCTGGCCATTGAGCGTCATTCTGTCGCCAAACTGGTTAGCCGAACTCAAGCAGATTCGCCAGCTCAGCCACACAACTGGCCAGATTGCGATTCGCGCCTTAGAGGTTGCCCCGTTACCACAGGACGAGATCCAGCAGGTTCACCGACAACTGCCGACAGACGTAACCGCTTTCTTTGAAATTCCGTTTGGTGTCGATTTAGTACCCTACCTGAAAATTTTGCAGCCGCCTGGTACTGCGGCAAAACTGCGGACAGGCGGACTCACCAATGATGCCTTTCCTGACAGTACTCAGCTTGCTCAGCGGCTGCTATCCCTGGCCGAAGCTCAGATTCCTTTGAAGGCTACGGCGGGATTACATCACCCTTTGCGAGGTCAGTACCGCTTAACGTCTCAAGCTGACAGTGCCTCCGTTACCATGCATGGCTTTTTGAATGTGCTGCTAGTGGCAGCCTTAGCTTATCAAGGCAGTATTAGCGGCAATGAAGCAGTGGCAATCCTGGAGGAGCGATCGCGCCACTCGTTCCAGTTCACCGATATGACCATCAATTGGCGGGAGCACTCCCTTACCTTGTCTGAGATTAAACGCTTCCGGCAGCAGTTCTTCCACTCGTTTGGTTCCTGTTCTATTCAGGAGCCGATCGCCGATCTTGATCATCTGGAACTCCTATGATTTGTGCCATTGATGCTACTCATGATCCGAACCTGCTCAGTTGGGTCGAGTCGGCAAACACAGCCGACACTGAGTTCCCCATTCAAAATTTACCGTTTGGGGTATTTCAGCGATTAGGCAGCAATGATGCACCGCGAATTGGGGTGGCGATCGGTGATCAAATTTTGGATTTGGCTGCATGTCGCACCATTGGAGCATTGGCAGCGCTGCCTGAGCCTCTACAAGTAGCCTGTGCAGCGCCAACTTTAAATGCTTTGATGGCGATGGGAAAAGCAGCCTCATTACCGTTACGCCATCATCTGAGCCAATTGCTACGGATGGGTCAGGAACCAGTAGCCGCCAGCCAAATGCTCGTTCCCAGGGCAGACGTGCAGATGCGGTTGCCCGCCACAATTGGGGACTACACGGATTTCTATGCCTCGATTTTTCACGCTACGAATGTCGGCAGGCTGTTTCGTCCCGACAATCCGCTCTTACCAAACTACCAATATGTGCCGATCGCTTATCACGGGCGAGCTTCGTCTATCGTGCCCAGCGGTACTCCGATTCAGCGTCCCTCTGGTCAACAGAAACGGCCTGAAGATACAGCTCCCAGCTTTGGCCCTTCACAGATGTTGGACTATGAGCTGGAAGTGGGGTGCTTTGTCGGGATGGGCAATGCCTTAGGAGAACCGATCGCCCTACCTCAAGCCGAAGGCCATCTGTTTGGTCTTTGTCTTGTGAATGACTGGTCAGCGCGAGATATTCAAGCCTGGGAGTATCAACCCCTTGGCCCCTTTTTAGCCAAGAGCTTTGCTACCACGATTTCTCCCTGGGTGGTGACAATGGAGGCGCTAGCGCCATTTCGCTGCGCTGCCTTTACCAAATCTTCTGAGGCTCCAGAAACGTTACCCTACCTCACGGCCTCGGTCAATCAGGCGCGAGGTGGCATTGCCCTGACGTTAGAGGTGTTCCTGACGTCTGCTCAGATGCGTCAAGCAGGAATCGCCCCTTTGCGTTTGAGCCGTAGTCCGTTTCAACAGATGTATTGGACCGTGGCGCAAATGCTCACCCACCACACCAGCAACGGCTGTAATCTTCGTCCTGGAGATTTGTTAGCCAGCGGCACTGTTTCAGGCGCTAACGCTGGTACTCAGGGGTGCTTATTAGAAATCACCCAGCGCGGCAAGCAACCCCTCACGCTACCCACTGGCGAAGTGCGATCGTTTCTTCAAGCTGGGGATGAAGTAACACTTCGGGGGTATTGTGACCGACAGGGGTATCCCAAAATCGGATTTGGTGAGTGCCGGGGGCAGGTGATCAGCTAGCTTCCCCTCAGCACTGGCTTAGTTCAGGAAGCCATCTTGAATGTACGCTACAACTTCAAGGTACCGTTCAGCCCACTGCCAACGTTGCAGGTTCTTTGAAAACACAGGGTCAAGGGCTTCTCTGTAGATCAAGGAACGCCGATATCACGAACAGCGAATCTCTAAACTTCATTGTTGAGAAAGTCTGCGATCGCTCCACAACGAGTGTGGACAAGCTAGAGCTGTTACAATTAGTACAAGATTACTGTTCGCCAACACATTGGATGATTCAAACATTTCAACCTTACTGATTCACTAAGGCTGTGAGGGAGTTTCAACGGTCTAGCTATGCCCAACCTTCTTTTGATCGAGTCTCCTGGAAAAATTGCCAAGCTGAAGCAGATTCTCGGTGACGGGTGGATTGTCAAAGCGAGTATGGGGCACGTGCGAGAGTTGGCAGACGAAGGTGAGGATGCGCTTGGCTTTGAGTTGACAGGGACAACTGTGCAATGTCGCTATGTGCCTCGGGACGCTAAAGCAAAGAAGGTACTGGCGGATTTGAGGCAAGCCGTTAAGCAGTCCGACCGGGTTCTGATCGGGTGCGATGAGGATCGGGAGGGCGAAGTTATAAGCTGGCATTTAGCACAGGAATTGCGGCTCAAAAATCCTCAACGAGTGGTGTATCACGAAATTACCCCTCAGGCCGTGAGACAGGCGATCGCCCACCCGCGTCCACTGGATGCGAACTTGATTGCGGCAGGGCGGGCAAGGGACTGTCTCGATAAGCTAGTGGGCTACAAGGGCAGCAAGTATGTCGTCTGGAAACTCAACATCGGCGCAAAGTCGATGGGGCGAGTTCAGAGCGCAACGCTGCATCTGCTGTGTCAGCGGGAGCGAGAAATTCAAGTCTTTCAGCCACACGATTTCTGGTCGGTCTGGGTGGACTATGCCGAAGGATTTCGCGCTTTTTATCGGGTGAAACTCAATGCCACTGCTCAGGCAGGTGTGGAAACCGCAGATGACACGGGGGAATCAACGGCTGTTCCTGAAGCGGATCAAGTTTTGTCGCAAGCTGAAGCCGATCGATTGGTGGCAATTGCCCAAGCTCACCCCCATCAAGTTGTTTCAATTGAGGGCAAGATTGTTCATCAGTCTCCGCCACCGCCCTTTACAACCTCTACTCTGCAACAGGCAGCAGGAGCCAAGTTACGGTTTAGCCCCGATAAAACGATGCAGGTTGCTCAATCCCTCTACGAAAAGGGATTGATTACCTATATGCGAACAGACAGCGTCAGCTTGAGTCCTGAGTTTTGTCAGGCGGTGCGTCAATGGCTAGAAGCCCACGATCCAGCCAATATTCCCAAACGCGCGACCCAGCACCGCAGCCGCAAGGGCGCACAGGAAGCCCATGAAGCAATTCGCCCGACCGACATTCATCGTCCTTCCGCGCAACTGAGAACTGAGCTATCGGCGGATGAGTTTGACCTGTATGTCCTGATCTGGAAGCGATCGGTTGCTTCTGTGTGCAATTCTGCCCGACTGAGGAAAACCCGAGTCATCACTCAATCAGGCTCGCTTTACTGGGAAGCCAGAGGGCAGATTGTAGAGTTCCCTGGCTACACGCGCTACTGGCAGAACCTTCAGGCAGATGCCCAACTGCCGCTTCTCACGTCTGGTCAAGCGCTGACGCTGGAGCGATCGCAAGCAGACAAGAAGCAAACCCAGCCACCGCCTCGCTATTCAGAACCGAAGTTAGTACAACTGATGGAGCGCAAGGGCATTGGACGACCCTCCACCTATGCGCCCACGATTAAAACCTTGAAGCAGCGCGGCTATGTGCATCTGCATCAGGGAAAGTTGCAGCCGACCGAATTGGGTCTATCGCTGGATGCTGCTCTGGAAAAACTGCTGGCCAAACTGGTTGACCCTGTGTTTACGGCTGAAATGGAACAGGCACTCGATCGCATTGCTCAAGGAGAAATTGGCTGGGAAGAATGGCTGCTGAACTGGAACCAGGACTACTTTATGCCTGCGCTTGATCAGGCGCAAACGTTGATGATGCAGCACATGGCGGATACACCCAGCCAGCCTGTCGCATTAACCGATATTCCCTGTCCTCAGTGTCAACATGAGATGGCAAGAATTCCCAGCCGTAAGGTGACGAAGGGATTTTTCCTGAAATGTCAGCAGTGCAATGACTCAGTGTTGTTTTGGAGCGATCGCACCCAACAGTGGGAACAACCCCGGAGTAAGACGGTGCCTGGTCAGGCAGAACCTTCCGGGAAACTGACCTCCTATCCCTGCCCGGTTTGTCGTCAGCCGCTAGAAGAACATACCTACCAGAAAGATGGACAGCAAAAGGTGATGCTACGTTGTTCCGAACGCACGAAGCGACAGGAGGGCAAGCACAAGGATGCCGTGTATTTCTATACAACCGATGGACGTTTCTGGAGTCCTAAATTTGGTGACCTGAATACAACTTCTCAAAGGTCAGCAGCGGATCTCCAGCCAGAACCACAGAAAGGGAAAAGACGAAAGGGCGCTTCAACGGGCAGGAAGAGAAAAGTTAACTCCAAACCCTTGTAACCAACCTTCCGCACTTTCAATCCCCAGCCCAACAAAGTAAACCGCCATAAAACATTGAAAGACCCAGCCTAAGATGGGCTGTTAAGTGGCTTGCCCCAGTTGATTGAGCCGCATTTGGTTGCAGTGTTGCAGCACTTAACGCAGTTGCCGTTGTTCGAGGTTGTAGACAAATATGAAAAGATGCCAGGAGGCGGACTTGAACCGCCGACACGAGGATTTTCAGTCCTCCACACTAAAAACTGTAATTCTTGCCCCATAAGGCTTATGAGACTCGATCTGCAAACCTTGCTTAAAGTTTGCCTAAATTCCCTCATAGGTTAAATTAACTATCTATAGAGAAAAATAGGAAAGTTTGAATATTTTTGAGGGATGCTACTCCGGTTTCCCAGCCTGGTTCCGTTGCTGCATTGCCTTCTGATTTCTGGCAGTTGAGCGGAAGTGGGTGGCTAGCTGTTCTAGTACGATCGCCACTGCGATCAGTTCCTCCAACGAGCAGTTAGGAAAATTCGGCAGTATGTCATTTTTGACGAACCGCTCAATCCGCTGTAAGTAGTCTGTCAGTTGTTCTGGTTCAACGAACCCGTCAACGTTCGACATCCTCTTGACTCCTTATCTGGAAAGACGTGGTCTTATTCAGAAAGCGCTGTGTGTCGTTAAGATCCTTTCTCAGGTCTTTTAGTTCGTTTCCTAATCGTCCTGTCCTATGTTCAATCAATTCCTTAATGGCATTGATGATATATTCGTGTTTCTCGTCTGCCCCCTTCAATTTTTCCAGGCTCAAATTAACGGCAGATTCTAACTTTAACAAATCGCTAGTGGCTTGATTTTTCAAGCGCTCCACGCTTCTGGCTGCTATCCAGATGACGCTTAAAATCCCGATGATTGTAGACAGGAAAGACAGTAGTTCTGCTGTAATCATCATGGCTTTACTAACCGATATGAGAGCAGGAAAACCAAGTTTGCAATCGCTCCAGGCACGCCAACTTTGCTCACAGCGTAGCGATATTGAGCAATGTTCAACGCCGTTGGATCGTGGTAGATATTCAACGGAACTGACACATTAGTCCCTACCTCTGCGGATGTTGTCGCGTCGATTGTAGTTCCCAAACTGGCAACATCTGTAAAGCTCACATTTCCTTTGTTGAAGGATTCAAGCTTAAAGACGATGTGATCCGCCAATCGGGCAGGAGCCGATACTCTGGCAGAAATCAACACCGAGACTAACAGCAGATTGAAGTTAGGCGGCGGCGCAAATGCGGCGGTAAATGATGCAGCGGTAGACAGTGTTGCCAATGTGGGCAACACAAAAATTTGCTCACTCAGCCAATATGAGCCACTCCACACCCACCAGGAGAAATTTGATAGGTCGAACCAGCGATCGCCCTCCCCCAGGGGTGAGTCATCAGGCCGTGCCAAGGGCTTGCTGGCTTGCCTGAATTCCCAGCTTTGATTGATCAACGCGCGCGCCGTTTCAGCATCAGGCCGCGTGAGTAGCGTTAATCCAAAACCATCGCCATCTAAAGCGGCGATCGCGGTTAAATTCTCGCTGACAGGTTGCAACGCTTCCAGCGCTTCAGCCGAAACATATTGGGGATGTGCTTCTGGGTCAAGAGCGTGAGCCGCGACTGTCGCGGCTACTAATCCGTTCCTTGCGATCGAATCAGGGATTCTCGCGTCCTCAAACTGCCCTGTCTTTATTTTTGAGGCATCCAGCGGCGGGATAGAACTGGCTGAGAGATCCGGGCCAACTTCTAATTGTGTGGGGGCCTCCTCTGTAACAACCGAGATGACAATAGGTTCGACTGGAACTATCTCAAGCGGATTAGACATCAGTTACCCCCGGACTGACTTCTACTTGCCCCTGAATGAGCCGAACTGGCTCCTTGCCTGTTAGCGTGATCTTCACGTCATAAACATGAAAAGTTTCGGGCATGGGAATCTTTTGAGTTACAGCCGCACCCAGACTCATCAAAAATTCAGTTTGGTTGGCTCCTTCCAGAAAGCCAACGGTGGTGAATTTAAACTCCCCCACCAAATCGCCCCCAATTCGTTTTTTGATCTGCCCTTTGAGCCGCGCCCCCACTACATTCCCTGGATAGCGCAATTTGACAGACCAGAACGAACCCTGCTCCACGAGGGATTCGTTTCTTAGATGAAAGGTTGCCGCTGGCATCAACTAAGCCTCAAAAATTAATTAATAGAAAGCCTGGATTTCAACGGCCCATCCTGCGTTAGCAACTTCTGGAAGACGGCGGCGGATCTGAATCGAGCGAGTGATGATGCTTTGCTTTCGGAATTCAGACGGAATCCGTAAGTCTAAGATGATGTGCCGCTCATTCGGATAAATGCGCCTGAAGCCCGTTTGAGCCTGGAACGTTGGGAAAAATTGAGCGATAGTGCAAGCGTTGATCGGGCGTTTTGACCATGACTGAATGATCCTAAATGTTTCTGTGTCAGTCACGGCAAGATTAAACGTTTGCCATTCAATTGATGGCGTTATGGTTCCGAGAGTTGCCCAGGGCATAGTGGTTTAGAGAATGAGCGATCGCCCTATTTGACTTGAAGCCCAATGGACATTAGCTTCAACAGTCTGGACATATTCGACTACATCCATCTGATCCGCTAATAAATCAAGCAAGTCATCGGGCTGAAGATCTCCCACCAGGCACGCGCCGATCGCGGCCTGACGCTGAAACAATAGTCTGCATTCAGCATCTTGATCGGCGGCGTTGAAATCAGGGTTCTCAGCTCCAAACGTAGTAAAGAGATCTTCAGCGCTAATCATGCCCGTTGCTTCCTGATTTCAACTTGGCGACTCACGCGACGGATGCCCGTATAGGATGCGGGTCGCAGTTGCGATCGCAAATCCATAAAAACTTCGTATTCATCATTCCCATCGCCAGAACCTCGACCATAAGGCGCGGTGTAGGTGGTTCCCGCGTATTTTTGGTACTCCAGTCCGGTTCGTTTAGATATTGGCGTTGTTACAGACCGGGTTGCTGACTCGAAGTAGATGAGGCGTGCGGGTTTGAATCCCCCGATTCTCTGTTTCTCAACAGAACCGCCCAGCGTTGCGTCTGCATACGTTCCGATCGTCGGGTTTAGCTTTGTCCAGCTCTTTCCGCTGGCAGACACGATCACCAGATTGTTCGCAGGAATATCGAATGAGAAGGGTACAACGCCAATCTCACGGGACGGGCCTCTAGCCCCACGGCTTCCAAAGTTGGGCGGCTCCGTAGCAGCTTCCCGGATGTATTCGACGTATCGCTCCAGCGTTGCCGCTTCCCTGATCGCTTTTCGTAGTCGAGAGGTATAAGTCATAGCTCTGAAAAGAAGGTTGCTCTGGTTATAGCAACCCGTGAAACCCTTGTGCTATAAGGGTTTTCACGTATCTTTCTAGCTCTGCTTCCAACACCCGAACCCATAGGGTTCTGCACGATAACAATTCGAGCATATTGTCATAACGATAAGATTTGTTACGACGTTAGGGCAATCCTTCCCACCCCAGCGGCGGGTTATTTGTCCATAGTTCGAACCGCTTTATCTCTTCTGTAAACGTTCGTCCATCCAGCATCGTTCTGCCTTCTGTCGTTAAAGATGCGGTTCTAGCCATGAGTGTGGCATAAGCCGGATATACATCTGTGGCTGTTTTCCTCAGCGGCGTTGGTGTCCGTTCCTCTTCCGAGACTGTAAGCCTTAAAATTTCAGCCGTTGACAATGCCGCTAACCTCAACAGGGTATTTTCTGCCATCTCTTTTGTGGCCGCGTTGACATGCATCTGTCGCTGATTGTCCAGCGTCGCCACTGCCTTAAAACGCCCCCAAGTGAACGGCTGTGCTGCTGTTTTGATTTCATCCCAGGTTAGCCCCCGGCGCGCGTCTGGAATGGCACAGCAAACCTCCTTCGCCCGTGAGCCGTCTGGATTCTTCCAGGGTGGCCGCGATCGTCCCTTGAACAGTAGGACAAGCTTTCGTAGCTGGGGGCGCGCTCGGATGTATTCGTCAACGGGTTGCGAGATGATGCTGCCCATATCTCTGTTGTGCACCAGGCGTTGCTGATTGATCAGCCCCATAACAGCAGGTTCTAGCAACTTTTGAGGCACGTCCTGAAACACTAAAACCTCATCAGACCGGACATCGGGCTTGATTTCTAATGTCTTATCTGGCCCAAATTGCTCCTTCTGCACAACTCTAGTTTGTTGGAAGGCTTCATCCAGTTCCTGGGCGATGATAAACCCGCTTTCCATAAATGAATCCCAGCTTTCCTCTAGCAGGTTTTCAATGAAGGTCTGAACAATGGCGTTGTCGATGTCTTGAACCGCACTATCCATCGTTGCATTGAAGGAGTAGTCCGGCCCGCCTTCAGCCCCCCACTGACGGCGGATAAAGTCGCTGGTTCCCTCCCCAAACACACTCTCTAACAAGTCTCGCGGCGCGGTTTTCAGCAACCTACGAAACTGCATATAGCCGCTAATTAGGAATGAATTAGCCAATGCTCCAGCCGTCTGCCCTAGTGCCGATCGGAGCTGGGGCAACAGTTCCTCTATGCTTTCGGTCGTGACGCTTCCCGCGATTGATTTAGCCAGAAACGAGCCACCAATAACAGGACAGAAAAACCCAATAGAGTAGCCTACGCCGATTCCCGCAGCCCAGCCGATTCCTTGCCCGATCAAACTTCCCCATACGCTAGCAAGGGCTACATTTTGGCTATCCAACATTGATTGAAGCTGTAAATCTGAAGCATTCCAGTTGAACGCTTTAATTTGCTCAAAGCGGCCTGACAGCCACCCCCAGGCGGCTGTCAAGCTAAACTTTGCAATCCCAAAGATTTTTCCAATAAATCCGATAAACGTCTTTGCGGAGTCCCATAGCCAACCGAGAAACCCCCCGTCCTCATCGGTCTGGCTATCAATGCGCGCGATCGGGTTGATTTTCCTGATATCAGGGTTAAGGATCTTTGAATCCCCCAATGAACCCAGGACACCACTGCCAGTGATGCCCTTGCTGCTGTTCCACCGAATTGCTCTTGAGAGTAATTGATTGGGTTTAAGCTCCAGAACCATCAGTCTTCCCCTTCCGTTGGTTCATCCCCTACTGTTTTATCTACAACACTGGGTTGTGGATTGAACGGGGAAGCATTATTAAATCGGGCGTTAGGACTATTGATGTATTGGACAAACGCTTGCCAGCGGCCCTCTAAATCGCTATCGCCATCAGCAAACAATGACTCAATCTGATTCTGTAATCCGCTGATTTGCGAACCATTTCGCATGAACACGGCCTTAATTATTCCAGCGCTAAATGATAAGCGCATTAGATAATTAGCGACGGTTTCTTTATCCTCATTCTCCCAACCAATGATCTGACTATAAGACTCATTCAATAGATTTTGAATAGAGTCGAGATGGCTTGGATCGAAAGCGTAGCCAATAGTTCGCGGCTTAGGGTTTCCTTTGTATCCTAAAAACGCGCTAATTCCCTTGGCATGATCTTGAGTGATCAATGAAGAATTCTTTACTGAGATCAATTCAGCCGCTAAGCGAGTCAGAAAGTTAATTGATAAGTCCGTGTTGCTGGTAGCTGTCTGTGTCAGGCCGTATAACTCAGCCAATGTTTCAGAGATGTTTGGAAGTTCGATTGCTGTTTCTTCCTCTCCATCCTGAAAACTCATCTTGATTGGGAATTGCCCGATCAACGCATCAAACTGCTTGATGAACCAGGCGGTTAGCTCTAACTCTGTCTTCAGTTCCTCCGGTTCGGCTCCATCGGAATAAGCCAATAGGGTAGAGGGTAATTTTGCGGGTAAATCCTGGTATCCCGCCTTAAAGTAGTTCGATGCTCCAACCGCACCGATCAATTGGATCATGTTGTAGATGTCTATCTCTTCCCCTTCTGGGGTAGGGTAGACACTCTCTCCCAGAGTTTTGATCAGCTCATCTGGATTGATTTTGATTTTAGGGAGATCCGCAGGTTCAAAGCCCAAAATTTTATAGATGGGCTTCAACTTCCGATCGATCAATCGGGCGATATCTTCACAACTGCAACATGCCATATCAGGAGGGTTTGGGGGAATAGGTGGAGGTGGGGAAGGTGGGCCGCAAACATAGCCATAGAATGCCCGTGTGCCATCAGCGTAAACATGCGGCTCAACCTTCCCCGCTTGAACCACGCTATAGATCACTGTGATCGGCGCGCGCATGATAAATCGTGGCACCGCTTCATCGTAGAAATAGGTGGGAATGCCGTTAAAGTCCAGACGTTCCCCAGGCGCGTTATAGAACAGCTCGTCATGTGGTTTTCGGTGGCTGGCAACCCCAGGGAATAAAAAGCTGGGGCGGTTGGTAAACACCGCGTCTGTAAAGAATCCTGCTTCCCATTTAAAGATCCGGGTTCGCTGGGTTGTCTGGTTGGTGAACTCGTAAGGGTACTGCCCCAAACCACCACTGACTAAAAAGATGTCGTACCACGGCACACCATCAAAATTGGTATATGAGTATCTGTACTTCAACCCCACGATCGGCCCGTAGGCTGGGATGATGTAATCTCTCAGATCGGTTGTTCCAGTCGGGTTCCATGCATTCAGCGCTGGGCTATCAGGCATTGGTAGCTTTTCATGCGGCAACCGATAAACAGAGTTCCTGACGTAGACGAAATAGCGACAATTGGCGATCCATCCTTCCCCGGTATTGTTCGGCTGGTCAAACTCAACCGGATTCCCCGGCGGTGGCCCGTCTGGAATTGGCGGGATAGGGTTCTCTTTGGGTGGGTCGATACAATTCGCTTTCCGGTAACTGATGCAAACGTTGGGCGTTGCCGCGCCGAATAGCCGCCCCTCGAAGCACAACCAGCATTCACAGTTATTGCAGCCGGCGCTGGTAACTTTGAGCTGAGCTGGAGGATTAATCCCCGGAATCGGCGTAGGGGGAAGCGGTGGTGTCCCTCCACAGAAAGGGGAACTGGGGTAATGTTCGCAATCGGTTGGATCAACTGGGCGATCGGGCGGCGGATCGATTCTGAATCCAGCATCATCCCCCAGCGGCCTGGGTGGTTCCGCATCTGGCCCAACATGGAACGGCCCCACGTCAAAGGTAGGATTCTCGATTGGGTCTTGCCCCCCTGTATCTCCCAGCGATCGCGGATCAGTTGCTGGGCGCGGTGGCCGCCCAGCCCTAACCATCAATCACCCCAACCCGATCGGGTCTGATGAGATAGGGCACGACTAGCGGCCCTCTTTCTTCCCGCCGTCGTGCTGTTGCCTCTAACAGCCGCTCCTGTTGCCGCCCAATGTGGTGCGGTCGATGTCGCCTTACCCCTCTAATTTGGGCTTGAGAGAATCGATCTCGATCGGGCCTGGATGAATAACGCATTTAACAGGATGAACAAAACAATAGTTTTCTAGGGAGTCAATCGATTGAGATATCAGCCATTTATGCAAGTCTGTTGCATGGGAGAAACAGGCGGCTATCTGCCAATCGTCAACAGTAAACCCTAGTTTAGCTATAACATCTGAAAGAATGATATCGGTTGCTGCTAATGGCTCATTCTGCAATATTTCTTCAGCCTGTCGATAATGATCAGCAAAGCGCTGATAACCATAGGAAGTCTGTTTATAAATTTCACTTTCAAGTAGTTTAGATTCTAATATCAGTTTGGCGGCGTTTCGGCTGAAACCCATTGCCCCACCCTGATAGTAAGGGCGCTTCCCCCCTTGATAGCGCGCGAATACATCCGCATCCGGTAAGGTTTCAAGCCGACGTAGGATTACAGTATCCGGCTCAATTCTAATCAGGAATTCTGCCCTGGATAGCTTCAAAAATAATTGAAGCATTGTGATAGACCATAGCCCCCCATAGTTTAAGGTCTTGATTCGATCGCCTTGAACATACTGGGTTTTATTCTCAATACAAAACCGCTCAAACGTGGCATCTAAAACCCCGTCTGAGCGGCAAATGATATCTGAGCTTTGATAGTGGTTTCTCAAAGCTACTATAGTTCGCTTGGCTAGTAGCTGATCATGGTAGGTTCCCAAATAAAAGCAAATGTTATGCATTGACGATTCTTAAACGGCCTAAAGAGAAGGGTTCCAGGATTCGCACCGAGCGAATGTTGCTGTAATATTCCCCGTTCATCCCTTTGAAGTCGTTTGCCATTTCGATCACTTCGGCGGCTGATGTCGGCTGGCTTCCAACTAATTCCAGCCGTTGGTCATGCAATGGTTTGTCGCTGCCCCCGTAGGCATCTTCCCCGCTAATGAGAAACGTAAAAATTCCTGCTCCCATCTGGGTGATCTGTTCTGTGAAGTTGATCGGTGCGCCGACACCCCAGTCATCGCCCCCAATCCAGATGTTGACTAATTCTGAAGACAAGGCAATATTGCTCAAACTGGCGTTAGAAAGGGGATGCCAGTACAGCCCGATCGATGTGATTGTGTTTGGGCTGTTTGCGGCATAGGGCGCGGTTTCTAGTGCCCAATCAAAAATCTGAGGATAGCAAGGACTCCAGGCCCCCGCCGTCGTTCCCGTTCCGATAAATAAAACCCCATTATGGAATCGTGTTTGCCCCACAAAACTGGGCGCGGTGGGCGGTGCGCCCAGCGTTAATTTTGTTTCGTGGAGATCAGCTCCAGACAATTCTGAATGTTTAGGCACTTGTAACCAGTTCCCCCGCGTTGTTGGTGATCACCTGTCCAGCTTCATCTGTAACAACATTTCCTGTGGCTGTCGAGCCACCGCTGCCGCCGCCGCCAAACACATTAACGATTAAGCTGGGGGCTGTGTTTTCGGCTTCCTCCACCGAACTTCCAAAAATCGAGACTGAATCTGTCCCTGTGAGCAGACCGTATCCAACCCCCCGAACCTGAACCGATAAAACGGCATCTGAAGCTATATCGCAAGCGGCGGCATCTGTTAAATAGTACAGAATGTCTATGTTGTAATAGGGACGGCGATTATAAAGACTAATTGAGCCGATTCTCAACGGCTCAGAATCGGACGATCTGAGAAATAGATCCATCATTTTCTTAGGTGCCCCGGCATCAAGTTGCCGTAGCAGGGTGTTCAATTCACCGTCGCTCATCCCCGGCTCGCGCGCGGGGAATTCAACGGGCGAAACACTACTTATATCAACCGCAATTCTTAGTGACGTAATAAAGCCTGAATAGCGCACATCTGGCTTAAGACTTTGAGTGTTTAAAGTTCCAGGTTGATAAAGGTCTATCAACTGATTTGTTGCAGTCGCATCCAGCCGCTTCAAAATGTTGACGTTGCGAAAGAATCCATTACTAGTCCAACTCATGCAAACCCGCTACTCTTATTCATTCAAACCGTTGTAGCGTACATTCCTTGTTTTTGATGCGATCGCCATCAAGCGACGCTCAACTAAATGCGCGACCTGGTAGAGGTAGGCCGCGCAAACTAGCCAAGAAATGCCCAATAAGCCCATAAATCCATCTTCATTCCCGTGAATGATGGATGCCGTGGGTGAAAAATCAATATTAAAAAAGCGGTAAGTTACGGTTGCTATGCCAATCATAGAAAGTGTGGAAACAGACATCACTAGCCAGCTTTGTAACCCTTCCCACCAACTAATTAAACCAGGTAAAAATCCTTTAACTTTTCCTATTTCTGGCGATTGCAGCTTAGGAGCCATCTTCCCAATTCCTAAATGAATGAAGTGGTGAAATAGAGCAATCACTGGGATGGGAGACAGTAGCGCAACAACCCCAAATAGGATGAATGGTTCAGGGCTATCAGCAAACTCAGAAAAGTTAAATCCAACGTCAAAAAGCTTGTCTGAAATGTAGCTGGTTGCAACCGTTAAAAATAGCAGTAGAACAGCATTGAGCCATGAGCTAGGGAAGGGAAACCATGTAGGAAACTTCATGTTAGTCTCGCAATAGAAAACTACTAAGCCATCCAACAGGTTTGTTAGATGGCTTTTTCTAAAGTGCCCAGTCCTATGGATATGAAAAACCCTGATGCGATCGCACCAGGGCTTACTTGAGTGGGATGTAATTGGGAGTTAGACAACAACCAGTGCAGGTTCTTGCTTACACCAGCAGATTACAACGTCCTTGAATGACTGTGGAGCTGATGCTGATACCAATTCAAAGGACTGGAAGTATTTCAGCGTCCAATCTTCAAAGATGTTATTTAACGGAATGTTGAGCGGTGTTTCTACTGCTATCCCGTAACGGTTTGTTCCATCTTCATTAAGCGCCAAGGTGCCGTTGGTCAGCGCTGGGATGTAGAGGACTTGAGGTTGACCCCCACTCCAATCAGGTCTTTGTGGAACGGCTCCATCAGGAGTGCAGATGGCGATATGAACTGCTTTAGTTGCACCAGGCGTTGATTGAAGCGCTTGATAGGTTTGAACCTGAGCGATCGTCCACTGATTACCATTCAGATGATGGTTAGTTCCCAGTTCTGGCGGTTGTTCTGAAAACTGAAAAATATAGTCCTCAAACGAACCAATAGGCTCATCATCTGGGATGTCTTCAGCCTTCACGTCTGGAGGAAGTTGCCCCGGCGGGTAGACCAGAACAAATTTTACAAGATGGGTTGTTGTCATAACTAACTCCTGTAGGTTCTAACTTGGCAAACGTAACTACGACCGCGATTGTGAACAACTCCGACGTAGACCACCCCGTTTTGCTGAGCAAACTCCTGACATTTGCTGATGGCTTCGCTGATGCTTCCAGCCCAAATAGTCTCTTCCCATTGTTCGGTTGAGCCTTCTGGGTTTTCAAGGTGGCCTGGCTCTCCATCGTGAGGGAAGTGCTGGGTAACACCTGATTGGGTCACTGCCCAATAGTAAACCCCTCCGAGTAGTACAACTGTAGCAGTGCAGGCAGCATTAGAAAAACAAGCTTGCACGGCTGGATTTACTGTCTGCGCTTCTACCTTCTTTGGCAGAGAGACGGCAACCAAAATAGTAGTTAGGGCGATCGCCCCAGTTTGTCTCAACATGGTTTGAATCGCCTCAATTGCTGAGAGTATAGGATGTGGCCGTTTTGCCCTGGTACTCGATCGCAAGCCACCGAGTTGTTCCGCCGATTCTGTAATAGTCTTTGTGTTCGTCTCTTTTGTTTGGTAACCCAAATCTGTCCTTGATGGACTCATATTGCTGAGGGAAAGCCAAATGAAGGATGGCGTTAATCTCCTCTGGATTCAGTTCGCCCAACCCGCCGTAAGATTGGGCATTTAAAGGTGGCTCTGTCCAACTCCCGAATGGGGCATGAGAGCCGGATGCCTGGGCTGGTGCGGTGTATGTGTAGTAAGACTCAGGGCAGCCTGTTATCAGGCCAGAGAGAGCGATCGCCCCTACCAGACAGAGACTCCGATAAACGGATTTGTCAACCTTTTGCCAGTCGCCGTTGTCGTCTTCGCTGTACCAGTCCTGGTTGCTGCTGCCGTCGCCCGGATCGGGTTTGGGGTTCCGGTGCCCCGATTCCTGAATGCGCTGTTGTTGCTGTGCTTGCAAATCGCAGTCGTTAGGAACGTCAGCACCAAGACCAGCATTAATCCGGCGTTTGAAAAATGTCATGATTGAATTGCTCCTTGTGTTTCTAAAGGGAGTAATGCTGCCGGGGACGGGGTGAGATCTGTTCCCCGGCAGATCCTCATCACTGATTGTTGAGATGTTGTTTTCTGAGTTGGTTGTAGACCTCCAGTTCTGATTGAGTTTCAAGCTTGAATCGTTGGATGCCGCGCACCGCACCACGGGCTTTATGCAAGTCCACTTCAGCCTGTGAGAAATTGGCATCCACATCGGCAATTTGCCCTACGAACTCGTTAAGCTGTTCCAGCTCGTCAGCTAAGCGCTGCTGTAACTCGTTCCCTTTGGATTGCAGCATCGCTAATGCGCCTCCGACCTGGTCGGGCATCAATTCAGCGTCAATCACACCAGCAGAAGCCCACTCATGGGAGTAACGACTTTTAGCGGATTGAACCCACTGTTCAGGGCTTTGCCCATCACGCTTAACGTTCTCAGCAAAGTCCTCAAACAGCGTGCGAGCCAGTTCTGTAAACCCTTGTTTGGTTTTGAGCAGAGGCTCTGGAGCTACTTTGGTAAGCCATGAGAACCATCGGGTTCTGATGGTGACTTCCTTAATTCCCAAGTCTTCATGCTCAATCGCAATTTGTTGGGCGCTGTAATGTGCGGATGGTGTGCGAGTGTTGTGCTCTGATACGTGCTCCATATGTACTAGTCCTGCTTAGAGAATGGCTCAAAGCCTTACAAATCAGGTGTTCAAGGTTTGTGCTGTTGCCGTGCAGACTGTGTGCGTTTGAATGTGCGCCAAGTGTGCGTTAAACCTCCTTTAAAGGAATGGAGCCGGGGTTGAGTGCCCCGGCTAAAGCTGAATTAAGTTACATCGACACCTCCTGAACCTTGAAGCTGCATCCGGTTTCCCGGTGTCATATCGTCTGGAAAGTTTTCAAGGGTCAACCCGTATGGCTTCAGCTCCCTCAACAAAACTCTTATTTGCCCAATAGTGAAAGTAGGCGGCGTTTTGCCGCGCTCCCACCTGCTCACTGTGGTAATAGAGACACCGAGCAAACCAGCGAATTCTTGTTGAGATAAACCTAGAAGCTCACGAATTGCTTTCAAGGGGGATTCTTCCTCCTCCAACGGTTTGTGTTTTATCATAGCAAAGTGGCGTGCCAAAGTGGCGTGCCAGTATGGCATAATCAAGGACAAACAAACGGGCAACGGACTGCAAACGCTTTCCGCCGCTCATTTGTAGCGGTACAGGGTGCATTGACCAGATGACCTGTACCGCATACCCAATCATCTGACACATGCGTAGGTCAAAAACAGAAGTACATCCGCTTTTGACATGCGCTCACAAAAGAAGAGAGGTGAAACACACAATATTCACAAACAAAAAGGGCAATCCTCGGTCGAGGGCTGCCCTTAGCTCTAAATTCTGATTTCCATTAGCAGAAGGATTCTATATGCAATCAACCCAGCAAAATGCACTAGCCAAGCTTACGGATCAGTATGGCGATCGGTTGGAGAGTTTGACCAAATCACAAAAGTTTTACCTATTAGAAGAAATCGCCATTCTTCTAGCTAGCAATAACTTTGATTTGAATGCCAGCAATCAAGCGGCTGAGGATGCTTTCCACCTTCTTCAGGAAGCGCCGGATGAAACCCTCTTGGAAGTGATGGGGGCGATCGTCGCTCAGCTTCGTGAGGTAACACGATGAAAATTAAACGAGTTATTTACTCAGCTCTGTTCAATATTGGCGACTACGAAAACGAGAAAATTGGCTTCGAGGTTGAGTTAGAGGAAGGGGAATCCGCAGATGATGCGATCGCCATGCTGCGAGATAAGGCCGTTACAGCCGCTCAACCCGATAGCAATAAGGTTTGGCGTGAACGGTCTCGTCTCCAGGTGGAGCTGCGGGAGTTAGAACAAAAACTAACCGAAGCGCGATCGAAGTGGGCTGCAACGGCTGAATTTCTAACCAAACAAGGCATCAAAACCGATGTGCAGCCATTTCCAGAACTGGTCAATCTTCTACCTGCTGTTGAGAACGAATCCACAGAGGTTATAGACGCTACACCTTTCTAAACAAGAGGCCATCTCTTCGGCTAAAGAGATGGCCTTCATAGTTTTGCCTGTGTATTGCGGACACAGGCTGTATCAGAGTGCCCAATAGTGGAGAATTGCACCGATGTCTTCTGATGATTTCAACTATACCCCAGCCACTCAAGAAGAATGGCAACAACTTGTAGCAGAAGAAAAACGATGGATAGAACAGAGCAGCTCTGATGCAGCTCGTTCATACAATGCTGTGTTTTCGCCCCCGGATGCGCTTAGAGAACAGGCCGATCGCGACCTGGAGGACGACATTCTTAAGGCCGTCACCGGTAGCCGGTTCCTGAAAGCAAACCTCTCCCAAATTGCTAAATACAACGCTGTCCCGGTCGAGCTTGTCGAGTCTATCGCACAGCAGCTCACCCAAAAACACCTCGGTCAAGATCTTGAATATCTCGAATACGACTCCATCGTTAAGCAAATCGAGCAAATCGAGCAGATTCAAGATGCAGGACTTAGAGAATGGAAGCTGCAAGTCTTGGCGCGACGGGCAAAGCGCACCTCACGGCAACTGATGGAGGTCTATAACAAAGCGCTCTGCCAGCAGCAATTCTTCCAACCTAAACACATCTCTGAATTTCAAACCCAACATCAGCAAGAGGTGGAATGGTTGGTGCAGGGTTGGATTCCCAAAGGCATTACCCTCTTGCTGCACGCCGAAGGCGGCGTAGGGAAAACACTGTTTCTCTATGAGATGATGGCCGCCATCCTCCAGGGCAAGCCCTGGAACGGCTACCCGGTCACGCAAAGCAACGTGTTGCTGATCCAGGTGGATGAGCCAGAGATGATTACCGCCGAGCGCATCGACATTCGCGGCATTCCCAGCAACGCGCCTCTGTGGATTGAATCCGGCTGGAAGGTAGAGGCGATCGCCCACTTCGAAGCATGGTGCGCCAAGATGCCGCCGGGAAGCACCATCATCATCGACTCGCTAACAGCCATCAACCGTAGCTGCATCTTTAGCGAGAACGACACCGAATATGCCCGCCCGCTGCTGCAAATCAACGACATTCGCAAACGCTACGGGCATAACGTTTTCATCATTCACCACAGCAACGGGGAAGGGAACGCCCGTGGTAGCCGCGCCATCCATAACTCTGTCGATGCGGTTTGGAGCATGACAGTGGGTGCCGAGTCGCCATCTGAACGACTGATGCGAGTGCAGAAGACGCGGATGGGCTTGCCCCCAGGCCGCTATAAATTCGTGTTTGATGCCGAGGACTTCACCTTCCGATATCTGGGTGAGGACGGGGAAGAGGAAAACGCAGAGGCCACAGCCACTCAAGCCGGAAGAATCAGACTGTGGCTCTCAGACGACAATCAGCGCGGCATAGCCTACGCCCCTGCCGAAATTAGCGAGTATCTCAACTTAGGGAAGGAGGCGACTCGTCGAGCCTTACGGGAGTTATGGGCAAAAGGGCTGATTAGGCGAGAGAGAATACCAGGTACTCCTTATTACCTCTACTCTGTTCAAGATACTGACTACCGATCAGGCGATCAGAGTGAGTCGGAAGTCCGATCGCCTAGTCCGATCGCCTCTAAACCACCGAATAGCAATGGTTTTGAGCAAAGCGATCAGGCGATCGGGCAAAAAACAGAAAATAAATTTGTTGAAAAACCCAAAACAGTCCGATCGCCTGATCGCTTTGAGGACAAACCCGCATTGCAACTAGGGTTTGAAGGCGATCGGGCAAGCGACCGGGAAAGCGATCGGGCGATCGCTATTGAGAATGAGCAAAATTTAGCGGTGGGCGATTTAGTCATCGCGATCGGTTCGGCTACCTGGTTGAGAAGCGGCAGCGATAAGTTGCCCTGGAAAGAAGTGCCCAAATCGAAACGCTCTGATCCACAGATTCCGATCAACTGCTTGGGTGAGCCACTGTTTCGAGAGTTGATGGACGGGGGCAAAATTATCGATGTCTCCCGCGATCGTGAACGGGTGAAGGTTCGCAATCAGCAGACAGGCCGAACCAGCATCTTTCCCGCTACTGATGTGAGAGTTCTAAAGAGGGGCGATCGCCTATGACACGGAATGAGAGGTGCCCGCAATGCGGTTCTACCGACATCTGTTGGGATGGCGTAGCGTTTCTGTGGCTCTGCCTCAATCAGTCCTGTTTGTATGACTGGCCTGACTGGGATATGGGCGATCCAGATGATGTGGAGGACATGATTGATGGCTGAAAAACGGAAGCCATCATCGGATGACTTTGTACCGTCCAAAGTCATCCTTCAAAAACTGCACATATCGAGGCACACACTGCAACGACTGAGGGAACAGCAAGTGCTGCAAAATGGCAAACACTGGATAGACATCAACCCTTACTCTGCACCGCGCTATCGCTATCACCTGGAAAACTGTAAAGCACGGCTTGCAGAGTTGCGGCAAGAAAACGAGAGGCATCGGCACTAAACTTCAGGTGGCCGGGGGCGATCGCCTCTCAGCATCAGTACGTCAAAGGCACGCTGATGCGTCTCCGCTGTGATCCAGTGGTGGTAGATGCGTTCGTGAACGGTTACGCTGTGCCCCATTTGCTTTGCCGCGTGGGAGTCTGGCAGCCCAAATTCGAGCGTTCTAACTGCCCATCGATGCCGCAAATCGTAGGGGCTGAAGGGCACTTCGTAACGGCTAAATTGAGTCGTTACACGATGCCCGTAGGCTTCATGACTCCCGCTCTCGCCTGGTGGGAGTTGCCCATCTCTTAGCCCAAACAGTTCTACCCACTCTGGATAAAAAGCCCAAACCAAATGCTTACAGGATTTGCTGGACTGCACTTCTATCCAATATTTTCCCTGCTTCAATGGTTCAACATCGAGAAAGAAAGCCTCATGATTCCGTAGCCCAAAGGTAGCCAGTAGCCCATAGACATATTGCCACCGTGAATTAGGGATTCTATGGAACCATTCTGCAACTTGCTGATCAGTGGGCAGTGTACGCGGGTCTACCTCCGTATATGAATAGTTACCTTTTAAGGGCTTCACATTTAGTTCAATCCCGGCAAACTCTGCCAACCGTGAAAGGCTAGTACAGTAACGTTTTCGGTTGCGAGTATTGTTAGGGACTTTGGCGATCGCCTCCAATAGCAGCTCACGAGTAAGCAACTGCTCTTGAGGTAGCCGACTGAAAACTTGCTTGTACTCAGTTCTCCACGTCGTAGCATTGACCGTAGGTTTCACTTCAGCCTCAAACTTTGCCAGCCAATCACCAGTTAAATCGGAGGAAGTTTCCCCGGTTTTGAGATATTGGCTCCAATCAAACTCACCGCAGTCCTTCAATGCACCAATCTTTCTCGCTTCCTGCTCTGCCATCTGCACACCTCTCGGATGTGCCCCAATACCTAAAGCAATCCGCTGCTGGTGTGGTTGTGGTTTACTACTACCTGGTTTTGGTGGGAGTGTGGCTTGCAAGTAAAGCTTTTCTCCCATCTGCTCAATACGGACTCCCACCCGATGAGCCTTTAGCCGTCCGTTGGCCTGTGCCAGTTTTCCAGTAATATCCATTTGCTTAAATCTTGCCTAAAAAAATAGCCTCAACTATCGACAACTAGCAACAACTAGCGACAATAGGCAAATATGCTCTAACAGCAAAACCCTTGATTTCTCAAGGGTTTTAAGCAATTTTTAATCATGGAAAGATGCCAGGAGGCGGACTTGAACCGCCGACACGAGGATTTTCAGTCCTCTGCTCTACCGACTGAGCTATCCCGGCAAACCGCGCGTTCAGCGCTTAATTAAGCTAGCAAACTCTATGCAACCTTGGCAAGTAGTTGGCGAAAATTAAATTTGACGTCAGGACGTTACCGTTCTTTTGAAAGACTGAGTACCGCCCTGACAGTGATTATTCATCGACCGGGCGCAACCGAGTGACCTTCAGGTTGAAGGTGCCTAGCCCCTGTCCGGCATACGGCCGAACGCGCAGGATGTAGCTGCCAGGACGGGTGATTCGAGCAAAGAGTAGGGAGTTCGTTGTACCATCGGGACCGTCGTCATTCTCACCCAGGGTGGAACCGTCTGGGGCAATCAAGGTGATGATCGTATCAAACTCATCAGAAATCAGATCAATGACGACATGATCGCCCTCGTTGAATGTGGTCAGATAATCACGGGCAAAGCCACCAAACCCCGTGGGAATATCTTTCTCTGATAGGGTATCTGTCACCTCATTAGCAGCGGGCATCGGCATCGGGTTATACATCGGTGTAGACGATCGCTGCGTTGGGGGTTGCTGTGCTACCGATTCTTGAGCGCTAACGGTGGCAGCACTAAAACCGAGCGCACATACTGTGGCTGAAACCACAAACGGAAGCCGTAATCTGGAAATCAAACGCTTGCTCATGAGCGTGCAATACCCCGTCAGTAAGTACTAGAACTCGTCAATTATGCATCATTTTCCTCTGGAAGTCTCACTGAAGAGCATTTCCATTCTGTTTCTGGTCTTTGAAGCTAGCTAAATGCCCAAGCGGCTAGAGAGGTTGCAACGTCAATTGTGCCGGGAAGGGTTGTTAATGACCTTCACCCTAGAGTTTGCCTGCTTCCTCCAGGCTTGAAGTTCATATGCTTTGCAAATAGCGCGTCCAGCACAAACCAGCGATGATGGCTTAATTGAATTAAGATTAAGAAATATTGCACTTTGGAGGCGAAAATGGCTCCTAACGTTGAGATTTACACCTGGAGTACCTGCCCATTTTGCATCCGAGCTAAAGCGCTTCTGGATCGCAAAGGGGTTCACTATACCGAATATGTGATTGATGGTGACGAAGCGGCGCGAGCCGATATGGCTGAACGAGCAAACGGTCGCCGTTCTGTGCCTCAAATTTTCATCAACGACCAGCATGTCGGTGGCTGTGATGATCTGCATGCGCTGAACTCGCAGGGTAAGCTAGATCAGCTTTTGCAAACGGCATAGGGCTACAACACACAAAGTAGAAGGCGATCGCTTGAGGATAGTTTGGTGAGATTTGCATTTATCATCGACCCGATTCAGAAGCTAGATCCGGGTCATGACACCAGTGTGGCGCTAATGGAAGCGGCTCAAACACTGGGACATGACGTTTGGATTACCGAGGCAGACCAGTTGAGCGTGGCTTCCGGTAAAGCCTATGCTGAACTCAGGCAGGTCGAATTAACGCCCGTCAAGCTAGTGGATGGGCGCTGGGTTGCTGAATTGGCCTGGTATCAACTGAGCGATCGCCATCTCCTCTGTTTAGAAGAGATGGATGCTGTTTTCATGCGTACCGATCCGCCAGTAAACGTGCCCTATCTGTATGCCACCTACATTCTGGACTATGTTGATCCGGCTCGAACGCTGGTCTTGAACTCGCCGCAGGGGTTACGAGCGGCTAACGAAAAGATGTATGCCCTGCAATTTAAGGATGTCATTCCTGAAACGATTGTTAGCCAGGACAAAAAGGTGATTCGGCAGTTTGTTGAGCGAGTAGGCGCTGCCGTAATCAAACCTCTGGGTGGCAAAGGCGGCGAGGGAATTTTGTTTATCGAACCGGGCGATCGCAACTTCAATTCGTTAATTGAGATCAGCACGCTGCAAAACAAAAGCCCGATTATGGTGCAAGAGTTTTTGCCTGCGGCTAAGGAAGGCGATAAACGCATCATTTTGCTCAACGGCGAACCGGTTGGAGCCGTCAACCGCATTCCGACGGGCAGCGAGTTTCGTGGCAACATGGCGGTCGGTGGGCGCGTCGCAGCGGCAGAGATCACAGAGCGCGATCGCTACATTTGCAGCCAGGTTGCTCCGGCTCTGAAGCGAGACGGCCTGTTTTTTGTTGGCATTGATGTGATTGGGGGCTACTTAACCGAAGTCAACGTCACCAGCCCAACCGGAATCCGGGAAATTGACCGTTTGAACACGGTTCGTTTGGGTGAGCAGGTGATTCAGTGGGTAACCCAACTACCGCACCAATCCAGTGCTGCTTCATAAACTAAAGAGATGGTCAAACCAAAGAGAGCGTTGAACTCGTATCTCTAACTACAATTTTGCTGGTTAGGTTTTAGTAGGTTCAAGCTGGGAAATGCATTAGTTCACCTGATTGCACACCTGCTTATCCTGAGTTTGACCACTTTGCAACGGGTTGAAATATCCTAAGTTATGTCGTTCTGCCATTGAAGGAGAATCGGATGAGCCAATTGCGTTACCCCCCTCGCGGTCTTTACGGCATGAGCCGACGCAAGTTTGTGCAATATGGAGCGATCGCGTTCGGTAGTGGTATGGTGGCGGCCTGCACGTCTAATCGCCCGGCGGCAACGGAGTCTCCGGCGGCCAGTTCCCCCGCCGCTGCCCCATCATCCGGAGAGCTGACCTCCATTACCTACGGCACGAACTGGTATGCCCAGGCCGAGCATGGCGGCTTTTATCAAGCCGTGGCTACTGGCATCTACGAAGACTATGGGCTGGACGTAACCGTGCAAATGGGAGGGCCGCAGGTGAACGGCACGCAGCTCTTAATGGGTGGGGCTGTTGACTTTTTTATGGGGTATGCATCCGATGCTATCAAGGCGATCGAAGAAGGCATCCCCAAGGTAACCGTGGCCTCCATCTTTCAGAAAGATCCGCAGGTGTTGCTGGCTCATCCCGACACCGGAGCCAGTTCGCTAGAAGACCTCAAAGGCAGACCGATCTTTATTTCATCAGCCGCTAACGTTACCTATTGGCCGTTTCTGCAAGCAAAGTTTGGTTTTACCGAAGATCAAAAGCGCCCCTACAACTTCAACCCTGGCCCCTTTTTGGCCGACAAAAATGCAGCGCAGCAGGGCTATCTCAGTTCTGAACCGCTGGCGATCGCCAACGAAGGCGGGTTTGAGCCAGTAGTGTTTTTGCTGGCTGACTACGGATACAGTCCCTACTCAACCACCATTGAGTGTAAGCGAGAACTGGTAGAACAAAACCCCGACCTGGTGCAGCGGTTTGTTGAAGCGTCCATTAAAGGTTGGTACAGCTATTTGGAGGATGACCCCACACCGGGCAATGAGCTAATTAAGCAAGCCAACCCGGAGATGACCGACGAGCAACTGGCCTACAGCATCGAGAAGATGAAAGAGTACGGCATTGTCACATCGGGAGATGCCGAGACGCAGGGCATTGGCGCAATGACCGAGGAACGCTGGCAGGCTTTCTTTGAGACGATGGCAGAAGAGGGCGTATTCCAGCCCGACACAGACTATACCCAGGCGTACACTTTAGACTTTGTGAATAAGGGTGCAGATGCCTACCGAACATAGTTTTGGGCATACTGGACTGTAATCTATCCCGGCTTTACCAGCGCTGGCACCGTTCAATCAGGGGAATTGTTCTTCGTCGCGGCACCGCTCGTTTCCTTCATTGAGGAAAATTTACAGATGAATCACAGTCCTGCGATCGCCATTGACAACGTCAGCAAGGTCTACGCCAACGGCACCGTTGCCTTGCAGGATCTCAATTTGACGATTGAAGAGGGGCAGTTTGTTAGCTTACTGGGGCCGTCTGGTTGCGGCAAGAGTACGGTGTTGCGGCTAATTGCTGGACTCGGCAAACTGACTTCAGGCTCGATTCAATGGGGGCACCAGCACGCCCAGCGACAGCTTGCCTTTGTGTTTCAGGATGCGGCACTAATGCCGTGGGCAACGGTGGCTGAAAATATTCGGTTGCCGTTGAAGCTGGCGGGCATTCCCCGGCTGACGGCAAAAGCGGCGGTGGAAGAGGCGATTCAATTGGTCGATCTACAAGGGTTCGAGCAATCCTATCCGCGCGAGTTGTCGGGTGGAATGAAGATGCGAGTGTCGATCGCCCGATCCCTTGTTACCAAACCAGAAGTGCTGCTCATGGATGAGCCGTTTGGGGCGCTGGATGAAATGACCCGCAGCCGACTCAACAGCGATCTGCTTGACCTCTGGAGCCAAAAGCAGTGGACGGTGGTATTTGTCACCCACAACATTTATGAGGCGGTTTATCTCTCGAATCGGGTGATTGTGATGGCGGCTCGTCCGGGTCGGGTGGTGGCTGATGTGGCGATCGAGTCTCCCTATCCCCGCACCGAAGAGTTTCGCACGTCGCTGGCGTATAACCAATATTGTCGTGAGATTTCAGCCTCGCTTTCCAGAGCGGTCAATGTCCCTATGGGCGATCGATGGTCAGAGTCAGAACAAAACCTGGCGATTCAGTAAGAAGGGTGGGCATTGTCGGCCAGTGAGAACAGCCGCTTAGCAATCCCTAATGGAATCGCCCTTAGAGACGTTTGATACGTTTCAGAGGGTGTCTGAGAATGGCTCAACATTCTAAATTAGCCCCCTAAATCCCCCAAAAATGGGGGACTTTGAAACAGAATTGATTCAGAAGTCCCCGTTCGGCTGAGCGCTCACGTCGAAGCCAACATTGGGGGATTAGGGGGCGGTTCGAGTTGGAGCTTAGCACTTTTAAGATATCCTCTCAAACATCCTCTAACTGACCATCAGCACTTTTAACCCATCCTCTGATGCCAATGCCAGTGCCATGAGAATCAACGGATTGGGATCACTGGTGAGCCTTAATGAGAGAGTTTAATGCCATCAGAAATTCCTGTTCCAGGTAAGGCTTGGTAAAGTAAGCCGCCGCTCCTAACTGCATTGCCAACCAACGATGTTTATCATTACTGCGTGACGTTAACATCACAACGGGAACCAGCGAGAGATTTGGATCTTGGCGACGATAATTGAGAAACTCGAACCCGTTCATGTTTGGCATTTCAATATCGCAAATCACGAGCTGTACCGATGCGCCTTGCTGTAGTTGCTCGATCGCCTCATGCCCATCTCGCGCCTGTAACACGCGAAACCCGGCTCGTTCCAGGGAAAGCGCCAGGGTTCGTCGCAGGGTTACCGCATCATCCACGACCAGAATGGTGGTTGCCCGAATCGGCTGCACGGTTGTGAGACGGCCAGACGAGTTGTGGTCGCGCCCGGTTAACAATGGTTGCGACTCGCTCATCCGCACGGTCGTTACCGCACTTTGATCTAGCCCTAACGACAGCAGCGCAATGCCATCAATTACCGGAACCAAACTACCATCCCCCAAAATCGTACATCCATAGATGTAACTGGGTGGTGCAATGACCGAGCCAAACGGTTTGACCACCAATTCTTGCTCTGTCACCAGGCGATCGATCTCTAACGCAAATACCTGATGCTCCTGGCGGAAAATCAGCATGGGTAAAGCCCAATGTTGCGGTAGGGCAATCGAGTCTAATGCTTTGCTGGGAGGAGCCTCGGATAAGGGGCAGGCATAGTCGAGCAGATCGGCCATGCCGTAAACCGGAATGATCTGCTCTCGCCAGTATAAAAACCGCTGTGCCCCCGATTGTTTGATTTGATCCTCTTGCGGCGTGAGAATTTCCTCGATGCTGTCGGCCGGTAGCGCCATCGCTATCGACCCAACCAGGCAAATGATCAGTTTGACAATGGTTAATGTAAACGGCAGCGCCAGTGTAAAGGTTGCTCCTTTGCCAGGGGACGAGCTAACCGACACGGTTCCCTTAATGGCACGGAGTTGCGATCGCACCACATCCAACCCAACACCTCGCCCGGATAGCTCACTAACCCGCTGCGCCGTTGAAAAACCAGGTTCAAAGATGAATTCAAGCAGCTGTGCTGGAGCCATAAGCGCTATCTGTTCGGCGGAAAGCCATCCCAGATCCAGCAATCGCCTGCGGATGCGATCGAAGTTGATCCCCTGCCCGTCGTCTTCTACCTGAATGATGGTCTGGTTTCCCTTGTGATGCGCCCGAATTTCGATTTGCCCTTGTTCTGCCTTTCCCTGCTCTTTGCGAATGGCCGGAGCTTCAATGCCATGATCAAACGCATTACGTAACAAATGCAGCAAGGGATCGTAAAGCTTTTCCAGGATCGCTTTATCAACCAGGACTCCCGCTCCGGTCAACTTCAACTGAACTGGCTTGTGATAAGCCGTTGACAGGTTACGCAACATGCGCGGAAAGCGATTGAGAATTTCACCCAGCGGCAACATACGCGCCCAAATCAGCTCATCTCGCAAGTAAGAGAGCATGTGTCGCTGCTGATCTAACGCCTGGTTGGACTGGCGAGCAAATAAGCTAATATCGTCAACGGTTTCTTCTAATTGAACGATGGTTTCTAAAATCTCCTGGAGCTGGGAGTACATTCCCCCATAGGTATCCATTTCCAGGGAGTCAAACTCGGCAGAGGGCGACGGCTGAGTAGTTAATGGCACCGAAGTCAAAGAGACAGGCGAAATGGGGGATGATGAATTGGAGGGTCGGGTTTGGCTCTGCTGGCCAGGGGTAGCGCCATCTTCTTCAATGCGATGACGTTCTGGTGCAACTAGCAATTGATCCGAGAATTGCCGCAGTTGATTTGCCATCGTTTGAAACCGACCAAACCGATTAAGCAGCTCATGCAGCGCTGTCTGCATCTGTTCATTTTGCAAGGATAAACCATTACGGTTAATGGCTAATTCACCCACCAGGTTGTTCATGCGCTCCAGGCGCTCGGTATCTACCCGCACCGTCATGCCAGGGGTTGCTGGCCCTTCTTTGCGGGGAAGCGGTTGTTTAGGCCGCTGTTCGTCCTGATTGATCCGCGATAGGTGGTTGCTCTTGCGAACTTCTAAGGCTCCATTTTGCGGAGTCGTTGGTGTGATTGAACCACGGCTTTCTGGTAATGCTAACAACCGAGGGGCGATCGCTCGTTTCTGGTTCGGCGGTGGTGCGGTGGACTTTGGAATAATGGTCAGAAGAGAGGAGCTATCTACACCATTTGCCTCATTTACCTCATCTGCACCGTTTACCTCATCTGCACCGTTTACCTTATCTACCCCGTTTACCTCATCTACCCCATTTACCTCATCTGCCCCATTTACCTCATCTACACCGTTTACTTCATCTACACCATTTACACCATCTACTTCATCTACCCCATTTACCTCATCTACACCATTTGCCTCATTTATCTCATCTACCCCATTTATCTCATCTACCCCATTTATCTCATTTATCTCATCTGCTGTTGGCAAAGCCGACGAGTCTGGCGGTACACTCTCCGTTGTTGATGGAGTCGGCTGTTGCTGCTTGTACGGAACTAACGACGAGATCTGCTGCTGTAGGCGTGCTGGAGTGTTACCCGCTAACCATTTAATTTCTTTGATTGCATCAATCTCGGTTTTTGCTTCATGCTGTGGTACAAACAGCGGAAGGTTGCCATTTAAATCTGTTGAATCTGTCTCTGCTAGACCATGTTCATCATCTAACAATGAGCTATCTGCAAAGGCAGCCATCATCTCTGGCTCGATCGTCTCTGTGCGTTCCAGCAATTCCTGAGCAGCAGAATCTTCCAACTGGGTAGCCGTATCTTCTAAGCTGTTCTCCGGTTCACCGGATTCAAAACCACTGTCAGGCTCCGGCTCAAGGCTGGGTTCCAGTTCAGATTCAAGGCTCGATTCGAAGAGCGATTCAAAGCTGGGTTCCAGTTCAGACTCAAGCGCTGCCAACTCAGCTTCAAGACTCGATTCAAAGAGCGATTCAAAATCCAGTTCAAAACCAGGCTCAGGTTGAGCCTCAAAGCTGGGTTCCAGTTCAGATTCAAGCGCTGCTAATTCAGACTCAAAGCTGGGTTCCAGTTCAGATTCAAGTGCTGCTAATTCAGATTCAAAGCTGGGTTCAGCCTTAGACTCAAGGTTGAATTCAAAATCAGACTCAAAGCCAATTTCCAGTTCAGATTCAAGCGTTGCTAATTCAGACTCAAAGCTGGGTTCCAGTTCAGATTCAAGCGCTGCTAATTCAGATTCAAAGCTGGGTTCAGCCTTAGACTCAAGGTTGAATTCAAAATCGGACTCAAAGCCAATTTCCAGTTCAGACTCAAAGCTCAATTCCAGTTCGGAGCTAAGGTTGGATTCAACGCCGGATTCGACGCCGGATTCAAAACTGGATTCAAAGCCAGCTTCAAGTCCAGATTCAAAGTTGTGTTCAAAGTTGGGGTCAGGTTCAGACTCAAGGTACGATTCAAACTCAGATTCAAAGCCTGATTCAAATTCAAAGCTCGATTCAAACTTGGACTCAAATTCAGGCTCAAATTCAGGCTCAAATTCAGGTTCAAATTCAGGTTCAAATTCAGGCTCAAAGCTGTTTTCAAACTCAGATGCGTTTTGCGATGAGATATCCAGGTAAGAGGCATCGCTGCCAAACATGTCGTCTAGTAGCGATACTCCGCTCTCTAGCTCGTCAAAGTCGGCATCCAAAATGAAGGAGTCTGCGATCGAGAGTCGGACTGTTTCTGGAAGAAAGGTGGGGCTAGGAGCCGTCAATGCCATTAAACGCGCAGATGGCCCTCGACCACCAGCGCGATCGCCCGCTAAAACCGCTCGACGACCCGCTTCAAAATCGGCTAATGCCAATAGCATGATTTCGTCGGCACAGTCTGGATTGACGTTCAATGCTTGCTGTGCCGCTTCAGCGATCGCTCCAAATTCTGGCAGATTCAGCAGTTCTGCAAATCCGGCAAACACCTCGGCTTGCGCCCGTAGCTCGCCCGCTATTTCATAGCCTCGGGGATGGGCTGCGATCGCAGCCAGACGATTAATTCCTTCGGCTACATCCACCTCAAAGATCGAGGTGACCATATCAATTCCCATGTCTTTTGAACTGGGAATGTAAGTATTGCCATCGTTTAGCGCATCCCCACACCGTTCCTCAATTTGGGCAAAGATGGGATCAGCGATCGCCGTCGCCTGCTGTGGATCGAATGAACCGACTGTGATTTGTTCTAGCAGCGGCAAGCGCAAACAGTCGTATGCTTGCAACAACTGGTTTTCTAAGTCGGCATCAATCTCTAAGCCATCACTATAGAGTGCCTTAAAGACGTTTTCTAACCGATGGGCAATAGTTGCGATCGTCTCCAGGCCAACGCTAGAGGCACCGCCCTTAATGGTATGAGCCGCCCGCATCAGTGAATGAATTTCAGCATCACTGCGCTCTTGAGTAAGAGCCAGCAGCCCCGACTCCAGCACTTGCAGTAAGTCTGGTGCTTCTTCAACAAAGAACTGATAGGCTTGATCGCGGATATCAGAATTAATCGCCATTGATCCCCTACTCCTCAGGGTTAGCTAACCTTAGAGGTTGTTTAAACGGATGAAATGTCTCCTGTGGGGGCGTAGCATTCGGCAGATAGCCCTTGAAATAGACCCTGAAGTATTGCCCGAATCCCCACGCCCCTACCAGGTGTCGGGCTACAAATTAGAGGTTGTTTGAAACGGATCAAATATCCTGCCTGTGCTCTCTCAATCCCCCAACCTGGGGACTAAAACATCCTCTTAGCCGACCTTAAACTGACCAACACCCTCTTGTAGTGCTCGCGCTACTTTTCGCAGTTGTTCAAAGGAGGACGACACTTGCGTCGCTTCCGTTGATGTCTTGTTGGCAATTGCCGCCACGTCCATCATGGTTTGCGTCACAGTTTCAGAGGTTTGAGACTGAACTACCGTAGCCTGAGCGATCGCTTCTACCAGGCTGCTAATTTGCGAACTAACCGTTGTGATTTTGTTCAGGCTTTGGCGGGTGTCATCCACCAGTTTGGTTCCAGTCACAACCTGCTCTGTTCCGGCTTCCATGGCGGCCACCACTTCATTGGTTTCGGCCTGAATGTTGGATACCAGCTTCCGAATTTCTTCCGTAGCCTCGGCAGACTGCCGCGCCAGTGTTCGAACTTCTTCTGCTACCACCGCAAATCCCCGGCCTTCTTCTCCAGCACGCGATGCTTCAATGGATGCATTGAGCGCCAACATGTTGGTTTGGGCGGCAAAGGCGCTAATTAGCTCCACCACACCAGAAATCTTTTGGGATGATTCTCCCAGGTGTTTTACCTTTTTCGAGGTTTCGGCCACCGTAGAACGAATGGATTGAATCCCATCAACCGTGCGGTTCATGGCGGCATCCCCTTCTTTTACAGTCAGGTTGGCTTGCTTCACGGCCTGTTCGGCCTGTTCGGCGTTAATTGCAACACTCCGAACGGTTTCTGCCATGTCTTGAACCAGGTTAAGCGCCGATGCAATGTTTTCCGCCTGACGCAACGCTTCTTCCGACAGGGATTGCACCGATTGTTCATTCGAGCTGGTGGTTTCAGTTACCTGGTTGGCAGCTTGCTGCACCTGAAGGACAATTTTCCGCAGGTTATCAACCGTGGCGTTGTAGGAGTCGGCGATCGTACCAATTTCGTCTGCCGTTACCCTGGCACGCGTGGTCAAGTCGCCTCGGCTAATTGGATCAACTTCCTTCAGCAGTTCCAGCGCTCGTTTCTGCAACGATTCTTTGATCTGTCGCTGTTCTTCAGCCAGGCGGGTGGTTTGCTCCAACAGTTCCACTCGATAGATCGATAGACCTAGCTCTGTGCCAAGCCGCTGGAAAAAGTTCACTTCCATATCTTGCCAGCGGTGGGTAGTCGCGCAGACATGACCAACAAGCAAGCCAAACAGTTTTCCGCCACCTGAGATGGGAACAACGAGACTCGATTTCACATCCAACCGTTCCAGCAGACGCAGATGCTCTGGATCGAAGTTAGCGGTGGAAACATCCTCTGCAACCACAGTCCGCCCATTGTTATAAGCCTCACGCACCTGTACCGGAATACAGCCATCCGTGATTTTTTCTTCCAGAGCGCTGATCCAGCCTGCTTCCACTGATTCGGCAACCACGCGATCGCCATTGCGTCCATCAAACCGATACACCACCACGCGATCGAGTTCAAGCAGCGATCGGATGCCTTGAGTCACCTGGTTAAAGATGTCTTGCAAGTCGGATGCCTGAACCACGCCAGACCCTTTTGCCAGGGCGGTCAACCGTTCCTGCGCGGCTTCAAACGCCTGAGCTTCCGTTGTTTCTTGTAACTGGCTCGCCATCGCATTGATGTTGGCTCCCAGCGCGGCAATTTCGTCTGTTCCCTGAAACGCCAGGCGGGTATCAAAGTCGCCCTGACCAATTCGTTCCACCGCATCGGCAGCCGCAATCAACGGTTTGGTGGCTCGGTTGGCAACAACAGTGGAGAGAATACCTACCAAAATTGCAGCAACCAGCGCCCCAATTTCCAGCGTCAGCAACAGTTGGCGCTGCGGTGCAAACACCTCATCCGCACTGCCAGAAATCAAGAAACCGAAGTCTAGCTCAGGTACGCCTGCTACGTTTGAGATAGGAACATAGGTTAGCAGCCGTTTAGAGCCGTCATCTGGATCAATATCTATGGCGGTTCCGGGCTGCTGACGGGCTTGCAGTTCCGCAAATTTGGCAAAGTGTTCTGCCGCAGGTTGCCCAATGCGTTGTTCGCTACCAGTCGCAACGAAATAATTACCGCTGTTATCCACCACGTAGTAGTGGTCGTCGTCGTCTTCAAACTCCTGAATGATTTTATTGAGTCCTTCAACCGGCATTTGGAACCGCACAACGCCCTTCAAGGCACCCGTACTCACATCTTTTACGGGTGCCGCCAGGTGCATACTGAGGGTGCCCGTGGTTCGAGAAATGGAGGGTGGGTTAACAGTGGGTTGCCCCGTTTCCACAACGCGCTCAAAAAAGTCGCGCCCTTTATGGTTGGGCACCGGAACACCATCCGCTTGCACCACCGCATCGCCGTTGAGGTTGAAGAAAGCAATACTGTTATAAACGCCGTACAGCTCGGTGTAACGAGTTAGAAAGGCTTGCTTTTCGGCCTGCGGGGTTGCTTCAAAGAGCCGCTGGTTGGTGAAAATTGGCACCTGGCTGAGAAGCTGAATATCCGAATATCGGTCTGCCATGAAGACATCAATCTCGTTGGCAAGCTGACTCGCTTCGTTGAGTTCGTCTTGCTGAATCTGAGCCGTTAAGGATTGACTCGCCAGGTAATAGGCGATCGCACCAATCGCCAATACCGGAACGGTACCAATCGCAATTGCTAGTGCAGTCGTTTTGGTTCTAATTCCAAGTTGGTTCCATCGGCTCAGAAAAGAACGTTTGGAGCGTTTCGCCGGTGGCTGCTCCTCTGGTTGTCTGAATTCAATCTGGGGTTGAGGAACCGATCGCCGGGGTGGCGGCGGCGGCACGTTGGTAAAGCCCTGGGAGCCGTTTCGCCGGGAGACTTGACCATTGCCATTGCCGTTGCCATTGCCATTGCCGTTGCCAAGACCGGATACGTAGTTCTGGTTTGAGTTAGGAGAGTTAGGTTTAGAAGGCAACTGAGTCATGCGGTAAATCTCATAATCAAGGGTTCGATTCAATGTGAGTATTGCGATCGAGCACAAAACCAGGACGGTCGTATTGCTAAGCCAGACAGAAAGGTTTTAGCAAGGAGATGGCGAATGCTTAGGAGGGATTAGCAATGCCAAACCCGCTACTCTTGCTATAGTTGGTTCATCAAAAATTCGCCGTAGTTGATCTGGTTTAATTGCCGTTGTTCTGTTGGCTAATTACTTTGGCATAGCGGTTAAGATGGCATCTTTGTTTAAAACCGCCAGCATATCGCCGCCCGGTTTCCACCAGTAACCCCACAAAAATCGAGCAAATTCTGGAGTAACGGTGGATGGCGGTAGGGGCTGAATTAACGTGGGGTCACACCACTCAATATCTTCGACGCGGTTCACAACCAGCCCCAGCATTTGATTTTTAGCTTGAGCCGACGCGGTTCGGCGATCGCCACTCTGCATCACAACCGCTGAAAAATTGGAAAGGTTACTCGATTGTCGATACCAGGGAACCAACCCACACAAGTGACCCAGATCGACCATCCACAGCACGTCGCCTCGCCAGTTATACACACCCATTACCCATCCGGGCAAATGAGGAATGGGCACAATTTGACCCGTCTCAATCGTGAGTACTTCGCTCAGCAGTTCCACTGGCAATAGAACCGTGGTGTCCGAAAACAGGTTCAGCCGCAAAAACTGCTCAGTACCGGGTACGGCTGAGGCAGATTTGGCTTCAGTTTGTGGTGCCGGTAACTGCTGGATATTAGGAACAGATAATGCATCAGACATGGATTGAAAATCAGCTCAGTGTTTGATTAGCTGTTTAACTGTCCGTACAAACTCGTCCTGGTCGATGGGCTTCGATAGATAAGCATCTGCACCTTGCTTCATGCCCCAAAATCGATCCATTTCGCCACCCTTGGTGGAGCAGATGATCACGGGGATATCGCTGGTGTCAGCGTTTCCTTTTAGCTCTCGACACACTTCAAATCCGCTGCACCCTGGCAACACGACATCTAAAACAATTACATCGGGTTTTTGTTTGGCGATCGTAGCGATCGCTTCTTCTCCGCTTTGAGCGACAAGAACGTTGATTCCACCCTGTTGCAGGCACTGAATCAAAATTTGCATGTCTGTCAATGAGTCTTCAACAACCAGCGCCGTACCCATTCAGTCACCTCGTGAACAATAACAAGCTAATTAGTGAATCAGTTAACCAGTTAAACGCTAATAATTTGTGCTAACCGGAAGAGTAGAGACATCCTGACTTAAAAATTTGCGAATCACCCCAAGAACGGCTTCTGCATCCAGCGGTTTGGTGAGAAAATCGGACGCTCCAACAAAGTTAGAACGAAGACGGTTGGCAAAGCCGTCGTTTCCGGTCAAAATCACGATCGGAGTGTTCTGAAAATGTGTCAGCTTTCGCAACTGTTCGCAGATTTCGTAGCCGTTGGTGTTTGGCATCATCAAATCTAAAAAGATGAGATCGGGTTTGCGAGCTAACAAAATGCCGATCGCCCGTAAACCATCATTGATGCCAACATAGTTGTAGCCCGCTGAGGTCAACAGCTTTTCCATCATGTTCTGGACGAAAAGGCTGTCATCTACACAGGCAATCACTGGCTTTTTGGCTGGAACAGGTTCATCTACCGCCTTGGTAGACAACCGCTGGCGATAAATCGGAGCCGACAAATCGGGAATGTGAATCAGCTCAATCCAGCCGGATTCCAGATAGGGCAGAAGCGGTTTCGCTACTTCTATCAAGTTGCGGTGCATGGCAACGGCAAGGTCGCGCAGCGATCGCTCACCGTTGAGCATCTTGACCAAATTTTGATACGCCTGCGGTGACTTCAGCGCTTTGAACTGGTCTGCCTGCCGCACAATGGGCGACTGGTCGGGCGAGTAATTCGCCAGTTTGCTGGCCTGCCACGCTTGCCACAGTGGGTGGATGCCAAAAATGGCTTCTTTGACTTCCACAAACGTTAGCGGGTTGGCAAACGGCGGCGTTTCGCGAATGTGGTCTTGAACGGTAGCGGCCTGTGCCACATCAAACAGCACTTCAGCAATGACGGCACAAATAACCGCGATCGCCTGTTCACGCGTTACTTTACCCTGAACAATCCAGCGGTTGAGCAATGCGTATTCCCACCCCATCGCCAAACTGGCAGAATCAATAGTGGCTAAATCCACCTGCCATGCCATTCGGTAGGTTGGAATTCGGGGGCAATGAATCATTAGATTCCGCCGCCACCGCCGCACCGCATGTTCTCCTCCAGTAGCATAGACAAGACGACCCTGGGCGAAATAGAAAACCCATTGCTGCTGAGATGGAGCGGTTCGCGTCAATTTCCCAGTAAATCGAAGCTGCTCCAAATTGGTCAAAAATTGAAGATGTCTCAAGGCAGTAAACCCAACCTACTTGGATAACGGCAAAACCTATTCATGCTGAAGTGATGAGATGAATCAATGGCAGCTACTATACAAACCCATTCGAGGCTTTATATCAAAGCCCTGTGGAGGTTGTTTGCAATAGATCAAACGTGCTGTATTGATGTTCTAAATTCTCACCCGCTCTGGGTTTCGTCCTGTGCGCTCAGCCGAACGGAGACCTTAAAACAGAACTGCCTCAGAAATTTCCCGTCAGAAAATTTAAGGAACAGTTCGAGCGGAATTCAGCACGTTCAAACCATCCTCCTGGATCTGCTCATGGCACTGGTGGCTCTACTGACAATGGCAGCACCACCAATTTGCAGACCAGTTTGCAAGCGATAGAAGCCCCAACGATTGATCTCAATTCAACCCAATTCAATCCAATTCAGTCCAATTCAGTGCGAATTGTAGCGATGCACCATTAGTTTGGTCGATCAGTCAGGTAGATTGCAGTCAGGTAGATTGCCAATTAAGCCTATACACCCAGTGATGCGATGCCCTGTTTAGCAACGATAGGTGAGTTTCATTAAGCGATCAGGTTACGATCAATGGTAACCGTACAATAACACTACTGCATAAATTTAGGTTACAAGACTGTATTGCTGTTAACTTATTTGGATTGCAGTTAGAAAATTAGATGTTGCACCGTTTTCGGTTACATCATGGTATGCAGCTCTGAGGTTTGACAAGCAAGGGTCACGAGAGTTAATCGAATCTTCAAACGCCGATCGCTTGGTCTGGTGCCAGGTTTACATTAGGACAGCAACAGTTCAGAGCTATTCGAGGTGTGAGAAGACGAACTCAAAAAAAAGCGTAGTTTTTGATACAGCCAGGTCACTGAGTTTGGGTTGACTATATACAGCAGTTCTCAATCGAGTCAGCCACAGTCTCGCCGAGATGGGTGTGGGGTGTGGTGAATGCAAATGAAAATGGCTGTAAGATAAGCTCCAGCATCTACGCTCTGGTCGCAATCACAATAATCGCAATGGGGACTTTGAAACAGAAGCGGCTTGGAAGCCCCAACGGTAGGAACTTCCAAACTGTTTCTGGTTGAAAGTCTGTGTTCAGCTGAGCGCTCACGTTGAAACCCAGAATTGAAGACTTGGCGCTTGCAGCAAGCCCAAAAGGGGACGGTTCGAGTTACACTCAGCCTGGTTACACCCTCTCACGGTAAGCGGGTTGATTTACCTCTACTGACGATGTATCAGGTGCGGGTAGCAACAGTCTTTACCAACACGCGATCGCCTTCCACCTTTACGTCATGCACTGCCAGCGGTTTACTGGCAGGCGGGCTTAATACTTGACCTGCCGTATCAAATGCAGAATCGTGACAGTTGCACAAAAACACGTTGCGATCGGGCTGCCACTCGACCAAACAATCGCGATGGGTACAGATTGGGTTAATGGCTACTAACGTGTCGGGTTGGCTGGTATCGCGAACCACCAGGAGCGGGCTACCTGCCGTTTGTTCATCTAAAAGTTGACCGTCTTGATCCAGTTGTGCCACATCTCCAACGTCGCGAAACTCGTCGGTTGAGGTTGCCGTTTCAGACGATTGAGGGGTGCAGGCGGCGATCGCCACAGGAAAGAACTGTGCCAGACAACCAACACCTACCCAATTCATAAATGTACGCCGATCCATAAGAGAGCAATCCTGCCTTTTTCAAATCAACTCATTGTGCTTGAGAGGTTGTTTGCAACGGATTAAACGGTCTGCCCTAAACTCCCCAACCCTGGGAATTTAGAAGGCGATTCGAGTGATATCAACACCCTTAAAGCATTCTTCAGGAGCTTACCAGGAGCTTACAAAGCCCGTTGAACCATCTTCAACATTGAACGGTTCAAATGGTTCGATGTAACACTTAGCAAGTTTCCTGTAAGGTACATAGCATTCGGCAGACAGCCTAGACCCAGACGAATTCTGTCGCTTGCGTCCCGTTGCATATGCTATGCCCCTACAGGGATCGGGTTACAAATGAGACAAACTATCTTCTGAGAGAATGCCTGTTTCACCAATGGCTTACCGTCTTGCTGTCTCTTTGCGAGATACCTCATTTAAGGTGGTGCTGAGCGATCGCTTCTTGCGAAACAGGCTTGACATACTCAATCCTGTAATCATCAGCCCTGCCAAACCCAGACCATTTAAGATGGGATAAATTGCTTCCAGCCCAAAAATTCGACCGGAGTGAATATTGAGCATTATTCCAGCAACCTGGCTGAGTGAAAACCATTCCGCAAAGATAGGATAAGTGATCCCGCTAATAATGGTTAGCGCCAACGGTAGGCACATGATGATCGCAAATTGCCGATGATAGCGACGAAATGCACTCGTGATTCCCATGTCGCGATTCCTTATAAAACTGCATCATTGTTTCAACGCAAAGCGGGGCTTTTGTGCCGCGATCGGTGCAAAAGCCCCCTATAGTTAGACCTTAGCTATGATTAGCTGATGATGGTGTTGCTGCGGTAGCATCAACGGGTTCACCTTCGTAGGCCAGCGCCTCATCTCCGGCTTTGGCAAACGCTTCAGCCAGCGTCACCAGTCTTTGACGCTCTGCCTCGTCCGGAATTCCATTGGGAGGAGGCATGAGATTCTCTTGAATCTGCCGTACCGTTTCGTGCCGCAGGGTCAACGCCTGGTTGGGGTAATTTAGAATCAGCAAAGGGTTCATCTCGTTGGCGTTGCTGGGGCTGTGGCAAACCTCGCAAGAGTGATCGCGCATCGCTACTTCAAACGCTCGATAGCTTTCATCCAGTGAGTTCACATGAGGATTGGCTGCTGAAAAGAGGTTCTGGTAAAGCGTCACCTTAGGCTCTTGTTGGCCGTTAGCAACCGTCCACTGCCACTTTCCATCCCATTCTCGCTCAACCACCTTGCGTTCTGTATCTTTGATGGCCGATCGCATCGCGCCTTCAATCATCCCGTCTTCCATAATTAGCAACAATTCGGTGGACTGGTGATAGGCTTTCCACTTGTTCTCGGAATGCCAGAACGGGTAGGGGAATGCGCCAGGATCGAGGTCGCTACGGAACTGAATAGGCAAACGAAGCACTGTTAAGTTATCTTTCTGTTCTACGGTTGGTTCTCCAGAAAACATGAATGTGGAAAGATAGGTGCGTCGCCAAACCAGCGGAGCAAAAGAGGTTGTGTTGTTTTCCCGAAGCGCATAAAGTTCAGGTTCTTTCTGTCCTCCCCAGCGAATTTCCTGGCTCATGTGGTCGCGCAGCAGTTCCAGTGATGCTAGTTTGTCTGCACAAGCAGCATGGGCGTTAGCATCGCCCGGTTCAGCCATTGGGCACGATGCAATAATACTTTTGCCAATTTCGGTTGCCAGAGCTACATCTTCATCAGCAGGTGAATCGGATGATGCTTGCTCTACAGGCGCAGGCGACTGGCTAACTGGAGCATTGTTGGAACAGCCCAAAAATAACGCGACTGGTAGAATTAACCCCGCAACAAATATTAGGAGCCTAGAACGAAGCCTGGTTCGCTTGAGCATCTTTATTTCCTTTAGTTTCCCTATTACTGAGTAAACATCGAACAGCAAATCAGGCAGCATCAATTAACACATCAATAAAGCCTATTAGCTGGTACAAACAGCAGGCTTTACCAAGATGCTTTAACGATGTTGAACGCTTTATCTAACAGGGAACACAACTTTATTCAAACCAAAACTAAATCGAGAACCATCCGAGCGTAAACATGCTCACTCACACAGATTCTCGCTACAAACAATACTTAGTAGATCGGTTAATTTACCGTATAACGTACTCTTGAAGGGTCTAAACCCTGTAGGAGCGATCGCCAGATAATTGAACTCACGGAGGTTCAACCGATCGATATCCGGTAGTTTTATGCACCTGAGTAACCCTCTGTCACTGAATGAATTGAGCCTCTAGCCTTGTACTGGAGTCGCTGCTTTGAACAGTCTTCGTATTAGAGACAAAGCAAAGACTTTCACACGGAATGATACTTGGTCACAGTTTCAATTTTCGTATTACGCAAAACAAAAACCGATGAAGCCAAATACCTCACTCAACTAGTCTTTCGTTTCAGTGAAAGCGTATCACAATCTGCCTATACCGTTGTAGTTCAACTTCTTTTTTTTTAAGAGAATCTCTTTCTCAAATCACTATAACTTCATGAACTAATGATAAACTTACGCTGATTTTTACCTTACCTTTATAAGAAGTTTATGATTTAAGTTCAAATACTTATATCGCGCTCGTATTATTCACATGCCACTTTTTTTGATTTGAATCAGTTCCGCACTGCTCCAGTGTTAGACAATGGATGAGCAGTTGAAGACTGAAAGAATGTGGAAGATGATGAGAATGATCAAAGAATGCTGTAAAGGTGCCGAGAGTCACTCGAACCGCTCTCTTGTCTGGCTTGCCGCAGGCGCTCAGCCTTCATTCTGGCTTCGACGTGAGCGCTCAGCCGAACGGGGAGTTTGAAACAGAATCGGCTCAAAAGCTCCCTACTATTGTGTGCTTAAAGCCCTTGGGGCATAACTAGCAAAGGGGCGAAGCAGCCCATTTGCTACCTTGCAAAACATTCTTTCAGGGGCAAGAGCTGAAGGTTGGGCGTGCGTTAGCCCACAGCAACCGAGTCGAGCTGGTTAGATCCGCAATTAACGAAGCGTGCAGCAGAAACCAACCAGGGCTAAGCGCATCAAACGAATTCTAGGCGCAACTTTGAACATCGTAAGTTAAGATCCAAAGTGCCAGATTGTAAATTAAATTCAACCTTACGTTCGTTCTAAAAAACGAGCTGTGCAAACTCAACTTAAGAATGAACCATTCAAGTGCCTCTAACAAGTGCCTTTAAGAAGATGTCTGAGACGTGCTAAGCCCAACTCGAACCGTCCCATAATCCTCAGGTTGGGGGATTTTAAGACAGAATGGTTCGAAAGTCCCCCAAGCCTAGAAGATTTAGAGGCTTCATGCAGACTGCTAATGCCAACGATTGAATCCTTCCGAGATATCCTCGAAGGTTTAGTCCAAATTCAGTCCAACTTTGATTGCCTCAACGTGTTGCCTGTTTCGTATTGTCACAGGCACTGGTTCAACCCATCGTGAATGTTTGGGTTGAAGATTCGATGAAGCCCATCGTAGATTTGCTTTAAGTTCGGTCAGGTAACCGCCCAACATTCGACATGGCTAGTAGAACAATCACATTTCGGTTTGCGGAAGAGGTAATTGAAGCGATTGAAGCACGGGCAAAAGCCACTGGTAGCAACAGAACTGCGGTTCTCATGCAAGCTTTGTCTTTGGCTTATGGGGTGCCTTCTGCATCCTCAGTTCCTGTCTCTACAACCACCCTTCAGCAGCGGCTGACTGAGCTTGAGCAGCAGGTCGTTGAGTTGCTTCAGCAGCTAACGGTTTCTGTGCATGAGGTTAAAGAAGGACGAGCGGTTGCAACCAGGGTCGCCCGCCCGCTGACGGACTGCGGTGAGCCAGCGGAGACGCGATCGCAACTCACAGCACAGCTAGAGCATCAAGCTAATATGCTTGACCAGATTCTCTCGGCGACCCCTGACCTGGTGTTTGTGCAAGACCGGATGGGGCGGTTTACTTACATCAATCCGGTGAGCGCCAGGGTGCTGGGCTTTCGCCCTAACTATTTTCTGGGTAAAACCTATCAAGAGCTGGGCTTCGATGATGAGTTTAGCCAATCGTTTTCGGCCAAGCGAGAGGTTGTGTTTAGAACAGGTCGCCCTGCGAGTGGGGATGTTAGCATTCCAACTATTCATGAGGTCAGGGATTACGAGTACATTATCAGCCCGATCCTGGCCGCCGATGGCAGCATTGATACGGTGGTTTTTACGGCACGGGATATTACAGAACGAAAGCGAACGGAAATTGCTCTGCGCGAATCTGAAGAGGAATACCGCAATTTATTTGAGTTGGCCAATGATTCGATTTTGATTGTTGATGTTGCCGATGGTCATATCCTCAATGCCAACCGCAATGCGGCTAGACGGCTAGGGTACACCCGCCGAGAACTGCTGCAATTGTCCTTTGTCGATATTGAAGCCCATCGCATCGAGAAGCAGCATAAAGACGCGATCGCCAGCGAACTTCAGCGGGTTGGTAATGTGATTTACGAGTACAGGCTCCGCCGTAAAGACAAAACCGAAATTCCCGTCGAGATTAGCAGCCGATTGATTGAGTATGGCGATCGTCTGGCGTATCAAAGCTTCTTTCGCGATATTGCCGAACGACAGCAGGTGCTCGACTGTTTGCGGCTCTTAGAGTCTGCCATTCACAACGCCCATGATGCCATTGTGATGACTGAAATTGAGCCGATCGACCACCCCAAAATCGTGCAAATCAACGAACGCTTTGCCCAACTCACGGGCTATCGGCCAGAAGATGTGATCGGTAGACCGCTCAGCCTGCTTTACGGGGAGAACACCAGCCCTGCTCACCTGGCTCAAATGCAAGATGCGATGGCACAGCGGCAACCCGTCAAAATAGAGCTACTGCACTATCGCAAGGACGGTACTGAATTCTGGGTGGAGCAGACGATCGCCCCCGTACCAAGGCTGAGCGGCGAATATACCCATTGGATCTGGATACAGCGCGAGATTACCCGGCTATAAGTGAGCGTGTGGGCTGGGAAGGCCGATCACAGATGGCTTATTGCTCCACAGTAAAGGTTCCAACAGACGCTTGCAGCTCTTGAGCGATCCTCACGGTTTGGCGCAAAGAGCCAGACACCTTGTTGGAGGAGTCTGAGGTGAGTTCAGAAACCTGAGCCACTTCCTGCATCAGTTTGGCTACTTCGCGCGAGGTTTGCGTTTGCGACACGGTTGCTTGCGAAATCGATTTCACCAGTTGATTGATGTGTTGCGACACCGTCAAAATTTGGTGGAGGCTGCGCTTGGTTTCCTCGACTTGCCGGGTGCCCACCACAGCTTGAGCAGTGCTTTGTTCCATCGCTTCAACCACTTGATGCGTTTCAAACTGAATAGTGGCAATGATTTGCTCTACTTCCTTGGTCGCGGCGGCTGACTTAGCGGCCAGTTCTCCGACTTCCTCCGCAACGACGGCAAAGCCCTGCCCATCTTCACCTGCTCGCGCCGCCTCAATGCCTGCATTAACGGCCAGCAAATTGGTTTGCAGCGCAATTTTTTCGATCAATGAAATGACCCTTGAAATTCGTTGCGATGACTCGCTCAAGCGCTTCATTTTCTTGGACGTATCGCCGATGGTGGCTCGCAGACTTAAGATACTGTCTACCGTTCGATCCATTGCCATGCCGCCCGTCTCTGCGGTGAGAAATGCCGTATCTGCTACTTCTGCGGCTTGGCGAGCATTATCTGCTACAGCCTGAATAGAGACGGTCATCTGCTCAACGGAATCGAGGACGCGGGTAATTTTCTTGGCTTGCGTCAGCGCCATTGCGGCGAGTTGCTCGGTGGCATCCTCATTATCGCCGATCGCCTCACTCACCTGAATGGCCGAAACCTTCACATCCGTTACAATTTGCCGCAAGCTTTCAACAATGGAGTTGAAGAAGTCGGCAACGGTACCAACCTCTCCATCAGTGACCTCAGCACGTACGGTCAAATCTCCCATTGCTGCCCCTTCAACGCTGTTGAGCAACTGCATGAACTGTTGTTGCAGCGCTTCTTTTTGACGGCGTTGTTCTCTGGCTAACATGCCAGCCTGTTCAACGGCGGCTTCCTTTTGCTTCAGGAGGTTGCGTAGGGCTTCTTTTTGCTGCCGCTGTTCCTCTGCCAGGATGCGAGCTTGCTCAACGGCGGCTTCCTTTTGTTTCAGGAGGTCGCGCAGGGCTTCTTTTTGCTGCCGCTGTTCCTCTGCCAGGATGCGAGCTTGCTCAACGGCGGCTTCCTTTTGTTCGAGCAAACGGCACCGATCGAGCGCCAGTCCAATTTGATTAGCGACCTGCATCATCAAATCAATGTCAGATTGCTCCCACTGGCGAGGTTGCGAACACTGATGAGCGATCAATAAGCCACACAGTTGCTCATGTTGGATGATGGGAGTTACAAGAATGGCTTTAACTGAAAAGGGTTGCAGTTGTTTGATGTAACAACCAGGCAGGCCGGATTGCTCGATATTGCCGATCGCCCGAATGCGGCCTTGCTTATACCGCTCGGCATATCCTTTGGCGAAACAGGCATCACTTAATTCTGTTCCCAGGGTTTTAGAGAAGCGGCGATCGACCGATTCAGCCACAACGGTGCCCTGCCACTGCGGATCAAAGGCAAACACAAGAACGCGATCGGCATACAGCACTCGGCGCACCTGCTCCAGCGGCAGTTGCGTCAAAACTGCGCTGGATGTGTTGGACTGCACGACTTGTAGCGTAATATCTCGCAAAATTTGCGATCGATCGGTTTGGGCTTTTTGGGCTTGCAGGTAGGCGGTGCGATCGAGCAATACCCCCAGTTGGTTCGCTAACTGGCGCACAAAGCTAATTTCGGTTTCTCGCCACATATGGGTTTTGGCGCAATGATGAGCCACCAGCAACCCAAACAGGTTCTCATCATGCAAGATGGGAACCACCAGATTGGCCTTTACCTGGAGCTGCTGCAAACGGTTGAGGTGGGCGGGATGAAACCCTGCCGTTGCAATGTCACGGGTCGGCATAACCCGGCCTTCTTTGTAGGCCGCTAATATATCGCTGGGAATGCAGGGATCTTCAATATTAGAATTGAGCGCTTTTGGCCAGTTGCCCACAACGGCTTCATTGGAAACATAGCCGCCCCGGTCTGCTGTTAAACGGTAAATCACCATTCGATCGAGTTGCAACAGTTGGCAGGATTCAGCTAAGACTTCATTGAAGACCGCCTCAACATCCTTTTGGGTCAGGGCACGGGCGATCGACAGTTTAAAGAAGACATTCGCCTGTTCAACGGCAATGGTTTGTTCCTGCAACAGCCCGCGAATCGTTACCACCAGCCGATTCAAGGTTTTAGCCAACGCCTGAGTTTCTGGAGTGCCCCACGCGGTAATGGTGACCTCCAAATTGCCCGAAGCCACTTCCTCCATTGCGTTTAACAAATAGCGTAGCGGCACCGACAAACGGCGCAACCCATACAACACTGCAATGGTAGCCGCGATCGCCAGCAGGGTGATGATTGCCGCCAGAATCATCAGCCATTGGGACTGGGTAATGCCTGTGAGCAGCGGACGAGAGGTGGCCTCCTGCAAAGATGGATCAAACGAATCACCAGCCGGATCGGCGGGTTGACTGGTGAAAGGAGCCAGGTTTGTTGCACTCTCATCCGGGTTAACGGCTACCGTCTGGCTCAATAGCCGCTCCTCAATCACTTCTGGTGCCGAGACTGCCCTGCCCGTGGCGATCGCAGACCGTTTGAATTCGGGTAACGTGCGTGAATTGGGTATGGCGGTTGCGGGGCGATCGCCAGAGGCTGCAACCGCACTGTGGCTGGCGACATTCAGCAGCGCCAGCGGCACGAGCAGGGTAGGCGAAAACCGTGCTAACCGTTGATTGTGACCCTTAATGGATGGGGACATGAGATCCGCAGAACGGGCAGCGATGGTTCCCTGTTCAAAATCAATTGCAGATTGCGAACCCACAGAATCGATTTGAGGAGATGCGGCATTGTTCGTTTCAGAAGAATGGCGATCGCCAGTGCTGCTTTCTGTATGGGTTTGGTCGGCCATGTAGCAAGTTTCCTAATGGTGTAAGGAGCGAGTCAATCACATGTGGTAGGAGCACCCTGCTACGGAATACTGAGTTAAGCTGGCTCAGCCATTATTCAATGAACCCTGCGCGAACCAGAACAGCCCCGAAAACGGAACGGAGACAACATGGGGCATCATCCACCATCATCACAACGGTACGGTTATGGGTTACTTTACGGTTTGTGCTGCCCCAGTAAGTGTGTGTATCCAAAACACTATCCAACTCTAACAGGCGAAAATCCGTGAGGTGAAACAAAATTAACCCGTTCAAGTGCTGCACTGCTGATGTTGAACGGCATCACCCCAGGCCAGTCGCCTTACTGCCCCCAGACCATCATTTTAAAGGTGCTAATTGCTACTCGCGCTCCCCCTGCGCTAATCATGAGGGCCGTCTGATTAGACAGTCTGCCACGGGGAGGCTTGCAGACCGGGTTCAACTTTAACCGGGTGGGAGTCCGCCTGTGGCTCACCTCCCTATCACTCCCTCTCCTGTATTCTTAGGATTAGTGCTGGTTACTCAAACACAATATGGTTGCCGTAACACAACAGTTTGATGCTGAAGCGTGGGTCAAAGTTCGCGCGTCGCTTGATTCGACCCAGTCTACCTTTCTGGTGTGGCAGGGAGCTATCTATGCCTTCATTCCTGGCGAAAAGCGATCGCGACTGTTCAAAATAGTGGGCATGAGCGCCAGCCGCTGCATTGCGACTGAGGCAGGCGGTTGGGACTTTACCTCACGCGAGTTGACTTATTATCTTGATCCAGAAAGCGGCGAAGCGATTCATCAATGGCAGAATCCCTGGACAGGGGAAACGGTGCCAGTGATGCATGTGGCGAACAATCCCGTGCAGGGGCACTTCAAAGGACACTTTCCCGCCCAGGTAGATGGCGACGAAACGACCTTTGTGTTTGACCTGTTTCCCACCTATCCCAACCTCCTGGCCGACGACCCCAAGTTTGCCGACTATAGCCCTAACCCCACCTACCAGGCCGCTGAGCTGTTTAAGCTAACGGTGCCAACGGCTGAGCTAACCCAGGCTGATATCCCTTCTGTTTCACGGTTGCGGTTGGGCTGGGATCGAATTGGGCCGTGGTTGCCGTGGATGAAAATGGGCGATCGCCCCGGCCATTTGATCTACAGTGCCTATGGCAGCAAGGTGAGCCACTTTGCAGAACTGCCCCAACTGCTGCAAGACGAAATCAATACCCGCGTTCCGCTGTATCAGGCCGCACCCAAAGCGTTTCTCGATCAGGATGATATGACCTCATGGCTCTCCTTTCAGCAAAACTTTGATGCTTATTTGGCAGGCGATCGCTTTCCCCTACCAGCGGCAGATTAGAGGGTTTTTCCAGCAGCACCCGGAACCGAGATCAAGAGAATGACCCAGGAGATGCAACAAGTGCCCAGCGGTAGCCATCGGGAGCGGTAAAGGAAAAGCTGGGTTCGTTAAATTCGTTAGGCACCATTGCCGTTACCTGCAACGCCTCGCTAGCTTGAACGCGATCGTGCAGTTGCTCCAATCCCTGAACGCGATAGGTATAAAGCGACATCCCCAAACAACCCGGTCGAGCCTGAGCAAATCGTTCTGGGACGGTCATCGTTTCGGGAAAGCGAATGATGTAGAGCCGACCCGATCGCACCTGTTGCCAGTCGGCCACGGGCGATCGTGGGTCATCAAACGAGGTGACGAAGAAGCGCTCGCCCGGTTTGAGGTCAAACAATTCGCGTCCGGCGGATGAGGATTCATAGCTGGTTTCCACATCATCGCGCGACCGCACCAAGCCCAACACCTGCTCATAAAAGGTCAGCGTTTGTTTGCGATCGTCTTGAATTACCAAGCCCATATGGGTAATCTGGCTGGTTTGGAAAGGTGAGGTGGGGGCGATCGCGCCATAGTTTGGCATGGAATAATGGAACCGTTCAAACAATACCTGGCGGGTGAGCGGCTGGAGCAGCAGCAATTCTCGCACCCCGATCGCCGGATCAACAAACGGGCGCATGTGCCGCTCTTTGTTGTAAATGACCTCCCAGTGCAGGGACGAATAGCGAATGGGCAACCCCGCCGCTGCCGCTTCTTCGGCCTGGTTCAAAACAGCCAGCACATCGGCAGTTAAGGTGGTTGCCCAACGGTTACCCTTGGTCTTCATGGATGCCATTTCCAACCCAGCATTGACGGGCGTTTGCCACTGCATCAGCCGCACCAGTCCATGATCGGCGGTTTGATGATAGAGCCGGATCGATCGCACAGCGGATCGTACGCCATACAATGCTTCTGCTTCCACTGCCGAAAGCTCGCCCATCGCGCCAATGCGATAGCCAAACTGCTCCCAATACTGAAGTTGAACAATGGGATCTGAAACTCCAATACACACTTCATATACGCCTTGCACAGAGGGAGGTTCGGGAACCATAGGACATCAAGTTGGGGCAAGAGGAGCAATATTAGTCCGGTCGTGCAGATGGTTACTATACTACCTGGTGCGATCGCGTCTCCCTGTGGTTCGCTAGAAATTACAGCAGTTCTCAATCAAGTCAGCCACAGTCTCGCCAAGATGGGTTGGGGGGTGGGGGGTGGGATGTGGTGAATGCAAATGAAAATGGCTGTAAATCCGTCAATAGGCAGAGATTCAACCACAACTGATATGGGATGCTCCCTTCATGTGGGAGGTTTGTCACTTTGAGGCTTATCACTTTTAAGTCACAGTTGCTCGTCACAGTAAAAGTGAGGGCTAAACCTGGCACAACAAACGGGTTTAGTGTTAGCTCAACCGTCTTTGTCTTCTGATTGCGATCTTTGGGTGTTCCGCTGTATGGGTAGAAAAAAAAATCGCCAACTTGCTATTTCTACAGGATTGGCTGCCGTCCTTTTCGCTTTAACTGGATGCGACATCACCACCACTGAGCAAATCATCGAACGCGTTCCGTCGGTTACTCGTTTACCCGGTCGAGATGCAGATGAAGCCACCCCACCGGGTGTTGATGCGCCAGAGGCTGGCCTGGGTGAGATGGAACGCTATGTGCATAGCCGCATTAATGAAATTCGCCAGCAGGAAGGGTTAGATCCACTGCAATACAATGCTGAACTGGCAGCGGTTGCCCGCAGCTACAGCCAGCGCATGGCAGAAGAAGACTTTTTTGCTCACGTTAGTCCAGATGGCAGCACTCCGGCAGAACGAGTTGAAGCGGCGGGTCTGCTGTATTGGATTGTTGGAGAAAATTTGTTTACCAGCACCAATGCACCCGAACCGGCTCCTCTGGCGGTGCAGGGCTGGCTGGATAGTCCTGGACATCGCGAAAACATTCTGCGATCGGTCTTTTCAGAAACGGGGATCGGCGTTTGGCAAGACGGCAACACGTACTACTTCACCCAACTGTTCATGCGGCCATTGTAGAGGGTCGATCGCGTTCATCCTACTTTACCAATTCATTTCTAGCTCCTATGTAGACGAATATCAGAGGTTCAATGAAAAGCCTGTTAATGCATAGCCCCATTGCGATCGCCATGTTATGGATCGGATCGTATTTGGCCATTACTCTGCTGCCGTTACTGGTGTTGCTGCTATATCCCCCCAACGAGTCGCGGGGATTCTGGACAGAATTCTCGGTGGCGCTTGGGTTTATTGGTCTAGCCATGATGGCGCTGCAATTTGTGATAACAGCCCGCATCAACCGCATTGAAGCATCTTACGGGGTGGATATCCTGCTGCAATTTCACCGCTATATCTCGCTGGTGGCCTTTGGCTTGATTCTGATTCATCCCGCTCTGCTGTTTATTAACCAGCCCGAAACACTGCAACTGTTGAATGTGTTTGAGGCTCCCTGGCGAGCCAGGGCAGCCGTGGCGGGGACGCTGGCGTTGATTGTGCTGGTGGTTACATCCATTTGGCGACAGCCGTTGAACATTCCTTACGAACCGTGGCGCATTCTGCATGGCGTTTTGGCGGTGACGGCTCTGGCGCTAGGGCTGGCTCATGCGTTGGGGGTCAGCTACTATCTTTCTCTGTTCTGGAAGGAGCTGTTGTGGAGTGCGATCGCCATCATTGCGCTCTTGCTGCTTGCCTATGTGCGGCTGGTGAAACCCTGGTTTATGGCGAAAAAGCTGTATCTGGTCGAGGAGGTGGTGCCCCAACGGGGCGACGTGTGGACGTTGGTGCTGCGTCCCCAGGGGCACGAAGGAATGCCGTTTGAGCCGGGTCAGTTTGCCTGGATTACGTTAAACATCTCGCCCTTTCGCATGAGAGAACATCCTTTCTCAATGTCGTCCAGTGGCGATCGGGGCGATCGCCTGGAGTTTAGCATCAAAGCCCTGGGGGACTTCACTCGCCAAATTAAGGATGTTGAACCGGGCACCAAAGCCTATCTGGATGGCCCATACGGTGTGTTTACCACCGAGCGCTACTTTGATACGGCCGGGTTTGTGTTAATTGCGGGTGGAATTGGGATTACACCCATGATGAGTATGTTGACCACAGCAGCCGAACGGCAGGACGATCGCCCTTTTTTGCTGATCTATGCCAGTAAAACCTGGGAGGATGTCACCTTCCGCGATGAGCTAGACACGCTGACGGAAAAAATCGACCTCAAGATAGTCCATGTTTTAAGAAAACCGCCGGAAGATTGGCAGGGAGAAACGGGATACATCGATCGCGACTTACTCAACCGCTATATCCCGATTCACCGGGGCAGTCGGCAGTATTTCATCTGTGCGGCTCCGGTGGTGATGGATCAGGTTGAACTGGCGCTGCATGAGTTGAATGTTCCGGTGACGAATATTCATATGGAACACTTCAACCTGGTGTAGCGGTGCAATGAGTAACTTCCGAGCCAATTCTGTCTAAGAGGATGTTTTAAAGGTGCTAAGCTCCAACTCGAACCGCCCCCTAATCCCTCAATTCTGTTTCAAAGTTCCTCAACTTTGGGGGATTTAGGGGGCTAATTTAGAATGTTGAGCCATTCTCAGACACCCTCTAAGAGGATGTTTAAAGGTCTAATTTGTAGCCTTTACAAGAGACATTTAATACTTTTCAAACATTCTTTTAGAGTTTCCCAAAGTTGGGGAATTTAGGGGGGTAATACAGACCATTGAATCTGTCTCAGGCATCCTCGACAACATGCTTAACCCATTTACATGCTTGGAGAAATTATGCGCTACAGTATCATGCTGCAATTGGTAACGCTGATCACCTTTATTCTGGTGTCAACAGCGGCCTTGTTTGCCTGGTTGCAAAACCGTCAAGTGTCAACCTCTGATTTAGAAGGTGGGGCGATCGAGCGATCCCGCCATTCCTCCATTTCTGTTTAATGATGCTCTACTAATCATGTCCCATACTCATCGTTCAGCTTCCATCAATCGCTGGTATCAACGGTTGATTGCGTTACTGGCGTTATTAAATCTGCTGCTCGTATTTTTTGATGTTAGCTACGTCTTCTGGCGCGACTTTTATCTAAAATATGCACCTGAGGTCGTTGAGCTATACGATCCGTTTAAAGCCATCCGACCCCATCCCGAAACGGTCTATTATCTCGATCGCGTTGATGCTCTGGAAGCAGAGGTGTTTCAAACCGGGTTAGAGTCGAGCCAGACAGACGTACTGCTGGCAGATTTGCGTACTCTCAGCCAACGGTTAGTAGACGAAAATCCGTTTGCGGCGGCCAACAAAAGCCGATCGCTCGCCAAAATTGAACGTGAAATTAGCGATCGCGTCAACACAATCTACAGCCGAGAAGGATTTAACACCTTCTGGAGTGCAGACTATTTAGGGGCAGCGGGCTGGCAGCAAGAACTAACCTTTTTCAATCAAGAACTGCGTCCGCTGATTGCGGCTAACTATTACCGCAACGTTGATGGGTTCGGCCATTTTATCAATCGCTTCTGGCGAATTGACCTGCCGTTCGTGCTGATTTTTGCCCTGGACATTTTAGGACGCACCTATGCCATTAGCCGTCGTCGTCCTGACCTCAACTGGCTCGAAGCTCTGCTGCGCCGCTGGTGGGATTGGTTCCTGGTAATTCCGGTTTGGCGCTGGCTGCGCCTAATTCCGGTGACCCTTCGCCTGTACAAATCTGAGTTGCTGGATCTCAGTCCGGTGCAGTCTCAGCTTAATCACGATGTTGCAGTCGGCTTTGCTCAGGAATTAACGGAGATGGTCGGTATTCAAATGATCGACCAGATGCAAACGTTCATTCAACGGGGCAGTTTGGCCGAATGGTTGTTTCATCCAGAGTCGCGTCGCCCTTATGTGCAGGTGAATAACACCAACGAAATGCAGGCGATCGCCACTCGGCTGCTGAATGTCAGCGTTTATGATGTGGTGCCTCAAATTCAACCCGACATCCAAGCCCTGATTCATCACAGTTTGAACCAGACGCTAAGCCAGTCTCCGGTCTATCAGCAGCTCAAACATCTGCCTGGAGTGGGTCAAATTCCGGCTCAACTAACTGAGCGGTTGGCCAGAGATTTGTCCCATGCGGCCTACGGCAGTGTAGTCAACGCTCTGGAAGATCCGGTTGGAGCCGAACTCACCACGCAACTAAGCGCCAACTTTCGGCAGGTATTAGAGGCAGAGCTGAAGAAATCCCACAACATTCAGCAAATTCAAGACTGGCTGGTTGATTTGCTAGAAGAAATCAAAATCAACTATGTTCGAACCATTGCTGAAGGCGGCATGGAGAAGGTGGTGGAAGAAGCTGAGCAGTTGCAACGACTGAGCATTAAACGCGATCGCTAACCCATTTCCAAGCTTTTACAGCCCTCTCTAAACCTATGGAGATAGACGTTCCAGTTGCCAGCGATCGCCCTCTACCCGGCTGTAGAGCAGGCGATCGTGCAGCCGACTAGGACGACCCTGCCAAAATTCGATCGCCTGTGGCACCACTCGAAACCCGCCCCAATGAGGAGGACGAGAAACATCTCCATCCTGATACTTGGTTTGTAGAGCCTGTAACCGCTCCTCTAATACCTGCCGACTGGGAATAGTTTGACTTTGATCGGAAACCCAAGCGCCTAATTGGCTCCCAATTGGACGACTATGGAAATAGGCATCCGATTCGTCACTGGACACCCGTTCAACCGTTCCTTCAATTCGCACCTGGCGTTCTAATTCCGCCCACCAAAACACCAATCCTGCCCGAGGATTTTGCGACAGTTCTTTCCCTTTGCGGCTGTTGTAATTGGTGTAAAATACAAACCCTCGTTGATCAAACCCCTTCAACAGCACCACTCTGGCAGAAGGCATTCCTGTCTCTGTGGCAGTCGCTAGCGTCATTGCATTGGGTTCGGGTAACTCAGCCGCGATGGCTTCATCAAACCACCGCTGAAACTGGCGAAATGGATCTGAATCAACGTCTGATTCACGAAGTTCACGTAAGGCATAATTGCGGCGAAGGTCAGCAATGGATAAGTTCATGAGTTTCTTAGTCAGTGCAACGGTTTGGTTTACCTTCTTTTTATCTTGATCGACCACCATAGAAAAAGTAAGTGAGTATGACGGTCATGACACAACTACTAGCAGGCGATATCGGTGGTACTAAAACAATTTTGCGCCTAGTAGAAGTCGATGCAGGCGCGATCACGTCAGCCGACAAAATGAAAACGCTGCACGAAGCCCGCTACCCCAGTCAAGAATTTCCCGATCTGGTACCAATGGTGACTCGGTTCCTAGCGGCAGCAGCAGAGACGGGAACTACACCAGCTCCACAAAAGGCTTGTTTTGCGATCGCTGGCCCCGTGGTCGATAACACCTCCGCCTTAACGAATTTGTCCTGGTCGCTGGATGCTAACCGTCTGGAGAGCGAGTTATCCATCGCCAGCGTCAGCCTGATCAATGACTTTGTTGCCGTTGGCTATGGCGTTTTAGGCTTAGATGCCAACGATTTACATGTGCTTCAAGCCGGAAAGCCCGACCCCGAAGCCCCGATCGCCGTCATTGGTGCTGGAACCGGGCTAGGCCAGGGCTTCCTGACGCGCAGCAAAGAGAGGTGTCAGGTCTTTCCATCCGAAGGCGGACATGCCGACTTTGCGCCTCGCTCCGAACTGGAGTTTCAGTTGCTCAAGTACTTGTTGGAAAAACACGATATTCGCCGCATTTCGGTGGAGCGGGTGGTATCAGGATTGGGGATCGTTTCAATTTACCAATTTTTGCGCGATCGCCACGTTGCCCCAGAAGCGCCCGACGTAGCTCAGGTGGTTCGCACCTGGGAAAGCGAGATTGGCAAAGGCGATAAATCGGTTGATCCGGCAGCCGCGATCGCCAAATCGGCGGCGGCAGGAAGCGATCGGCTGTCGGCACAAACCATGAACCTGTTTGCCGAAGCCTACGGAGCCGAAGCCGGAAATTTTGCCCTCAAACTACTGCCCTATGGCGGGCTGTTTTTGGCCGGGGGAATTGCCGCCAAAAACCTGCCGCTGCTAAGTTCTGGCGGTTTTTTGAAAGCATTTCATGAAAAAGGCAGAGTCAGCCCTGTTCTGGAGAAAGTTCCCGTTTACATTATTCTCAATCCCCAGGTGGGTTTGATTGGGGCTGCCATTCGAGCCGCGCAGCTATGATCTCACTATGCTTTCCCGCTATGCTTTCCCGTCGGCGATTTTAAGGTCTTGCTCCACTCCCACTTCTCATCAACAAACTGCGAGCAATCTGCTGCCATTCTTTCTCTAGAGCAATCTGACATTCAGGTTGACCGATGCGGCGATACCAGTAGCGAGCGTTACTCAAGTCCCCTTCTTTGCGATGGAGATAGGCGTGAACCCAGGAACTATCTCCATCGTTAGCATTTTGCACAATATCGTGTGCTTTCTCCCAGTTTCCCTTTTTGTCATACCACAGGGCCTGCAGCGCTCTTGGTAGAGGCGGTGGATCGTCTTTGTGTCCATCTAGCAACTGCATGAAATGATCCAACGTCATCACTTCCTCCTGCTGACTATCGAACAGTCGATTACGTTACAACCCATTCGTTTATTCAGTTCGCTATTGTGGATGCAGCGAGCTTGCAACAGCTCAATTGTCTGATCCTGATTACCCCATTTCTGTCGGCTTGGAAACCAATTTGATGACAGTTGGGGCAGTTATCTGGCGATCGGTTCGACTGATCTTCTAAACACTCTTACTACTAAGCACCCGCTAAGCACCCGCAGCAAAGCAGCGAGGCATCCCATAGCTATCTTCACCCAAATTTTACATCCTCAGCGAAAAAACAGGGGCACATCATGAAGACTTTATGAAAAAGCGGGCGGGCGGGCATGTTTTTGCGGGTACCCCTTAATATGGGAAGGCTATCTGTCTTACTTCAGCATCGCTCGCCATGAGCCAGACGGCTTTCATCGTGCTTTAATGCATCTTGATCGGCTAGAAGGCCAGAAACCTCGCTTCATCGTTTCTCGCATCAGTTGGTGTCGCTTTGTATGGGCTGTAGCGTCCCAGGTCGTGTTACGACGATAACGGCCTGCTGTGTTCAGATTGCGGTAGCGGCTTCAGCACCCGTCACAACATGCATACAGCATGACTAAGCGCCAGCTTCTAAGCTCGACGTTATCCCGGTTGCAGGGGTTGAATTTCGGTTTGATAGGCGCTGACGAGTTGATCTATGCCAGTAATGGCAGTTCCAACAACGATCGCATACGCTCCTGACTGCAATGCCTGTCGTGCCATCACAGGGGAGCTAATGCCTCCTTCGCCAATAACGGGGACGCGGAGACGTTCCACCATTGCTGCCAGCAGGTCAAACCCTGGAGGCGTGCAATGGCGTGTCTCGGCGGTGTAGCCGTAAAGGGTTGTGCCAACTAAATCGGCTCCGGCCTGTTCAGCGGCGATCGCCGCTTCTATGGTGTCAATATCTGCCATGACTGCTCGCCCCAGCTCTTGATGAATCCGCTGGATCAGGTCGGTCACAGATGTGCCGTCGGGACGGTGGCGCAGGGTGGCATCAATGGCAATGATATCTGCTCCAGCGGTGGCGATCGCCTGAGCCTGTTCAAACTGCGGGGTGATGTAAACATCAGAACCGTGAAACTGCTGCTTCCACAGGCCAATGATGGGAACCGAAACCCGCTGCCGCACCGCCTGAACATGGTCAGGGCTATCAATTCGGACGGCAACAGCTCCCCGCTTCACCGCTGCTTGGGCGATCGCACCAATCACCAGCGGATCGTGCAAAGGAGAGTCACTGGGAGCCTGACACGAAACGATTAGCCCGTGATGGAGTGCTTGGATGGTTGACGATAAACTCATGCCGCAATCCAGATAAACGATCAATGTAATTGAAGTGAATTCTAGACTCTCCCACAATCGGGTGAGGAAAGATTTAAAAATTGCTGCAAATCTGTAAATCCGGGTTGGATCAGAGTAGAAATAGCTAGAAATTTAATAATTTCTGGTCGTGTAGTGAGCATTATCCTCGTTGCGTGGGAGCACTACCAGAGAGGTTGCAGATATATTTTCTACTCACCAGCTATTCGCCATCTACTCGCATCTGCCTCGACATGTTTTAGAGATCACCGCTGTCGAAATCAAATCCAACTTACGGGTTAAGGGGTCAGGTTATGCCTCAAGTGTTGCAAATTACTGAAAACACCGTTCTCAAACGTCGTCCGCTGCAATCATCGGCGCTGTCTGCTGAAGAGGTTTACAAGGTTGACAAAGGAACCAGCTACGAGCTGCAATCCTATGCCTACGCGGATACCAATGGTGATGATTTCAATGACCATATTAAATTTGCCTTAAAGCAAGACAACATCCAGGGATTCAACACATGGTATGTGTACGAGCTGCATTCTCAAGTTGTGCAGGATGGAACGGTTGTGTATCCGCAAGAGGAACCGGAAGCCGCACAGATCGTGAAAGTAGTGCAAGATACCGTGTTTAAGCGTCGTCCATTACCCGCCTCGCAACTGGCTCCAGACGAAATCCAGTCTATTCCCGCAGGCCGTAACTTTGTGCTGCAATCCTATGCCTATGCGGACGAAAACGGCGGATTTAATAGCCACGTTAAGCTGGCATTGGGCAACACCAGTGACTATATTCGAGGCATATCTAGCTGGTATGTCTACGACCAGCACGCCAAAATTTTGTTAGACGGTGAGCTAGTGTATCCGCTACCGCAGCAGACGTTAAGTGTACCTCCACCGAGTGCAATCCCCAGCGGTCGTTTCATTATGCTGCCCGGTTACAGCAGTAAGTTCTTTTTAAACCAACCGATCATTCCAAACGGCAGCTTTACCTGGGGAGAAGCCACCCACGACGGCAGCCGCATTCCCAAAACCAAAAAGATTGCCGACAACATCATTGCGCTGGCAACTGCCCTCGAAAAACCGCGCAAACAACTCGGCAAACCGTTCAAAATTACCTCCTGGTATCGTCCAGCCGAAGTCAATAGCGGCACAAGAGGTGCGGCTTCCAATAGCCAACATCTCTACGGCAAAGCGATCGACTTCTACGTTCCAGGCTACACCCCTCGCCAAGTTGCGAAAGAACTGGCCTGGTGGAATGGCGGTCTGGGAACCTACCCCAGTTGGAACCACCTGGACATTGGTTCTAAACGGCGCTGGTAGCTTGCAGAAAGCGAGACGTTGAAACAAGCGGCTACCCCCTGCATCCCAACCGATGCGAAGCGATGTTTAACGGCTACACGTTAACCCAAGCGGAGGGGGTCTGGGGGAAGCGGGTCGTCCCCCAGTGGGGGTTTGGGGGCAAGCCCCCGAGGCTCGCATGTCTTCAAACCGACCTGCCCTCAGGCCATCCCCTTATCCGATTTCATTGCCGCTCACCTCACTCAACCCGTCCTATTCGCCAAACGAAACCCGTGCGAAAATAGGGCGGTTATGTCGTGTGGTGTTCTACAGTTTCATGCCCGAACAAAATCGACATCCTATGCCAGGGTGGTTAATCGCTCTAGTCATCCTGTGGGGACTAAGCGCGATCGCCGACTTGCTCTGGCTCACCCTCGATCGCGCCATTCCCTCCTGGGACCCAGCCGACCACCTGATTGGCTCCCTCAACTACTGGTGGTCACTGCAACACGCCCAGTGGTTATCTGGCGATTGGTGGCATAGCCTCTGGACATTGTCCTCCAAATATCCGCCGCTGCTGTATATTGCAACCGCTCCATTCATCAGCCTGTTGGGTCGAGACATTGAGCCAGCCATTCTCGTCAACCTGCTGTTTACCGCCCTGCTGCTAGGTTCCGTCTTTGGGTTAGGCACCCACTTATTTAGCCGCCGCGTTGGGCTATGGGCAGCCGGACTGTGCCTCCTGTTTCCCCGGTTCTACACCGTCCGCACCGAATACTTCATGGACTATCCGCTGACGGCCTTAGTCGCAGCCAGCTTCCTGTGTTTAACACTGTGGCGCGACGCACAACGGGCATGGCAACAGTGGCTATGGGCGATCGCCTTTGGTGTGTGGTTTGGGCTGGCGCTGTTGATGAAACAATCTGCCCTCTTCTTCTTGGCCATCCCGTTGTTGTGGGTGGCAGTGGGTACCCTGCAACAGCGGGCCTGGGGACGCTTCGCCCAGCTAGTGGTCGCTAGCATCATCACCCTACTGATGTTTATGCCGTGGCTGCAAACCAACTGGCTGTTTCAAATCAGCGCCGGGTTTAACTCTAACGTCAAATCGGCGATCGCCGAAGGTGATCCCCCCCTCAACACCATTGCTGCCTGGATCTTTTATGTAATCGACCTCCCCAACGCCGTATCCTGGCCGCTGTTCATCGTGCCTGTGCTAGGGCTGGGGTTCTATTGGCTCAAACTGCTGCCCCATGAGCGCGATCGACAGCACGACCAGACATCACTGCAATGGTTGGCTGTGTTCTTTGCGGGGTCATATCTTCTGTGGTCAGCCATCTTTAACAAAGATTTTCGCTACATCATGCCCTACCTGCCCGTTGTGGCTGTCGTGTTGGGGTATGGCTTAACCCGCTGGAGCCGTCGCTGGCGATCGATCCGTTGGGGGACTGTGTGTCTGGCAACCGTGCTCACGCTGCTAAACCTGTTTCCCGTTGGCGGCACACCCGGACGAGCGTTAGCGCAAGCCCTGAGTCCGGGATCGCGTCACTATCCAGACATGCACACTCAGTTTCCGATCCAGACGGTTGTTGATGAAATCATTCAGGCTCAGCCGTATCAGATCGTGAATCTGGGATTGCTGCATTCCACCGCACTGTTAAATCAACACAACGTTACCTACTACGGCAACCGTCGAGATTTTCGCGTCTATGCACGTCGCATCAGCAATAACGATCGGCATTTAGACCAGGATGTGCGATCGATGTCCTGGTTCTTGAGTAAAACTCAGGAGCGATCGCCCAGCGCCCAAGAACGACGACGGCAAAATGCTGTCTTGCAAACCCTGCGAGACAGCCCTGAGTTCAGACGATTCAAAAGCTGGGAACTGCCCGACGGTAGCCGCCTTAACCTATTTCACCGTCGCGTTCCTGCCGTTGAAGTGCAGCCATTGTCCAATATTGATGAAATCACACCATCGGGTAATGTTCAGCTCACACGTATCATTGTGCCCAGCCAGGTGCCTCCCGGTCAGCCTGTCCCTATTACCTACGAATGGATTGGGTCCTGGGAGCAACTGCACTCAGGATTGGTTCTGCTGAACTGGCGCAACCAGGCCACCCTACCCAGACCCCAATCGATGCAAAATGGTTGGATTCACGACCATGCCATTGGTTTGGGAACGCTTCATCCCCAACCGATCCAGGCCAACCAGTTTATTTCAGCCAGGGCAACAGTTGAACCCCACCGTCCGTTTAGGGTGACCGAACGAACGGCGATGCTGCCACCCAGCACATTGTCGTCCGGAACGTACATGTTAGAAGCCACCTACCTGAACCGCGAAACAGGGGAAACGTATCCCATTGATGTACCGTTAACCACCACGATCGCCATTAATACGAACGCGGTTCCCATTCCGGCTCCCGAACTAGATTGGGTTAGCCAACTGCGGTTGTTAGCCAAAACTTTGCCAGATGGGGTAGCTGCCCTTGATCCGGTGTTTGACCAACTGGGGCGCATCAACCTGTACGATCCAGTGCAAAACTATACCGTTCAGGCCGAGAAAACGCTCGCCTATCGCTTGCAGCAAGAGCCGCAAAACCTTGACTATGCCTATGGGTTAGCCCTGGCTAGAGTGTTGCAGCGACAAGTGCAACCTGCGATCGCAGCACTGAAGCAGATCGTTGATTTAGACAACGACAACCCCAACGCCCATGCCTACCTTGCCTTTGTTAATCTCTATGCGTTTCGTCCCGGTGAAGCAAAAACGGCGATCGAAGCGGCACTTGAACTGAACCCCGGCTCAGCCGAGTTTCAGGCGATCGACGGCATCGCCTCATTGCTACGAGGCAACGTCTGGCAAGCATGGCAACGGGGACAAACGGCTCTCAAGCTCAGTTCTAGATAACGATCAAAGCAGTCGTTTGTAGGTCGTTACACTAAGACCTGCGATCGACACCTCCAGCGCTTCCCACCCCTGAGCGATACCATCCAACTGTTGAAAAGCAGCTTCGCTCAACAGAATCTCGTCAGGGCGTGCTAGATCCTCCCCTAATTTCGATGCCAGATTCATTTCACTGCCGTAAAGATCGTGGTCTTCGACCATCAACACCTCACCGTAGCCGATGCCAATGCTGGCGTATAAATCTAAAGCATCGGGCAAGGTAGAATTAACAGCCTTCAGCCCCTTTAGTAAATCAACCGCCGCATCAACCGCCATTTCAACGGTTGGAAAAACAACAAACAGGTTATCGGCCTCTTGTTTGACCAGCGTACCGCGATGCGCCTCAATGACTGGAAGGGCGATCGCCACCAGCCGTCGAATCATCGCTAGAAACTGAATAATGCCATAGCGCACGGTGAGCCGCGAAAAACCAGACATATCCAGCACAAAAATGGCATGAACCTGGGTAAACGTGGCATAAATCTGAGCATCGATCGCCTCTGCTTTCTCAGGATGTTCGTTACGAGCGTGCAGCAGGCGATCGAGTTCAGCTCTGGTATTTTTCAGCGACATGGTTGACTACTGTTGGCTCAAGAGCGGGACACTAACTAGACCTTAAGTTTCCCGCTCATTACCAGAGCCTACCGCTGAGGCAATCGGCTTTTGCTAAACAAAGGATTGCAGCCGTTGAATGAGTTGCTGCGGTTGTAGAACTCCCTCAATCCGATCGACTGGCTCTCCCTGCTTAAATAACACCAGCGTTGGCAAGGCATAAACCTGATACTGAGATGCCAGTTGCGGGTAGTTTTCAGTATTAATTTTCACAACGCGGACGCGCTGCTTCATCTCACTATTCACCTGTTCCAAAATCTTTGCCATCATTTGGCAGGGACCGCACCAGGGAGCATAAAAATCGACCAGCACAGGTAGATCTGAACTGGAAACAAGGTCTTGAAAGCTACCGAACTGCTTTTTGGTTGCCATACACGCTAGGTGAGATTAGTCAACTCAATCCTAATCTAACTGACTCACCATCTGCGAGGTTCCCCAAATGCCTTAATATAATTGAGCAAAATTTTGTGCGAGGTCACGTTCATGACAGCATCTCCAGCCCCTGCCCAGCGGTTGCAAAACCAGGTTGCGCTTGTCACTGGTGCCTCACGCGGCATCGGGCGATCGACGGCTCTAGCGCTGGCGGCTGAAGGCGCTAATGTGGTGGTCAACTATGCCAGTTCGAGTCAGGCTGCTGATGCAGTGGTGGCGGAAATAACCGAAATGGGTTGCGAGGCGATCGCCCTGCAAGCTGATGTTTCTCAGGCCGATCAGGTGGATGCGCTCATCAGTGCCGTGATGGAGAAATGGGGACGAGTGGATGTTCTGGTCAACAATGCCGGAATCACTCGCGACACACTGCTGCTGCGAATGAAGCCCGAAGAATGGCAGGCTGTGATTAACCTTAACCTCACGGGCGTATTCCTCTGCACCAAGGCGGTCAGCAAAATTATGCTGAAGCAAAAATCTGGACGAATTGTTAACATTACCTCCGTCGCTGGACAAATGGGCAATCCCGGTCAGGCTAACTACAGTGCGGCAAAGGCAGGGGTAATTGGTTTCACTAAAACGGTCGCCAAAGAGCTAGCCAGTCGCGGTATTACTGTCAACGCAGTGGCTCCGGGGTTCATTGCGACCGACATGACCCATGACCTGAAAAGCGATGAGATTCTTAAGTTCATCCCTCTAGGTCGCTATGGTCAACCCGACGAAGTAGCCGGACTGATTCGCTTCCTGGCTGCCGATCCGGCTGCCGCTTACATCACCGGGCAAGTCATGAACGTGGATGGCGGTATGGTAATGGCCTGAGCCGCGTTATTTCATTCTTTGTGGGTCAAGTTCGGGTATCCCTCCACCGAGTTTTAGCAGTCTCTACCGCAGAGTGCTAAATTGCTAGGTGGAGAACTTCAGAGACTCGCAATAATGGCAAAGCTGGTTGTATTCGATGAGGAATCGCGGCAAGCGTTGGAACGTGGAGTCAACGCACTTGCAGACGCTGTACGGATTACCCTGGGGCCAAAAGGTCGCAATGTGGTGCTGGAGTCAAAGTATGGTGCTCCTCAGATTGTGAATGATGGCGTGACGATCGCCAAAGAAATTGAGCTAGAAGATCCGTTTGAAAACACGGGTGCAAAGCTGATTCAAGAGGTTGCCTCTAAAACAAAAGACATTGCTGGAGACGGCACGACCACTGCCACCGTTCTGGCTCAGGCCATCATCCGAGAAGGCATGAAGAACGTTGCGGCTGGCACCAACCCCGTGGCGCTGCGCCGTGGCATTGAGAAGACGATCGCCAAACTGGTTCATGAGATCAGCGCGATCGCTCGACCTGTTGAGGGAAATGCCATTACCCAGGTGGCTACTGTGGCCGCAGGCAGTGACCCCGAAGTGGGCGCGTTGATTGCCGAAGCCGTAGACAAGGTGGGCAAAGATGGTGTGATCACCGTTGAAGAATCAAAGTCGCTTACGACCGAACTGGAACTGGTCGAAGGTATGCAGTTCGATCGCGGCTATATTTCTCCTTACTTTGTGACCGACACGGAGCGCATGATCTGTGAGTTGGAAAATCCCTACATCCTCCTCACCGACAAAAAGATCAACAATATTCAAGATTTGGTTTCCATCCTGGAGCGAGTGGCGCGGGCGGGGCAACCGTTACTGATTATTTCTGAAGACATTGAGGGTGAGGCACTGGCAACGCTGGTCGTTAACCGTCTGCGCGGTGTACTCAACATTGCTGCGGTCAAAGCGCCCGCGTTTGGTGAGCGTCGTAAAGCGGTGCTACAAGACATTGCCGTGTTGACGGGTGGGCAAATGATCTCGGAAGAGATCGGCTTAAGCCTGGATACGGCCACTACAGAAATGCTGGGAACGGCGCGTAAAGTCACCATTACTAAAGACACGACCACGATCGTGGCGGAAGCGCCCAACAAGGGCGATCTGGAAAAGCGCATTGCCCAAATTCGTCGAGATCTGGCAGAAACCGATTCTGACTACGACAGCGAAAAGCTACAGGAACGGTTGGCAAAACTGACCGGGGGCGTTGCTGTGATCAAAGTTGGCGCGGCCACTGAAACAGAATTAAAAGACCGCAAGCTGCGAATTGAGGATGCGCTGAACGCAACCAAAGCCGCTGTTGAAGAAGGGATTGTTCCCGGTGGTGGTACTACGCTGATTCACCTGGGCGAGCAACTGAAGGACTTCCGGCAAGGGTTGAGCGCCGAGGAGCAAATCGGTGCCAATATTGTAGTCAAAGCGCTAGAAGCACCGCTTCGCCAAATTGCCGACAATGCTGGAGTAGAAGGCTCTGTCATCGTCGAGAAAGTGCGCGATCTAGACTTCAACATGGGTTACAACGCCCTCACCGATACCTTTGAGGACATGATTGAATCAGGCATCATTGATCCGGCTAAGGTGGTACGCTCTGCGCTACAAGATGCAGGCTCGATCGCTGGCATGGTGCTAACCACCGAAGTGCTGGTGGTTGAGAAGCCCGAGAAGAAACCCGCTGGCGGTGCCCCTGGCATGGATGGCATGGGCGGCATGGGCGGCATGGGCGGCATGGGCGGTATGGGCGGTATGGGTATGGGCGGCATGGGCGGCATGGGCGGCATGGGCATGATGTAAGCCTTACCCTTCAGCCAAGTTTCACCTTAAGTGGTGATGCTTCAAATTAAATAATGTTGATACGTCAGTTCAAGAATCAATGAACTGACGTATTTTTTTGGGCGATCGCCCCCTAACCTGAACGTAACCACCCCTGATTAGCTGCTTCATCCCGCCAATTTTGTGGAAAATCCTCGAAATTTGCCAATTTTTGTTAACTTAACCCTGTTAATCTATCGTTCGGCATATATATCCCTCATTCCATATTGGTATCTAGATCTTATTAGATAGCTCTGCGGACAACTTTTTGCCGCAACGTGTAAGTTTTAACAACCTAAAAAACATGAAATCTCCTTTGCGGTTCTTACTACAATTGCCGCCCATTTCAGCTTGTGTGTTGCTGGGTGTCGTTTCATCTACAGCGATCGCTGCACCCCTCCCCGATGCGGCTGAAATGACCGAAGTTGAACCCGGTGTCGCGGTTCGTTTTGACCGATCGTTTAACCGACCTGATGTGACTGAACTGGGCATTACTGAAGATACTAATACTCTAGAATCCAACTTTACAGCCACCATAACGAGTGAGACTAACCCACTCATCACAGAGCAATCATTCACTGACTCCATTGCTCTCAATCCTGCAATTCCTGATGCGGTTGTACCAGATAGTACAACGCCAAATTTAACTGATGCTGATTTAGCCAGTGCTGATTTAGTTAGTACAGACAGGGGCACGGCTGAACCGATTGAAGCAAGCACCAATGAGGTAGAAGAGGTATTGCTATCCGATGCCATGTTCACTGTGCCTGCCGCCAATCCGGTGAGCGATCGCAATTCAATGAGTCAACTCACGTCTGTAACGCAGCTCTCGGATGTACAGCCAACTGACTGGGCATACCAGGCGTTGCAGTCTTTGGTGGAACGATATGGTGTCATTGCTGGATATCCCGACGGCACCTATCGCGGCAACCGGGCATTGACCCGTTATGAATTTGCTGCCGGACTCAATGCGGCTCTCGATCGCATCAATGAATTGATCGCCGCTGGCCTGGCAGAAACCGTGCAGCGAGAAGACCTGGCCACCCTGCAACGCCTGCAACAAGAGTTTGGTGCAGAGTTAGCCACCCTGCGGGGACGCACCGATGCGTTGGAACTGCGGACGGCACAACTGGAAGCAAACCAGTTTTCTACAACAACCGTGCTATTTGGTGAAAACCTGTTGGGCTTATCGAGCGTCGTTGCTGGGGATGATGTAAATGGCAATGAAGTCGATCGCGTTCCTACCTTTGGCTATCGGGTTCGCCTGAATTTGGAAACCAGTTTTACGGGAGAAGACGCACTCACCACCCGTCTCCAGGCCAGCAACATCACTCCACTGAGTGAGGTAACTGGCACCAATGAAGGACGGCTTGAATATGACGGAGATAGCAACGATGTTGTCAGCCTGGGACTATTGCGCTATCGTTTCCCGCTCGGCCCCAATACTAATGTGTATTTAGCGGGAAGGGGCAACGGATTTGTTGATTTGGATGCCTCACAACAGCTCACACCCTACTACGATGGTTCTGCCGTTTCGCTGTTTGCCTTACGGAACCCCATTTACAATTACTCGTTTGGCACCGGGCTGGGCATTCGACACCTCTTTGGCGATGCGCTGGAATTAAACCTGGGCTATCTCGTTCCTGACACGGGCGATCCGGCTCCTGGCGGTGGCTTATTTAACGGCAAATATGGGGCACTGGCGCAGCTAATTGTCTATCCTACGGACAGCATCCGGGTTGGTTTCTCGTACATCAATACCTATAGCCCCGGCGATGATGATGGGTTCGGAGTGGCAACCGGGAGCAATTTGGCTAACGATAACTTCGATCGCCCCGTTACCACGAACGCCTACGGTATCACCAGCACCATCGATATCACTCCAGGAATAGCCTTCACTGGCTGGGTGGGGTATGCTAACCAACGCTATATTGGTCGTGGGGATGGAACGGTGTGGAACTGGGCTGCCGGATTGGCGTTTCCTGATTTAGGAAATGAAGGCAGTATTGGCGGAATTCTGGTCGGCATGGAGCCTCGGCTGACCGAGATTGATGCCACCGTTAACGGCGGCGAAGTGGATGATGATGTCTCGCTCCATGTAGAAGCCTTCTACCGCTATCGCCTGTCAGACAACATTGACATTACACCAGGCGTTATCTGGCTCACCGCTCCCAATCATCAGGCCGATAATGATGACCTTGTGGTGGGTGTTGTTCGAACCGTCTTCCGATTTTAAAGAGCAGTTTGAACGCCACTAAAAACCCGGTCGTTACCGTCGCTCACCTGGAGGGAACCTTAATCTCGGTTTCCCTTTTGGTGGGCGATACCGTTTCAAAGGTAGTGAGGTTGGGGTGAAACCAGACCCGTTTGTCGTCAGCAATAGAGCCTTTGACGTTACCTTTGAGTATTACGATTGCTTACAATCGGCTTAACCCTGGCAATCTTAACCCCGGCAATCTTAACTCATGGCCACAAAACTCAACCACCTTCTGCCGAAATTTGGTCAATCTGTCAAAGCTATTCCTCGTCAGCTCAAAAATGCCGTTTTGCCTAAACAAGATGATGAGGATTCTTCGTTTGACTACTTCTATGACGAACCGGGCAGCGCTCCGGGAACGCTGAGCATCGAAGACGACGCGCCAATTCCAACCATTATCTTAATCGACTACAACGAAGCGAACGCCACCCGTATCCGGGTTCCTACTCCGGAAGAATGCGCCCCCTATTTAGATACCGAGTCGGTGTCCTGGGTCGATGTGCAGGGGTTGGGCAGTGAGGATATTCTGCAACGATTGGGCAATGTGTTCAGCTTGCATCCATTGGTGCTGGAGGATGTGGTGAATGTGCCCCAACGTCCGAAGGTTGAAGCCTACGACGATCAACTGCTGATTATTACTCGGATGGTGACCCCCAAAGAGAATGGTCGTGGCTTTCTCAACGAGCAGGTTAGTTTTATTCTGGGTGAGCATTATTTGCTGACCGTTCAGGAGGAACCAGAGTTCGACACGTTTAACCCGGTGCGCGATCGCATCCGTGCCTGTAAAGGCAGCATTCGTCGCCACGGGGCAGACTATTTGGCCTATGCGCTGCTGGATACCATTATTGATGGCTTTTTTCCGGTTTTAGAAATTTATGGCGAGCAGATCGAAGAATTAGAAGATGAAGTGGTAACCAACCCAACCCATGAAACGCTAGAGAAAATCTACGCGATGCGGCGCGAGTTGCTGTCTCTTCGTCGAGCCATCTGGCCGCAGCGAGATGCGATCAACTCCCTGATTCGAGATGGCAGCAATTTAATTAGTGCCGAGGTCAGCATTTATCTGCGCGATTGTTACGACCATCTGGTTCAGGTGCTGGACATGGTCGAAACCTACCGAGAGCTAGCCTCCAGTTTGATGGATGTATACCTCTCATCTGTTAACAACAAAATGAACGAAATTATGAAATTGCTGACGGTCGTATCCAGCATTTTCATTCCGCTGACCTTTGTGGCGGGTGTCTATGGCATGAACTTTGACCCGGATGTTTCGCCGTACAATATGCCCGAACTGCACTGGTACTGGGGTTATCCCATCGCAATGGCCGCAATGGGGGGAATTGCGATCGCCCTCATTATCTTCTTCTGGAAACGCGGCTGGTTCGAGAATTTTTCCACCATCAAACGAGACGATCCTTGAATACAATTGAGCAAACACGATCGAGCAACGGCAACCCAGATGGAGCCGCAACCGATCGCAGGATGGTTTCGTAGCGATCGGCACACTATCGCGGTTCAAGGTTGGGCAAGATAGCAAAATTCCGGCAATCGATTCCTTACTTTTAAAATTGGTTCACAAGCGGCTATCTACTGGTGATAGGATTTCTACGACTAGCCCATAACCCTCTGAAACTGTATGGATCTCAAGGCTCTTATTCGTGACATCCCCGACTTTCCAAAGCCCGGTATCACCTTCCGCGACATTACTACCCTGCTCCGTGATCCAGAGGGGTTGCGCTACACGATCGATACGCTAGCCGAGAAGTGCGCTCATTTTAATATCGATTACGTGGTTGGTATGGAGTCAAGAGGCTTTATTTTTGGCACACCCCTGGCGTATAAGCTGGGGGTTGGCTTTATTCCAGTCCGAAAGCCAGGGAAATTACCGGGCGCAGTCCATTCGGTTGAATATGAACTGGAATACGGCATGGATCGGCTGGAAGTTCACCAAGACGCATTCCACTCCTCCTGCCGGGTTTTAATTGTGGATGACTTAATTGCCACAGGCGGCACTGCCGCCGCAACGGCTCAACTGGTTCAGCGCAGCGGCTGCGAACTCGTTGGTTTTGGTTTTATCATCGAACTAACAGGTTTAGGAGGCCGCCAAAAGTTGCCTTCGGATGCGCCTGTTATTACGCTGATTGAGTATTAAGGTTGAGTACTAAGGGACAGACGGTTGGGCAGACGATCAGCACTCCCCTAGCCTCATATGCCCTTATCTCTATCCCGACCCTATTTTGTGAGCCATGACTTCCACTCGAGTCTCTCCTATTCGGCAACGGTTTCAGTCGTTTCTCGATCGCGTCGGCGACATCATTCGGGGCGAAACGTTTGTTTACATCGTTAAGCGGTTGCTGCAAGCGCTGCTAACGCTGTTTCTGGCGTCGGCGTTGAGCTTCTTCATTATTCAACTGGCTCCCGGCAACTTTCTAGACACGATTCGGCAAAATCCGCAAATTTCGGAAGAGACGATTAACCAGCTAGAACAGCAGTTTGGCTTGGATAAACCCGCGATCGAGCAATACTTTCTCTGGTTGCAGCAAATCGTCACCCAGGGCGATTTTGGCATCAGCTTCGCCTATCAGCGATCGGTTACATCGCTGTTGCTAGAACGGATCCCGGCAACATTGCTGCTATCGCTGTCGTCGCTGCTGGTCACCTGGGCGATCGCCGTTCCGCTGGGCATCATTGGCGCGGTTCATCAAAACAAAGTGGTCGATCGGGTTCTGCGCGTCCTCAGCTACATCGGTCAGGGATTCCCCACCCTGATTACCGGACTGCTGCTGCTTTACTTAGCCCAACTGCTATCGCCCATCTTTCCGGTGGGCGGCATGACCAGTATTGATCATGCTGACCTGACTCCCCTCGGCAAAGTGGTGGATATTGCCTGGCACATGATCTTGCCAACGATCGCCCTCAGTATCACCAGCTTTGCCGGATTGCAGCGCATCACTCGCGGTGAACTGCTCGACGTGCTGCGCCAAGACTACATCCAGACCGCACGGGCAAAGGGGTTGCCAGAAAATCGCGTTATCTACATTCACGCCCTTCGCAACGCGGTTAACCCCCTCGTCACCCTGTTGGGGTTTGAGTTTGCCGGATTGCTCGGTGGAGCCTTCATCACCGAAAACTTTTTCAACTGGCCAGGTTTGGGTCGTTTGATTTTACAGGCTGTTACGGCTCAAGACCTTTATCTGGTTATGGCTAGTTTGATGATGGGTGCCGTTATGCTGATCATCGGCAACCTCCTCGCCGATCTGATGCTCACCGTCGTCGATCCGCGGATCAACCTCTCTGAAATGAACTAGACCTCTGCCCCTGGGTCTACCGTACATCCGGGCGAACATTCAACCTGTCCCCCACTTCTCAATCTGTCCTTCTTACATCAACCCCGTCCCTCTTTCAGATAAGATGGAGGAATGCCAAAACTCTGACCGTCCCTCTGGCGCACCTCAGCCGTTACTGATTGAGGCTTGCCAAGCCAGGTAGGGATGGAAATGGGATTGGTTGTTTAACATTAGCTGCCGCGTCCACGAAAGGATAGTTTATGAGCCAAGAGGAAATTTTCGAGAAAGTCCAAAAGATCGTTGCCGATCAGCTTAGCGTTGATCCAAACGAAGTAAAGCCAGAAGCAAGTTTTGCCAACGATCTGGGGGCTGATTCCCTTGACACGGTCGAATTAGTGATGGCACTAGAAGAAGAATTTGATATTGAAATTCCAGATGAAGCGGCAGAGAACATTGCTACTGTTCAGTCTGCCGTGGACTATATCAATAGCAAAGTTGCTGCCTAAGCGTTAACGATTGAGCCTCAACGATTGGGGATAAAGGGACAAGCGTAGTAACATTGCTCTGATTTCCCCAGTTCTGTTTTACTCATTTACCTGTTTTGTGTTCTGGGTATTTGATCCCTTGAGACTGCCGTCATGACAAGTTCTGATTCTGGGTTGAAGCGGGTCGTCATCACTGGTCTTGGTGCGATTACGCCAATTGGAAATACGCTCGCTGACTATTGGGAAGGGCTGTTAAGCGGGCGGAACGGGATTGGCCCTATCACGTTATTTGATGCGTCTCGCCACGATTGTCGAATTGCGGGCGAGGTGAAGGGCTTTGACCCCCACGAGTATTTAGACCGCAAAGATGCGAAGCGCATGGATCGATTTGCACAGTTTGCTGTATCTGCCAGCAAACAAGCGATCGCCAATGCTGGACTGGAGATTAATGACTTAAACGCCGAACAAATTGGTGTCATCATTGGGACCGGGATTGGTGGTCTCAAAGTGATGGAAGAACAGCAGGAAATCTATCTCAACAAAGGGCCGGATCGCTGTAGTCCCTTTATGGTGCCGATGATGATCGCCAACATGGCGGCGGGGCTAACGGCGATTCATCTAGGAGCAAAGGGGCCAAATTCTTGCACGGTAACGGCCTGTGCGGCGGGTGCTAATGCCGTGGGCGATGCCTTCCGGTTGGTGCAACGAGGATATGCCCAGGCGATGATTTGCGGCGGCACAGAAGCGGCGGTCACACCGTTGTCGGTTGCCGGATTTGCGGCGTGTCGAGCCATGACTACCTGCAATGACGATCCAGCCCATGCCAGTCGTCCGTTCGATCGCGATCGCGACGGCTTTGTCCTGGGTGAAGGTGCTGGCGTTCTCATCCTGGAGGAGCTAGAACATGCGCTTAGCCGGGGAGCCAAAATTTATGCTGAAATTGTTGGCTATGGAATGACGTGCGACGCATACCACATGACCAATATTGCTCCCGAAGGCGAGGGCGCAGCCAGAGCGATTTCGCTGTGTCTAAAGGATGCGGGGCTAACGCCCGACCAGGTGAGTTACATCAACGCCCACGGTACCAGTACCCCGGTTAATGACCCGAACGAAACGGCAGCCATTAAAACCGCGCTGGGTGACCATGCTTATCGGGTAGCCATCAGCTCAACCAAATCGATGACCGGGCACCTGTTGGGTGGTTCCGGCGGCATTGAAGCGGTGGCGGCAACCCTGGCGGTGGCAAACGATCAGGTTCCCCCCACCATCAATCTGGAAAATGTCGATCCAAAGTGCGACCTCGACTATGTGCCCAATCAAAGCCGCAGTCAACCTGTGGAAGTGGTGCTTTCCAACTCGTTTGGCTTCGGTGGTCACAATGTTACGCTAGCGTTTAGGAAATATCGGCAGTAGAGGTATCCACTGCTGCAAGACGCAGCCAAGAGCTGGCAAGACGTGAACCAATTTGCTTTATTGGCTGGTGAGCTTACGCCGGGTGAACCTCGTCAGGCTGTAGCCTCAGGGTGGAGGGGCGCTTACCGTTTGTTTTTGCCCTGAAGCGATACACTACCCATAGGAGCGATAAGTATAGTTGCCTATCGCTCTGCGGTTTGGTTTGCTGTTGTGCGTCAGGATTCTTGCCCCACAATCCTGCTGATGGGATGATGGATTTACAGCCTAAGGGCAATCCACGTTATTTCAATCCTTTTGTTTGATCCTGCTGATTTGTCATGGCAAACATGGCTTGTCAAGTGTCACACCGTCGTTGAGTAGATAAAGATCATGGCTGTTGCAACCCAATCCCTCGAAGAACTCTGTATTAATTCCATTCGCTTTTTGGCGATCGATGCTGTCCAGAAGGCAAACTCTGGGCATCCCGGTCTGCCGATGGGCGCGGCTCCAATGGCATTTGTCCTTTGGGATCGGTTCATGCGGTACAACCCCAAAAATCCGCAGTGGTTTAACCGCGATCGCTTCATTCTCTCCGGTGGACATGGCTGCATGTTGCAGTATGCGCTACTTTACTTGACCGGGTACGACAGCGTCAGTATCGAAGACATCAAACAGTTCCGGCAGTGGGAGTCTAGAACGCCAGGGCACCCAGAGAACTTTGAAACCGAAGGTATAGAAGTCACCACTGGGCCACTGGGTCAGGGAATTTCTAATGGTGTTGGGTTGGCCATGGCCGAGGCGCATCTGGCGGCTCAATTTAACAAGTCCGATCTGTCTCTCGTCGATCACTACACCTATGTCATTGCCACCGATGGCGACCTGATGGAGGGTGTTTCCGCCGAGGCGTGTTCTCTGGCAGGGCATCTGGGTCTGGGTAAATTAATCGTGCTTTACGATGACAACCTGATCTCGTTGGATGGCGATACCAGCCTCTCATTTACCGAAGATGTTACCCAGCGCTATGAGAGCTACGGCTGGCATGTGCAGATGGTGGAAGACGGCAACACCGACATTGACGGAATTCATAAGGCGATCGAAACTGCTAAATCGGTCACCGACAAGCCTTCTATCATTCGCGTTCGCACTACAATTGGCTACGGTTCGCCCAATAAAGCACACACCCACACCGCCCACGGTTCGCCGCTAGGAGGAGATGAAGTGCAGGCTACCCGTGAACACCTGGGTTGGCAACATGAGCCGTTTGTCATTCCGGATGATGTGCTGAGCCATTACCGCAAGTCTATTCAGCGCGGTGCCGATGCTGAGGCAGAGTGGAACCAGCTATTGCAGGAATATGAAACGAAGTATCCCAACGAGGCGACTGAGTTCAAGCGGCTCTTGAGCGGCAAACTGCCTGACCAGTGGGAGAAAGCGCTGCCTACCTTTACCCCAGACGATAAAGCAGACGCAACCCGTAACCTCTCTGGTAATGTGCTGAACGCTATTTCTGGCGTTTTACCAGAGCTGTTTGGCGGTTCGGCAGACCTGGCTTCCTCGAACAAAACCCTGCTGAAAGGGGCTGGCAATTTCCAGAAGGGCGAATATACAGGCCGCAACATCTGGTTTGGCGTTCGTGAGCATGGCATGGGCGCAATCTGTAACGGCCTGGGACGGCACGGCGGTGTCATTCCCTACGGGGCAACGTTCCTGGTGTTTACTGACTATATGCGTGGTGCCATTCGTCTGTCGGCGTTGTCTCGCACGCAGGTGATCTGGATTATGACCCACGACTCGATCGCCCTGGGTGAAGACGGCCCAACCCACCAACCCGTTGAGCATGTCGCTAGCCTGCGGACGATTCCTAACCTGGTTGTGATGCGTCCGGCGGATGGGAATGAAACCTCTGGCGCATACAAAGCGGCGGTTGAGCGTCGTGAAGGGCCAACGCTGCTGGCGCTATCTCGTCAAAATCTGCCAAACCTGGCTGGTTCATCGATTGAGAACACGCTGAAGGGCGGTTACATTTTGTCGGACAGCGACGGCACGCCCGACATCATCTTGATTGGAACGGGCGGAGAACTGCATCTCTGTGCCGAGGCTGCCGACAAACTGCGGGGCGAGGGTAAGAAAGTGCGAGTGGTTTCTATGCCCAGCATGGAACTGTTTGAAGCCCAAGACGAAGCCTACCGCGAGTCGGTGTTGCCTAAGTCGGTGGTGAAGCGGTTGTCGGTAGAGGCAGGAACGAGCTTTGGCTGGCACCGTTATGTGGGTCTAGACGGTGTTGCTGTCTCGATCGATCGCTTTGGCGCATCTGCACCAGGAACGATCGCGCTAGAGAAATTTGGCTTCACCACCGAGAACGTGCTTGCCAAAGCCAAAGCGCTGTTGGGCTAATCCATAACCGTTCCTTTACACAAACAAAAGCCCTCCCTTACAGGAGGGCTTTTCTGCTGTCTGGACAGGTAGAGAGGCGATGGATGGTATCTCTACCCATGCCCGGTACACCAACTGAAACACGACACTCAGGCTTACTGCACTTGCGCCGGGAGCTGGTCTGGTTGAACCGCAAGGTTGAGGGTTCTCTGTCTACGCAGCACATTGAGTTCCAGCTTTTTGTTCAGCCCGTTTTCTTCAACCAATCGCTGCAACAGATTGGCATCCGTTACCGTGCGCCCGTTAACCGCTTGAATGACATCGCCTTCCCGCAACCCGGCTTTGGCCGCAGGGGAATTTCTAGCCACTTGCAGCACTAAAATTCCCTGTTCTGCATCAACCTGCACGTTGCTAGCGGCATTGATTTGTTGCTTAATTGAGGCGGTGAGCGGCACCATTTGAATGCCAATGTATGGATGCTCAACGCTTCCGGTTGCAATTAATTGCTCGGCAATGCGCTTGGCGGCGTTAATGGGAATCGCAAAGCCCAATCCCTGCGTGCCGCCAATGATGGCGGTGTTCATACCAATTACCTCACCGGCCTGGTTTAGCAATGGCCCGCCGGAGTTGCCTGGATTAATGGCAGCATCGGTTTGGATAAAGCCAATGCGCTTATCGGGAATGCCGATTGCCGTACTGTTGCGCTCGGTGGCACTAATGACTCCCACGGTTACTGTTTCTTGCAGCCCCAGCGGGTTACCAATGGCGATCGCCCACTGTCCCCGCGTCACCCGATCCGAATCCCCGATCGTGACATGGGGCAGATTGTCTCCCCTGACCTGAATCACCGCTACATCCGTCACCCGATCGGTGCCCAACACTTCCCCTTCCAAAATGCGGCCATCGGGAAAGGAAACCGAGACGGTATCGGCTTCAGCAACCACATGGGCATTGGTCAGCACTCGCCCGTCGGCATCAATTACGAAGCCAGAGCCAATGCCCTGCACCACTCGCCCGGTAGAAGGAGTGGGCTGCACTCCACCCAGAAACGGACGCAGAAAGTCGGGGACGTCGGTGCTTAAGGTTTTAGACACATTGACTTGCACCACGGCTGGCCCAGCCGCTTCAACGGCAGCTGTAACGAAATTAGAACCAGGATCAGCCTGAGCCAGTTGCATAGGCTGAGAGCGATCGCCCCAGTTCAACGGTGCCGCTAATGCGATTGGGGGGGTGTAACACACCCATAGTCCAACACTTAAAAGAACCGATAGTAAAAACGGAATAGGATGCCAGTGCCATTGAGCCTTATTCATATCCGATCTTGATGTCTCATGAGAAAAGCCACTCCTAAGCATCAGATGTTTTTGCTGAATTTGACCTCTACCCTAAGACCCTTCCTGACATCCTTCCATCACCGTTCCAGGAGACGGCATGGGGTTCCTCTTTCATCCAGCCGACTTGTCTAAACCAAGAGCCTTCTACCTAAAAAAGGTAAACTTGAGCCTCAAGATTTAACCCCTGCTCCCCTGCGGTATTAATATGACTAATAATGCAGCTCAAACTATACTATGCGCTCTTTTTGGATCGATCCGTACTTGTGGGTTCATCTGGCAGGGTTAGCGGCACTGCCCATTTTTTTAGAAATTTGCTTCATTGGGCTGGCGATCGGCGATCCGGTGTTGCCAGTGGGGTTAGAACTAGCTCTAGTGGCGATCGCAGGCATTGCGCCCATTTTGTGGATGCAGTGGCAGAAGCCATTTTGTATCTTTAGCCTGGTCGCACTCTCGCTTAAGCCCGACCAGTTGACCGTCGAGCAACGCAAGCTGTTGCGGCTATTCAAAACGGCAGAAGTGCGAATTCTAGCGGTTGGGGCGGCTGTCGTTTCAGCGATTGTTTTATGGCAACTGTACCGGGTTGCCCCGATCGCGTCGGATCTGGTACCCGCATCGGGATGGCGCTTGACAGGGCTATTACTGGCGGCGGGGGCGTTTTTGGTCAGCAATTTGTTTTTGCAGGTGCCCGTTAGCGTCATGCGGGTGCTAATGGTTAGCGAGGCGCAGTTCGCAGCAGCCGATCCCTACCCCCCTGAGAGAATTGCAAAAGATTTCACGCTGTTTGGCCTGAAAGTTCGGCGCATTCTGCCGCCCCTGAAACAGGAAGCCCCTGCCGCTGTGATTGACTCATCTGTTTCACCCTCCCCCCGGCCTGAACCTCTGGCTGAAGCCAGTGCGAGTCAGGAGCTTCCATCAGATGTAGCCCTGGCTCTGGAGGAAAGCACAGCCACCACCGACTCGGTCGAAACTAGCGACTGGGTCGAGATCGAGCAACCCCCCACCGCCGTAGATGATCCAACACAAGCAGAAATAGAAGCGGATACCCCTGCCCAGTTAGAGTCTGAGCATCCAACCCTTTAACGGCTGGTTGACGGTTTAACGGTGTAACGCAGCACAACCGAATTGAATCGCTAACGTTATGCTAGTGAAGTGAGTTGGTATTGTTTCGTATCCCAACTTCTTTGCCGTTTTCCGAGGTCATTATGGCGAGTTCTACGTCCATGCCCCATAGCCAATCTCAAGACGAAATTTGGGGAAGCTTGAAGCGGGCGATCGCGGCTAGCTCCGGATTTCAGCGGTGGCAAGCTGAACGACTCATTTTTAATGCCAGTTTAGGCGAGCTAAGTCTTGACCAGCTTGTGCGTACCTATCTGCGAGAGACGCTAGAGACGCTAGCTTACTAAACCGCAACGCCAAAGCTCAATACAGCAATAGGGCACTCTAACAAGAGTGCCCTATTGCTGTGTCCAGGTTAGATTCTGCTCTGCACCGTTAGCAGGATTTGAACCCATGCGAGACTGGCGGCCATGTCGTCAGCTTTAATACCCCAGCATCAAAAGATGTTGGGCAGGGTAATGGGCAGAATGTCTTCAATCCGTCCTCCTAACGCCCGCAGTTGGCGGTAAGCATCTTCCAGGCGGTTGCCATCAACAACGACTTCTTGGGTGGGATAGTTTTGGATCACTTCAATCAGGCTGATGCGGTTATTGTCACTGGCTGATAGTACCAGCGCCGATCGCATGGCTTCTCGGCTAGCTTCCCCAGACGGTGGATAAATCGCTTGACCGATCTGATCGAGAACCAAATCGCCAGCCGGATTATTCAACCCCCGATCGAGCAGCGTGGGCGACACGGCGACCTCCTGATTCAGGGTTTGACGTACCGATTCTGGATCGCGTCTGGCTAAACGCAGATAAACCCGCAACGGACGTGACACTTCACCTGTTTCAGCCAGGTTGGTTAAGTCTTCTACCGCGATCGATCGTTGAAAGATGCGATACTTTAACCGAACTCGCTCAGCGGCGATCGCATCAGCTCCGTTGAGCCATATTCCCAGAGCAATGCCCACAAATAAAATTCGCCGTAGTGCTGAAAACTGCACGCCCATGACTCATCCTCTCATTGGTACTCTTTCTGCAACAGGTCTCACTTGTATTTCTGACGACAGTTTCATCGCTAGAGTTGCAGCGCTGATTGATCATAGCCTCGCATCCAGTTGCCTCAACCGTTGCCTCAAATGGTAGTGAATAGCATTTAAAGAGGCCATTGTTCAAGTAAGTGGACATTGAGACACTATACTGGAACACCATTCAGGACTGTAGCGCTCCCCTTGAATCAGCAATTGTTAAGTTCTTAGGAACTCCAGGTCTTGCAGTACAGGACTGGTACAAAATCGAAGGGGAACAAACTCCGGGTCTACACAAACTTAAATGACAGGGGTCTTAGACTCAGGTAGGGTTTTGATGTGGCGATCGGCGTGAGTGTTCTTGCTCACCGAGCCACACCAGCAATCACCCTGGTCTTAACGTTTGAAGCAATACTTCCATCATCCTGCTCTTCATCAAGAGTGGCGCAATTCACAATTCAAGCACGATGGATGACTTGTGGAGGTAGGGTCTACTCCATTGTCGAACGGTGTCAATTTTAGGCCGCTATTGACTTCCGCTTAGCCACTATCGCTGGATACAAACTCAATTTTCAGGTATGACCATCATGAAACGTCAGGGTTCTAGAGCAATGCAGATTTTTAGGAAAACCCCTTGCTCCAGCCAGCGGGCAGTTTTGGCTCGATTGCCCTTACGAGCTGGGCTAGCCATACTGCTGCTGGCAGGAGCCACCGTTAACCTTTCTCCGGCTTGGGCACAAACCCATTCTCCGACGCTAACCGCGCAAACCCCTCTCAACGCCAGGGTGCTGTATGTTAATCCGGCACTGGGTGCAGACCGTGCTGGTCAGGGAAGTGAAGCTGCTCCGTTTCGCTCGATTACCTATGCGTTGCAGCAGGCTCAACCCAATACCATTATTCAGCTCGCACCGGGTAGCTACACTGGCGAAACTGGAGAAGTGTTTCCGCTGGTTATTCCAGCCAACATCACAATTCAAGGGGATGCGACAACAAAAGGGCAAACGGTTTCCATCATTGGGGGAGGAATCTTTGTTAGCCCATCCTTTGCCCGACAAAGCGTTACCATTCGACCGCTCGATAACAGCACCATTACAGGCGTAACGGTGACCAACCCGGAGTCACGCGGGACAGGAATTTGGATTGAATCAACAAATCCAACCATTCGAGACAGCACCTTTGCCGACAGCCTGCGCGACGGTATCTTTATTACCGGCACCGGGGCACCCACCATTGAAGACAACGTGTTTACAGGCAATAGCGGTAATGGCGTTTCGATCGCACGCAACGCCCGTGGAGAAATTCGCAATAACGTCTTTCAAAGTACCGGATTTGGGATTGCGATCGGCGGCAACTCTACCCCGTTGATTCAAGGAAATCAGGTGCTATCGAACACAGATGGCATTGTTGTTTCGGATGCCGCCCGTCCGGTGCTGCGAAATAACGTCATTCGTAACAACGCACGCGATGGAGTTGTCGCTATTTCCAATGCTCAGCCTGATCTGGGTACCGCCGAACAGGCCGGTGAAAACCTGATTAGCGGCAACAGTCGATATGACCTCTACAATGCCACTCGTACCAATACCCTGATTGCGATCGGCAACCAGATTGAAGAAATTTCGGGTCAGGTAGAATTTGTCGCCCGAGCGGTGAATGCACCAATCACGTTCCCCGATGTGCAGGGGCATTGGGCGCAGGCTTATATTGAAGCGTTATCGTCACGGGGTGTGATTGGCGGCTTTCCCGACGGAACGTATCGTCCTAACGATCCGGTGACTCGCGCTCAGTTTGCCACCATTTTGGCGAATGCATTCAACCCAACCCCAAAACGAGCGGGTTCCACCTTTGCCGATGTACAGTCTAGCTTTTGGGCAAACCAGGCAATCCAAACCTCGTATCGCGGCGGCTTTTTGAGCGGTTATCCGGGGCAGGTCTTCCAACCCAATCAGCAGATTCCGAAACTGCAAGCGCTGGTATCGTTAGCCAGCGGTTTAGATCTCACCAGCAACCAGGGAACCGTGCTTAGCCGCTACCAGGACGCATCCCAAATTCCAACCTGGGCGACGGGGGCGATCGCAGCCGCCACCGAGCGTAATATCGTGGTGAACTATCCTAATGTGAATCAACTTAACCCTAACCAGGAAGCGACACGGGCTGATATTGCCGCACTGGTCTATCAGGCGTTGGTTAGCGCTGGACAAGCAGAAGCAATTCCATCGCCTTATGTGGTGACGGTGCAACAAACCCCACCAACACAGACGCAACCACCGCAACTTCAACCCCCTTCAGCCCAACCCCCATCACCCA
>NZ_JADEWO010000128.1 GCF_015207605.1 Oculatella sp. LEGE 06141
CCCCACCCAACAGCCCCAGCACCAACAACACCAGCAGCAGCAATTGCCACCAGGGACGCGCTTTCCAGATCAGCATGGCTTGCGGCAGTTTCTCTGGCAGCTTGTAGCCCTGGGTATCTTCTAGCTCCACCTGAAAGTTAATCACCTGTCCTGTTCCTACAAACGGTCGTCGCCGCTTGTGAACGGGCTGCACCAACAGCAAAATTTCGGCCTCGCGGCTCGGCGGCAATCGTACCTGGGGCGGTTCGTAGTCGTAGGTGCAGAGTTCATCTTCCTCGCGGCTACTGGCACTAAAGCTCAGTTGGCGAATGATGTTGCCAGCATTACGCAGCTTGAGCAGATATTTGCCGGGACGATGGCTCACTTTACCAATGACCGTTTCCAGCTCCACCTGAAGCTGCTCAACGGTGGGAATGTCGAGATAGACCAGATCCAGCAGCACCAGATCGGGATGGTTGTCCGAGTAAAGGCGGAGGGTGGGCGTATAGGTTCCGGCCAGGGTTTCAGCCGGAGGGTGAAGCTCTAGCTGAATGTATCCCGACATCCCGGGGTTTAGCTCCAGACAACTGGTTTCAGCCACCAGACCCGGCGCATCCAGATTTTTGCTGGGGTAGCGAATGGTAAACCACTCTGCTTCTAAATCCAGACAGGTTAACCGAAACTTATCGACCAGATTAGAGCGGTTTTCGACCCGCACCTGCACGGGTAAAACATCACCCGGATTGAGACGGGCAGGCTTTTGTGGATTGGTAGCTGGGCTTAAGAAAAAGGAGGGATCGTTGACCCGAACAACGGTTTGCTCGCGCAGCAAGACCCGCAACTGTTGGGGATACTGAATGGGTGTATCTTCCGGATAATGCAGGGGCGAATCAATCACCAGGGTGTAGTCGTAGGTGCCCGGTAGCGCATTGGCAGGCAGTACAAAGTCAAAAATGACCTCGCCGTTTTGTTGGGGGTCGAGCGCTAGCCGCTGCCGAACAGACTGACACCACTGGCTGGGAATCTGATCGGTGTCATCGAGATACACATCAATGACCGCACCATATTCACCCTGATTTTGCACAATCACCGACAGCTCCAAACCATCTCCCGGCATGGCAGATTGCAGGTCGGGGGGATTGATAATCGCCGTTAACGGACTGGCAAACGGTTGCATATTACTGCCCCTCACGTCGAATACGCTGTAGCACCACCTGGCGATCGTCCCCTCCACTCACAACCAGCAAATTCTGCGCTGTTTCTACACTATCCACCGATTTAGTTTTCTGGGGGCTGGTGTAAAGGAGTTTGCCATCGGGCGGCACCGGGTCGGTAGAGCCATCCAGCGTCCACAGCATCACCCGTCCGCTATCATCGGCGCTAACCAATTGGCGACCGCTGGCACTAAAGCGAATACTGCGAATGGGAATGGCGCGATCGCCCTCAACGGCTCGCCAGCGCCGCTGGGGCTGGCAGTTCAACACCGGACTGCTAACTGAAGTAGACTGCGAATGGGAGCGGCAAGCAGTGATATCCCAAAGCGTAATATCACCATTTGAATCCGAGGTTGCCAAAACAGCGGTTCCGGGTGCAAACTCCAGGTCGTACACATAATCGCGGGGACTGGCCTGGGGCATCAACAATTGCGGAACCTGGTTGGGATCAGGAGCAGTTAAATCCCACAACACCACGGTCATATCTGACCCCGCACTAACCAGGTATTGACCATCTGGACTCAGCGCCAGGGCAAACACTTCATAATCGGCTCGGTAGTCTGGCTGGTTGGTGAGCCGGAGGCGATTTAGCGGACGCACTTCAAACCTTGCGCCGGGAGGCCGCTGCCATACCCGAATTGTACCGCTGCCGTGGCCGCTGTACAGCGTGCGTGAGTCTTCGGCAAAGGCCAGGGCAAACACGCGATCGCCCGTTTGATCATCGGGGTCTTTAAGCTGCTCCATCCGATTTGGGTCAGGGTTCGGCAAATTCCATAACTGCACGGCACCGTTGGCCAACCCGGCTGCAATGCGATCGTTGTCCTTTGGAAAAAACTCAATCGACCAGATCTGGTTGGTCGTTTGCGCCAGTACGCCTCTTGGATTAACGTCAAAATTGCAACTGGTTGGGGAGACATCCCCTAATTCCCCTTCCGGTTGAAGCTGGTTGCCCTGCACCGTCCAGCGGCGGATGGTGCAGTCGTTGGAGCCGCTAACGACCGAGAGGGCATCACTGCTAAAGCGCATAGCGTTAACCGATGCCACATGCCCAATGGGGTCAGGTTGTAGTAACCAGGCCAGCAGCGCGGCGAGTAGCGCCAGCACCGCCAGCACCAACCACAGCGGCACGATGGGCAGTATCCGCAATTCAACAGGCTGAGTGGCCGGTTCCACATCCACGGCACTGCCCGCTTGCAGTTGGGGATACAGGTCTAGCTTCAGTTTCCTTCCCAGCCCTACCCAGGGGCGTTGAGTTCGGATAGTGAGCGGAAGCTGTACCGTTTCCCCCAAACCTAACAGCGCAGGTTGCGATGGCTCTGGGGTGCAGGGTTGGCGATCGCACCCGCCCACCTCGACGTTGATCCAGGATTTAACGTTGCTTAAATTCCCAAACGCTGCATACACCACAGCCGTTTTCGTTTTCCAATCGAGCCACCACCCCTTTGCAGCAGGAATCGACTGTTTTGGCGGTGTAGCCGCAAATTTAATGAACCCCACAGGCAAAATTTCGAGGATGCCGTCTGCCCGAATGGCAGCAATGCTTTGGCTAGATGCCTCTACCCCAAATGGATAGGATTGGTTGGGCGCTTGCGTTACACCGGGCGGCTGGCATTGAAACAGAACCAATTCTTCCGCACTGGGAGGCAGCAATACTCGCCGTTCGGTACCGTTCGTCATCCAGGCTGGGGCTAACCCCGACAGCCGCAGGACGGCATCCACCGGGCGAGGGGTGAGGTTACAAACGCGCACGGTGATGTCAACCGCATTGCGGGGATAGACCTGGAGGTGCTGAGGCACCAGGCTGAGGCTCAACGGCAGTCCCTCGGCTCCGGCTTCAACGATCAGCCGCAGCACCCGTCTGGCTTCTCCCGGCAGTTGGGGCGACAGCACGCGCACCGTTAAGTTGACCGCTCCAGCAAAGTGGGGCAGGGGCGAATCTACAATCAGCACTTGAAACCGGGTTTCATCGCCCGGTGGCTTGGCAACAGAGACTTCTGGCGACAGTCGATACCAGTCTGCCCCTGGATAGGAGCTAGCCCCAGCGGCAGAAAGTTCGAGCTGAAATTGAGCCTGTTGATCGCTATCGTTGCGAACCACCACTTCAAAGGTCGCTGGAGGTTGTCCAGGGCGAAATGTGACGCTCTGAGTTGAAAGGTTGGCGCTAATCAGGCGTTTTTCCATCACCATTGACCAGCCAGATCCTCGTGCTGTAACCCGGTTAGCTGTCGCCGTCGCCACGCATAATACAGCAAGTTGATACCCAACTCCTGTGCGGTGCGAATCACGATGCGAGGTAAGGTTAAGCCTTCATCGGGTCCCCACACCGACGCTATTTCTCCCACTATGAGGATGATACCGCCGCCGATCGACAGTTGAATCGGGTGCTGGTTGACCAGGGGTAATGCCGCAAACAAAAACGGACGGGTGCGGAGCGGATGGTTGCGGAGGTTGGTGAGGGGCTGCAATTGATGTCCAAGCTGTTGCGCTAGCGATCGCACCGTTTCAATTAACTCAGTTGCTTCGGGTACCGTATCCACCAACAGCACGCCGCCATTTTGCACATACTCGCGCAGGGCATCCAGTTCAGAACCGCCTAGCTCTAGCTTCTGCCGTCCGGTGAGATACAACAGGTCATACTGCATCAGCGCAGTGCCGCCATCGGCAAGGGATACCTGCCCCACCTCATCGGCTCCCTTCATCTGCGGATACAGCGCTTCCACCGCTTGCAGCAAATAGGAAAGATTGAAGAAATGGCGGGCACAGTCTGGGTCATCCCGGTTCACCTGAGCCAGCCGCATCAATGCCTGGGGGCGAGTTTGGGCTTGAATTCGGTACCGCAGGTCAAGCTGGTTGTATCCCGGAAAAAAGACATCGTCCGGGTGGGAAATTGCCACAGAACCCGGCTGGATTAGAATGCGGCAGAGTTCAACTTCCAGCGGTTGAGGCAGGGACGTGGTTTCTTCCAGGCGATAGGTTTCCTGCACCGTTTCACCGCTGCGATCGCGCTGAAGTTCATCCGGGTCACGGTAGCTCGTTACCAGATACACCGTCATTGGGTCGGAACCCGCTAATTCGGTATCGATATGGTAATTGAACGGCTTGGGAATCACAATCAGGTTGCCCTGCACATCAATGGCGATTCCTGGCTGTACTTGAATCCAGCGATCGTCCCGGTTGCGGCTTTTACCCTGCGATGGGGCTGGAATAGCCCGCACCCCCAACCCACACAC
>NZ_JADEWO010000129.1 GCF_015207605.1 Oculatella sp. LEGE 06141
GGGGCAGGGGCAGGTGAGGGAGCTGGACTGGCGCGAAACGCTGGCGATATTGTTGGGGATGGAACCGGCTCTTCCAGGCGTTGTTTGGCGGTTGCTTGCAGCGGTTTAGCCTGTTCCACCCAAAAATGAATCGACGGCAACGGCTCCAGGATATCGAGTACCCGTTGCCATGATTCTGCTGCTTCAGCATCCTTTGCCTGACTCAACAATTGCTCTGCGGTTGTCCAATGAGTTTGCCAGTCTGTTTGTTTAGCTTGGGCTTCAGCGTAAATCGAACTTGAGGTAGGAATGGCTTGAAGTTGAGTTAATGCCAGACTCAGAGCATCCTCCGAGTTGCTCGATAAAAAGGTTGACTCGGCCTGCGCTAAAACCTGTTTCGACCACTCATCAACTTGCGTTTTTGCGATCGCATAGGTTGGGCTGTCGGCAGGAATTTGGTTGAGTACAAGGTCGATCGCCTCTGCTAGTTTCCCGGCGGCAGCCAGTTCATTGGCCTGGTTTAACACGTCGGCAAACGGTTCACCTGTCGTTACAGGCCGTGATGCTGGCACGTCCTCAGGAGGTTGATTTGAACCCACAAAAACAACCTGATACAAGCCAACGGCAACCGCCATAGCAATGACAAAACCAACCAGCGCCAACAGGAGCGGCGAGCGGCGAGACGGCGGTTCCACCTCTAGTTGCAGTGGTTCCGGCTCAAGGGTCGAGACGCGCTGCCGTGATGGGGCATGAGCTGGTTCGTAGCCGTTTTCAGAGTGAGACGGGGAGGGGAGAGAAGCTGAGGAGGACGATCGCCCCAGGGTTGAGACATTCACCGTCGGCGTGGATGGAGATCGTTGCCGTTGCCCGTTGCCCTGATGGGCTGTGGGATGCACTGCCGCCTGTAAAGCCTGACTCAGTTCTGTAACAGAGCGAAAGCGATCGTCTGGATGTTTTTGCAAACACCGCATCACGATCGCCTCTAATTCGGGTGGCAGATGCTCGCAGTGGGGCTGGCTGCGGAGCGGCAGAGTAGGTTTAGAGACATGGGCGATCGCCCACGTCATCTGGCTGATGTCCTGCCCATCCGAGCCAAACCCAAACGGATCGGCACCGCTCAGCATTTCGTACAGAATGACACCCAAACTATAAATGTCCGATCGCCCATCCAGATCGTGCTTCACCTCCACCTGCTCCGGAGAAGCATAATGAAACGTGCCAATGAACATGTTGGTGAGGTGAGTATTCTCCCGCTGTTCATGGTGGATTTTAGCAATGCCAAAATCCAGGATTTTAGCCAGTTCACCCAGAGCTGTTTGCAGCAGAAAAATATTGTCGGGCTTCAGGTCACGATGAACAATTTTGATCCGATCGCCATTCTGCTGAAGCGCAATCCCGCTATGAGCCGCTTCTAACCCCTGGCAAACCTGCGTAATGATGTTGACAGTGCGCTCAACCGATAAGCGTTGCTCCTGACGCAGCAGTTGCCCTAGCGTCTGCCCCTTCAGATACTCCATCACATAAAAGGGATAGCCTTCTGGAGTCACCCCAAAGTCGCTCACCTGCACCACATGATCCCCTTTGAGCGCCGCACAGAGGGTTACCTCATGCTCAAACCGCCGCCGCAACTCGTCGGTGCCTGCCCAACTGCTTTTGAGAACTTTCAGGGCAACCTGTTGACCCAGGCGGGTATCGAGCGCCACAAACACGTCGCCCATACTGCCGCTGCCTAAATGCTGCTGGATGCGGTAGCGCTGAGCTTCTCCAATTGAGCGATCGATCCAGGGATCTGATGTGAGCGGAAGATTCATTACATAGGCTCCATCTAGTTCATACCTGATTCAGGTGCAGCAAAATCAAAAGGGTTTAACTACTGGCGAAACGCCGTTAAATGGCAGATGCGGAACTGGATACCCCCAGATCCGATCACACTTTTCTGTCACTGCACTGACATAACCGAACGAAATAGTTAGTAGATGGTTTGCGATCGATTCCCTGATAGCAGACAAATGAACCTGTGTGCGAACTCTACATGCAAACTCTGTATGTTAAATATGATGCTTCAATCTGGAATATGCAGGAATAGTTACAGCAGAAGCTTTACATTCTCAGCGTATTTGTAGCTGGGGCGATCGCTGTAGTCACTGGCCGCTTGCCGTCTGAAAGCTGGCGATTGGCACCGCCCAACTGAGGGTTTCCATTTGCTGAAACAGCGCTTCCGAGGGGCGAGTGCCATCAGCAAAGGTGTAGGCTTCAATGCCTTGTAGCGGATATTTAAGGCGACCTGTAATCCCAACCAGGCGACCCAGGCGATCGACAACCGGGCCGCCGCTCATGCCTTGTTCAATCTCGTTGGTATAGCCCAAACGATATCCTCCCTGCAACGATTGCCCTAACAGCAACGAAACTTCTCCCGTAGTGAGGTGGTAGGCTTTGGTACCCCAATCTCTTGTACTTTCTATTTGGTTTTGAGCATCCAGAAACCGATAGTTAGGAAACCCGGAGGCATAAACCCGATCGCCCACTGCTATCGCGTTTGAGTCTCCTAACCGAACTACACGGTAAGCCGTTTCGCTCTCAAATTCCAGGAGGGCTAAATCCAGATGAGCCAGTGCTGAACGGGTTACACGACGGGCTGAATGGGTTATGCCATCGGCGGTCAAGATGGTGTAGCGATCGCTTTGACTCTGGGCAACGACATGCTCACAGGTTAAGACGGTGTAAGTATTGGCCTGATGGCTGAGCAACACTCCCGATCCGCTTCCTGGCTCACCTAACACCCGTACTGTTACCTGTCTGGCAATGTCAGCAACAGCCTGATCGTTTGGAATCAGCGGTTGAGTAGGGCTAACCACCGGAGTGGGGATCTGAACACTACCTGTACCGGGGAGCAACTGAGCAAAAAGACCCGAAAAGGCTAAATAGGCCAGCCCCATTCCTGCCACCATACCTACGCCACACCACGCCATTTGGAACCCTTGCATCGGTTGCTATCACCTGCCCTCTGAGGCCTTGTGCCTACTTTGAACTTCAACAATCCACCTGAGTTTCCGGAGTAATAAGGTTCTTGCAAAATACATGTCTTACAGCAGTTCTTAATCGAGTAAGCCACAGTCTCGCCAAGATGGGTATGGGGTGTAGGGTTTGAGGCATGGTGAATGCAAATGAAAATGGCTGTATGTCACGCTACAAAAGTGAAGCATTACCACATGCTGCCCGAACCAGATGGTGCCACTGGAGCCGCAGACGGTGCGGTCGGTTGAGGTGCTGCTCCGCCATCGGTGGATAGGGACGCACTGGGGCTGGCCGACGCCGAAGGTGACGGAACAGGGGAAGGCGGCGGTGGCGCAATCACAGTCACTACAAACCCTAGCTGCTCTTCCTGGTTTGCGTCATCGGTAGCCACCAGCGTAATGTTGAGCAAGCCAGGGGCATTCAGCGCAGGATAGGGATTAGAGCCTGATCTGGCAACGCTGCCGTAGGGAGAAATCCTTACTTTGACATCGCCTTCGCCCCCGTCCACCTGCCAGGTGAGTGTCAGGGGTTCATCAATTTTTACGGTAATGTTGCCGGGAGGCTGACCGTTCAAAGTGGCAGAAATGCTGAGCGGACGTGGAGCAATGCTGACGGTTGAAGTGGGGGGAGGAGCGATCGCCCCTCCGTTAGTGGAAGTTCCCTGTAGTTCAAAGGTGTATTGTCCTGCCTTGGGTACCGCCACCGGGACGGACGAACAGCTCAACGTAGACTCCGATAACGTGCATTGAGCAGCCAGATCGTCTGGAATCCCCTGGGCGGAGGTGTAAACCTCTCGCAACGGTGTAGTCTTGCCTTCTGTATCTTTAGCAATTACGCGCAGGGTAGACAACTGCGCCGCATTCCTGATCTGCCAGTTCAGCAAAACGGGTTCTCCAGAGCGATAATCCGATCGCTCTGGCTCAAATCGCGTAACGTCCGGATCGGGTTTGGGGGCGATCGTCACATTCAGCGTTTCCGATAAAACCCCCTGGGGAGACATTGCTTTCAGTTCAAACACATAATCCCCTGGCGCTCTGGCACTGGTGAGGTAGTTGCCACACAGCAAATCTTGCACCTTTAGCTGACACACGCCGTCCCGCAGTTGGGTGAGGGAGAATCGTTTAACGTCTTTGAAGTCGTTCGGGCCTTGAGTAATAAGCTGCAGCTCTTGTAGCTGGTCGGCATTGAGAACCACCCAACTAACGCGAACATCATTATCCTCAATGTAGCTAGTGCTGCTGGGTTCAAAATCGGCCAGGGCAAGAGAGGGAGCCGGTTTCAAAAACAGAGTCCAGACTAGAAAGCCCACCCCACCCAACAGCCCCAGCCCCAA
>NZ_JADEWO010000130.1 GCF_015207605.1 Oculatella sp. LEGE 06141
TGTATCAAAAAGGTCGAAAAGTTGCTGAAGGTTTCAAAGCCAATATGAAGATTGTCTTCGACGAGCTTCTACCGCAATGGAATTACACAGCCAAACCAGAATTACAGGTTATTTAATTCACGATCCTTAGAACCAGTGTTTAACTACTGTTATCGATGTAGCCAATTAAAGATCCCAAACGATGTGGCTGTACCAACAAAGTGAGCAGTAATACCGCTCATGTTTGCCATTGCAATGAAAATATCGAGCGATCGAATCACCCGCCCCGGATCATAAATGGCTACTCCTTGAGGTTGTGCAATGGATTTTGCTAGAAGTACGCCGAGGGTTGATCCAGTACCTATGATTGTTACTAACAGTCCCAACAGGCCCACAATTACACCAAGCTGTACCACTGACAGAATATTGATTCTTTCGGGACGCAGGGTTGGATTAGGGTTGCGAAGGCGTTTTGCAAAGCGTGTATACCGAAACGTCAGGTAAATACTAAATAGTGATACCAGAATTCCGGCAATGGCCCAAAAGATACCCACTCCAACTCCAGATACGGCGGTTTGAGTGGCAGTGTTGACTCCTACATCTGGAGCAGGAGGTGCAGCTTGGCTAAAGCTACGACCGGCGATCGCAAACTCTAACATCAGCCCTGATACAACAGCTAACCCGATCTGTGTCCATAAGCTGAACCACCCTGCAATTCGTAGTATGTTAGAAACCTTTTCTGGCTCATAGCTTACTATAGAGGTCTCTGAAATAGTTTGCATGTCAAGTTCCTAATTGTTCTAAGATAAAGTAAATTACTAAAACGCTCGGGTGCTGTCAGTAGAAAGCTGTTTTCTCAGCGCAACAAGCGATCGCTTCTAACCAACTGCTTTCATATCAGTTTTGAGCAGATGGTTCGATTGAAAACATTGATTGTATCTAATTCAAAAGCTGTACTTGCCAAATTAATATCAGTAAATGAATAGCCCTAATTAGCTTAGCGAGTTTGAAGATAAGAGCACCAATCAGCAGAAAACAGCCCTGCCTAGAGTCCTTCTCTTATCCGAGCGTTCCCTAACCGACAGTTGACTAGGGCTATTCTTTCCATTGCAATAATTAAAATTGCTGTAGAAGCTAGTTTTTAATTATCTTCTGTTTAGTGTAGAGAATCAGCGTGTCCACTGCTTCATGCTTATGAGAGAGGTTTACTTCTAACTCAAGTACTGAAGAAATTTCACGCTATTTTCATTTTTTTGTGAGTCTTTGTGAGAAAAACCTCATTAGTACTTATATCCATTAGATGAGACAACTTTCATGCTAATTTCATTCCTCGTACATATGCTTCAACTAAAGACAGAAGTAGAAAGCAAGGATTGGTTCGATGAATGTTTTACCTCGCAAAGGTAAATCAGCAGTCTGGCGTCGGCTCGCATTTGCACTTTTTAACCTAGGACTGCTGCCTCTATTGACCGCCCGCCCTGCAATCAGTGCAGAGCATATTTCACTGTCTTACGGTGTTCTACGACAGCTTATCTCAATTAATACTCTTGAAACTTATACCAGCACGGGAAAATTAGATTACTTCCTTGCTGCACATACTCCTTTTACCTCACCTAAACAGTTAACCCAACTTCGACAAATTCTGTTGACTCGTCTTCCTATCGAGGTTCACCAAGTTGCACCGTTGCTTCACACTCCTATGGGGGAGCAGTTAGTAAGCTCTTTGACAGCTCTAATTCAGAATGATATATCCCAGCCTAGTTCTTCTGCCATTCGGGACGCACTCATTCAAGCTGCGGTTCATCCAGATGGGTTAACTCTTCTCAACGTGCTCCGTCAATTTCCTGATGACCCTATTAATATTGACTTAGCTCGTAGCCTTAGATTAATAGATGTATGGAGAACATTCGCTGAGCAGACCAATCAGGCGATCGCTCAGATCAATCAGCAAGCTGACCTAGAAGCCTCTACGACAGCCTTTTCGGCAGATGCTCCAGCACTAGACCTAAGACAGCAAGGAGAATTTACCTGGGAGCAATATACCCTAACATTGACCGATCGATCACGCGATCGCACATTCCCAGTTGATATTTACCTGCCACACATACAACATCCTCGTCCAGTGATTGTCATCTCACATGGACTCAGCTATGCTCGATACAACTTTGCTTATCTAGCTCAGCACTTAGCTTCCTATGGATTTGTAGTTGCCGTTCCAGAACATCCTGGAAGTAGTTTGGAACAGCTCCGGAGCCTGCTTGAGGGAAAGGTTAATCAAATTGTGCAGCTTCAGGAATTCATTGACCGTCCAAGAGACATATCCTATCTATTGGATGAACTCAACACCCTTTCCAAATCTAACCCAGCATTTCAGAAACGATTGAATTTGCAGCAAGTTGGAGTAATTGGGCAATCGTTTGGAGGCTATACGGCACTAGTATTGGCAGGTGCAACGCTCCAATTCGATCAACTCGAAACTAGCTGTCATACCTTCAATCCGCTCCTGAACCCATCGCTGTTACTTCAATGTCGAGCGTTGGCGTTGCCTCACGTAAACTATAATTTAGATGATCCGCGAGTAAAAGCAGCCATTCTGATTAACCCAGTAGGTAGCCAGCTTATAGAACAGGCAAGCCTGAATCAGATTAAAATTCCAATTCTGATGATAGCTGGCAGTTCAGATATTTTGGCTCCAGTCCTATTGGAACAGATTCAGCCGTTTAGTTGGCTAAGGGCTCAAGACAAATATCTAGCACTAATTGCCGGTGGAACCCATTTTTCAAGCGTTGTTCATTTAAGGTCAAACGTTGGATTTGGATCTAGCTCAGATGCTGTAACGATTCAGCACTATACCAGTGCTTTATCCACTGCTTTTGCTCAAACTTATATTGCTAATCAGTCAACATATCGTCCTTACGTCAGTGCTGCATACGCTCGTGATATCAGCCAAAATAGGCTTCGAATTAGCTTGGTGCGATCGCTTCCACCTCTCCGAACCACTTTGAAATCAGCTAATGGTTCTGACTTCAGTCGGTATTTTGTAGCCCTTGGTGTCAGCAGCTTAATTATGAAATCTATCTATTTTGTAACAGGGCACGTCTACTTAAAAAGAAACTTTGAGAAGCGGAATTCATAAATTGGTTGGTGTACCATAGTCAGTCTCATTAAAGACCTGTTATAAAAGTTGCAGTTTATAAGCTCTTTCCTAATTTTTGTTCACTGAAGGTATTTCTGATTCATTGTTTTAACCAATATCCGAAAATTGGAGTTAATCGTGCCAAATCTGCAGTCTGACAAAACTTTAATAGCGCATACCCTAGGTGAAAATCGTGTCGATAATTCAGTCGTAACTGTTCAAGGGGTTGAAAAAGGGAATTGAGAAAATCGAGAGGTGCTGCTAGGCTAACAAGATGGAAGAGAACCCTGTCCCCTCCATCAATGATGTTAGCCAATCGGACTGGGACAAGACCC
>NZ_JADEWO010000131.1 GCF_015207605.1 Oculatella sp. LEGE 06141
TCTACCCATGAAACAAAACAGAGCCTCCTGAAGTGTAGGAAGGCTCTGTTCTGTTTTGTAATACAAACCTGGCACCGAGCTATTTTTGCAGAGGGCTACCCCTCAACTATCTTCGCCGCAACAGCATTTCACAACCGAGTTCGGGATGGGTCGGAGTGGGTCTACCGCGCCATAAGCACCAGGAATACAGATGGGTCACCATCATCGAGTCGTGTGTCGCTTGAAGCTTGATTGACAATTCCTTGATTGACATACACACAACCCTCAGTCACCCTGAAAGCTGCATAGCTCCATTGTCAGATACCCTACACCATCATCCGTAGAACGAGGTCAAGCCCTCGGTCTGTTAGTACTCCTCGACTCCATCCATTGCTGAACTTCCATCTAGAGCCTATCAACGCGTGTTCTGCGCGTGACCTTACTGGGTTAACCCCATGAGAGCACTCATCTTGAGGTGGGCTTCCCACTTAGATGCTTTCAGCGGTTATCCGCTCCGCACTTGGCTACCCTGCGTTTACCGTTGGCACGATAACAGGTACACCAGCGGTGCGTTCTTCCCGGTCCTCTCGTACTAAGGAAGACTCCTCTCAATGCTCTTACGCCTGCACCGGATATGGACCGAACTGTCTCACGACGTTCTGAACCCAGCTCACGTACCGCTTTAATGGGCGAACAGCCCAACCCTTGGGACGTACTACCGCCCCAGGTTGCGATGAGCCGACATCGAGGTGCCAAACCTCCCCGTCGATGTGAACTCTTGGGGGAGATCAGCCTGTTATCCCTAGAGTAACTTTTATCCGTTGAGCGACGGCCATTCCACTCTGTGCCGTCGGATCACTAAGGCCGTGTTTCCACCCTGCTCGACTTGTGAGTCTCGCAGTCAAGCTCCCTTTTGCCTTTACACTCTACGGCTGATTTCCAACCAGCCTGAGGGAACCTTTGCGCGCCTCCGTTATCTTTTAGGAGGCGACCGCCCCAGTCAAACTGCCCACCTGAAACTGTTCCCTCCCCGGATAACGGGTCAGGGTTAGAATTCTAGCCTTGTTAGAGTGGTATCTCACCGTTGGCTCCTGATTCCCCACAAGGAACCGCTCTTTGCCTCCCACCTATCCTGCGCAAACAAGGCCCGAACCCAATTCCAGGCTACAGTAAAGCTTCATAGGGTCTTTCTGTCCGGGTGCAGGTAGTCCGTATCTTCACAGACATTCCTATTTCGCCGAGCCTCTCTCCGAGACAGCATCCAGATCGTTACGCCTTTCGTGCGGGTCGGAACTTACCCGACAAGGAATTTCGCTACCTTAGGACCGTTATAGTTACGGCCGCCGTTCACCGGGGCTTCAGTCGCTAGCTTCAGGAGCAAGCTCCCTGACCAACTTCCTTAACCTTCCGGCACTGGGCAGGCGTCAGCCCCCATACATCGTCTTGCGACTTAGCGGAGACCTGTGTTTTTGGTAAACAGTCGCCTGGATCTCTTCACTGCGACCACCTCTCGGTGGCACCCCTTCTCCCGAAGTTACGGGGCCATTTTGCCGAGTTCCTTAGAGAGAGTTATCTCGCGCCCCTTAGTATTCTCAACCACCCTACCTGTGTCGGTTTCGGGTACGGGTCAGTTTGGATTATCGTGCTTCGGGCTTTTCTTGGAAGCCTGACATCAGCCACTTCGAGTCCGTAGACCCTCGTACTCGTGCCTCAGCTCAAGACGTTTTCGCCGTCTCTCATTACCTCGAACACTTAAACCGGTAACCATCATCCGGCTGGCTTAGCCTTCTCCGTCCCCCGACACCATCCAAACCAAGTACGGGAATATTAACCCGTTCTCCATCGACTACGCCTTTCGGCCTCGCCTTAGGTCCCGACTAACCCTCCGCGGACGAGCCTTCCGGAGGAACCCTTAGGGTTTCGGGGCATGTGATTCTCACACATGTTTTCGCTACTCAAGCCGACATTCTCACTTCCGTTTCGTCCACACCTGCTCTCGCTAGTGCTTCTCACTACTACGGAACGCTCCCCTACCGATACATCCTTAGATATATCCCACAGCTTCGGTACGTCACTTAGTCCCATTCATTTTCGGCGCAGGAGCGCTTGACCAGTGAGCTATTACGCACTCGTTCGAGGATGGCTGCTTCTAGGCAAACCTCCTGGTTGTCTCTGCACTCCCACCTCCTTTATCACTTAGTGACAATTTGGGGACCTTAGCTGGTGGTCTGGGCTGTTTCCCTCTTGACGATGAAGCTTATCCCCCACCGTCTCACTGGTAGTCTGTTCACTGGGTATTCAGAGTTTGTCTCGATTTGGTACCGCTCTCGCAGCCCGCACCGAAACAGTGCTTTACCCCCCAGCTATAATCACTACCGCTGCGCCTCAACACATTTCGGGGAGAACCAGCTAGCTCCGGGTTCGATTGGCATTTCACCCCTAACCACACCTCATCCGCTGATTTTTCAACATCAGTCGGTTCGGACCTCCACTTGGTGTTACCCAAGCTTCATCCTGGACATGGTTAGATCACCCGGGTTCGGGTCTATAACCACTGACATTTCGCCCTTATCAGACTCGGTTTCCCTTTGACTTCGACATTCTCGTCTTAATCTGCCAGTGCCTATAAGTCGCCGGCTCATTCTTCAACAGGCACACCGTCACACGTTTAATCGTGCTTCGATTGCTTGTAGGCTTACGGTTTCATGTTCTATTTCACTCCCCTCCCGGGGTTCTTTTCACCTTTCCCTCGCGGTACTGGTTCACTATCGGTCACACAGGAGTATTTAGCCTTACGAGGTGGTCCTCGCGGATTCAATCGGGATTTCTCGTGCCCCAACCTACTCGGGATGCAGCTAGTATCCTTTAACTTTCGACTACAGGACTTTCACCTTCTCTGGTGCACCTCTCAAGTGCTTCGTCTAGCCTCTAGATTCCATATCGCTGTCCCACGACCCCAAAGGTGTTTACCTCTGGTTTAGGCTCTTCCCGCTTCGCTCGCCGCTACTAGGGGAATCGATTTTTCTTTCTCTTCCTTCAGCTACTAAGATGTTTCAGTTCGCTGAGTTCGCTCGTGCCCGTCTATGGATTCAACGGGCCGTCTTTAGGGTTGCCCCATTCGGATATCTCCGGATCAATGCTTGCTTCCAACTCCCCGGAGCGTTTCGTCGGTAACCACGTCCTTCTTCGCCTCTGTGTGCCTAGGTATCCACCGTAAGCCCTTGGTAGCTTGACCATTTGCTCTACTTCTTTTGGTGTCTGTAATTTCTGTCAGTTCCCTGACAGTTCTACCTACCTGACAATTTCTTCGCTATGCAGTTTTCAAGGTTCTGGCTGGTTCTCTATCCCAGCAGTCT
>NZ_JADEWO010000013.1 GCF_015207605.1 Oculatella sp. LEGE 06141
TGCTAAACGAGAGCAAAATGTCAGGTTGAAACGGCAGCCCATAGGCCGCAAAAGACGCGTTTTCTACTCTGGTAGCACCCCAAACGACAATGGGAGCCAGTAAGTAGAGTGACACCAGTAACGGCAGTTTTTGGGCAGGAGCAAGGGGTTGCCCCGGGTGCCACTTCAACCAAATGGCTAAGGGAATAGCAATGGGCATCCATAGAGCCACCCATGCCAGGAAAAAGGCTGCAATGCTGAATAAAGCAGAGCGTTCCATGACCCATCCAAACGGTACGAATTCAAGCAGCTAACTCAGTGAGAGGATACTTTAAAAGTGCTGATTGTGACTCAAACTGCCCCCTATATTCCCCAGGGTTAGGAAATGTAGGAGGCGAATGCAGCCCATTTGATACCTTATAAAACAACCTCTAAAATATAGATTGATCAGGCAATGACTTGAGTTTCACACGACTGGATGCTGTAGTTTCTATGCAGGGATAAGAAGTATCGTCGCGAACCTGAACCATTCACAGCTAGAGAGTTGAACGCCAAAGGGCAACTGCATCCCCAGTGATGCTGAACCTTCAGATTCAGTAATACGTCTTACGTCAAACCAATGACAAAGTGCATTCGTCAAACCGCTTTCATCAGGATGCGGATTGTATCTACAGCACTAATGCAGTGGCTAATCAACACATTAGCTGAGCGATCGTTGCAGTTTGGTGTTAATCATCTTTAATTAGTGTTGAAGTAAAACACGCCTGGCGCTATCCCCTCAGCCTATCTAAAGTTATTCCTCTTCATCTTCATCTGCGTAACTGGCAGAACCATTTCGGTCGGCATCAATTTGGATTAAATGGATGTGCTTATAGCCCAACTTAATCTCAAATTCGTCTCCGGGCTTCAAACCCATCTTTTCGGTATAAGTTGAACCAATGACAATTTGTCCATTTTTGTGAACACTGACCCGATAGGTTGGTTCGCGACCACGACCATCTTTAGAGCCTTCAGCACTTAAGGGAGTCCCTTTTGCTTCAAGCAATGCTTCAAAAAAATCGGCGAGATTTACACGCGTCTGACTATTCTTTCCAACTGTGTAATATCCACAGCGCTTTGCTTTTTCGCGCCGGGGCAAATGTGAGAGTTCTTTTACTTTTTGAAGTAACGCTTTCCCCGTTAGCGGAGCAGTCGCAGTCTCAGTCATTGTTCTCAAGTTATCCCTATGATCTTCAAGAATAGACAATAAGAGCTGATGTTTGACGTTCCTCTACCAAAAATATAGCCTTAAATCTCTCTGTTGTGACAAGCACTTGATCAGCTAGATCTTTGACGTGGTGATTCATCAACCCATTCAATCTTATCCTACAGATTTCTATATCAAAATTAAACTCTTTTATAACTCAAAATTCAAGCCGCGAAATGAATTTCAGCATAAGAATCGTACAACCTGAGCTGATATCTGCGTTCAGTCAATTACAAAACTAGTCATTTGATGTTCTAACATTGTTGTCAGGATAAACCAGTGATGTATCTCACTAGAGCCAACACAACAATAAAGCAAAATAGTTCATTTATTGAGGCATGGCACGTTGAATCCTGCGATCGCTAACCCGTCCGATTTGGAAATCATCCTGGCTGAACGGCTACTGAGGGCTATTTCTGTCGATGGGTCACCCATAAGTGTCACTAAGTATCGCTGTGATGAAAACCTACTGTAGCGATACAAGCTTAGAAAATTTCGCTTTAGACTGGTAGATAGCAGCAAGGTTAAACAAGCTCGTTTCTACGCGAATTTGCTTTGTTCTTTGCAGAGGATGATGCTTTTTGAACTGAATTCAGAGAACGATCGACAAGCTAAAGAAACGTTAAGCAACCTCTGTCCTATTAATTTTTAATTTTGAAACCTTGGTTTTGCTTTATGCAAGTTTTGTTCAAGATTGTCCGGCAACAGGCTAATTCTGCCCCTCAATTTCAAACCTATAAGTTAGAGGTTGACCCGGGCAACACGGTTCTCGATTGTTTAAACCGAATCAAGTGGGAGCAAGATGGTAGTCTTGCTTTTCGTAAAAACTGTCGCAATACCATTTGTGGTAGCTGTGGTATGCGAATTAATGGCCGTTCTGCCCTGGCCTGCAAAGAGAGTATTCGTCACGAAGTGGCTCGGCTTCAGCAGATTACTGATGCGAATACATCGGTTAGTCACGATGGCGGTATTCCAACGATCACGATCGCCCCAATGGGCAACATGCCCGTCATTAAAGATCTGATTGTCGATATGACCAGCTTCTGGGACAACCTCAAGGCAGTCGATCCGTATGTGAGTACTGAAGCGAGGCAGGTTCCCGAACGAGAGTTTCTTCAAACTCCAGAAGAGCGCGATCGCCTCAATCAAACTGGCAACTGTATTTTGTGCGGTGCTTGTTATTCTGAATGCAATGCGCGGGACGTTGATCCAACGTTTGTGGGGCCACACGCGCTGGCTAAAGCCTATCGAATGGTCGCTGATTCCAGAGATAGCAAGACGGAGGAGCGTTTAGAGGACTACAGCCAGGGAACCAAAGGCGTTTGGGGTTGTACTCGCTGCTATTACTGCAACGAGGTGTGCCCGATGGACGTGGCACCGATGGATCAAATCGGCAAAATCAAACAGGAGATTCTCGATCGCCAGACGGAGCAAACGAGCCGTCCGGTTCGCCACCGCAAAGTCTTGATTGATCTGGTTAAACAAGGCGGTTGGATTGATGAGCGTCGGTTTGGTTTGCGCGTAGTAGGCAACTCATTTCGGGACATCAACGGAATTGTTAGCCTGGGTCCCCTGGGGCTACGAATGCTGGCCAGAGGCAAGTTCCCCTTCAGCTTTGAGCCATCGGCAGGGACAGCGCAGGTGCGATCGCTCATAGAACGGGTTCAAACGGCCGAGTTAGATACGCCCCCTCAGTCTTAATTCTGCTTCAGCTATCGGCTTAGTGCGCTATTCTCCGAGGTATATCCATTTCTTGCTCACAACGTTTTCTTGCTCACAACGTTTTGCTTCTAACGAGTACTGCACCGATGACTTCTAACGACACGCCTTCTGCCAACGAAACTTCATTAGAATCCTACAATCGGCCTGAACCGGCCTTTGGCTGGACAGCCTATGCCGAACAAATCAATGGCCGTTTTGCCATGATTGGGTTCGTCGCGCTTTTGATTCTAGAATGGTTCACTCGTCAAGACTTTTTTACCTGGGTGGGGTTACGCTAGTTCGATCCAGGTTCAGCGTCTCCGTAACGGTTGCCGGGTGGAGGTAGAGAAACTATCTGCCAGCGCAAAAAGTGAGCCTGTAAACAGGTTCACTCTTTGCGTCCACTCGTCCTACTAAACGCTAACGCACGGTCACGGTATACCGTCCCTGCCCGGTTGAGTCATAGGCGTTTGCAATCACGCGATAGGTGCCTGTGCTAGGAAGAGTGACCGTCAAGGCCGAGTTGCGATCCTCAGGAGAGATGTCGTCATTTTGCCCAAGTAGCTGATCGCCAGGGCCAAGCACAATCAAATAAGTATCGAACTCGTCGCTTGCTAACGTCACTGTCACGGTTTGGCCTGCACTACCCTCAAACGAATGCTCTTGATAGAGACTTCCATCAGAACGGAAGACGGGCGAGCCAGGGCCAAGGACTCCTTCTTCCTGCAAGATCACGCCTCCCGTGGGAGTCGGAGCTGGAGTCGGAGCCGGAGTCTGGGAGTTCGATTGCAGCCTTGCCTGTTGGCTTTGTTGTGTTCTGGCTTGCGGTTGGCTCCCGGCTCCTGTCGTTGCAACTCTGAGGCTATAGTTTCCTGTTTCTCTAGACGAATAGGAATTCGCCAGAATAATGTATGTCCCTGTACTGGGCAGGGTTGTGATCAGACGGGCGTTGGTGTCACCACCACCATCATCATCTTGTGCCAGGTCTGTTCCATCCGGTGCCAGCAATATCAAATAGGAGTCGAACTCAGAGCTGTTCATCTCTATGATGACTTGCTGTCCGGCTGTGCCATCAAAGCTATAGGCGTTGAAGTAGCTATCGTCGGCAGGCAGAATGTAGCTGTTCGAGGTAAGGCTCCCCTGGATTGGGGCACCGTTGAGCGTCACCCGTTGGGCATCATCCGGGGTTGGAATGAGGCGCTGGCGCTGTGCCGTGGTGGGTGCCCGCCCTTCTCGAACGGCTGCCAGAAATGGCTGCACCTGATCAACCGATAGGGCAAAGCCAATGCCAATATTGCCGGATGTTCGTCCAGTGGTGAAAATTGCGTTATTCACGCCAATCATTTCTCCACGGCTGTTCAATAACGGCCCCCCCGAGTTGCCTGGGTTAATCGCTGCATCGGTTTGAATCAAACCTCGCTCTCGATCAATCCGGCTAATGATTCCAGTGGTGAATGTGCCTTGAAACCGGCCAAAGGGATTTCCAATGGCAAAAGCTCGTTGGCCGACCTCAACCGAATTCGGGGCAGCCAGCCGTACACTGGGTAAATTCGTCTGGCCGGAGATACGAACGGCAGCTAAATCTAACCCGTTTTCGCCAAATGCAACGACCTCTCCTTGTATTTCTCTGCCATCCGCTAAAATAACGGTAACGTTGCGAGAGTCCTGCACAACGTGCGCGTTCGTCAACACCAATCCATCTGAATTAATGATTGTGCCGCTACCTTCACCCTCTCCAGCCTTAATTGAGACGACGGCTGGGGCAGCTTGTTGATAAACTCGAACGTTAATACTTTCTTCGGCATCTTGTGCCAAAGCAGTGTGAGATGTGGGCTGCCCCAAACGAGTCAGGCTTAAAAGATCAACTGGAGCGATCGCATTCAGGATGTTCATCCCAGTTGCGGCTCCGAGCACAAGGAAACCTGATGCAGTCAGACGGAGAAATTTGCTGTTCATGCTGCGAGTGTGGTTGACGGCTATCGTACAGAGCTTTAAATACCTAACAGATACCAATAAAGGCGATGCCACTCTGCCTACTTTCTATTTTCCTTCACACGCTTACTTTCATCCTCTGCAAATGACTTTGTTCCGGATCGATGCATTGCCAGGATCAAAGGTTTTGAATGGCGAAAGCTATTGACGTCAGTAGGGGTTAAACACCAGGCCAGAAAACTTGAATAGATAGAACTGGCGAGTACAATCTACCGGTTAGCGATTGTATCTATGATTGATGTCTTTAGAAATGCTTGGCTTGTTCCTTAAAATCTAGCCTGTTCTTCTCGATCTGGCTAACTTTTTCCTTTCGATTAACGTGGAGCAGTCGGTACAGGTAGCGGCTGCCCTGCGCGATCGTACAGCACAATATCCCACTGACCGTTGAGATTAGATTCAAATGCGATCGTGCTTCCATCCGCACTAATGGTTGGATGCCGGACTTCTGCCTTCAGGGATGTGGTCAGGTTACGGGTTTGACGCAACTGGCGATCGTGTAAATAAATGTTGGCTTTCCCCTCCTGGCTTGCCGCAAATACAATGTAGCGGCCATCCTGCGAGATGGCGGGATGGGACGCAACCGTATCAATAGCATTCAACTCTGGTAGCTCGACTAGCCGCCGCTCAACCCAATCGAACAGATAAATATCCTGACTACCGTTGCGGTCTGAGGCAAAAACAATGTACCGATTCGTGACCTGTGGTGAGAGATCCGCAAACGGGCTATTTAGGCTGCGGCCACTGGCATCAACCGGAAAGCTGAGGATGCGAGAGCCAGTGCAACCACTTACTAGACTCAACAGCGCGATCGCCAGAGCAAAAGCAAAAACGTTTACAAACAAGAGGAATAGGGGATGCCCGTTGGCTAGTCTTTAGGGCAAAACAATACGAGTGTAAGGCCAAATGCGTTACATGCCTCAAAGATTTTTTGACCGATTCATTGCCGTTTCGTGGCCGCCACTGAATCAGGCTCCATCACAGCTGGTGCGAGTCGATTGCTGCCGCGATGGCAGGAGCCAGATGGGAGCCACCACGACGACACGCCATGAAGCACCGCCTAATTTCTGTCGGGAAGATCTAGCTCAATTCTGGAGCCGCGATCGATGACTTCGACATCCCATTGTCCCTGCTGTCCCGTTTCGAAGGTGATATAGCGCCCGTTGGGACTGATACTGGGGTTCCGTACCCAACCTCGATAGCCAACAGTCAGTCCTTGAATTTGACCCGTTACCCGATCGTAAAGCTGAATTTCGGGCCTGGCGCGATCGCTGGCGACATACACAATATACCGGGCTGTGTTGCTAATACTAGGACTTTCTGCAACAGCGTCTCCCCGATTCAACCGGGGTAATTCAATGAACTGCTGTTGCCGCAGATCATAAAGCAGGATATCGCGCCCGCCGTTTCGGTTGGAAACATAGGCCATAAACCGACCATCTCCGCTGAGGCTGGGCTGCTCGTCGTTGTATCGGCTGTTCAGTGTGCCAGATGACCTGACGATTGGTTCGCTGCTCGGTTGGCAAGCACTAAGGATGATCAACCCACAAAAAACCACCGCTAAACTCAGCGGACGGTAAGTGCGGCTGTTGATGGGACGCAAGCGCTGGTTACTCGAACCCAGTTCCCGGCTCATCATCTGAGTAATCGACGGGTTGATAATCAACGTAGTCGGCAGATGATTGCTCTGAACGGACGCTGCGTCTGGCCGAGCCGCCCTGGGATCTGCTTCGTCTACTTTTGCTGCTAGCAGAACCGGAACTTCTTGCAGACGAGCGGGAGGCAGCAGAACCACGGGACGAATCGGCAAAATCATCATCCCATACGCTATTGACACCCGGTTGCTCCGATGGGCGACCTTCCGGACGAGCAGATGGGCGACGCTTCCGAGGGCGATCGCTGCTGGTTGCTCCATACCGTTCATCGCTAATACTGCGGCTACTCGGAGGGCGACGGCGCACTTCATCACCATACTCTTCCACTGGCGCAGGGCGACCGTCACGCGTTCCCCGAATGCGACGCGTCACGGTTCGCTGCTCTTCCAGGGGCGTTAGCTCATCCAGCTCGGCTCGATAAACCCGGCTAACCGGACGCTCATCGTCAACAACGGGCGTAGAGCGTTTGGCCTGCTCGGTGGCAACTCCACGCAGACGAATTGCTTCAAAGGCAAACCAGATGGTGGAACCCGTTAGCATGAACTGCCCAAATTGCAGAATTGGGTCTTGCCGCCAGCCTTGAAAGAACAAAATACCGCCGCACAATAGGGCAACTGCGGCAAAGAAAATGTCGTGATCCCTTGCTAAATTGGGACGTACAGAGCGCAAGAAATATAATCCTGCCCCTGAAACCGCGAGCGCAATGCCCACCATGCTGCTCCAGCTCAGCCCGACATTTACCATTGCTTTTCTCCGTGAGTACGTCCTAATCTTAGCGATTTTAAGAATGAAACCTCTACTATAGCCGAGCCGTTAAACCTCAGATGTGATCTGATGAACCCTTGGCAATTCATCGGCTCACCCGAGGGTAGGCGATGGCGATAAAAAGCCCCAGATTCGAAATGTTGACAGCGGATGGCTGTTTTTCATTTCTAGTTTCTGAGGCTGACAAATCATCAAACTATACTGTGTTGAAGCTTGCTGTGTTGAAGCTATAGCTGCACCAGCGTTGAATGCTGGTGCAGCAAATGAGTGGATGGTTAAGAGCGCTGAATCTTGTCTTTTTGGCTGATGAAGATCAGACCAACTACGATGGGAACGACTACAACGACTGCACCGGCTAGCAGGCTGTACAGAAAGTTTGCTAAAGATGGTGTCATAAAATCTTTGTCCTTGTTCGGGCAACCTCTTCATAAACAATCTTATCGGTCTATTAATCCTTTGAGAAGAGACTTGCTCGGAATATTTCGGCAGAATGGCGAGCTGATCCGGGTTTAGCGTCGAAAGCGAATCGCGGTAAAATATGAAGTGGCTCAGTAACAAAAATTAAAGATTTAACGGTTACCATGACTTCTGCTGCGATCGCCACCTGGATTCTCGGCCCCCTGGTAGGGGTGATGATTCTGCTGTTTATTCTTCGTATTGTGTTGACCTGGTATCCCCAGGCGGATCTCAACCAACTGCCCTATAATCTGGTTGCCTGGCCTACCGAACCGTTCCTGGTGCCGCTGCGTCAGATTGTGCCTCCTCTGGGTGGGGTCGATATTACCCCCATCATTTGGGTAGGAATTTTTAGCCTGTTACGAGAACTGCTGCTGGGTCAACAGGGCCTTTTAACCATGATGACGTACTGATGACGTACTGACGGCAATGGCTTATCGTTCTGCTTTCTCCTGGAGCGATCGCATCAGTTCTTCAACGAAATTGGTATACACGTGGCCTTGGGCAAACTCTATGCTGTCCAGAATCTTTTGATGAAAGCTGATGGTGGTGGGCAGCCCGGTGATAGCACACTCACGCAGCGCTCGCCTCATGCGCTGAATTGCAGATGCGCGATCGGGTGCCCAGACAATCAGCTTACCGATCAAGGAATCGTAGTAGGGCGGAATTTCGTAATCAGTATACACATGTGAGTCCATCCGCACACCAGGGCCACCGGGCGGCAAATATCCACTAATTCGTCCGGGTTGAGGGCGAAAGTTGTGGTCTGGGTCTTCTGCATTAATGCGACACTCAATCGTGTGTCCTCGAAATTGCACCTGCTCTTGAGTAAGCGCCAGTTCTGCACCTTGAGCAATTCGGATTTGTTCCGCAATCAGATCTAGCCCGGTAATCATCTCGGTGACTGGATGCTCGACCTGAATCCGGGTATTCATTTCCATGAAGTAAAAATGGCCGGATTGGTCGAGCAAAAATTCAACGGTTCCGGCTCCTACATATCGAATGGCTTGGGCTACCCGGACGGCAGCGGTGCCCATCTTATCTCGCAATTCCTGACTCAGGGCAGGACTGGGCGCTTCCTCTAGCAGTTTTTGGTGGCGACGCTGAATTGAACAGTCTCGCTCGCCTAAATGAATGACATTGCCATACATGTCTGCCAGGATTTGAAACTCGATGTGACGAGGGCGTTCAATAAACTTTTCTAAGTACACCCCTGGGTTGCCAAACGCCGCTTCAGCTTCACCTTGCGCGGCCAAAAACGATTTGACCAGTTCGCTTTCGTGCCGCACCAGGCGCATACCCCGTCCACCCCCGCCCGCCGTGGCTTTAATCATCACGGGGTAGCCGATTTTGTCGGCGATCGCCAATGCTTCCCGGTCATCGGTCAAGAGTCCTTCACTCCCCGGTACCGTAGGAACGCCGATTCGTTGCATCGTCTTGCGAGCTGTAGACTTATCGCCCATAGCCTGCATCGCCTCTGGAGATGGGCCAATAAACGCAATCTGGTGGTCGGCACAAATTTCTGCGAAGCGGGCGTTTTCGGCTAGAAAGCCGTAACCAGGGTGAATAGCCGTCGCGTTACGAGTCAGAGCCGCTGCAATGATATTGGGAATGTTGAGGTAACTCTTGCTGCTCGGCGGTTCACCAATACAAACGGCTTCGTCGGCCAACTGAACATGAAGGGCGTGGCGATCGATCGTTGAATGGACAGCGACGGTAGCAATCCCCATCTCCTCACAAGTGCGGAGAATGCGAAGAGCAATTTCTCCTCGATTAGCAATCAGAATCTTGTCAAAACGCATCTTCCGTATAGTCAGGTGAGGATGACGTGAAATAGAATTTTCCGAGTCACCTTAGCAGTCAAGCTTCAGCAGTGTAGCGGAGAGGCGCAATCTCGTAAACAGAGACAGGGATTCGGAACACGAATATTCAGGAGTTAATCCTACCACGCAGCCGCGCCCGCTTAGGCATCATTTGCCACAAGCAAGGGCACCCTGATCAAGAGTGCCCTTGTCTAAATCTGGTTAGAAGATGAGGTCAGATCGAGAACTAACCCCAGGCTCCGAATCAGCGATATTGCTCACGAACTTAGCTGTTGCCAGTAGCCAGTTCTGTGGCACCCCGAGACCGACGACGAGTCAAGCTATTGAACAGCATTTGGCCGATCGCCTTGACCAGGTTGCCTTCTAGCTCTTGGAAGAGTTTCATATTCATCCCAAACGCAGCATTAGCCTCATCCACGATGCGATCGGCCATGTCATCGTCAATCGGCAGCTCGTCTAAAGACTGACGATACTTCGCCTTAAACTGTTTTTCGTCCGGAATAGCTTCAAACTCATAGAAAGCCGTTCCTTCGCCGCTGGACAGGTTCATTGCCCGCTGAGCAATGTTTTTGAGAATTTGTCCACCCGACAAATCGCCCAGGTAGCGAGTGTAGGAATGAGCGACAAGCAGCTCTGGCTCTGTGTTGGAAATATCGCGGATTCGCTGGATGTATGCTTGAGCCGCGGGCGAAGGAGCAACCTGCTCTCGCCAGTTACCGCCATAGTAGTAGTACAAGTCCTGCTCAAGGCTTTCCTTGCGGTTCAGTTCAGAAAAATACACCTTGGACAGAACCGGATGCTGGCGGTGCCGTTCCATTTCTTCTTCCATTGCCGAGTAGACAAAGTAAAAGTTGGACACTAACTTCCGGTAAGAGCTTTTCTCAACAACCCCTTTAAGAAAGCATTTTACAAAACCAACGTTCTCAGCCATCGTATGGGCTTTTTTGGTGCCCTCTCGCAGCTTGGTTGCTAAATTACTGGTCATGCTAAATTTCCTAATGTTCTCGACACGAAATTTTGTCTACTGGAGTATCTGCATTTACAGAAGCGCTGAAAAGCCACCTAAATTGTTACAGTAGTCTGATTTGATGAGTGGTTTTATTAAAAATTTTTACGTAACGCGGCTGATTCTGAGGTCAGGCGATCGATTCACCCGGCAACCTTAAAGACATTGATGCCAATTGGCTGTGAATTGATACAATCCTGCTAAGATTAAAGGTAAGCATAATTACTTATTGAACCAGTCGCACTGGGGAGTGAATCTGCAAGAATAGCAAAAGCAGCGTAAAGCACCCATTTGTTTTTGGAGCGTTTTTTGCTGCCTATTCATTTCGGTGGTCAGATTTTGATAGTCAGATTTGATCCCTTGCTAAGACTAACTCTTGAGAGGCAAACTCGCAAAAGTGTATGATCTGGTTCATCATCTGGCGAACTATTTTAGTAAATACAGAGGGCAAGACGCAGTGATTAGAGTAGCGATCAACGGTTTTGGACGTATCGGACGCAACTTCATGCGGTGCTGGACTACCAGAGAAGCAAGTAATCTGGAACTGGTGGCTATCAACGATACCTCTGACCCCAGGACTAATGCTCACCTGTTGCGATATGACTCGATGCTAGGCAGGCTCGATGCAGATATCTCTGCTGACGATAGCTCCATAACCGTTAACGGTAAGACTGTTAAATGCACGTCCGATCGCAACCCTCTTAATCTCCCCTGGAAAGCGTGGGATATCGATCTGGTGATTGAGTCTACCGGAGTGTTTACCAGCCGGGAAGGTGCTGCAAAGCATTTAGAAGCAGGTGCCCGTAAGGTTCTAATTACCGCTCCTGGCAAAGGCGACGATGGGACGTTTGTCGTCGGTGTGAACCACCATGACTACGACCATCAAAAGCATATCGTGATCAGCAATGCGAGCTGTACCACAAACTGTTTGGCTCCTGTTGCCAAGGTTTTGCATGAAACCTTCGGCATTGTCAAGGGGACGATGACGACCACTCACAGCTATACGGGCGACCAGCGCTTGCTGGATGCCAGCCACCGTGACTTGCGTCGTGCAAGAGCAGCGGCTCTCAACATCGTGCCAACAACAACAGGTGCTGCTAAGGCGGTCGCTCTGGTGTTGCCAGCGTTAAGCGGAAAACTGAACGGAATTGCGCTGCGGGTTCCTACTCCTAACGTCTCAGTCGTAGACTTGGTCGTTCAAGTAGAAAAGCCAACGATCACAGAGCAGGTCAATGACGCGCTGCGGAGTGCGGCTGAAGGGCCACTCAAGGGCATTTTGGCGTACAGCGATTTACCTCTGGTTTCCTGCGATTATCGTGGGCACGACGCGTCATCGATTGTGGATGCCAGCCTCACCATGGTGATGGGGGGTGACATGGTGAAAGTGGTGGCCTGGTATGACAACGAGTGGGGCTATAGCCAGCGCGTTGTTGATATGGCAGAAGTAGTGGCTGAGCACTGGGTGGCTTAAGTGACTTAAGGCGGCATAAGAGTGCAGGTTGGTAGGCAAACAGCTTAAGGTCTGAATCCTGCCAATCTGCATTTGCTTTTGGTTTGAAGGTTGAGTTACAGGTCGATGTCGCCCTGGGACATGCCGGGTGCTTCAAATTTGTACCCTACTCCACGCACCGTTTGAATTAAAGCGGGTTGAGTGGTGTCAATCTCAATCTTCTTGCGAATTTGCCCGATGTGGACATCTACAACGCGTTGGTCGCCAACGTATTCGTAGTCCCACACTTTTTGAATCAGCTCTGCCCGTCGCCAGACGCGGCCAGGATGGCTTGCCAGGAAATGCAGCAAGTCGAATTCTAAAGCAGTTAAGGGCACAATATCGCCATTCAGGGTAACTTCTCGCCGAACCGGATCAATCGTTAATCCATTGAACGAAAGGCATTGCTGTTCGGCTGTGGTGACGGGGCGTTGACGTTTAAGGATTGCCCCCACTCTGACTTCTAGCTCGCCCAGGCTAAACGGTTTCGTTAAGTAATCGTCTGCGCCCTGGGAGAAGCCTCGGATCTTGTCGGCTTCATCGCTGCGGCTAGTCAACATCAGTACGAACACTCCAGTGCGACTTTGCATTTCCTGGCAAAGGGCATAACCAGTTGCGTCTGGCAAGTTAACATCTAGAATCACTAAGTCTGGATTGAACTGCTCAAAAATTGCCATTGCCGTTTTTCCGTCCTCAGCAGATTCCATCTGATAGCCCTGCTTTGACAAAAAACGATGAATTAACGTCCGAATTGAAGGATCATCATCAACTACGAGAATCTTGGCTGGGGCCATGGACATAACCTTATGTTGAGCTATGAAGAAACATCAATGAGGTGGTTGCGAAGGCTGGATAGATAACATGCTGGAATCTGACGATCGCCATCTCTATATAAGTAGATTCACAACAAATTTGTATATCCAGCACGTTATGCAGTTCTTGGAACAATTATCGTTTCATAAATCAGCAATGCAAATACCCGTGCTCATGATTCTAATGAGCTTAGGGGCAGATCCACCGCTCGTAAGAATCTTTTGTTAACTCTGTTTCCGAAAAGGAGTCAGGCGGTTACACTAATGGCAAGCAGCTTAGCGTGGGGCAGTAAATACTGAACTCCCGTAGGTCTCCTGATTTTCCTTATTGCCAATCATAATCGAATATAGAGGGAGTCTTCTGGAGGTTGTAGATGAGTGAGCAAAATCACTACGAAAAGCTTGGGGTAGACGAGAGCGCCTCATTTGACGAAATTCAGGATGCACGTAATCGCTTAATCATGCAATATAGCGCCGATCGCAAACAAGTAGAAGCGATCGAATCTGCCTACGATGCCATCCTGATGGATCGGTTGCGGCAGCGTCAAGAAGGAAAGATAAAAGTTCCAGATCGAATTCGGTTTCCAGAGCGGGTAGTCGAGCCTCCTCCTGAGTTTACTCCAGCGCCTCCTAAACAAACTCCAGACTGGTTACAGCGTTTCGTTGATACCCCTAGCCAGTCGGATATTTTGTGGCCAGCAGGTTTGTTTTTGGGCGTTTCCTTACTCAGTTTCAGCGCTCCGTCGCTGGCTTTGGCGTTGGGCGTAGGGTTCAGTCTCTACTTTCTCAACCGCAAAGAGCACAAGTTTGGTCGAGCGTTTCTGCTGACCCTGGTTGGCTTGATTGTTGGCGTGGTGTTGGGCTTACAACTGGGTGCCCTGGTTGCGGCTCAACTGGCCGGGTTCAATCTTGAAGTGACTTCGCTGGCGGCACTGGTGGCACTCTTTATCCTCTGGCTGATGAGCAGTTTTTTGCGGTAGATTATGCTGCCTGAGACAGAATCAAGTCTACTGCTGTGCTGAGATTGGGTGTAAGCCAATCAGGCTCGTGCTGTGAGAGTTGGGTGCGATCGCGAATCCCGCAAAGCACCCCAATGGATTTAACGCCATGAATTTTGGCTGCAATAATATCCGCCTCAGTATCACCTATCATCCATGTTTCAGCGGTTGAAGGACGCTCGGAAAGCGCCTTTTGCATCAACAACGGTTTGTCTTTAACATCGGATGCCTTGACGTAATCATTGCTGAGGCAATAGCGGCGATCGCTGGGAAAGAAGGATGTGAGGTGATAGCGATTGAAAGCATCTTCTAGCTCGCACTCTCGCCGCATGGTCATCACAGCTAAGTCTATGCGGAGGGTCTGAAGCCGTTCTAGGGTCTCAATGGCTCCGGGGACAGGCGTATCGTATTTCAGGTAGGGTGCCGTATGAACCGTGGTGCGCCGCAGCGATGCAAAGGTGCTGGCCTGTTTCTGATCTAACCCGGAGAGGTGGCCGATCTGGCGCTCTGGTACCTGCGATCGCTTCAACCGCCAAAACTCGCTTTTAGAGAGCCTGTTCACCGCTTGCCCTGGATGACAAGACTCTGCCAAACAATATAAATAAACGCGGTAATATCGCTCTGAAACGTCCATGATTGGCCCGTCAAAGTCCGTAATAATTCTCAGCATTTGGCAGAGGTTATCGAGTAACGTTTATTTAATTTTTATTTAATTTTATAACAGATATGTCTGTTTCCAGAACAACAGCTTGGATCTAGACGGTTCATTCCGAGGTCAAATAGGAAGAAGTTAGACCCTTCCCGGTCACTCTTTAGCTCTTAACCCTGGGACGCTATCAGGACAACCAAGGCCAACAGATTTTTTAGCTCAACACACTGACGAAGGGACGATTAGCCTCGCCGAGCAACGTCTGTTGAGGACTTCAGCCCTCTATCTGGGTGAAGCGTGGGTGTTGAAGCGACGTGAGCGGATTTCTCATTGAGGGCTGACGGGTGCTTGCTGGTCGCAGAGAAGCCCCGTGGGCAAACCGTCAATGCTATGCTGATTTTTCTCTTGCCAATACTTCAAAATTCCGTCTTCGCCTTTCTTTTCGGCCCAAGTTAATAGCGTTTCTCGACCTTGCTTGAATTCGTACATTGGAACGCCAAACCCGCATGATGTTTGCACCGCCTCAACGCTCAGCACGACGATTTGCCGTTTACCGGGCAGCAAGTCGAAGTGGGGGCAAACCTGTTGCCATTCGTCAGATCGGGGTTGAATCGCTTTCCCCAGTCCATAAAGCCGCAGAATAAGCGGCTGTTCTGAAAAACTGCAAAACATAATGGTCATACGGCCATTCTCTTTGAGATGAGCCGCCGTTTCGTTGCCGCTGCCGGTTAAGTCTAAATAGGCAACGGTGTTGCGATCGAGGCATCTAAAGGTATCAATCCCCTTGGGAGAAAGGTTTACTCGCCCCTTCGATGGAGCGGTTGCCGTAAAAAACAGCTTTTGTTCGGCAATAAACTGCTCTAGCTCGTCGGTCAGCTCGGTGTAAAACTTAGCCATGTTAACTGAAGGATGGAATGGGATAGCACTTACGGCAAGAAGCGATCGAGGGCTGCTTTAAGTTCTTCCAGTTCAACTTCAATATTGCCTTCCTTTGCTGCCCGCCCCACGCATTCGGTCAAATGTTCGTCTAAAATGATGCGTGCAACCCGATCGAGCGCACCACGAACGGCAGCAACCTGAATCAACACATCAGGACAGGGACGGCTCTCTTGCACCATAACCTTGATGCCGCGAATGTGTCCTTCGATGCGAGAGAGGCGATTCACAACTCGTCGTAGAGATTCCTCGCTGTGGACATGCGGATGCGGGGACGGCTCATTGCCATGATGATGCTCAGGCTGATCGGGAATCGGTTGGGGCTGAGGTAACTCAAAAGCTGTCATTTGAATACGTTTGGGAATATATTTGGATAGTTAACACAGGACTGAGCAATAGTCCATCTAGATTCTCTAAATGAGGAACCAACGATTGGTGAAATAGCTCAATTGTTGTATTCCGATCACACAACCTGGTTGAACGAAGGCGACCTGGCGTTTCAACAACTTATTCGTTTCTGGAGCCTTCCACCAATTCTAGCCCACTCTGTAGAAACTCCAGTGCTTTGAAGCGTTAGACGCCTTTGGCAATGCTGTTGTAGTCGCTACAATTTGAATTATGATTCGTCTTCTGGGACTCAGGACGCTACGATCGCCTGAGCATCTTCCCCAGATGAGGTTTCACCTGGAGGCTTTAAATGGATACTGAGCAACTTTTGTGTAAAATTCGGCACTATTTTCAATCTAAATTCGCTCGTGTATTTGCAGTCGGATGGCTAACAATTTTACTGCTGGCTGTTCCAGTGTCATCCAGTTGGGCAAAATCTATTGCAACTCCGGGATTCGTGCCCGCTTTCAATAGTGAGTCGGCTGATGTTGGCTCAACTGCGGAGACGTTAGAGCCGATTGTGGCTCAGGCTCCAGCCGCAACCGTTAGAGCAGGTAGCTTTGTGGCGGCAGCCGTTGAACGAGTGGGGCCAGCGGTCGTGCGAATTGACACGGAACGAACAATTACTCGTACGTCTGATCCGTTGTTTAACGACCCCTTCTTTCGCCGCTTTTTTGGGGATGGCATGATGCCGCAAGGCCCCTCAGGGGAGAGATTACAGGGGCAGGGATCAGGGTTCATTGTTGATGGCAGTGGCGTTATTCTTACGAATGCTCATGTTGTCGATCGAGCCGATCGCGTTACGGTCAGGCTCAAGGATGGACGGGCATTTGATGGAGAAGTGCGCGGGGCTGATGAAGTAACAGACCTGGCGGTTGTCAAAATCAATGTCAGCGGTGGCGGGTTGCCCGTTGCACCTTTAGGCGATTCTGACGAAATTCAGGTGGGCGATTGGGCGATCGCGGTGGGCAACCCGCTAGGACTGGACAACACTGTGACGCTGGGTATTGTCAGTACGCTCAACCGCTCTAGTGCGATGGTTGGCATTCCCGATAAGCGCTTGGAGTTTATTCAAACAGACGCGGCCATTAATCCGGGAAATTCGGGTGGGCCACTGTTGAACGATCGGGGTGAAGTGATTGGCATTAACACGGCTATTCGAGCCAACGCGAATGGTATCGGGTTTGCAATTCCGGTGAATAAGGCTAAAGAAATCACCGATCAGCTAGTGCGCGGTGAGTCGGTACAGCACCCTTACCTGGGTGTTCAAATTGCAACGCTGACTCCGGATTTAGCCAAGCAAAATAATGATGACATTAACGCTACAGTGATTCTGCCTGAGGTGAACGGTGTTTTGGTGATGGGTGTCATTCCTAATTCACCAGCGGCTCAGGCTGGAATTCGTCGTGGAGATGTCATTGTTCAAATTGATGGACAGCCCGTGACCAGTGCCGATCGCCTTCAGTTACGGGTAGACAGTAGCCGAGTGGGGCAACCCCTTCGCCTGACGATACGGCGCGGCGATCGCACACAGCAGATCTCGGTTCGTACGGCTGCACTCCCTTCGCCTGGACGCAATTCTTAGAGGATGGTTTAGAGGGCGGTTCGTTTCAACTCGAACCGCCCTCTAAACGTCCCAACGCTGGGGACTTTGAAATAGAACTGGCTCGGAAGTCCTCCAGGATTGGGATCTTGAAGTTCAGGCATACCAGAAGGAGCAGCCATTTCTCCCATCTTCATCATCTTAGAGACCAGTTATAACGCCACATAAAAAAGCCCCCTTGAAGCTGTTCAAGGGGGCTTTTGAAACACCTAAATTAATAGATTCTAAGAGGATGTTTCACAGGGCTGATTGTCACTTGAACCGTCCCCTAATCCCCAACTCTGGAGGAGTTTGAAACAGAATGGCTCGGACGTTGCCAAGAGCGGGGGTAGGGGGCGAATGCAGCACATTTGATACTTTGAAACCTCTAAAATCCATCAACAGGCTAAGATTTTAGTCCTCATCATCGTCATCGTCGTCGGTGTCAACTTCTTCGAAGTCGTCATCGTCGTCATCCAGGATAGGAGAATAGTCGTCACCATTAGAGCCAAAGCCGTAGCTTGAGCGGGTAAAGTCGAGACCGCCCTCCTGGCGATCGCGTGCAGGGGCACCGGGCGACGGTGGGAACATGTCAAATCCGCCCTCTAGCTCATAGGTGCGAGCGGTTCGGTCATCCAGCACAACGTCTTGCAGGCTAACATCGTCCTCAAAAACGCTGCCATCGTAGGTCAAATCGACATCAATGGGGCTAGGTTCTTCGTAAGCGTTGAAGCCTGTACCTGCTGGAATTAGACGACCAATAATCACGTTCTCCTTTAGACCTCGCAACCAGTCAGATTTACCTTCGATCGCAGCTTCCGTCAGAACCCTGGTCGTTTCCTGGAAACTGGCCGCCGAGATAAAGCTGTCCGTGTTGAGTGAGGCTTTTGTAATACCCAACAGCATGGGAGTATATTCTGCTGGAGCGCCCCCAGCAACAGACATCGCCTGGTTAAACTGCTCAATCTGATGCAGTTCAACTAGCTCGCCGGGCAGCATTGTCGTGTCGCCACCGTCATCCACTCTGCCCTTAGAGGTCATCTGTCGCACAATTACTTCAATGTGCTTGTCCGAAATCTCGATACCTTGAGATTGGTAAACCGACTGCACCTCATTCACCAGGAAGGTTTGCACCTTCTCCAGGCTGATCAGTGCTGCTTCATGGATGCCCTTAGACTCCTTGTGCAACTTGAAGAAAATCTCCAGGATTTCGTGTGGATTAGCTGGCCCATCGGTTAGCGGTTCTGCCGCCCCTACACGCTGTTCATCCATCACCAGGACATTTTGCCCAGGGCCAAGCGGATAGTCTGTAATGACTCCATCATCCTCAATCACTTTGACTTCGACGGTATCATCCTCACCGTAGACGACCTGGGCGACCCCAGGACGCGCCGCTAAGATGCAGGCTTCCTTCGGCTTCCGCGCTTCCAGTAGCTCTTCAATTCTGGGTAGACCCTGAATGATATCTCCAGTCTTAGCGCGCTCAAACACCAACAGCACCAGGTTGTCGCCCCGTTGAACGAGATCGCCGTCGTCAATGTGGAGCACGGCACCTGCCGACACCCGATAGGGACGAGCAATTCGCAGAACGACCTCAGAATCCGTGATCTTGACGATTTGACCTGACTCTTCAATGACTACACCGGGTGCAACTTCAGCACCTGCGACTAACAGGTTGCCAAGCTTAACCGTGGGCGATTTGCCCTGAAGATCGACCGTGAAGCGATCGGCATCTCGCACTACAAGAACACGACGGATAGCCTCAGCCCCTTCCCGAATACCGCGAATTTCCCCGGCTTCCTTACACTGAATCTCTGTGCGGGCAACAACAGCACCAGGGACAATCTGGTCACCGTCGTGTACCAACAGGCGGGTCAGTGTACTGCCCTGGGTTTGGTCTGCAACTACGTCCCGTCGAATCACCAGAGATTCTAGAATCACCAATTGCAAACGCATTACCGCTGGATCGGTCTCGTCGGGAACGAGTTCAATATCAGCAGCCAGTTGCGGTGTTTCCCGATCAATTTCCAACACTAGCTGAGTTCGCAGGAGTTCTAACCCTTCAACGGATTTGACCCGCTCACCATCCTTATAGGGAATACGCTGAATGGCTCGCAGACGGATTGAGCGCCCAGACTCTTCGTTGGTTGATTCCTGACTGGGTACCGATGGCTCGTTGGGAACCTTGAACTCAGTCACCGGACGCAGCAACAATGCTGGCCCTTCAGGAGATTCAATGTACTCGACGTAGCGCAACTCGGGAGATGTCAATCCGGGCATGACTTCCTGTCCCGGCGTGACGATAGTTCCATCTTTGCCCATGACGGCTTCAGGGTTATCAACCATGTGCATTTCGCCGGGCTTGATCACAATCTCCCGCAGAATGTCGTTCTTCTGAGTGACCTCAATTACACCACTGCTTTGACAGAAGATATCTTTAACGACCTCACTGCCGGCTTCAACATACTGCCCGTCTTCCACGAGCAGCAGGGAGATATCTTTGTTGACTTCGTGCGATTCTTCGGGAATCCAAAGCAGCGTGCCGCCCTGAACAACTTCGTAGCCCTGCTTCGCTTTGCCGCGTTTGCCAACCTCTACACCAGAGTATTTGAGAATACCGCCAGTTTGAGTGTGGTAGCGATCGTCAATTAATTCTGCAACGACCTGGTTGTTGGTAACTTTGGTGCCTGGGGTCGCAATAAGGGAGAAGCGCTGATTATGATTGGTTTCAATCACATAATGCTCACGTCCCTGATAGCTCTCTGCCATCACCCGCGCTTCATCTAGCAGCACAGAAGCGGTGATGATTTCAACCTCACGACCGCCTTTCCCTTCACTTTCGGGCGGGATGCGGACGACTCCACCATGCTCAGTCACCAGCTTGGTTTCCGCCAGAATGCTGTCTGAATCGACGCGATCGCCGTTCTTTACCACAGGCTCCGCGCCGGGTGGCAGGTTATAAACCTCACCCGAGAGAATCCAAAGCAAACCGCCTCTTTGGGCAATACGGGTTGTATTTCCCTGACGGTCTTTCTTTTCTTCTGGCACAACGTCTGCAAACTTCACTTCTCCGGCCAGGTCAGAGGCAACGTCTTTAGTAGCCTTCTCTGTGACCTTACGAACCCGGCCAGTGGCAGGCATTTCGGCTAACATTTGTCCCAGGCTAACGGTTTGACCATCGTGGGCAAAAAGAATTGAGCCGGGTGGAATGGTGAAGTTTTCTTTGCGCCCGCCGCTGGATTCAACGGTGATCGTGACGTTCACTTCAAGAACCAATGCCTCATCCCCATGACGGGTGCGGAAGGCTCGTGAGCGGAACTGCTTCGACTTGAAATGCACCACTCCATCAAACGGCGCACGAATCTGGGGTACTTGCTCTCCAGTAAACGTTCCACCCGTGTGGAATGTCCGCATGGTGAGCTGGGTTCCCGGTTCACCAATCGACTGAGCTGCAATAATACCTACCGCTTCGCCCAAATCTACCATGTAGGCATGGGCTAAACTCCAGCCGTAGCAGTGCTGACAGACCGATCGGGTTGCTTCGCAGGTCAGGGGCGATCGCACCACAACTTGCGAAACCTTGGCCTTACCAAATTCCTGAGCCAGTTCATAGGAAATAGCCTGGTTGCGGGTAGCCATGACCTCACCCGTTTCGGGATGCAGCACGTCTTCAGCCACGACTCGACCCAACAGGCGCTCTTTCAACGGAATCAGAACTCGTTCACCGTCGGTCATACTTCGAATCGGAATGCCGCGTTCGGTACCGCAATCGAGTTCTCGGATAATCACATCCTGTGAAACATCGACCAGGCGACGGGTCAAATACCCTGAGTCAGCAGTTCGCAGAGCCGTATCAACCAACCCTTTACGGGCACCGTAGGACGAGATGATATACTCCGTAACCGTTAGACCTTCGCGGAAGTTGGTTTTAATAGGAAGGTCGATGATCTCTCCTTGGGGATTGGCCATCAGCCCCCGCATTCCGACCAACTGGCGCACCTGGGAAATATTTCCCCGGGCACCCGAAAACGCCATCATGTAGACCGAGTTTAGCGGGTCATTAGACTTGAAGTGGCGAACAACCTCGTCTTTAAGTTCTTCACTCGTATCGTTCCAGGTATCAATTACCTTTTGAAAGCGCTCTACTTCTGTGATATCGCCACGGGTATACCGACTTTCTGTAATTCGAATCTGCTCTTCGGCAGCTTGCAACAGTTGCCGCTTGCTAGGCGGCACTTGTAAATCGTCTACGCTGATGGAAACCCCTGCTTTAGTGGCATACCGGAAGCCCAGATCCTTAAGATCGTCTGCCATGTTGGCGGTTCGCGCAGTGCCGTAATTGGTAAATGCCCACGCCACTAGCCTGCGCAGTTGTCCTTTATTGACAACATGATTTTGAAAAATTGCCTTTTGCTCAGGCTGTTGTGTTGAATTTTGATCGGCCATCATGTACCTCTGCCCCTCAATTGATGTATACCTCGCCGTTAGCGGTCAGCATCAGCCCACCATGCAGGCCAATGCTGACCGTCTCGTTAGCTAACCAGGGCATCCTGGATTGTCTTGTTGTAGATAATGCGTCCGGCAGTTGTTTTCACATATTGCGAAATCACATTGCCTTCGGCATCCTCGCGCACGCGACGGAACTTGTAGAGTTTTGTAACCGTACCGTCATTTGCTGGCTGAGTCTCGATAGGTTCAACGTCTGGTTCGTCCGTTTCGATTTCACCGTCATACCGCACCCAGATATAGGCATGGATGTCGATGATCTTTTGCTCGTAGGCAACAATCACATCCTCCAAACTTGAGAAGTAGCGTCCTACTCCCTTTTCAGCCTTAGGGTTTTCGGCTGTCAGGTAATAGCATCCCAAGACCATGTCTTGACTCGGCGTAATGATCGGTTTGCCGGTTGCCGGAGACAGGATGTTATTAGAAGCCAACATCAACAGCCTTGCCTCCGCCTGAGCTTCCAGAGAGAGCGGCACGTGAACCGCCATCTGGTCGCCATCGAAGTCAGCGTTGAATGCTGGACAAACCAGCGGATGAATTTGAATCGCCCGACCTTCTACCAGAATGGGTTCAAATGCTTGAATGCCCAAACGGTGCAGAGTCGGTGCTCGGTTGAGCATGACGGGGTGCCCATCAATCACTTCTTCAAGAACATCCCAAACGGCTGGATCGCCTCGCTGAATTAACTTCTTGGCCGCTTTAATGTTGTTGACCATGCCCTGACGAATCAGGCGGTGGATCACGAACGGTTGAAACAGTTCGATCGCCATCTCACGGGGCAGCCCGCACTGGTGAATCTTTAACTTTGGACCCACCACAATCACCGAACGGCCAGAGTAGTCTACCCGCTTACCCAGAAGGTTTTGGCGGAACCGACCCTGCTTACCCTCAATGATGTCGGATAGAGATTTCAGCGGGCGGTTGTTAGCACCAACCACCGTCCGTCCACGGCGACCGTTGTCAATTAGCGCATCCACAGCCTCTTGCAACATCCGTTTCTCGTTACGAACAATGATTTCAGGCGCTAGAATCTCCTGAAGCCTTGCCAGACGGTTGTTACGGTTAATGACGCGACGATAGAGGTCGTTTAAGTCGGAGGTCGCAAAACGGCCTCCATCAAGTTGCACCATTGGGCGCAAGTCGGGTGGAATCACCGGAATCACCGACAGCACCATCCATTCTGGTTTAGACTGGGTGGCAATAAAGTTATCGATCACACGCAGCCGCTTAATCAGCTTGGCTCGCTTCTGGCCTTTAGCCGTTGCAATCTCTTCTCGGAGTTGCTCTGCTTCCTTTTCGAGTTCCAGGTCTTGCAGTAGCCGTTGCAGTGCTTCCGCACCAATTCCAACTTCAACCCCCGTCAGTTGAGAATCTTCGCTGTAAAGCTGATCCTCGATCTCAATCCACTGATCTTCAGTGAGAAGCTGCTTGTAGGATAAGTTCTCCGCATTACCAGGGCTGAGGACTACATAGGCGTTGAAGTATACTATTTGCTCAACATCCCGCAGCGGCATATCTAGCAAAATAGCCATGTAGCTGGGAATCCCCTTGAGGTACCACACATGAGCCACAGGTGCGGCCAGCTTAATGTAGCCCATGCGGTGGCGGCGTACGCGGGACTCAGTCACTTCTACGCCACAACGCTCACACACAATTCCCCGATGGCGAACCCGCTTATACTTACCGCAGTGGCATTCCCAGTCTTTTGCTGGCCCAAAAATCCGTTCGCAGAACAGGCCATCCATTTCTGGCTTTAATGTCCGGTAGTTAATGGTTTCAGGTTTGGTTACTTCCCCGACAACCATGCCGTTGGGTAAGGTACGTTCTCCCCACTGGCGAATTCGCTCCGGAGATGCCAGACCAATTTTGACGTAGTCAAATCGCTGTTCGAGCTTTGGCATCGCTAATTCTTTCCTCTTTACGCTGGCAATAACACATAAGCTGGTGCGGCCATCAGCAGACGCTTTCACGATGCTGATGGCCAGGGGCGATCGCAACAGATGGCTAATCTTCTACTTCTTCCATCTCCTCTCGAGTAATTGACTCGTAGGTTGGACGAGATGGGGTTCGTCGAGCGCTAACATCGGCCATCAAGTCAACCTCAACATCACGGCTGGTGCCATCTTCCTGGGTTTGCAGCTTGTGAGCTGCAATGTCTAAACAGAGCGATTGAAGCTCACGCATTAACACCTTGAAGGATTCTGGCGTTCCCGGACGAGGAATAGCCTTGCCCTTCACAATGGCGTTGAGCGCTTCGTTGCGTCCCTGCATGTCATCTGATTTAACCGTCAGTAACTCTTGCAAGATGTAAGCGGAACCAAAGGCTTCCAGTGCCCAAACTTCCATTTCACCGAAGCGCTGGCCTCCCTGCTGAGCCTTACCACCAAGAGGTTGCTGAGTCACCAGTGAGTAAGGACCGGTTGAACGAGCGTGGATCTTGTCATCAACCAGGTGAACCAGCTTCAGCATGTACGCTTTGCCAATGGTGACAGGGCGATCGAACGGTTCACCCGTCCGCCCGTCGTACACCTGGATTTTGCCAGGATTATCCGGGTTGTAGACCCAGTCTTGCCCCGTCAGATCTCGGGCTTCTTGAATCTTGGCGTGGGTGGTGAGACGAGAAGCTTCTTCACCGTGCATTTCGTCAAAGGGGATCATCTTGAAGCGAACCCCCAAGTTATGTCCTGCCCATCCCAGCAGACACTCAAACACCTGGCCTACATTCATCCGAGAAGGGACACCCAGCGGGTTGAGCACGATGTCGATCGGAGTACCATCCGGCAGGTAGGGCATGTCCTCGATTGGCAAAATGCGGGAAATAATTCCTTTATTGCCATGACGACCAGCCATCTTATCGCCCACTTGAATCTTGCGCTTTTGGGCAACGTAGACTCGAACGACCATATTGGCACCCGGCGGCAATTCGTCTCCTTGCTCCCGTGTAAAGACACGCACGTCAACCACACGGCCTTTTTCACCATTCGGAACACGGAGTGAATTGTCTCGAACATCTCTAGCTTTTTCGCCAAAGATTGCTCTCAGCAGCTTTTCTTCAGGCGGCTGGTCAGATTCCCCTTTAGGAGTGACCTTACCTACCAAAATATCTCCAGCTTCAACCCACGCACCAATCCGAATGATTCCTGTTTCGTCTAGCTGGCGCAGTGCATCTTCCCCAACGTTAGGAATTTCACGGGTAATTTCCTCAGGCCCAAGCTTGGTTTGACGAGCCTCGATCTCGTATTTTTCAACGTGAATTGAGGTGTAAACATCGTCGTAAACCAGGCGCTCACTGATGAGGATTGCGTCCTCATAGTTGTAGCCTTCCCACGGCATGTAGGTGACCAGAATGTTTTGCCCAAGTGCCAGTTCACCGCCCTCGGTAGCTGAACCGTCGGCAAGCACCTGGCCTGCCACGACGCGATCGCCTGCAAACACAATAGGTCGCTGGTTTAGACAGGTATCCTGGTTCGATCGCTGGTATTTCTGAAGGAAATACTGGTGATCTTTGCCCTGTTCGTCGCGCACGCGAATCGTGTTGGCATCAACGTAGGTTACGTCTCCAGCCGTGCGGCTCACAATTACCATGCCAGAGTCGCGTGCCGCCTGCGCCTCTAACCCGGTACCAACGAGGGGACGCTCAGGCCGCAGCAGGGGAACCGCCTGTCGCTGCATGTTCGATCCCATCAGCGCTCGGTTAGCATCGTCATGCTCCAGGAAGGGAATGAGCGATGTCGCCACCGAAATGATCTGAACGGGCGAGACAGCAACATAGTCTACTTCTAAGGGCGTGGTGGTGGTGAAGTCCTGACGGTAGCGCACCGGAACCTGCTCACCCAGAATGTAGCCCTCTTCATCCATTGGAATATCGCCAGGTGCAACGCGAAGATCATCTTCCTCATCGGCTGTCATATACAGAGGCGTTTGATCTTTCAACACCTTGCCGCTTTCTACTCGGAAGAACGGCGTTTCGATGAAACCATAGGCGTTGACGCGAGCATGGGTGGCGAGGGAACCAATCAAGCCAGCATTGGGTCCTTCTGGTGTTTCAATCGGACAGATGCGACCATAGTGGGAGGGATGAATATCTCGAACCGCAAAGCCAGCTCGTTCCCGAGTTAAACCACCAGGACCCAAGGCGCTAAGACGACGCTTGTGGGTTAATTCAGCCAGTGGATTGGTTTGATCCATAAACTGGGAAAGCTGTGAGGAGCCAAAGAACTCCTTAATTGCCGCCACCAGCGGTTTGGGGTTGACCAGGGATGCAGGTGTTAGAGAATCCGCATCGGATACGGTCATCCGTTCGCGGATGATTCGCTCTAAGCGGTTGAGACCGACTCGAACCTGGTTTTGTAGCAGTTCACCTACCGATCGCACCCGACGGTTGCCCAAGTGGTCGATGTCGTCTACGCCACCAATGTCAAATTCCAGATTGATCAGGTAATCGATCGCCGCCAAAATGTCTTGCGGTGTCAAAACCCTGGTCGTTTCTGTAATGTTGAGTCTAAGTTTTTTGTTGAGCTTGTAGCGACCCACTTTGCCAAGGTCATACCGCTTGGGATCAAAGAAGCGTGATTCCAGGAGCTGCGTCCCGCCAGAAACCGTCGGAGGTTCACCGGGACGGAGTTTCCGGTAAAGTTCCATCAGCGCTTCTTCTTCGCTGAACTGACCTTCTTTCTCGATGGTTTTTTGGAAATACTCTGGATGGCGCAGCGCGTCGAAAATTTCGCTATCGCTTAAGCCCAATGCCTTTAGTAAGACTTGTGCCGACAGCTTGCGAGTTTTGTCGATACGCACCCAAACCAGATCGTTTTTGTCGGTTTCAAATTTCAACCATGCGCCACGGTTGGGAATCAAACTGGCGTTGTAGGTGCGTCGTCCGTTTTTGTCGGTTTCGGCTTTGTAGTAAACCCCAGGGCTACGCACAATCTGGTTGACGATTACCCGTTCAGCACCGTTAATGATGAAGGTGCCGCGATCGGTCATCAGGGGTAAATCCCCAATAAAAACCTCTTGCTCCTTAATCTCTCCCGTTTCCTTGTTGATTAGGCGAGTAGGAACGTACATTTGTACAGCGTAGGTCGCGTCCCGACGCTTCGCTTCATCAACGTCGTATTTAGGACGTTTAAGCTTATAGTCTTTACCAAGAAAGTGAAGTTCAAGCTTTCCAGTGTAGTCAGTGATGGGCGAAAAACTGTCCAGCTCTTCGATTAAACCTTCTTCCAGAAACCAACGAAAGCTGGCTCGCTGAATTTCAACTAAATCTGGCAGTGTAAAAACCGGGGGCGTTTGAACAGATACGGCTTGGGCGGGTGCTGCTTGGGTTAAGGCTGCTTGGGTTAAGTTAGTCATGCGTCTCCTCAAACGGGTCACGCTCAGGGCAAGTCCCTGATGTTACGGTGTGGGCAAAAATCTGTCAACGGAAAATTTCAGCCCTCGATTGGTGAGGACTGAAGAGCCATGCTTGGAAATGCAGGGAATGGCAGATGGAAATATTGAATAAAACTTTTAGAGAGGCTCAATGCTAGCGATCGGAACTCAGAGAAAGACACCAGAACTAGAAATGCTGGATAGCTAACTGTCCAACGTTTTGTCTCTATCAATACGGCCAATACGGCTTGTTCAGTAAAACCAACTTTTGGAGAAAAGCACGATCGAGTTTAGCAGGTTAAGTTACGACTGGCTACACCTTCTTTACATTATGCCGCAAGTAACTCGATCTGTGGTAACGCGTTTGGGAAGGCGAGCTAAAGTCATCGCTGGCTGCTGGTACCGAGGGTGTCTGTCCTAAGACGGTGTTACCAGGGCGGGTTGTCCCTCCAATGTCAGATCGTCTAACGTCAGACGGCCTGCTTCTGGCAACGTTAGCCCAAAGAGCCGACAGGCATTAGCGGTAGTTTGAGCGGCGATCGATTCCAGAGGCACTTGACGAAGCTGAGCAAGCTGTTCAGCCACATAACGGACATAAGCCGGTTGGTTACGCCGTTCGCCCCGTTTGGGAACCGGAGCCAGAAAGGGGCAATCGGTTTCAATTAAAAGGCGATCGTCTGGCACACCCCTGGCTGATTCTTGCACCTGCTTCGCGTTCTTAAACGTGACGATGCCACTAAAGCTGATGTAGCAGCCTAGATCTAAGAACCATTGGGTTTCCTCTGGGGTGCCGCTCCAACAGTGCATCACTGCTTGAACGGCTCCGTGGTTAGCCCAAAATGACCTCATCAGTTCCGCCATTCGTGCTGCTGCGTCTCGACAGTGAATGATCACTGGACGATCGAGTTGTCTGGCGATCGCTAGCTGGGCTAAAAATACCGACTCTTGCTGGTCTTGATTTTCGGCTTTGTAAAAATCCAGGCCAATTTCACCGATCGCGACCACACGGGCATCGGACATTGCGAACGATAGAATCTGTGCAGCCGAATCCGCTGTCCATTTTTCAACATCAAGCGGGTGTAACCCAACCGCAAACGAGAGTTCTGGGAAACGGTCGGCCAGCGCCTGCGTTCGCTCAAACTCAGACGGCTCCACGCAGGAATGCACCAAGTGAACCACCCCTGCATCACGCCAGTTTTGAGCAACATCTTCCAGATCGGCCTGAAAGCTGTCGAAGTTGATGTGAACGTGAGTGTCAATTAGCTGCATAGTGCTCAGGCGGCTAGTACTCGGGCGGTTGTACAACGATGAAGCTGGAAGAAGACAGCCACAAAGACCCAAATAGGAGTAAGCGCTCCTGATAAATCTTTATGTTTTCTAGTTTAGCGTCAACCGTCAGGATGCAGCTTGAGCGCTGGCCTGTTTCATTCTTAGCGCTTTCACCAGCCGCGATTTTTTCCGGGCACCGTTGTTGGGGTGCAGCACGCCTTTTTTCACTGCTTTATCAATCTTGCTGTAAGCCGCCGACATTTCTGCCTGTACTAGCTGCATCGATTCGTCGCTAGGGTTGGCTGCGTAAGCGTCAACGGCAGCAAAATACCGCTTCATCAACGTTCTGACGGCTGACCGGTAGGATTTGTTACGCAGACGATTGCGCTCTGTAATCTGGACACGCTTAATCGCAGATTTGATATTTGCCACGGTTACTCTCTAAATCTCAGGAATGTTTTCTATTTCTAGCAGTCTATTATTTTAGCTAATGATCTTGCCAAAATACAGAGGAGTTCATAATTGCAACAGCCGATGCAATACATAATCCTTGGAAAATCCAGGTTAAGCTAGAAAGATACAGGTCAGTCCGGTGATGATATGACTGGGACACAACAAATACTCCAGCTAACCTACGGACTCACGTTTTTAATTTGATGAAGCGATGCTGCGAATTATTACTCAGCGAGCTGAGGCACTAGCTGAACTGCGACGAATCTGCGATCGCACTCATGACGACCAGGTTGTCCACAAAGAGGCAACCGTTCGGGAGGTGATTCAGGCCGTCAAGCGTCAGGGTGACCGAGCCGTACTTCACTATACCGAAGAATATGACCAGCTAACGCTGACAGCCGAAGAATTGCGCGTGAGCGGTTCAGAGCTAGATGCAGCTTATCAACAGGTTTCTAAGGAACTGCTAGATGCAATCCGGCTGGCCTGTCGTAAGATTGAGGCGTTTCACCGTCAACGTGTACCCAAAAGCTGGGTGCGCTTTGAGGATGCTGAAGTCGTCTTAGGCAAGCGGTATACGCCTGTTGACCGGGCAGGGCTATATGTGCCGGGTGGTCGGGCTGCATACCCCAGTACCGTGCTGATGAATGCCATTCCTGCCAGAGTGGCGAAGGTGCCTCGGATTGTGATGACAACGCCACCTGGGCCGGATAAGTCTGTCAATCCTGCTGTGTTGGTGGCGGCTCAGGAGGCTGGGGTGCAAGAAATTTATCGGGTAGGAGGAGCGCAGGCGATCGCTGCCTTGGCCTATGGAACGGAAACCATTCCCAAGGTGGATGTGGTTACTGGGCCAGGCAACATCTACGTCACGCTTGCCAAAAAGCTGGTTTACGGGACGGTGGGCATCGACTCTTTGGCGGGACCGTCGGAAGTGCTGGTTATTGCCGATGAAGCGGCAAACCCTGTTCATGTAGCGGCAGACTTACTCGCTCAAGCAGAACATGACCCAATGGCCGCCGCTATTTTGCTTACAACCGATACGGCTCTAGCGAATAAAGTAGTGGCTGAGGTGAAGCAACAACTGGTGAACCATCCCCGCCGCATGCTGACCGAAAAGGCGATCGCCCATTATGGTCTGGTGGTGGTGGTAGATTCGCTAGATGCAGCGGTTGAGTTGTCTAATGAATTTGCGCCAGAACATCTAGAACTGGAAGTCACCGATCCCTGGGGACTGTTAGAGAAGATTCGCCACGCTGGTGCTATTTTCCTGGGATGCTCGACACCTGAAGCCGTTGGAGACTATCTGGCTGGGCCAAACCACACCCTACCAACTTCTGGCTCAGCTCGTTATGCCTCGGCGTTGGGCGTGGAAACGTTTATGAAACACTCTAGCTTGATTCAGTATTCTCCAGAGGCGCTAGATCAAGTGGCTGGGGCGATCGACGTGCTGGCGAAAGCAGAAGGGCTAATTTCTCATGCTGATTCCGTCCAGCTTCGGGTTCAGGGTGATACCTTGGACGCAGAAGCTTAGAGGTTCGCAATGTGACCACATCGGCTGAATTTGAAACCATCTTAGTTGCGCTGGACAGTTCGGAATCATCAGAACAGATTGTGCAGACGCTATTTCAGCTTCAGTTACAGCCAACCACTGAAGTGGTTTTAGCCCATGTTGTTGTAAATACGGCAAATCCTGATATTGTGAGCGATCGCCCTCCGGCTGAGATTGAAGAACTGCCGCAACGGCATATCGAACAGTTGCAAGCCTACCAATCCCAGTTACCCTGCGCCAGCAAAGTTGAGGTAGTGACCGGCGATCCGGCGGATGAGATCGTTCGACTGGCAAACATCCATCAGGCAGACCTGATTGTGATTGGCAGCCGTGGGTTGACTGGGTTGAATCGCGTGATTCAAGGCTCGGTGAGCAGCCAGGTGGTGGCCGATGCCCACTGTTCTGTTCTGGTGGTTAAGCACTAGGCAGCAAAGCCGACCTGGTTTCGTATCCAGTCAAAACGGTGCATCAGTGCGAAACTGATGCACTTTGCGATAACCATGTGCAGGTATTAAAGCGGTTGAGAACGGGTTAGAAACTGCCGTAGATTCAGCAAACTGACCGTTTGCCCCAGATTTAGCGGCAGCAACGAAACGCCTTCCAGCCGAGATTGCACCCACCCCTCGCCCCAGTACCATTCGTGGAACCCGTCGATTCCCCGATTCATGATCAGGCGTAAACCGTTGGGTTCGACCATTTCGACATGATGCTGAACGGCTATAGGCCCCAGCCAGCTTGTAAACACAGTACCCACCCGGAGACGTTCGGGAAGTCCGGGGGAAAAGCGCTGCAGTTGAAGCCATTGCTGAAAATCGCCTGGACACAGCAGACTGTCTCGAATCTTTTGCTCTGGTGCGTCAACCTCGATTCGCAAATGGCTCTGTTGAAAAGTGCCCAGCATAGTTCGATGAAGTGATACGGTTCACTTCTTCAGTGTAGACTAGCCTCCCGCTACGGCTGGCACAATACTGACTTCATCGCCTTCTTGCAGAGCAGTATTTTTACCCTCTAGAAAACGAATATCTTCACTATTGACATAAAAATTGATAAAACGGCGCAACTCGCCGCTGTCGTCGCACAAGCGTGCCTTAATGCCGGGACAGCTCTGCTCCAGAGAATCGAGCAGTTCGTTAATCGTACCGCCATTGCATTCAACAGTGGCCTGGTCGCGGGTAAATTTTTGCAGCGGGGTTGGAATCAGAACTTTAACAGCCATGAGAATCTGTAGCGAGTGATGAACGATAGGACTCAGTAACCGAAAACGATAAGGACAAATAGATAGCGGGGAAGAAGAACCTAACAGGCAGCCGACCACCGCTATCTATTTGCCTGAAACCTTAGACAAGAACTTGCTGCCATTCCAGGCGATCGAGGGTTTGCGCCCGTTCCAATGCCCGCTCGAAGCTGTCTAGCTTGGGTTCGATCGTCAGAGGTTCGCCGATGTAGCCTTGAACCGCTTCCTGAGTTTTCAATCCGTTGCCAGTAATATAGGCCACGGTGGTTTCCTCTGGGTCAATTTTGCCTGCTTCTACTAGCTTCTTGAGGACGGCGATCGTGGTTCCGCCTGCCGTTTCCGTGAAGATGCCTTCAGTTTCGGCCAACAGTTTCATGCCCTCGATGATTTCCGCATCCGTGACCGATTCAATATTTCCGTTCGTTTTCCTGGCAATATCAACGGCATAAATTCCATCGGCTGGGTTGCCAATGGCGATCGACTTGGCGATCGTATTGGGCTTAACGGGGGTGATAAAGTCGCGCCCTTCACGGAACGCTTGAGCAATAGGAGAACAGCCTTCAGCCTGAGCGCCACTAAAACGGACGGTTTTGTCTTCGACCAGCCCAACCTTAATAAATTCCTGAAAGCCTTTGTGAATTTTGGAGAACAGCGACCCAGACGCCAGGGGAGCCACAATGTGATCGGGTAACTGCCAGCCGAGCTGTTCCGCAACCTCATATCCCAACGTTTTTGAGCCTTCGGAATAGTAAGGGCGCAGGTTGATATTGACAAAGCCCCACCCATGCGTGTTTGCCACTTCCGAACAGAGGCGGTTGACCTGGTCATAGTTGCCCTGAACCGCCATGACGGTAGGCCCGTAAATCAGCGTTCCTAATATCTTGCCTGCTTCTAGATCCGCAGGAATAAACACGCAGCACTCTAAACCAGCATGAGCGGCGATCGCGGCGGTTGAGTTGGCCAGGTTTCCGGTGCTGGCACAGGACACGGTTGAAAACCCTAACTCGCGCGCGCGCGTCAACGCTACCGAAACCACCCGATCCTTAAAACTAAGGGTGGGCATGTTGACCGCATCATTTTTGATGTAAAGCCGCTTGAGACCCAGGCGACGAGCCAGGCGGTTAGTTTGCACCAGCGGAGTCATACCCGTTCCTACATCGATCGGGTTATTGGTTTGAACAGGCAGAAACGGACGATAGCGCCAGATTGAGTTGGGGCCAGCCTGAATCGTCTCGCGAGTTACAGTGCGGCTGAGGGCGCTGTAGTCGTAAGCCACTTCAAGGGGGCCAAAACAAAATTCGCAAACATGCAGCGCTTTTGCTTCATAGTCTGCACCGCACTCTTTACACTTCAATCCGGTAAAGGTTGCCGCCGATTGGGTTGGGGTTGTCGCTTGGGTCGCCTGGGTCATGGGTGAAGTCTCTCAACAGCAGTTCAACGAGTAAAAATTAGTTCAGATACAAAATTTGGAATGGTTTTTCCTAACTGTTGAGGAATAGTAGCACGGGCGACAAAACCCGGTCAAACATACCCGACAAAAATTGTCGGGTATGTTTTTGGTCGCTTTAACCAACGTTCAATCCGGCGACAGAACTAATCTATAAATCTCTATAGAGGTGTGGAGCCAATGTTCAGCAAAGAGGTGTTTCGAATGCCGCCTCCATTTCTACTGATGCTTAGCCGCCGCTGACGGGCGGAATTAAAACCACTTCATCTCCTGACTGAAGCACAGCATCCGGTTCAACAAACTGGAGGTTAATGCCGAAGCGAGTCACGTCGCGCCATTGTTCGAGTTCGGGGTGATCTGCCAGGAGGCGATCGCGCACATCGCTAACGGCACTGCCACGGGGCAAATCTAGAACCAGTTCTGGCACGCCATACGCTTCTTGATATGCTGCGAATAGTTTGACTGTGACTGTGACTGTCGGATCGGACATGGAATGCCATCTCACTGGATATAAATGCCGCATCGAGCAGAATACGGCCTGCTGGCAAAAATTGGGTCACTTGCCAAGACGTTGTGCTGGAGAACCCAGTTACTATAAACATACAGGGAGTCTAACCCTGGCTCACGCCTAACTCGTCCCAGGCCATCGGGCGATGTGAGTTGCTGTCAAACCAATGTGAGGACTTACTTCAACAATGGCAGAAGAAGACGCAAAAAATCCCAAGGGCGAAGAAGCTAGCGCTCCCGATGCGGCTTCGGACAAAGCTGAGAATTTAGCTGGACAACCGAGTGATGATCCGGCTGAAAGCGATCGCGCCAATCAGGTTGCCAATCCAACTGCCGGGGAAGCTGGCACTCCTGACGTTGCTCAGGCACACGCTAGCCGTACCGATGAGCCTGTTGCCACGGATCTTCCCTCTGCTGGTAAGCCTGATGCAGAACCCACCGGCCCAGAACAAGAGCCTAAAGCCGGATCGGCAAAGCTAGACAAACCCGCCCCTGAACCTGAGGCTAATAAACCGGATTCTGAAGAAAAGGCTAAACCCGCCGCCGCCAGGGCAGATAAGCCACCCAGGGAAAAAGCGGCTGCAAAAGCATCTGGGGATGGGGATTCTCCGCCAGCCAGAGCCGCAAAGAAAGAAAAGCCTCCGGCTGTAGAAGACAAACCCTTCCCTGAATTCATCACGCAAGAGTACCTTCCCAACTTGCAGAAGATGTTGGCAAAGCAGGGAATAGAGGGAGTAGACCTCAAATTTGAGAAGCAAAAATTGCCGATTCGGGGTGTGGACGACACAGACTGCTGGCAGGTCATTGGCAAACTGCGTGCGGACAAGCACCTGTTCATCATTGGTTTCATGAAAGAGGATATCAGCGGCCCTAAGTTCTTCTGTGCCGCCGATTATGGAGCAAAACCAAGCATTCTGGAATCGTTCATGATTGACGAACGACGGGTAACGCTTGATTTACTGTTGCTCTACACGATTCAGCGTCTTAACGGCCAAAAGTGGCTGAACACGGCTGTTTCTCGTAATTGAAGTAGAAGGTTGGGAGCGCTAAGGCTAGCTTGTATAGTCAGCCTTAGCGCTCTTTTGGCCTAAGCATGTAGGCAAATGGTGAGTAGTGGCAGCAGTGAAACGAATAGCCACAGCCACAGTGCTGGAGTGGTGGTTGAGGAGGCTGGAGATGCTGTGAGTAAGGCATCAATCCGTTCCTCCAGACGACTGGTGGCTGCCATACTGCCAAAGGCAGCGCTGTAGATTGGCTCATCAAGCAAGGGCGATCGCACTACGAGCAGCAGGGACTCGGCTAGCAACAGCGAATCGACCCGCTGTGCCGCCCAACGGTCTGCGCGCAGTTCTCGCAGCAGCAGTAATTCTTGCCAGAGGACTTCTGTATGGGGCAACCAGGCTGTGAATTGACGCAGCCAGCCCAGCCAGAAAAACCAGAAGGTATCCCGGTAATAGACATGTGCCTGTTCGTGGGTGAGAACAGCGTGAAGCTGATCCGGTGATAGCGTTTGTAATAATCCACGGCTCACCACTAACTGGGGCTGCCAAAAGCCAACTTGCCCTGCGAAAAGAGCGGTGGTGTTTAACGTGCGCCCGCGTTGGTTGTTCAAATGCGCGAGTGGATAGGTTTGAATACGCTGAAGCGATCGCCAACCCTGCCATGCGAGATATAACCCCAATCCTGCTGCAACTCCCAGAAACCCAAGGGCGATGGAATACCCAATCCAACCCACTGGGAGTCCTAGCATGGTGCCTTGCGTTCCCATACAAAGAACGGCTATGGCAGTCATCAACACCAACAGCGGCGGCAGCAGAAACAGCCCCAGGGTGCGTTGCCAGCGATCGCCCCAGTTTCCGGGGGAGCGCTGCCAGAATCGCAAACTCCAGGCCAAACCTAAGGAAAACACGATTAAGCTGAAATGCATCACTGCTCCTCCCTTGCTTTACGGGCTGCCTTCAGGCGCTGGGCGATCGCCTCTAGCTGGTCAACGCTAGCGCCATCTAAACTGTCTGCAAACGCAGCAACAACATCAGGATTGCCAACTGCTAAAAACTGCTGAAGCTGGTTATGAGCCTTCAAGATTTTGGCTTCAGCCCGAGAAACAAGAGGATGCCAAACAAAGGCTCTATCCTGGCGATCGCAGGTGAGCCACCCTTTGTCGGTGAGCCGTCTTAACACCGTCATCACAGATGGATAGGCCAGTTCGCGGTTAGGGTCAGCCAGAATTCGATCGTGAATATCTTTGGCTGTTGCAGACTTCAATTCCCAAATGATACTGAGGATTTCTGCCTCTAGCGGTCCAAGCGACAAATGTTTAGGGCGGTGGTCTGGTAAGGGGGACATGACCAGGTGATACGAATAGGATTTCTCCTCAGCTTACTGCCAATTGCAAAGTCTGTCGTAATCTGAAATGTTTGACGCAGCGTCTTTTGACAGGGTTCATCCGGTTCCGCAGGATGAATAGGGCTATGTCTTGAGGAGACGCTGCGTTGAATAAGATTCTTTTTGGCATCGTTCTGACGATTGCCATGATTATGTTGATGCTTCCTCCTGTGGCGATCGCTGCCGATTTAGGAAACGGTGCCAGGGTGTTTACCAACAACTGTGCTTCCTGCCACATGGGCGGCGGTAATGTGGTCAATCGCGCTAAGACCCTTAAACAAGAAGCATTGGAACAGTACGGGATGGCGTCTGAAGACGCGATTAAAACCCAGGTAACGCAGGGCAAAAACGCGATGCCTGCCTTCAAGGGACGCTTGAGCGCACAGCAAATAGAGGATGTCGCAGCTTATGTTTTTGATCAGTCGGCAAAAGGCTGGTAGTTGGGTTGTTGGACTCTGGATCATAGCCGTGGTGCTGCTAGGGCTAATGGTAGCTCCTGTTCGGGCTGAAGGATACGCCACGGCTCTGGTGGATGGTCGGCAGTTGTTTCACTCTGGCGTGGAGGCCTATCAACGTGGAGACTATGATGCCGCAGTAGACCGCTTTACCCAGACTATTCAGCACGGTTCTGAACTCGCTGCTGCGTATCACAATCGGTGTTTGGCTCATTTGCAGTTGAATCAGTATTCATCTGCTGTTTTAGATTGCACCCAGTCGTTGCAGCTTGATCCGCACCAGCCAGAAGCCTATCTCGATCGCGGTTTAGCGCACTACCGCTCAAGCAACTATCCTGCCGCGATCGCCGATTACAATCAGATGCTTCAGCACCAGCCGTACGACTATCGAGCCTACTACAATCGCGGTTTAGCACAGTTTGCCCAGGGCAACGTAGAGCAAGCGATCGCCGATTACACTCTGTCGATGCACCACAGCCCTCTGTTGCCTGATGCCCAACTGGCTGACATTTACAGCGATCGCGGCGTAGCGTATTTAACGCTAGGGGCTAACCGCAACGCGATTTTAGACTTTGACCGAGCCATTGCCTTTGACCAGACCAATGGCAGAGCCTATTACAACCGTGCCTGTGCCTGCCATCAGGCGGGGGATCTGGCGGCGGCATTGCAAGACTTTACCCAGGTTCTACAACTGAATCCAAACCATGCTCAGGCTCATTTCAGTCGCGGCATGATTCAGCAGCAGCTTGGAAACCAACGGGCGGCGATCGCCGATTTGCAGCAGGCCGCCGATTGTTTTTGTGAACAGGGAGCGATGGCTGCCTATCACCAAATGCTGAGCTTGATTCAGCAAATTGAAACGGCCTATTCCGCGATCGGATAACCCGTCGTAACGCGATTGAGAAAGTCATTGAATCTTAAACCTAACGTATGAATCGGAAACTGTTAGTCATGGCGGCAGTCTTTGCTACTCTCACAGCCCTGGGCGTGCATAAAGGGGTGGGTTGGAGCCGAACGGGGCAACTGAATCTGCTGCTGGCGCATGAAACCCCTGGTTCTCCTGAGCATGGTGCTGAACACCACCACCCTGGCTCGACAACTGATGCCGAACACCACCACAGCGCGATCGAAATTCCTGCTGGTCAACCCTTACCCACCGTCGATTTGACGGTTCATCCCGATCCGATGCGCGGTTGGAATTTGGAAGTTCAAGTCGCTAATTTTGAATTTGCGCCAGAGGAATTGGGGCAAGCCAGCCGTCCCACTGCCGGACATGCCCATCTTTATATCAACGGCGAGAAAATCACTCGGCTCTATGGCACCTGGTATTATCTAGACGGTTTGGCACCGGGTAGACACAACGTTACGGTTAGCCTCAATACCAATGGACATGAAGCATTGGCTCATAACGGAGTGCCAATTGAAGATAGCGAAATTCTAGAAGTGGCGGTAAACGATACGCTGAAGTGATGGGTTGTAGTTTGAAGTCGCCATGCTGGATTTTTTGCTGATGCTAAGCCTGGGATTTTTGGGCAGCTTTGGGCACTGTGTTGGCATGTGTGGCCCACTGACCGCAGCCTTCTCGCTCTCGGCTCAGCGATCGCCAGACACCAACCCGTCTCGCTGGCAGCAGTTGCGCTTTCAACTGTTGCTCAATGTGGGACGAATCCTCAGCTATGCCCTGGTGGGTGCTGGCATCGGGGCGATCGGTTCCGTTCTGCTGGCTAGCGGCCAGATGGCCGGAATTGGCAGCGGGTTACGGCGCAGTATGGCGCTCATGACGGGCGGCTTATTGATTTGGTTTGGGTTAAGGCAGATCAACCCGCAGCTTTTGCCCATGCTGCCTTTCCTGAACCCAATGGCACAAGCCAAGCTGCACGATCGCCTCAATCGCGCCATGCTCAATCTTTCGTTTCATCAGCATTGGTGGACACCGGCCCTGCTCGGTATGGTGTGGGGGCTGATTCCCTGCGGATTTCTCTATGCAGCGCAAATTAAAGCGGCAGAAACAGGCAACTTGTGGATTGGCTCGGCCACAATGTTGGCCTTTGGGGTGGGTACGTTGCCCACCATGCTGGGGGTTGGGATCTCGACGGCCTGGGTGAGCCGCGATCGCCGTAGCCAACTGTTTCGCCTGGGCGGCTGGATTACGCTGCTGATTGGGATACTAACCCTGCTGCGAACGGGCGACACGATGGTTGACTTTACCGGACACGCTGCCCTCCTGTGCCTGATGCTGGCGCTGGTTGCCCGTCCCATTAGCGGTCTTTGGTCGGCTCCGCTCCGCTATCGACGAGCCATCGGTATGGGTGCGTTTGTTTTAGCGGTCGCGCATACCGTCCACATGATAGAGCATAGCTGGGGCTGGCAATGGCAGGCGGTGCGGTTTATGTTGCCACGGCACCAGTGGGCGATCGCGATCGGAGCGGTAGCCCTGCTTTTAATGCTGCCGCTGACGCTTACCAGCTTCAACCAGGCTCAAGTTTGGTTGGGGCGGTGGTGGCGACTGTTGCATCTGCTGAGTATTCCAGCATTAGTTTTGGTGGCGGGTCATGCCGTTTTAATTGGCTCTCATTATCTTGGACGGCTGCAATCGACCGGAGTTAATCGAACCTTTACAGGGCTGTTGATTGCGGTGGTGCTGGGCGTTTTACTGGTGCGATCGCGCTGGGTTTGGTCATGTCTAAAGTTGGAGAAATACTATGTCCCGCCAAAGTCAAAGCTCCCGAAGCCTGTATAGACGATGGGGTTGGGTGCTGCCGTGGCTGGTGTTGCTCGCTCCTGCCGCCGCTCACAAGGTGCAAACCTCTGGCGATATTGGTGGCACTCAACACATTGAGCCGAACGACACCCCCAGAGCAGGAGAGCCTAGCCTGACCTGGTTTGCGCTGACCCGCCAAGGCGGCGAAGTTCTGCCGCTAGAAGCATGTGACTGTTCATTAGCGGTTTACAAGCAGCCCTACACCGAACAAGATGCACCCATTTTAGAGTCGGCGCTGGAACCCATCTCAACCGAAGGCTATCAAAACATTCCCAGTGCAGAAATTACGTTCCCTGAGGTTGGCGCTTATGAAGTGGTGCTGCGTGGTCAGCCGCGAGCTGAGGGAGATTTCCAGCCGTTTGAGCTTCAGTTTGATGTAACGGTTGCCGTTGGAACGAGCCGTTCTCCTGAGGCTGGGGCGATCGCTCCAGCTTCAGCACCCGACGCAAATTCACCCGTTGCCATACCATCCACAGTGCATCCGCTGATGACATGGCAACCCTGGGTCGTGGGGCTTGCTGTCATTGGCGTGGCTGGTCTTGGCATCCTGGCCTGGCAGGTGAAAGGTAAACGACAGCCCTGATTCCACAATCAGCAGCAGCACGTCAATTACATGGTTGAGCTAAAAATTCTGTACTCGACGATCGCCAGTTGTCTCCCGCTCATGTTCGTCTTGGTGTAATGACGCGCCACTTTACCGCCGAGTGATTCTGGAATTTTGCGGCTGGGAATGTTGTTTTGATCGACTGGATAGAGAAGATACTCATAGTTCAAATGCTCATCTGCCCACTGTTTGAGAGCGGCGATCGCCTCTCGTCCATAATGGTGACCGTGGGCAGATTGTTTGATCCAGATCCCTAACTCTGGCGCTGGGTGATGGATGTTATGCAGTCCCGCGCATCCCAAAAAAGTTTGGGTGCTGTTCTGCAAAACGGCTAGTGATAAATCAGAGCCGTTCTTGAGCTGTCGCAGCGCTCCGTTAATCCAAAATTCGGCTTCTGCCGGGTGGGCAGGTGGGCTGGAATGCATGTAGGTTGTGATAGCAGCGGTAAATTCGGTAAAAATGGCTTCTTTATATTGCAGCGAAATGGGTTGAAGTAAGAGGCGATCGCTCTGTATTTTTACCTCTGTTAGCGGCATGGGTCGTTTAAAATCAGGGATTGATTCAGGGATTGATTCAGAGAGCTTCCTCATGAGTCGGCTTTATCACCCCATACTGTATGACCGTTCTCTTCCTGTTCGCAGTTATTGGGAGTCTTTGGCTACCAGGCAATCGGATGAGTTAGATTACCCGCCGTTCAGCCAGTCTCAAACCTGCGAGGTTGCTATTATTGGCGCTGGGATCACAGGGCTGACAGCCGCTCTCCATTTAGCTCGCGATTTTGGCACAAACGCTTACATTTTAGAGGCAGGTCGCCCTGGATGGGGAGCCTCCGGGCGTAACGGTGGATTTTGTTGTGTCGGTGCAGCCAATCTATCCAATCAGCAGTTGATCAAACGCTTCGGCAGGGCAGAAACGGCTCGTTATTACCAGGAGCAGCGGCAGGCCGTTGATTGGGTGCGGCAACTGGCAACCGATGAAGCCATTGAAATAGATGCCCAGGGAGATGGCACGCTTGTTGTGGCGCATCGTTCGTCTCGCCTGGCGGAATTAGAAGGCGAACAGGAGTTTCTCACAGCGATCGCCCACTACCCTTGCCAGCTATGGTCGCAAGCGGCCCTGGCTGACCACGGCTTTCGCAGTCCAGAGGTTTATGGTGCGTTACATATTGGAGTCGGGTTTGGCTTAAATCCGCTGCGCTACTGCCAGGGACTTGCCAGAGCCGCCGTGCAGCGGGGTGCAACTCTCTGCGCCCGTAGTCCGGTCGCTGCCTGGGAGAAGGACGGGGACTGGCATCTGCTCCACACTTCAGGCGGAACCTTGAGAGCAAAGAGGGTGGTAATTGCCACCAATGGCTATACCGCTGATGGTGTGCCGTCTGATGTGGGCGATCGCCTCCTGCCTGTGATTTCCAACATCGTCACGACACGACCGCTCACTCCAACCGAACTAGAGGCTCAAGGTTGGCAAACCGAAACCCCGATTTACGACACGCGCCATCTGCTGTTTTATTACCGCTTGCTCCAAGATAATCGTCTGTTGTTTGGCAGTCGGGGCGGTACGTGGGGCAGCGAACAAGAAGGCGATCGCTATCGCCGCTGGATGGTTCGACGCTTGGGCGAAATGTTTCCGGCGTGGCAAGCGGTCGAAATCACTCACTGCTGGAACGGGCTAGCCTGTGTTTCGGCAGATCGTACCTTTCATGTGGGGCAACTGGCTGCCGATCCAACCGTCTATTACGGACTGGCCTATCATGGCAGCGGCGTTGCTACAGGCACCTGGAGCGGACGGGCGATCGCTCATCTGGTTACTGGCAAAGAGCAAGTAGCCGACTGGTCGGCGGTGGCTCGCCAACCGCTGCCGCGCTTTCTGCTTCCTGGTTTGAGAAAAGGCTATTTACGCCTGGGATATGCAGTTGGCGAGGTAAAAGACAGAATGGTTTAAATGGGCTGTCATCCTTTCAGTTCAAGCCCTTTCCAGCTTTCAATTGGGTCAGTAGACTGGACGATGTGCATTCCAGCGGCCTGAAATCGCGCAAAGGCATCATCAGCCTGATCGGTGAAATCCACCACATCTGGGACAACTACAGCAGAGGTACAGTCTTCTAGCAAGTAGACCCGTTGCGCCAAACTCGGATCGGTGACTTGAATTTCGTTCAACAAATCTTCAATCGTCCAGGCGACACAGTGGCTCTTGGCTTGTCCGGCAATCACGATGGCATCAAACTCTAGCAACTTTTGCAGCAGGGAAGCATTTTTGTTGGCGATCGCCTGGTTCTTTTCATCCAACAACACTTCCGGCTGCAAGACCGAATAGTTTTCAGTCAGAGGGTTATCGCCCTTAATTTCAAATCGGGTTTGGCTTTGACGCGCCAGATTGTGAAAAAAGCACGCCTCCTCAACTGCAGACACCAGCGCGTGCCCAATGCCGCCCAGCATGGAGTGATAGGGCCAGATAGTGAGTAAAAACTTGCTGTTGCAGTTGAGCTGGCGCACATAGTGGTGGGCATAGCGTTGCAGCCGTTCATAGTCGCCCCCCGCAATCTTGGTGGCGATCGCTGGATTCACCTGCCATTTGCCCTGCTCCACGTCTTCCAGGGAAATCATGGTCATCGCTGGAGGATGCTCTCCGGCATCGTTCACCCAAAAGACCGAATGGAAGATTTGGGTAGCGGTGTGCGTGTCCATTGTGGGAGTAATTTCGGTGATGGCTCCCAGGTTGCGATAAATGAATTCGCAGAGGCGAATGTTGTCCTCTACTGCGCCCATGCCCGATCGCCCACCCACAAACAGTTCAAAGTCGGGAATGCAGAAGGTGTTTTGTACATCGATCGCCAGCAAACAGATCCGAGTAGCGTCAGTTGCCGCTGGACGAAGCTGGTGCTGTACAGCCCATTCTTCCGCTTCAACGGCTCGTTGCTGGTAAGGAACGCGCCAAACCTCTCCCACCCGGTTGGGAGCAAAATGAGACGGAATGGGTAACTGTGTAATGGTACTCATAATGGTTTCCAGGCTGCTGGATGCTCAACGTTTAGAGAGGCGGATCGGGCTTAGAACGTCTGCTAACGGCCTAGGTCTTCCCGTGCCTTCTGCCGCAGTGCGCGGGCGTTCGGTTCGTTCGGATCAAGTTGTAGCGCTTTGTCGAGGGAGGCGATCGCTTCATTGTAGCGTCTGAGATTCCACAGGGCAGAGGCACGGGCACTCCAGGCTTCTGCCGATTCACGGTTCAGCCCAATGCCCCGCTCTAATGCGGTCAACGCTTCTGCCGATCGTTCCAGAGTTTGCAGCGCCATTCCTTGAGCAATCCAGGCATCGGCTAACTGCGGATTAACCGCTGTAGCGTACTCGTACAGCCTCAATGCTTCGATGTAGCGCCGCTGTTGCTCCAATGCCTTGCCTTTACCAACAATAGCCTCTGCATACTGGGGATCGATCGCCAGCGCATCATTGCACGCCACCAACGCTTCGTTGGGCTGCTCTAACGCATTTAAGATGCTGCACCGTCCCCAGTAGGCTTCTGCTAAATCCGATCGCAACTCCAGGGCTTTATCGTAGGCGGTCAACGCGTCTTGATACTGTCCAGCCTCTCGCAATTGATTGCCGTTTCGCATCAGTTCTATGGCTTCTTGCTCTGGAAATAGCCCAATTAAGCTGCTAGCCATAGTTTGTACTGGATTCAGCGGTTGCTCTTTAGCTCGTCTCAGCCCCGCAGGTTCCAGGGCAAAAATAGCCGCCGCCGCCGCCCCGGTTCCCATCGCCAGTACAGCCAACCCTCGCCAAATCGGAAAACGCCGTTTTTGAGGTACTTTAGCGGCAACGGTTTGTACCGCACTGCCGTTGCCATTCATCATCGGTTGGGTTGGGGCAATGCTGTCGGTTGCGTGGGCAATGGTTAGCGTGTGAGTGGTTGAATCATTATGAAGCCACAGGCTTGTCGGTTCTAGCTCTGGTTCAACCTCAATCAGGTCTGGAGTGCTAGGCAGATAGGGGCGCTCTGCATGAATCACCTCTAAGACTGGCTGAGGCATGGGAGAAGGGGGCGGCAATGACTTGATCATGTCGCTAGGCAGGCTGCGAAGCGCGCCCAGCGCTTCAATGGCCGTGGGGTAGCGATCGCGAAAGTCGTAGCGCACCATTTGCTCTAACACATCAATCAGTTCACGACTGGCAAAGGTAGCGCGATCGCGCCAGTTAATTTCTCCCGTGCGCGGATCGTCCTTCAAATGTTTGGGATGGATACCAGTCAACGCCCAAATACCAATGATGCCAACCGCATACACATCACTGCTGTAGCGAGGCTTTCCGGCCAGTTGCTCATTCGGAATAAAACCCTGCGTACCAATAGAAATAGTCATATCCGTTAACTCAGTATCCGAGTTAACGCACTGTGTACTTACCTGCTTAACCGCTCCAAAGTCGATTAAAACAATGCGATCGTCTTTGCGGCGGCGGATAAGGTTAGCGGGCTTAATGTCTCGGTGGATTACCTGCTGCTGATGCACAAATGCCAGGATTTGCAGAATATCTTGCAGCAGCGTCAGCACCTGCTCCTGTTGCCAGGGTTGCCCTTCCAATAGCTCTTTGCTGAGCGGGGCACCTTCCACAAACTCCTGTGCCAGATAAAACTCTTGATGTTGTTCAAAGTGAGCTAATAATCGAGGAATTTGGTCGTGGCTGCCCAGCTTATACAAGACTTTGGCTTCTGTATCAAACAGGCGTCTTGCCATTTCCAGGTTTTCGGTGTCGTTCTTTTGCGGCAATAGTTTTTTGACCACGCACCGAGGATGACCTGGTAAGTGTAGGTCCTGCACCAGAAACGTTTGACCAAATCCGCCAGCGCCCAGCTGACTGATGATTTCGTAACGTCCGCCAAGCGGAATGTCGAAGTTCGGTTGGGGGGAGGATTGGCTCATGGTTTGGCTAACCTTCTCCAACGCTAGTCACACTGAAGCCAGTAATGCATCCTGGGTGCAAGCCATAACGCTGAAAATGCTGGCAGTCCTTCATAATAAACACTTTAACGATGAGTCTGATGATTGAACGCTCAGCATTAAGGTTTGAAACTGCGATTCATCGCACTCTCATCTTCAGAATAGGCGATCGCTTCACTCCTCTACGTCTGGTTTGATCCCTATTTCCGGAAAATACTGAATCGTTGAGGCAGCACTTAACCGTGAACAAAAACAGACGGAACTCAAGGCTTTGAGGCTAAGACCACGTGAATGGCAAGGGATAGGGAAGCCAGACACCGTTCGCAGTTGCAAAAGTGGCTGCATTTCAAAGCGTATCAATTCTAACTAAAAATTCACAATGCTGGAACAGGCTTAAACAGGATACACAATAGTGAATTGTCTGGGATTTGCAGCCATTTCATAGAGCTGTACGAGAGCTGAGTTTGTACATGGGGCACAAACCATAGTAGGTTTTCTCGGTAACTCTACTGTAGCAAAAGAAACATCTTCTTTCGCAGCCAATCTGTCGCTGGGGTAGAGCCATTGGAATAGATAAGATGCCGTCTCATAGACGTAATGGTGCGTCAGCATGGGTTTGTACACCGCCAGGAGTAACCACGGATAACGAGTTTGAAGCAGCAACTGCTGAGTCAGCCTATTCAGTATTGTTCCTGTTCAAATTTAAACGCGCGACAATGAACGACCCACACCACATCAGATCCAATTCTGGTGTCTTTGCTCATCCTGAGCTAATCACCCTTTTCCTGCTTTCAGCCGACGAAGCTACATAAATCTGCAGGGCGAACAACGTCCATCCAAAGCGTTTGGGTCAACCTTCGGCTCAAGATGGCATTGCTCATCCTACCGTTTTATCAGGTACCGATACAGATCCGATCGCGCTTTACGAGGCCGCTACGGTTAAGCTGTCGGGATTGCTAAAGTTGCCGCTTACCTTGATCCCCCGCTGGTTAAACGAAAGATGCCGCACAATTTTGTAGATGACCTCAGCCTGGTCGCCCCCAACCTTTTCTGCTAGTGCTGCCAATGAGAGCGGCTCTCCAGCGTCTTGCACCACCTGAACCACTCGCCGTTGCAAATCCAGAACGGCGGCTGCCGCTTTCTTACCTGCTTCTACTCCAGGCTGGTGATAGGCATTAATGTTTACCAACGAGGCGTAGAGACCAACCGCTCGCTCATATAAAGCAATCAACGCGCCAACCGTGCGCGAATTCACGTCAGGAATGGTGACCGTAATGGAGTCGCGATGGTTTTCGTACAGTGCCTGCCGCGTGCCTTGCAGTAAGCCAGACAGGTAATCGCCAGAGGTGACACCCGGTTCAACCTCGATTGAGTTTTTTTGGCGATCGCGCAGCACTTCAATAAACGTCATGAAAAAGTTGGGCACTCCTTCACGCAGTTGTTGAACGTAGGCATGTTGGTCGGTCGATCCCTTGTTGCCATAAACGGCAATTCCTTGATAGACCGTGTTACCTGCCAGGTCTTTTTCTTTGCCCAAAGACTCCATCACAAGCTGCTGTAAGTAGCGGCTAAACAGCAACAAACTGTCTTTATAAGGCAGTACGACCATATCCTTTTCGCCCTTGCCGTTGCCCGCATGGTACCAGCTCAATGCCAGCAGCGCGGCAGGGTTGCGCTTCAAATCGGGGACGCGAGTGGCCTCATCCATTTCCCTGGCTCCAGCAAGCATGGCATCAATATCAATCCCTTGCAGTGCCGCTGGAAGTAAACCAACTGCCGACATTTCTGAGGTGCGGCCACCGACCCAATCGTGCATGGGAAAGGTGGCTAACCATCCCTCCGAATTTGCCAGTTTATCTAAGTTGCTGCCTTTGCCAGTGGTGGCTACGGCATAGCTAAAAAAGTGCAGCCCTTGTCGTTCATACGCGTTTTTGACCTCCAACATGCCGTTGCGGGCTTCTGGAGTGCCTCCAGACTTGGAAATGTTGATCACTAACGTGGTAGCAAGGCGATCGCCCAGTTCCGTCAGGGTGCGATCGATTCCCGCTGGATCGGTGTTGTCAATAAAGTGAATCGCCATAGGTGGATTCACTCCAGCCAGAGCTTCCGCCACAAATTGAGGGCCTAACGCCGAACCCCCAATGCCAATTGAAAGAATGTCTGTAAACCGGGTAGCATTCGGAGGATGAATCTTGCCACTATGGACATCTCGAACAAAGGTGTGAATTTGTTCCAAAGTTTCAACAATGTCTTGCTTCAGTTCGGGTGTTGGAGCTAATTCCGGATTCCGCAGCCAGTAGTGACCCACCATTCGATCTTCATCAGGGTTGGCGATCGCTCCTGCTTCCAACGCCTCCATATCCTGAAATGCCTTCTCAAACTTAGGCTGGAGCTTCGCTACGAAATCATCATCAAACCGCATCCGGCTGACGTCGAGGTAAACCCCTAAACCTTCATGGAAATACAGCCAGTCTTGATAACGTTGCCAGAGTGCAGCGGCGTCCATAAAATTCAACCTATCGCTTTCGACCAATCATGTGTACTGAGCAGACTAGCGCCTGAACCTGAAAGGAGCATTAGGATTTGCTCATTTTTGCTACAGGCATCTACTTGAGTTGTATGTTGATAACTAATGTAGACCGTGTTAACTAGCTTAGTCTCTAGACGGAGACCGTTCGATTTTAACTTTTGAACGGTTCTATTCTGGCATCATGTTTGGTTTCGCTCCAATGTGTAGGTCAGGGTTTACCATTCCAACATCGTTGGCGATCGCCGCCACTTGGGTTTCATTCTCCATTCCTGTCATCATTCAGTATGGAAGGCTACATTGTTTCGCTGATTATCTTTACAGCCACTTTTGCGCTGTTTGGCTTGGGGCTAAATTTGCAGTGGGGCTATACCGGGCTAATCAATTTTGGCCATGTTGCGTTTATGGCTGTAGGTGCCTATACCACCACTCTGCTGAGCTTATCCGGTGTGCCGCTAATTCTGGCTACCGTGCTCGGTGCTGGGTTGGCGGCTGCGTTAGGGTTACTGATTGGTCTATCCACACTGCGGTTACGAGAAGATTACCTGGCGATCGTCACCATTGGGGTGTCCGAGATGCTGCGGCTCGTGGCGGTCAACGAGGAGTGGCTCACCCGTGGAACCTTCGGCATCCAGCGATTTCCTCTGCCGTTGGCTACCCTTAACCCCAGATTGCCCGTCCGGGTGGGAATGGTCATGGTGCTAACGCTGGTTGTTGGACTTGGCTTTTGGCAGGTGTGGGTGTGGCTACAGCAGCGGTTGAAAGGGGTTCCCCGACAGGCAATTACAACCAGTTCCCTGGCGATGTTGGGCTACCTGGGTTCATTAGGGCTGCTGCTGTATGGCGTTGGTGTTGGCGCAAGCCAGCTCAAAATCAGCGATCTGCCCGATTGGGCGTTGGGTCTGGGGCTGTTGATAACGGTGATTGGTATTGGCTGGGTTTATCTTTGGTTAGGCGATCGCGTCTTATCACAGTTACCAGGCGCAACCGCTGGACTGGCTGTCGCTTCCGGTGCCTTCTGTCTGGTGTTTGGCGTATGGATTTATCGCTTTGCTGCCAGTGCCTTGTACCACTACTCTCGCAATCCATCTAAAACAGGGCTGATGTTTTTGTCGGTGCTGCTGGTGGCGATCGTGTTTTGGGCACTGCAACGTCTGGTGCGATCGCCCTGGGGGCGGGTCTTAAAAGCGATTCGTGAAGATGAGGAAGTCGCCAAAGCGCTGGGTAAGCCTGTGTTCTGGTACAAACTACAGTCGTTAATGTTAGGTGGTTTTATTGCAGGTCTAGCAGGTGCGCTGTATGCATGGCAGCTCACCACTGTCTATCCCGATAACTTTCGACCGCAAATTACATTCAACGCCTGGACGATCGTTGTGCTGGGTGGGGCTGGAAACAACGTTGGTACATTACTGGGGGCGGCTCTGTTCCTGACCTACGAAAACCTGACCCGTTTTGTCCTACAAGATATTATTCCCCTCAGCGACTCGCAGTTAGGAGCATTCCGTATCATGGTGATCGGGCTACTGCTCATGGTGCTGATGGTATGGCGACCGCAGGGCATTTTGGGCAAAAAGGAGGAATTGACCCTTGGTCGATAGTCATGGTCGTCAACCGCTTTTAGCGGCAAATGCACTGTCCAAAAGTTTTGGCGGTATTCGAGCCGTTGATAACGCCTCACTTGAGGTTTTACCGGGCAGCATCACCGGGTTAATTGGGCCTAACGGTGCCGGAAAAACCACACTATTTAATCTCCTCTGCCGTTTTGTTCAACCCGATAGCGGCCAAATTATTTTTGATGGCGTATCCATACAGCATTTGCAGCCGCACGACATTGCACAGCAGGGAATGGTGCGAACCTTTCAAGTAGCGCGAGTGCTATCAAAGCTCTCTGTGATGGAAAACATGCTGCTGGCGGCTCAGCATCAAGCCGGGGAGCGCTTTTGGAATGTATGGTTACGATCGAGCACGGTGCGCCAGCAGGAACGAGAACAGCGGGAGCAAGCCAGCGCCATTTTAGAATCCGTGGGCTTAGCGCACATGGCGCAGGACTATGCTGGAGCATTGTCGGGCGGGCAGCGCAAACTATTGGAAATAGCGCGAGCGTTAATGGTACGTCCCAAGCTGGTGTTGCTAGATGAGCCAGCGGCTGGAGTAAACCCAACGCTGATCAACCAAATTTGTGACCATATTCTGAGATGGAACCAGGAGGGGCTAACCTTTCTCATCATTGAGCACAATATGGATGTGGTCATGTCACTGTGCGATCGCGTCTGGGTGCTGGCAGAAGGACGCAACCTTGCCTCTGGAACACCAACCGAAATTCAGCAAAACGCGCAGGTTCTAGAAGCCTACCTGGGGCAGTAGGCTGGCATGTTCATCCAGGCTGTTTCGAGTCGGTCAAGTCTGGGCACTCTCTAATATAGAGGATGCAGGGCATTCATAAGCCTGGACTCAGTATTCATGCCGTCTGGTTTAACCGTTCAGCACTTCGCTTGAGTGGCAACCTGGCGATTCTCTGCGTACTGAGGCTAGTCGGTTGCTGGCTCAATCATGCTTTGAACAGAGCGTGTTTGATCACACTCACGCTGCGAGTAGTGCAGAGCGGTTTTCTGTCGCTATCGTGGCTTGAACCGAGAGAAATGTTCCCGTACTATTACGTAGCCAGCTAATGGTAGAGGTTGGTCTACTGGCCATGAACGGAGCCGTCATCTCAATCATCAAGGGTTCATAAAGCGCAGGTTCACTATCCGAAAAGAGTTCACCAGAACTTTATTCAAAACTACAGCCAATGAGGTGATACTCAGTCATTAAAATAACTCTATGGGATGGTTCTAAGGTGTATTCGATACGATTGGTAACTACGCAGATATACAGAGAACCGATATACAAAAAATTGGCTCCAAAAGCCCCACCTCAACGAAGTGGTTAAACGTTCTCTCCCTCAACATTCTGCAAGTGGTTTCACCTTTCGGTGTATCCCATTTTTTTGAGATGGTGATTCGGATAATCGGTTGCCATCAGCTTGATGTAAAAGCGCTCCAGTGATTGCCAGTCATGTCAATCAACAGCTTCTAGTCGCTTTGGGCGAAAGCTGGGTGTGAATATTTGTCGTTGTAGATCCTAAGCAGTGCGAGGTAGCAGGTGCTTCTGGTAATTTGCTCACAACTCCTAGAGTTTGATTGGGGTGCCCTGACGGTCAGTCGGCGCTGGGCAGCGTTTATCGATCATCCAATGTGATGGAGTCCAGCATGGCAGACTCTAACATTGGTCGCAGACTCATTAACCGCTATCAATTAGTCGGCTTGCTGGGGCAAGGGGCAATGGGGCGCGTTTATGAGGCCAGGGATATGCTGCTCGGAGGCGTGCCAGTCGCGGTTAAGTTTCTGGCTCAAGCCTTGATGAATCAGAAAATGCGCGATCGCTTTGAACGAGAAGCCATGACCTGCGCTCTGCTTGGACAAAGAAGCATTCATATCGTTCGCGTTACCGATTATGGGGTGGACGAAGGAGATGGGGTTCCGTTTTATGTGATGGAATACCTCCAGGGTGAGAGCCTCAGCCAGTTGATTAGCCGTCAGCCGCTCAGCTTACCCCGGTTTCTCAGCTTTTGCCGTCAAATTTGCCTGGGGTTGCAGTGTGCCCATCATGGCATTGTTATTGATGATGAGATTTGCCCAGTCGTTCACCGCGATGTCAAGCCCAGCAATATTCTGATCAGCCACGATACCAGCCTGGGAGAACTGGCTAAAGTCTTAGATTTTGGTATTGCTAAGATGTTGCAGGCCGATGGCGACCAAACCAGTTGCTTTATGGGAACCCTGGCTTACTCGTCGCCAGAACAAATGGAAGGGCGCGAACTGGATGCACGATCTGACATCTACAGCCTGGGTGTCATGATGTTTCAAATGCTGACGGGCAAGATGCCACTCTCTGCCGACACTCACAGCTTCGGTGGATGGTACAAGGTGCATCACTTTCAAGCGCCTCAGTCGTTTGAAACGGCCAATGCCAGTGTCCGCTTACCGAAAGCGCTGGAAAGTTTGGTGATGAGCTGTTTGGCGAAGTCTGCCGACGATCGCCCTCAAAACATTACTGAAATTTTGCGATCGTTAGAGCCGTTAGAACAACGGTTTGGTACCGGGCGGCAGATTGGGCAACGAATTGGAGCGGCTCTTTCTAAGCTGCCCGTAACTACAACGCCCAAAATGCCGAGTCAACTCTCGGCAGAAGAGGTTTGTCGGCTGGCATCCTGGCCGAGTAACATGCCTGTTGCTGAAATTGTGTTTCCGAAAGCACTGCCTACCAGTAAGGGCGTGTTGGCAACGCTGTGGGTCATGCTGCCCTCAGCCGAGGTAGACAAGCGGCTGGTTTGTACTCGCTACAACCAGTTTTTGTTTTCAGCCGCTCCCTATCCGCTGCTGCTCTGGTTGACCGTGCTCTACAGCCATCGACATGGGCCACGTTGGCTGCCGTGCTACTTAGACCTGAGGACAGCACAAGGACAGCAATTGTCGCAACTGTTAGGGCAATCCGGTGCCTACCGACTGCTGTTTTTCGCGTCTGAGGAGCCACAACGCTGTGCCCATGTTTTGACCTCTACGATCGCCCCGGCTCAGTGCAAAATGCTGCAAGATTGGGCGGTGATGGGTCGAACTGCGAGCGGCAACCTCCAGTTGAACGGAGTCAGTAAGGAACAAACGAAGGAACGCCTAAAGGCAGCCCTAGAGGAAATAAAGCCCAAAATCGTGATGAAGCTGCAATCTCTCTATGGCGATGAGGCCGATATCTCTAACTAAGTCCATCCGGGTGCAGGCTAGCTGCTTATGCCTTTGCCGGCGGAAAGTAGATCACCGGATGCCAGCTACGGCGCAGCAGTTCTCCAGTGAAACTGGGCACCGACCACTCAAATAGTTTGCCTAAACTGCCGGAAGACGTGGCGATCGCGCTGATGTCGTAGTCTCTAGCGGCGGTTAAGAGTTCTGCAATGGGGTTACCAGTGACCACCTCGGCCTCTACTTGCAGACCCAGAGTAGCCAGGTCTGTTTTCACCCGCTCTAGTTCTTCTTTGGCTGGCTTAACCTGATAATCCTTGGGCAATTCGCGGCGACGCACTTCCTCAACGACTCGATAAAGCAAACAGCATTCTAACGAGTTTTGCGGACGCTTTTCGGCGTAGCGCTTCACTTGCTGCACCAGATATTTAGATGTGTCGCTGCCGTCGTAGGGAATCAGGAAATAGCGAAACAGATGACGGCACCTTAGATCCAGTTCCTCCACTGTGTAGGTAGAGATTAACTGTGGCCGCAGGATCATAATCGGAGTGCTAAGGCGCTGGCACAGTTCCATCGTGGTACTGCCAAACAGCTTTTCACTGAGCAATGTGCGGCTGGCGGTGCCCAACAAAATGATATCAATCTCGTGCTTCTTGACTGTGTTAGCGATGTGGTCAACTGGTTTGCCCCGCTGGATTTCAACTGCAACTTCAATTCCGTCTGACTGTTGCTGTAGGGCAGGCGCAAATTTCTCTCGAATCCGTTCTACTTCGCTCTCGTCGATTCGAGGGATTTCCCGATCGTTTGATACTGGAATGCTGTGAAAAAAAGTGACCTTCTTAATGCCACCAGCAGCAAGGCTAGGAACAAAATCGACTAAACGGTGCAGACCATCTGAGAAATCTGTACAGATTAAAGCACTATGAAACATAAGCTAAAAGGTACTTAGGGCTGTGGGCAACACGCTCCTTCTAAACCCTAACATTCCTCAGGCAAACCGCGCTCGTTTTGGACTGACCTGCTTGTCAAACCGTTCTTGTGGTGTGGAGCAACTGTATAACGTCACAAGAAGAGCAAGCTGGACAGCTTTGTTTCATTAAGCAAACTATTCAATTGTGTATTCAGTTGTGTAAAAACTAGAGGTGCTAACGATGCAGGATATAGAGGTCGAGCCTGACCGAAAGGCCGGTTTAACTACTGGATCAATGCAGAGATTGGAGGGTGTGGAGCGATCGCAAATTCGTTGTTGCGACTGATGCGTTGGCTTAATAGTACGCGGTGAGCGGATGGTTGGTAAGTTGACGCCCCGGCATCCCCAGCCCATTTCCCCTTGAGAACACAGCAAGAGAGGGAGGTCGTCCACTTGGTGTGGAGTTATTCGAATTGAGGAGCCGTCTCAATTCCCCACTGATGCTTCAGGAAGTGCTTGTACATGGTTTCCCGCATCATCATCTGCTCGTAGAGCTTGACAAGGAAGTGTTGAGCTTGTTCACGACTCATTCGCTCAACCTGGGTTTCGAAAGACTTGAGGCTAAATTGCTGCTCAAGTGAGAGTTCAATAGGCTGGTTCATAGCTGACTCCGTGTTAGACAAGTGGAACAATCGTTAGCGGTCAGAATTTGGACATTCAGACCTGGAGCGCTTGGGGAATCTTGGTCTTGTCCCAGTATGCCCAGGTGAGCCTGACCGTGAACTTCATATTACAAAAGATAACAATCGTTTGACAAAATGCACACCCCCTAACTGAATACATCTTCAGGCAGAGCTTTTTCGGTCAGGAATATGATTTCTCCTTTTTTGTGCTGCTAAAGGTATAGGACTTTTTAGCAGGTTACAAATTGTAAAGATGTTCGTTGTAAACTGTTTTAATCAGCTATGGGAGAACGAATCTCCCTAAGCTAGACCTGGCGCTAATTTGCGATGGATAAACTTTCTGGTGGGATCACACCGATTGCTTTGTTGAGAAGTCCCATTCGACCGTTTGACCACTTTGTCTGCGGGCGTTACTCCGAAGGGGTATGGCTAGAAAATACGTAGATTCGTTGCATTTCAAGCTGCTGACAGATTGACGACGGCTTGATGGTTTCAACGGTTGAGTGTTTATCTAACCGAAATATTTGGCGATCGAGCTGAACTTGAAGGTTGTTCATGGGATCATGACCAGATGCGACCAAAAATTCGAGCTGTTGGACGGGTTGTAATGTGGTGATATCGTCTAAGATTTGAGCGATCGCCTTCACATAGGGATGGCCTGGATGGTCATACCAATCGGCTGCTGCAAGGCGAGGTTGGTCTAAGCCAAGGTGGAATATGAGCGACGAACGGCCAAACAGCGCGATCGCCACAGGACGGGCTTCTTCCTGTAGCAACAAATCATGTTCCTTGACCAGATGCCGCAATTTTTCCAGGCGTTCGTAGCGCTCGGTGGGCGATTGAGGATCGTCTTGCCACTGAATCGCCACCGTAATTAAATAGGTTTGCAGCAACAAGTGACCGAGCTTCTCGGCTTTGGTAGCCAGATATACTGAGTTGTGGGACGTGGTTTCGATCAGCAGCGGCACCCGATCGACCATGTCTAGTCCGTAGCCTTTCAAGCCTGCAATTTTGCGTGGGTTATTGGTAATCAAGCGGAACTGTTTAACCCCAACATCGTTGAGAATTTGAGCGCCCATGCCGTAGTTACGCTGGTCGGCTGAAAATCCTAATTTTTGGTTCGCCTCGACCGTGTCGAGTCCCATATCCTGCAACGAATAGGCTTTGAGCTTATTCACCAGCCCAATGCCTCGACCTTCCTGCCGTAGATAGACAACAACTCCGGCTCCGGCGTTCTCAATCATCTTCAGCGCTGCCTGTAGCTGCATCCGGCAATCACAGCGTAGCGACCCCAGCGCATCGCCCGTTAAACATTCGGAGTGGACGCGAACCAGGATCGGCGCATCTTTGAACGTAGCCGGATCGCCTTTAACAATTGCTAAATGTTCAGAGTTATCGAGCAGGTTTCGGTAGGCATACACCTGAAACTGACCGAACTGCGTTGGCAGTTGGGCGATCGCTTCTCGATGAATAAACCGCTCGTGCTGGAGTCGGTAGCTAATCAGGTCGGCAATGCTGATCAGTTTTAGGTGATGGGTTCTGGCATACTCAATTAGCTGTGGTAACCGCGCCATGGAGCCATCGGGGTTAGAGATTTCGCAAATAACAGCAGCCGGATACAGCCCAGCCAGCCGGGCTAAATCGACCCCAGCTTCGGTGTGCCCTGCTCGCTTTAGCACTCCCCCCTCTCTGGCTCGGAGCGGAAAGATGTGCCCTGGTCGGCGCAAATCGTTTGGCTTAGCTTCAGGGTTGATAGCAATTTGAATGGTTCTGGCGCGATCGTCTGCCGAAATGCCCGTTGTGACACCCAGATGAAGGGCGGCATCAATACTAACGGTAAAAGCGGTTTGCTCGTTGCTGTCTTCGTAAGCCTTGTTGCTCACCATGAGGGGCAAATCCAACTGATCGAGGCGATCGCCCATCATCGCTAAACAAATCAGACCACGTGCCTCAACAGCCATAAAATTAATCAGGTCTGGCGTGGCAAATTGAGCCGCGCAAATGACATCGCCTTCGTTTTCGCGATTTTCGTCATCGACGACAACCAGCGCTTTCCCGGCTTTGAGATCGGCTAAGGCCGCCTCGATTGAGTCAAATTCAAACGCCAGGGTGGAGGAGGTGAGAGGTGTATCCCCTTGAGAATGAAGCGGTTCCACGGGAAACGTTCCTAGCAACGATGGATCAATTAAGGTACGGGGGCAATGATAAACAGATCTCAAAAGTAAGGCATTTGCATCACTTGAACGGGTTTACAGACCCATTCTGTGTGCTGCGGCCTGGTATTGTAAATTTTCTTGAAGTTTATTTAGCTACTATTGTAGCTTGTTTGGCCTGGCAGCATGGCCTGATGCGGCTGCACAAAACCGTCCAGGTTGGCATAAATCGCTACATCAAGCCGCAACGGTTCAGTCTACAATTCAGCTTTTAGATGGACGTATATGGACGCAACAGACAGAATTAATCTATTGTATTTCTACTAAACTTCGTACATACCTTGCAGTGGTCAGGCATCATGGGTGATTCAGGACGCGTGCCAGTTGGAATTGTGGGAGCGTCTGGCTATGGGGGAGTGCAACTCCTGCGCCTCTTGCTAGATCACCCACGACTCGAAATTGCTTACCTTGGCGGTGATAGTACGGCGGGGAAAGCATTTTCTGATCTTTATCCTCATTTGGGGCACCGAGTTGAACAGTTGATTGAGCCGATCGACCTGGACGTGATTGCCGATCGCTGCCAGGTGGTGTTTCTCTCGTTGCCCAATGGGCTTGCGTGTACGATGGCTCCCTCGCTGCTAGAACGGGGCTGCAAGGTTTTAGATTTATCAGCTGATTACCGATTTCGGGATCTGGATACCTACCAAAGCTGGTATGCCGTCGAGCGTACCGATCACGCGGTGGCAGAAACGGCTATTTATGGCTTACCTGAGCTATATCGCGATCGCATTGCTGAAGCGCAGTTGGTGGGTTGTCCAGGGTGCCACGTTACGACCAGCTTATTGGCGATCTCTCCGCTCCTTAAACAAGGGCTAGTGGCTCCCGAAAGCGTCATCATTGACTCTAAAACCGGAACATCGGGGGGCGGACGGCAGGCCAAAGTCAACATGCTGTTGGCAGAAGCCGATCAATCCCTGGGAGCCTACAACGTAGCTGGACACCGGCATACGCCAGAAATTGAGCAAATCTGTAGCGAATTAGCCGGGCATGAAGTTTTGGTACAATTTACGCCGCACCTGGTGCCGATGGTGCGAGGCATTTTGGCCACCGTTTATGCCACTCTGCGTGACCCCGGATTGGTGCGCGACGACTTGTTGACTATCTACCAGGCGTTTTATCGCTCTTCGCCCTGGGTGCGAGTGTTGCCGAGCGGTATCTATCCGCAAACCAAGTGGGCTAGTGGTACAAACCTTTGCTATATCGGTATTGAAGTTGATCCGCGTACCGAGCGGGTGATTGTGATGTCGGCGATCGACAACTTGATGAAAGGTCAAGCAGGACAGGCGATCCAGTGTCTCAACATTATGATGGGATGGGATGAAACCTTAGGATTACCACAGCTCAGTTTCTATCCTTAGAAGGTGTAGAGACAGTTGATCTTAAAACGGTTGAGCTGAACAAAGCCCTCTGCACTGGAGCAGCCTTTTCAGAATTATTTTAATGCAATCAACCAATTCTTTTGGTTTTGCTTGACTTCAAAAGCGCTAACTGATTGCAGGAACTTGATAAAGGTTCCAGTTAGCTTCAAATCTTCTTTGATCACCGCGTTGATACTTTTCTTGTACTGTTTGTTAAACTCGGCACCTAGCAGCGTGACTGGAATATAACCTCCTGCTGATTTGGCAGGCTTCAACTGTTTCAAGAGTTGGAGCAGCAGGGTTTCTAAATCTTTCGCCGAATTAAGTTTGTCCAGCGTTTTGTTGGTTGAAGTTGAAGTGCCTAAAACAGCTTCTTGATCTGTTTGAGGTACTGTCGATGGGGCTATAAATAGTGAAACAAACGGTTCGGTTTGCCCTGGCGGTTGATGAACAACAAACTCTTCGGGATAGTCTAAAAGAAAATCTTTAACTTTCTTGCCGTCAGGATAATGAGCCGTTAGTGCCTGACTAATGGTTAGCTGATTTCGTTGGTGGAACAGTTGTGAGAGGCGAGAAACTTTGATCCAGGAACTGTTGGTTTGTTGGGTTTCTTCTTTGATCAGCGTTTTGCTCCAGCTCATTAGTGTCTTTAACGATAGTGTTTCTGCTTTTGGATAATAGGCTGTGCTTAGCCCTGTTTGAATATTGGTTAGGGTGATTTTCTCTCCTCGACGGTGGACAGAATAAACCGTCAGCCCGTGAACCTGTAAACGATTACGCAAATGATTGAAGTCTTGATCGGTGGCGCACACCAAAACTTCTTTAGCATTTGGGTATTGAGAGAAGATAGACGAACCGTATGCCGTCATCTCCATATCTGCGCTATTTTTGCGAGCCGGAACATGGATCATTTGATATCCACGTTTGTGAAAATCGGCATCCTTGTTGCCCATGCTTTTCCAATTTGCAAATGCAACTTTGACGCGAATTGGATAGGTACATTGCTCTGCTAAAAACGCTTCAACTTTGGAGTCGAGCGGCAAATTTTCGGCATCCAGTAAAAGAATAGCGATCGCCTCTTTTAGTGAATGGTTGTTAGCAGAAATGTCTTTGCTTTGCGGAGGAGGAGAAGTATTTGTAGAATGCTGAACTGCTTGATGCGTTGAATTGACGGATTGCACCATCAAGGCTTCGATTTGATTTAATAATAGTTGATAGCTGGATGATGTAAAAAAAACGGGAATCAATATTTGATGTAAGAAATGCTCCATCTGAGCTTTCAACGTGTTGTAAGTTTTGGCTGAACCCAGGGTTGCTGCCAATTTTCTGGTAAAAGCAACCTGATGTTGCTGGAGTGAAACGGTTTGATATTTCTCAACTAGCCAAAGGGGTTCTTTTTTTTGTACCGCAACGATCGCTTGATGAACCAACACGCTAATTTGTTCAACAACCGTCTTTTGATGCACCGTCGCTAAAGTTAGCTCTCTTTCCACATCGGTTTCATGTGCCACAGATTTCATATCAGCCCTCTCAGAAGGTTGGATATTAGCGTTGGCAAGCCTCTCGCCTGGCGGACGGCTTGTTGTCTAGAATTCACTATTTTGGTGAAACCCTATCAGCAGCACAGGCCATTTATCAAGTAGAGCGGAGTGTATTTGGAAACTTGAGTCGCTATTGAGCGTGAAACTCCATCTCGTTTCATAATGAGAGGAGACGCTTCACATTGCTTTACTATGGCGAGAGACCTGCGGGAATTCCTAAAACAGATTGAACAGCGAGGACAACTGCGGCGAATTAGCGCCTTAGTCGATCCAAATTTAGAAGTTGCTGAAATATCCAACCGAATGTTGCAGCAGGGTGGGCCAGCGCTGTTGTTTGAGAACGTGAAGGGTTCTCCCCACTCGATCGCCATTAACGTTATGGGAACCGTAGAGCGCATCTGTTGGGCGATGAACATGGAGCATCCCGAAGAGCTAGAAACGCTCGGCAAAAAGTTAGGGATGCTGCAACAGCCCAAGCCACCGAAGAAAATTTCCCAGGCGATCGAATTTGGCAAGGTGCTGTTTGATGTCGTGAGAGCCAAACCCGGTCGCGACTTTTTGCCACTGTGTCAGCAGGTGGTTATTAAGGATGATGAACTGGACTTGAACCAGGTTCCGATGATTCGTCCCTACTGTGGCGATGCCGGGAAAATCATTACGCTCGGTCTGGTCATTACCAAAGACTGTGAGACTGGAACACCGAATGTTGGGGTGTATCGGCTTCAGCTTCAGTCTAAAAACACAATGACGGTTCACTGGTTATCGGTACGGGGTGGCGCAAGGCATTTGCGGAAAGCGGCAGAGCGGGGCAAAAAGCTAGAGGTGGCGATCGCTCTGGGGGTTGACCCGTTGATCATTATGGCGGCGGCAACGCCAATTCCAGTTGACCTGTCGGAGTGGCTGTTTGCGGGGCTGTATGGCGGTTCTGGTGTTCACTTAGCGAAATGTAAGACCGTTGATTTAGAAGTTCCGGCAGATTCAGAGTTTGTGTTGGAAGGTACGATCACGCCTGGGGAAGTATTGCCGGACGGGCCTTTTGGCGATCACATGGGCTATTACGGCGGGGTTGAAGACTCGCCGCTGGTTCGCTTTCACTGCATGACCCACCGCCGCGATCCGGTCTACCTCACCACCTTTAGCGGTCGCCCGCCCAAAGAGGAAGCCATGATGGCGATCGCGCTAAACCGAATTTATACGCCGATCCTGCGGCAGCAAGTTTCAGAAATTGTGGACTTCTTTCTGCCAATGGAAGCGCTGAGCTACAAGGCCGCCATCATCTCGATCGACAAAGCGTATCCAGGTCAGGCTCGACGAGCAGCGCTGGCCTTTTGGAGCGCACTGCCGCAGTTTACGTACACCAAGTTTGTAATTGTGGTTGATAAATCAATTAATATCCGCGATCCGCGTCAGGTGGTGTGGGCGATTACGTCCAAGGTTGACCCGGTTCGAGACGTATTTATCTTGCCCGAAACGCCATTCGACACGCTGGATTTTGCCAGCGAACGGATTGGTCTGGGTGGACGCATGGGCATTGATGCCACAACAAAAGTGTCACCTGAAACTGATCATGCCTGGGGCGAGCCGCTGGAATCTGACCCTGATGTGGCAGCAATGGTAGAACGGCGATGGGCAGAATACGGTTTGGCTGATTTGTCACTGGGCGAGGTTGATCCAAACCTGTTTGGTTATGACATTCGATCGTGAGCCGAATCGGGTTGGTGTGGTTCACGGTTTGGGAACCTGGCTCAGCCGTTGAACAACTTACAGCAGTTCTCAATCGAGTCAGCCACCGTCTCGCCAAGATGGGGGTGGGGTGTAGTGTTTGGTGTGGGGTGGATGCCAATGGAAATGGCTGTAACTATGACGACCTGAGGCGGTTGAGCATGTGTTGCGCGATCGGAGGCGAGAAGAGGATCTGCACGCTAATCTTGAGGGCAACGATCGCCATCAGCCGGGTTCGCTTTAGCAGTAACGAGCCATCATAGCGGATAGCATTCAGCCAATAACGGGTGGCAGTGATGCTTCTCTGTCGTGAGGGCATTCCGTCGATCGCCTTGAAGGTTAGAAACAGGTATAACGTCGCCAAGCTGCGAGGTTTGAGAGCCTGAATGGCTTGAGGCGCACGCTGAAATTCACGATCGAGGATTTGACGGCAGGCTCGTTCCAACCGAACCACATTGGTAGACATAGAGCCAGGGGAGGCGCGATAGAGAATTTGGGGCGATCGCACCACGGCAAATTCGTAACGGGCGGCTAACCGCAACCCCATATCCCAGTCTTGAGCGGCTGGCAATGATTCATCAAAGCCGCCCACATTGGTCAATGCCTGCTTTTGCACCAACAGGTTCGAGCCGTTCTCTAAAAAGTTGCTGACCAGTAAATCAGCATACACGTTGCCACTGGGGCTTAAATGTCTGCCGTGCCGCACAAACTGCCCGCAGGTGTCGATCCAATCCGTCCAGCTATAGGCAACTGCCGCCTGGGGGTGCTGTTGCAGCGCATCAAGCTGCTTTTCTAGTTTGTCGGATGTCCAGAGGTCATCAGCATCCAAAAATGAAATGAATTCTCCCGATGCTTGAGCGATACCGCGATTACGGGCGATCGCCAATCCACCATTGGGATACGACAAGACCTTCAGGCGCGGATCGTGAATGCGATCGACTACATTCAGCGTGGCATCGTTCGATCCATCATTGATCACAATCACTTCAAGCGCGGTGATAGTTTGATCCAGGGCAGAGGCGATCGTGGCTTGAATCGTCTCGGCGGCATTGAACGCTGGGATGACCACTGAAACGAGTGGCATCATAGACTGCAACCCGCTTGCATTAGGGTGACTAAGGGTGGCTGACGCATCAGGAAAGACGGTTTTTTACGACATAAAAAGGACTCAGCACGCTGCCTAGAAAGAATTGCAGTTCAAAGGCGGCAATCAGGTTGGTGCTGAACTGTCCGCGATACCGGATCAGATGTAAGGCAATGCGGCGCAAATTTCCCAGTATGGTGCGGATGCAAATGATTGGAATTTGCCAGGGAGCGGCTGTTACCAAACGAAGCTGACAGGTTGCTAATCCAGTGCTACGGGCAAGAGTGAGCAGGTAGCCTCGTTCCAGTCGCTGGCGCGGAATTTGGTGGCTTAAATGCATGGTGGGGCAGTACCAAATTTCCCAGCCTGCTTTGTGTAAATGCAGTAGCGCTTCGTAATCTTCACCTGCCACGAGCGATCGCTGCCTGCGACCGCGTAGCCTGAGCTGTTTCGGCACATTCTGGTACCATGCCTGCTGACGCACGACCAGCCCTGCGCCGGGTGGTAATCTGAGCTGCCCCGGTTCAAACTGGCGAGAGGCACCTCCGGGATGACGAATGGCTAAAAATGCCTGAATGCGTTTGAACTGCTCTGGTGGCGGGACTTCAAACTCGCCGTGAATTTGCCCGCTAAATGCTCCGGCCTGGGGGTGGTCTTGTCCAAAGGCGTGGGCGTTAGCTATCCAATTGGGTGCGGGGAAGTTGTCGTCGTCTAAAAACGCCACAAATTCACCCTGCGCTTCTTCGATGCCCCGTTGACGGGCCGAAGCCAGTCCTTGCTTAGCCGCAAAACAATATCGGAGTGGGAAGGGATAGTCCCAATGGGTCTGATATGCCTGGACGATCGCGGCGGTGTTGTCGGTGCTGTTGTTATCGACGACCAAAATTTCCCAGGTCAACGGTTCGGGAGTCACTTGCGATCGCAACCGTTCCAGCACCAGCGGCAGACGAGTTGCTCCATTGTAGGTTGGCACTACTACTGTGAAATCAAGCCCCATAGCACCCCTCTCATCATTGGTTCATCCATCGGTTTACAAAGACTCCACCTCAGTTGTTGGCATTAACTGTGGCTCTCTACGGCGCAAATAGCCGTTGTTATGGAGGTAAAAAGGGCTAATGAGGCTACTGAGATATAGCTCTAACTCACAAACTGCCGCTAAATCTGTACGGATAGTGCGGCGATATTTAGCCAGATGAACTGCAACCTTGCGGAGGTCGTTAAGCATATAGACCACTCTCATCAACGGGCGATATTGCGGCTTAGTGCTGGCCATGCGAGTGGCATAACGGCTCAAGCCAATTCCGCGAAAGAACGACATCAGATAAGGCCGTTCAAATCGCCATTGAGGAATTTTGTGGGTGATGGTCATGTTGGGGTTGTGCCAAATTTCCCACGGCGATCGCTGCATATGAGCTAGAGCTTCTGTATCTTCCCCCGTCAGCATATTGCCAGTGACTCGACCGTTGAGAATCGTTTGTTCGGGTACGCAGTTCGTCCACGCCTGTTTGCGTATCACTAAGCCAGCCGAGGGTGGCAATATCTTGCGGGAACGTTTGTATAAAGAGGGAGTTGTCCCTCGTTGAATAATGGCGAAATAGGGAAGCAATCGCTTGAAGTGTTGAGGGGGTTCGACCTCAAACTCACCGTTAATGCGACTGCCGATCGCTCCGGCATTGGGGTTGGCATGGGCAAAGCGAACAGCGGCGGCAACCCAGCGGTCTGCCGGAAGATTGTCATCATCCAGGAACCCAATCAAATCGCTGCTTGCGGTTCGAATGGCACGTTTGCGTGCAAACGCAGCACCTTGCTCTGGTTCCAAGCAGTAGCGAAGCGGATACGGGAAATTGGCCTGATAGCGCTGAACTATCTCGCGTGTTCGATCGCTACTGTTATTATCGATGACCAAAATCTCCCAGGCCAGACCGTCTACATCAATTTGCGATCGCAGACACTCCAGCACGTCTGGTAAACGCTGCTCGCCATTGAAGGTGGGAATGGCTACGGTGAAATCGATCATCCTGATGAGGTTGCAAGCATACGTCTAAACAATACGCAGCTTCAATTTCGTCTGACCTCAGTGATTCTCTTCAAATCGTTTCGACTTTGCTAGAAAAACGCAAAAACCTCTGTAAACATGCGTAGGGTTGCGGCGCAACATGGCTATGGTAATCCGTTGATCCAGTTGGGGAATATGGACAGGCCAACGCTGCCTACGTATCGTTTGGTAGAAATGTTAATACAGCAGTTCTCAATCGAGTCAGCCACAGTCTCGCCAAGATGGGGTGGGGTGTAGTGTTTGGTGTGTGGTGAATGCAAATGAAAATGGCTGTAAGAAGGGAGCCGGAAACATAGACGTTTCCGGCTCCCTGAGAAGCTGTTTTAACCTTTAAAGCATCCCTGAGATTAGTTCATAGTTAACTTAACGAGTTCGGTGTTTGCCGAGGAGTTTGTCACGCAGGTGTTTGATGCGATCGCGGTACTTTGCCGCTTCCTCAAACTCCAGTCCTTTAGCCGCCTCCTTCATTTGCGCTTCAAGCTGCACAATCAAATTGGGGATATCTTCTAATGGCAAATCGTCGGCCTGCTCATAAACCGCTTCTAGCTCGTGGGCATTAAGCCGACGCGACACTTCCAAAAAGGCCAGAATTGAGTTGTTTTGCCGTTTCACAATCGGTTGCGGCGTAATGCCGTGTTTTTCGTTGTAGGCCAACTGTTTGGCGCGGCGATGCTCGGTGGTACTGATTGCTTTGGCCATACTGTCGGTCAGGTTATCGGCATAGAGGATCGCTTGCCCCTGAACGTGACGCGCGGCACGCCCAATGGTTTGGATGAGCGATCGCTCTGCCCGCAGGAAGCCCTCTTTATCGGCATCGAGAATGGCAACCAGCGAGACTTCTGGCAAGTCCAACCCTTCTCGCAACAGGTTCACACCGATCAATACATCAAATATGCCCTGGCGCAGGTCTTGCAGAATCTCAATGCGCTCAATTGAGTTGATTTCGGAATGTAGATAGCGAACGCGGACGTTATGCTCTTGCAGGTAGTCGGTCAAGTCTTCGGCCATCCGCTTGGTCAGTGTAGTGACCAGCGTTCGTTCTCCCCTGGTTGCCCGCGTTCTAATTTCACCCAGCAAATCATCAATTTGCCCTTCGGTTGGCCGGACAAAAATTTCGGGGTCTAACACACCCGTTGGCCGAATAATTTGTTCCGCAACCCGATCCTCAGAAATCTCTAGCTCCCAATCGCCCGGAGTGGCCGAGACAAAGACGCACTGGCTCACCTTGTCCCAAAACTCTTCTGCCTTCAGTGGACGGTTATCGGCGGCACTGGGGAGGCGAAACCCGTGATCGATCAAAACAATCTTGCGGGCGCGATCGCCGTTATACATGCCTCGAATTTGCGGAATGGTGACGTGAGACTCGTCAATTACCAATAGCCAGTCTTTAGGAAAGTAGTCAATTAAACATTCGGGTGGCGAGCCAGCAACGCGACCCGCTAGGTGACGGGCATAGTTTTCAACGCCGTTACAATATCCCACTTCCCGCAGCATTTCCAGGTCGTACCGGGTGCGCTGTTCTAGCCGCTGTGCTTCTAGCAGTTTATTTTCACCTTCTAGCTCCACAAGCCGCTGCTTTAGTTCCAGTTCGATCGCCTCACACGCTTCCTGTAATCGATCTTCTGGTGTTACGAAGTGGCGTGCTGGGTAAACGTTCACTGCGTCCATACTTTGCAGCGTTTCGCCTGTAATGGGGTCAATGTAGCGAATCGCGTCAATTTCATCGCCAAAGAATTCAATCCGAATCAACCGATCTTCATAAGCTGGCCCAATTTCCAGCACATCTCCTTTGACGCGAAACTTGCCGCGCCCCACTTCCAAATCGTTGCGATCGTACTGAACCGATGCCAGATCGCGCAAAACCTGCCGCTGGTTGACTTCCATCCCCACACGAAACGGAATTGAGGCGTTCAAGTATTCCGATGGAATGCCCAAGCCGTAAATGCAGCTAATGGAGGCCACCACGATCACATCTTTACGCTCAAACAGCGATCGCGTCGCCGAGTGCCGCAGCATGTCAATCTCTTCATTAATGGACGAGGTTTTGGCGATGTACGTGTCTGTGACTGGAATGTATGCTTCGGGCTGATAGTAATCGTAATAACTGATGAAATATTCAACAGCATTATCTGGAAAGAATTCGCGTAACTCGTTGCAGAGCTGCGCGGCTAAGGTTTTGTTATGTGCTAATACGAGGGTTGGTTTGCCAATGTTTTGAATCACACGAGCCATCGTGTGCGTTTTTCCGGTTCCAGTTGCCCCCAATAGGGTTTGAAAACGGTGCTTTTCCTGAAGCATTTTGGTGAGTTGAGCGATCGCTGTTGGCTGATCTCCCTTCGGTTCAAAGGGTGCCTGAATATCGAACTCTCCCATACTTGCCGCCTCTGATTAGAGATAAAGCCATACTTCTCTATGATGACGAATTTGCTCGAATTGTTGGCATCGCAAAAGACAGGTTGACCGAATCGAACAGTAGGGAAGGGCGATCGGTACAGATGGAATTTGTCTCACGTCTTCAGGTGTGGGTGGATTGTCGAATGGGGCGATCGTTGTTCAGCCAGCGTCCCTATTTCCCTTAACTCGTTTCAGTAATATTACTGAAGCGCTTTTACCGAAAAGATTAGCGTTCAGACTCTCTGGATAGCTGAACGCTGAATGTTTCACAGGGTGGACGCTGACCGCCGCCAGCCGCTCGCCAATATAACCCATGTGTGTGATTTCTTAGATTGGTATTAGGAGTTCTAATAAAACCAGATCGCTCCACGATAGTATCAGAACACCCGACCTTAACCTGGGTCGTTTGTATGGGTTTATACGTCGATTTGTTCGGTAAACAGTCTTTCGTAGAACAGTCTTTCGTAGAACAGTCTTCCGTCGCTATTCCAACCGTTTCTATTTTGCGAACAACGTAGTGTAAGTTTTTCGGTGCCGCCAAGCTCTCGTACAAATCAACGCTGTTTTCGTGCTTCGTATGACTGAAACGCTTGCCCCTGTCGTTATTTTAAGCCCACGCAAGAATGAGGTCTTCATTTCCTATTCTCATAAAGACACCGATTTTGTAAATCGGCTGAATGAAATGCTGAAGCAGTGCAAACGAGACTGGTGGCTTGATCATGAAGACATTCCAGAAGGCAGCCAGTGGCGAGATGAGATCAAGAAAGGCATCATCAACGCCCATACCTTTCTTTTTGTAATCAGCCCTGATTCTGTCATTTCACCAGAATGTAAAGTAGAGCTGGAGATTGCTCTGGAGTATAAGAAGCGGTTGCTTCCGGTTTTGTGGCGGCAGCCCTACGAATCCGATGTCCCAGATGCACTCAACAAATTACAGTGGACAGACTTTGTTAAAAACGACTTTAAGCAAGCGTTTAACAAATTAATCGAAACAATTGATACTGATCTGGAATACGTAGAAACCTACACTCGTTTCTTAGGAAAAGCGCTTGAGTGGGCTGAACTCGAAGAGAAGGATAAGAAGCACAGCAACGATCTGCTATTGCGAGGCAAGGAACTTCAAGTCGCTAGAGATTGGCTGGTACAGAAGGTTAGCAGTAGAGTGGCTGGCGAGAAGCCTTACCCCGCAGAATTGCAGGTATATGTTGCCAAAAGTAGCGCTGCTGAATCTGCTAGAAGTGCCCGCAATCTGATTGTTGCAGTCATTGTTGCCTTTTTAGTTGGCTCATTTGGTGCCTCTGCATTTACCGCAAAGGTAGGTCAGATTGATGCCCTGGTTACATCGTTGGAAGAGAACCAGGGGCTGGATGCATTGATTACCGGGTTGAGAGCGGGAACCGAGTTAAATCGATATAGCTGGGTAGTAAGCAAAATTAACTCCCAGTTGCAAGTTAGGGCTGTGACTGCTTTGCACAAAGAGGTATACAGTCTGAGAGAGCTAAATCGCCTGTTGGGACATCAGAAACCTATTTTCAAAGTCAGTTTTAGCCCCGATGGAGCGCTAGTTGCCTCGGCAAGTGAAGATGGTACGGTCAAACTATGGCAAGCAAACGGCAAACTGATTAAGACTCTCTATGGACATCGCAACGCGGTGGTGGGTCTTGCTTTTAGCTCGGACGGCCAAATCCTTGCCTCTGCTAGCTATGACGACAATATTAAACTTTGGTCAACTGATGGCACGCTGATTAAAACACTGGTATCTCATCGCGATCGCGTCATCAATGTCATGTTTAGCCCCGGAGGGCAACTGCTAGCTTCCAGTAGTGCAGACGGTACCGTTAAACTATGGTCTCGTCAGGGAGATTTGATTGCAACGCTAGACCATGACCAACCCGGAACGGGTTTACCTCGAACAACCGTATGGGACGTCAGCTTTAGCCGCTATGGCGAAATCCTTGCTTCTGCTGGTGGAGATGGCAACGTTGTGCTTTGGACTCGTGAGGGCAAACGGCTAGCCACGCTAAACCACGGCCAACCCGTTATTAGTGTTAGCTTCAGTCCCGATAGTCAACTCATTGCTTCAGCCAGCGTAGACGGCACCATCAACATGTGGCAGCCCAATGGCACCAAAATTGCGGAGTTGAAGAAGCATGAAGGCATTGTCTATCGAGTGGCATTTAGCCCCGATAGCCAACTACTGGCTTCGGCAGGGGAAGACAGCACGGTCAGGCTTTGGAGCCGTAAAGGCAAGCTGGTTCATACGCTTCGTGGTCATCAAGGTGCTGTCTATCGTGCCCAATTCAGCCCGGACGGTCGAACATTGGCTACGGCAGGGGCAGATGACACGATTAACCTGTGGAAACCAGATGACAGCACCTTGCTCGATACCTTTGATACCCACAAAAATCAAGTGCTTGGCATCGACTTTTCACCCGATGGAAAAACCATAGCCTCGGCCAGTGCCGACAGTTCTGTGCGACTGTGGCGAGTCGATAGTCCTATCCGAGTTCTTCCTCACAACAACACTGCGCTAGATGTAAGCTTCCGTTTTGATGATCGCATGGTTGCATCTAGCAGCCGCGAAACCATCAGCCTGTGGCGACAGGATGGCACCCTGTTGAACAAAACCACTGCGCATAAAGGGAATGTATTTAGCGTCAGTTTTAGCCCGAATGGGCAACTGTTGGCCTCTGCGGGTGAAGATGGAACGGTGGCATTATGGCGGCTCGATGGTACTCATCTGTTTCGATTCAGAACCTTTAGAGACGCTTATAAAACAGCAGCTTTGAGCGTTAGCTTCAGTCCGAATGGACAAATACTGGCATCGGGTGGTGAAGATGGCATCATCAAGCTTTGGCAAATTGCGGACGGTTCGCTTGTTGCCGCAATAGATGGCCAGCAGGGCGCTATTTCTAGCGTTAATTTCAGTCCTGACGGTCGCATTCTGGCTTCTGCCGGAAAGGGTACACCATCGGCATCAGGCACAGTAAAGCTATGGCGGCTCGATGGTGAGTTGCTTGCGACCCTGGAAGGCCATCGAGGCATGGTTGACGATGTGAGCTTTAGCCCTGGTGGTCAAGAAATCGCCTCTGTAGGTGAAGACGGCACCATCAGACTTTGGCGTGCCAATGGCGATCTGCTCAAAACGATCGACGGCGATGGCAGCGAGGTTTTAAGCGTCAGTTTTAGTCCAGATGAGAAGTTGATCGCTTCAGCCAATCGAGATGGCACGGTCAAACTCTGGACTATAGGGGGTCGTCCTATCACCACGCTTCAGAGACACCGCCGGGAAGTGTCTAGTGTTAGCTTCAGCCACGACGGCAAAACGCTGGCTTCGGCTAGCTATGACAACAGAGTATTGCTCTGGCAATTACCCACTCACTTCGATCAAAGAGCTTTAAAGAACCTGCTGCAAGAAGGATGCACCTTAGCTAATCATTATCTGGTGAGTTTAGCAGCGCACAAAGCTGACGCTAGACCCAATGGTTTGTGCAAAGAATTTTCTACACAGCAACCTGTTCGACCTGTTCGTTCAGTGGAGTCAGTTAACTGACGTGCTGCCGATTGGGAGGCTGTGTGAGTCGATGCATTATCCGCACAACAGCACTAACCAGGTTGACAACTAGACGGATTGTTAACGTAGTCACAGTCTAGCTGAGCAATAATGAGTGTCTGGTTCACGCTAACAGCGTTGCCTGGAGTTTGAAGCGGCAAATTGACTTGCAGAGATATTAAGGTTGCCAGTGTGCCAACGGCCATAACTATACGACTTGCCATACTTGCCATCTCCCAGAAATTAATTCTGCTAATATACGTAGTCAACAATAAGAAAATTTGTAGCGTTCCTGATGAATAGTGTCACTCCAGGAAAAGAGCCTCATGGGTTGTATTGTGAGATCCTTTAGCCACTCTGTGTTGATCGCCTTGTGACATCAAGAACTTAAATTTACACCCTTACACCTATTCTAAATTCAATTACTGAGCCAGGGCTAACGTCTCCGGAACTTGTTCTAAACTTAACCGTTGGCTTGGTTGGGTGCTTCAGTAAAACTACAGCAACCGATCGCCCGCACTTATATCAGAATTTTCCTCATTGCTCGTCCGTTAACAGGAATTAAAGCAGGCGATCGCTCCGTTACAACCTTCTGGTTAGATGATTCTTTCAGCAGATGTTAATAGCAGCCAAACCCACTACGATTGATGGCTGGACAGGAAGCGATTTTCCTTTTTTCTGAGGAAAGTGCTGACCTGCGAACTTTATCCTTGATATAGGAGGTTTACATGGGCTTTGTTAAGCGTGGACGGAAAATACTGGCGGCTCTGGGCGTAGCGCTGATGTTGGCGATCGCTCCGATGGTGGGTCTGTTTACAAACGCCAGTGCTGCGACAGCCGCAACCTTGCAGTCGGTATCACCCAGCCAAATTGCTTTGGGTGATAGTGGGCTGGAGCGTCGAACCAAAGCAACTGCTGAAAAACTAGAAGGACAAGCTCAGCGCTCCTACGGCGATGCGGTGGATAGCCCTGCTAACCAAATTGAGGGTGCGGCCAAGCAATTTTCTGGTAATACCAGAAACCGAGTTGAAGATGCAGGCGATCGCGCTAAGGATCTAGCGAGAGAAACTGAAAAGCAGTCTGAAACGCTAGTCGATCGCGTCAAAGACTTTTTTAACTAATCGCTCACGTTAGTCCGATTGACGGTATTAACCAAATCTTAAGGGCTACTTTATCCGGTGGGGGATGGTTAAAACCGTCCCCTATTTTGTTCTGAACGATGCTGGGGTGTGGTACTGGGGTGTGGGAAGATCAGCGAAGAGGATTTCGATCGCTAACCTCGTTTGAAATCCTTCCCCATTCATTGGTTTGTATTCACAATCACCATTACGGCTGCGAACATGTCTCAGGGCATTTTGTCACTGGCCAAGCAAGGAAATCCTCGTGCTATTGCGGCATTAATCAATCACTCGACTCGGCCTCAGGGAATTACGGTACAGGTTGCCAGACAGGATGATTGTCTGCATGTGCTGTTTGAATCAGCACGGGCACCTAATCAGCAGGACGCTGTTGTTTTGATCTGCAACAGCATGAAGATTCTCAAGGTTGAACCGATTCAATCGGTCAAGGTTTATGGGCGACAAAGCGGTGAGAAGCCTGTGGCATGGAGCCAGGTGATTCAGGTTAAACCCGCATTCAACCCGTCGAGTGTAGATAGTTCGAGTGCAGACAGTTCAAGTGCAGACAGCCACGCGTCGGATGTACCAATTTCAACGGGTAGTCCTGTGACTCAATTAGAGACTCAATCAGAATTTCCCCCAGCGGCGATCGAATCCCAGTCTGTTGACCCTACCCCCTTGCTTGAGCCGCCTGAGTTGCCGTCTGCGGGCACTCAGCCATCTGAACTGCCTGAGGCGATCGCCACTCCCTCTGAGGTTACTGCGACTCCCGGCCAAGACTGGTTGCGCCGTCCAGAAGCCGTGGTTTTGATTCTCTTTGTCAGCATGATTATGCTCTGGCAACTGTACATCGACCTGCTAGAGGAGGCTGAAGCCGACTCGCTGAGCGGGCGCGAACTTGCGGAACGGTTGGGCATCAACCAAAGTACCATCAGCCGTCGCAAAGACCGCGACGATTTTAGCGAGTGGACACGCAGCCTCGACCCCGATGGCATTGGTTGGGTTTACCAGAACCAGTCCTTTGTACCCAAACTACACGCGGACGAATAACGACAACCCGATTGCAGGATGATCGGTTGTAGAAAAACTCCGTAGGGTAGAGGGAAACATCCTCTAATTTCAGGCAGTCTTGTTTCAATACTTGTAACTGCCGGATCAACCTTCGCTTTGTTTTCTACTCTGAAGCTATGCCCCCCTCTGTCAAGTCATCTGCCTCGAATCCGGCCTGGGATGAGCTGACGCTGGCAAACCAGCCCGACCCGACCCAACTGGACAACATCAAAGCCCAGCTCGATCTGGTTTTACTGGCGTTAGAAGCGCTGGCAAAGATCACCTCGGAGGGTATTCTTCAGGCAGCAGTTGAGCTAAACCTGGCTGATGTTGTGTCCGATCGGGTAGCGCTGTGGCGGCTGCGTCAATCCAGTCCCTTACGGCGGGGACGCGGGCGGAAGCGACTAGACATAGAGGAGGCGCGGGCGCTGGTTTTAATTATTTGCCACCTGGCTAAGCAGCATCAGGAGCTAATTCGCCGTGCCGTTGCTCTGTTAGAGCAATTGACCGAACAAAACAAAGAGCCTCACCATGCTTCGCTCCTGGGAGATTATCTAGATAATTTTAGTAATACGTACCAGGAACGCATGGAAGAAGGGGAGAATTCTTCTCCCGATCAGCTCACCTACCTGGCGTTGAAATTGCTAGTTGATCTGCTGTTTTATAGCGCACCTAGTGGTTCTCGTCGCCTCTGGCTAGCACTGTTAGATCGGTCACGCGATCGCAGGGAATAACTATTCCTTTAGCCCTCGTCACTTGTTGCTCATTCTTGCTTATGTCATCAGTTCTACGTCGATATACTCCTCCAACCTGCACCTTAGAAATTGCAGCAAAGGGTTCGCCTTTGTCACGGTGGACTGATCGTCCAGTGCTGAAACAATTGCGGTTTCAACTCAGTTTTGATGACCCCAAGCTGCCCACCGAACAGCAGGTCAAGGTTAGAGGCGATCGCGCTCAGCTTGAACGGCTGTGTGAAGTGGTTGAAACTTACATTCAGCACACCCTGAATCAACCCTCTCATGTCCTTATGCCGCTGCGGTTTGAGTTGCCCTCTAAGCCTGTGGATCAAGACCTGTCTTCTACGGAAGCAGGCATTCGTCTTAAACCGAAAGGGCTGCTGTCCCATGAGCTATGGTTGGGCGGTCTGGCGACTGAAGAGTCGGGTTCTGTGGTTCACCTCAGTGCCTTGCAGTTGTTTGATCTCGCCAACGCGTTAGACGAATACACGGCTGAATCGCTGGCTATTCCGTCTTTAGGACGGTCAAACTGGTTCAGCCGCTCATCGGGATGGGCACGAATTGCAGCGATCGCAGTTTTAGCGTTGGGAGCCTCCTCCGTGCTGGCGAAGTTTGTGATGGATGTATCTTCGCCAACCGCCGTGCAGACGGCAACCACCACTGCGGCTCAGGAATCGGGGCGTCAGGGTTTAGAGTCTCCAGTGGCTCTGGATGATTTTCCGGATGTTGCCAATTTGCCAGATGCCACCAAAACCGCACCGCCGTCCTTGGGCAACCTGGAACCGTTACCGCCGCCGCCCGTTCCTGGTAGCACCCAACCGCCGCCCCCAGCGCTTCCTTCGGTGGTAGTGCCTCCTAATCCGGCAGTGGTGGCTCCACCGCCCTCGGCAGCGCAATCTGCCCCTGTACCGGCTCAACCGTCTGCCGCTCCGCCTGCGGCTGCGCCCCCTACTCAGGCACCGATCGCCCTATCTATTCCCGAAAATGGTGCTGCCAGTACAACCAATGGTGGGCAGTCGCCTGTGGAGGGTTTGAATGACGTTCCGCCGCAAGGAGCGGATAGCACGGCACGACAGGCTCCTGGGGGTGGTACGGCGTTTGACTCAATTCCGCAAATTGCTGAGGTTCGCAGCTATTTCCAGGATCGCTGGCAACCTCCTGATGGGCTGGCGCAAACTCTAGAATATCGGTTGGTGTTGAACAGTGACGGGTCGCTTCAGCGGATTACGCCGCTGGGAACGGCTGCCGGAACGTATCTCGATCGCACGGATATGCCGTTGTTGAACGAGCCATTTGTATCGCCAACGGACGGCGGGCAAACCCCACAGGTCAGGCTGGTGCTACGACCAGATGGTGGAGTTCAAACGTTCGCCGATCCAGGCAGCTAGTCTACCTGGATGGCAGGGTTGAACCGGGATGCGGTTGAGGCCGTTGCGCTTGGATGAACGATCGCAACACGCTAGCATCAATACATCAGCCTGTTTCAACGTTCAGTGAGTGCAACCCATGACAACGGCAGTGACCCAGCGCAATTGGCAGCCCATTATCAAGCAGTTTGAAGCGGTGGTGGACAAAAAAGGCGTGATGCAGCGGCGAGAAGAGTTGCTGGTCTACGAGTGTGATGGGTTAACGAGCTATCGTCAGCGTCCGGCGGTGGCCGTCTTTCCCCGCACTACCGAACAGGTGGCAGAACTGGTGAAAATTTGCGATCGCCACACGGTGCCGTTCATTGCCCGCGGAGCCGGAACTGGCCTGTCGGGTGGAGCGCTCCCAATCGAAAACTGCGTTCTGATCGTAACCTCTCTGATGCGGCAGATTCTTGAAATTGATTTTGAGAATCAGCGGGTAGTAGTGCAACCGGGGGTGATCAATAGCTGGGTAACGCAAGCCGTGAGCGGTGCTGGATTCTACTATGCGCCTGATCCCTCCAGCCAAATTGTTTGCTCGGTGGGCGGCAACGTGGCCGAGAATTCCGGCGGCGTACACTGCCTTAAATATGGTGTCACGACGAATCATGTGTTGGGGCTAAAGCTGGTATTACCCGATGGGTCGATCGCCGATGTGGGCAGCAAAATTCCCGAAATGCCGGGATATGACCTGACCGGGCTGTTTGTTGGCTCTGAGGGTACGTTGGGCATTGCTACCGAAATTACCCTTCGCATTCTCAAGGCTCCAGAGGCGATCGCCGTTCTCCTGGCCGATTTCACTAGCATTGAAGCTGCGGGACAAACGGTGTCTGACATCATCAGCGCTGGCATTATTCCGGGCGGCATGGAAATGATGGACAACTTCAGCATTAACGCCGTTGAAGACGTAGTGCGAACAGACTGCTACCCGCGCGATGCCACCGCAATTTTGCTAATTGAACTGGACGGATTGACGGTTGAAGTGGCGGCTAACCGTGAACGGGTGGAGGCGATTTGCCGCCAAAATGGTGCCCGTAGCATTACGACAGCGGTCGATCCTCAGGAGCGGTTAACGCTATGGAAAGGCCGCAAGGCCGCGTTTGCGGCGATGGGCAAAATTAGCCCCGACTATTATGTGCAAGATGGCGTTATTCCGCGTACCAAACTGCCGGATGTGCTGCGGGAAATTGAAGCGTTGGGAGAACAGCACGGTTACAAAGTGGCGAACGTGTTCCATGCGGGTGATGGTAACCTGCATCCGCTCATTCTTTACGATAATTCGGTGCCTGGTCAGCTAGAGGCCGTTGAAGCGCTGGGGGGCGACATTTTGAAGCTGTGTGTCAAAGTCGGCGGCAGCATTTCTGGCGAACACGGCATTGGTGCCGATAAACGGTGCTATATGCCAGAAATGTTTAGCGCGACGGATTTGGAAACCATGCAGTGGGTACGCCAGGTATTTGACCCCAAGGGCATTGCTAACCCCGAAAAATTGTTGCCAACGCCTCGTACGTGTGGTGAAGCAGCGCAATCGATCGCCCATCAGCCGTTTCCAACCCTGGAACTATACTAAAAGCGGCATAGAAAAAGGGCGAATGTATCGTTCGCCCTAGCAAGGAGAATTCCAGTCAATCCACTCATTCCCCAAAGGTCATTCCTCAACGGCACCGATCGCTTTACTGACATCGGCTGAGGTTTCAAACTCATCATCTGGCATTTGCTGTAAGGTGTTTAGCACCTCTTTATCTGCCCCTTGCTCTTTTGCATGGGACACCACATCCTCTTTGGAGGCCGGATAGCTTATGCCTTTTAGAAATTTCTGAATTTGAATTGGATTGGCTTTAGCCATTGAGTTGCTCCCTTGAGGCGTTCAACTGAACTACTCAATCGTAGAATGAACCATTCGCTGTATTCCTCCTACTGAAGGCTCAGCTCGGTTGCTCTAGATTCTGTCTCAAGATTGATTTCAAATAAAGGTAGGAACCCCATCTCGCCCCCGGCAGCCAGGGTTCAACCCAGTTGATGTAGAACAGATGCGATATGCGGAAGAACACAAGCCACTGCATCTCTTTTACAATGCGATCGACCCCACAACCGATTTCATCATGTGCCGATTGCTCGGATATTTAGGACGATCGATTCAGCTCGATCGCCTGTTGTACAAGCCAGATCATTCGCTGATAGTGCAAAGTTATCAGCCGCGTGAAATGACCGCTGGCTTGCTGAATGCAGATGGGTTCGGCGTGGGCTGGCATCATCCCCATCAAGACACCTTGCCGTTCACCTATCGCAATACATTGCCAATCTGGAATGACAGCAATTTACCTGGCTTAAGCCGTTACATTGAGTCTGGCTGTGTGGTGGCCAGCGTTCGCAGCGCCACGGCTGGGTTGGCGGTTGACCTCAATAACTGTCCACCGTTTCAGTACGATCGCCTTCTGGCTGTTCACAACGGCTACATCGAAAACTTTCGCCAAACGCTGTATCGCCCCATTCGCGATCGCCTCAGCGACTCGCTTTATCAATCCATTCAGGGCACCACTGATTCAGAGCATATTGTGGCGCTGTTAATCCACGAATGGCAGCAGTCTCATTCCCTGGAGCAAGCCTTAAAGGACACATTGATTGAGCTATTTAAGCTGGCTGCCGCGCACAGCGTGACAGCAGGTGCCAATTTGATTGTGAGTGATGGGCAGCGCTTAGTGGCCTGCCGCGCTTCTAATCGCTCTCCTGCCCCGTCTCTTTATTGGCTGAGAGACGACCCTCTCTTTCCAGAGGCAGTAGTGATTGCGTCGGAACCATTGTTTGCTGGCAAATGGAACGCGTTTCCAGAACACAGCATCCTAAGCGTAAGGAACGATCTTGATGTTCAAATTCAATCATTCGGATGACTTCGGACGTGCCAACATCCAGTCTCGCTTTGCCCCACTAGGGCACGCCCCCAGCGACATTGTGCGAGATTCGCTGCACCAGACCGTGCGCGATCGCCGTCAACAGCTCAAGCGTTGGCTGCAATCGTGTCGGCAGGCGACCCTCGACCAGTTTGAGGAGGTTGATTATGAAACGCTGTGCCATCAAGCCCATCCAGACTTTAGCCCCATCGGGTGGCACTTAGGCCACATCGCCTTTACCGAATCGATGTGGATTTTGGAGCGCTATGCCGGACAGTCGCCTCTGTTCCCACAGTACCGTCGGCTACTGGCGGCAGATGGATTACCCAAAACGGAGCGGGGCAACTTGCCTACGTTGCCAGAACTGTTTCACTATCTAGATACGGTGCGAGAGCACGTCTTAATCTATCTGGAAACAGCACCGCTAGAGCAGCAAGAACGCCTCTGGCGCTGGTTGATGCAGCATGAAAGTCAGCACAGCGAAACCATCAGCCTGGTGCTGCAATTGCAGCGATCGCGTCAGGGTAATGGTCAGTGGTCTAGCCGCAACCCACCGTCTTCTCAAGCGGGTGCGACAACACCCAGCTCAGAGTGGCTCTCCTCAGACATGATTCAAATTCCGGCAGGCTATTTTGAGCAGGGCAACCATTCGCTGGATGCGCTCGACAACGAACGCATGGTGCATCCCGTTTATTTGGAGACGTACTGGATCGATCGCTATCCGGTGACATGCGCCGACTATCGCGTCTTTATGGAATCAGGCGGCTATCAAGAATCGCGCTGGTGGTCGGAGGCCGGATGGGACTGGTTGCAACATCATCCGATCGCCAAACCGCTCTACTGGTCAGACCATCCTGAGTGGAATAACCACCCCGTCTGTGGTGTGAGCTGGTTTGAAGCAGAAGCCTATGCCAATTTTGTCGGCAAGCGCTTGCCAACCGAGGCAGAGTGGGAAAAGGCCGCTGGTTGGAATCCTGAACTGGAGCAACGGCAGACCTACACCTGGGGCAACGCATTACCAACCTCTCGTCATGCCAATCACGATCACTGGGTGGGTCATACGACTCCGGTAGATGCTTACCCAGCGGGTCGCAGTGCTTACGGCTGCGAGGATATGCTCGGCAATGTTTGGGAATGGACAACCGACTGGTTTGATGGCTACCCCGGCTTCCAGGCGTATCCCTATCGCGGTTACTCCCAGGTTTATTTTGATGGCAAACACCGGGTGCTGCGGGGAGGAAGTTGGGCTACGCGCCCGTGGGCGCTACGTTGCGCCTTTCGCAATTGGTATCATCCCGGTGTGCGGCAAGTGCTGGCAGGGTTCCGCTGTGCCCGCGACCAGGGCGCAACTCGCTAACCTGTTCAGACGACTCTAGCAATTTCTCTGATTTCCTCCTAAAGGTTTAAGCTGAATCTCAGAATCGGGTGGGAGAATACAAAGCGGATGTTTGCTGTGAACTAATAGTCGGCATTGAGTTCGGCTGAGAAACATCCATTAAAGGGTTCTAAGAGGCTTCATGCAAGTAACACCAACATCTAACTCCGTGAGTGCAGTTACCGATACTCGCGATCGCCACCCTGACCATTCGCTCGATCTGACTCGTTTAGAGATTGATTATTTGCTCAATCCAGTTGAGGCAAATCAAGCAGAATTAGAGGCTGCTCAAGATGTTGTAAATGGATTACGCCAACCGCAGAAAACCTTGCCGCCCCGTTATTTTTATGACGATCGCGGCTCTGAACTATTTGAGCAAATTTGCAATTTACCCGAATATTATTTGACCCGCAGCGAAACGGCCATTTTCAACACCTGTGCCGAGGCGATCGCTCAGATTACCGGAGCCTGTGAACTGGTGGAACTAGGCAGCGGCAGTGCTACCAAAACCCGCATTTTGTTGAATGCGTATCAGGCACAGGGGCACCCCCTGCGCTACCTGCCAATTGATGTCAGTGCTGGAATTTTAGAAAGCAGCGCTCGCGATTTGCTGGCAGATTATCCCAGTTTGACGGTGCAGGGCCTGGTAAGTACCTATCAACTGGCTTTAGAGCGGCTTGTCCCAGCGCAACTGCCCACTCGAATGATTTGCTTTATTGGCAGCACGTTGGGCAATCTCGACCCGCACGCCTGCGATCGCTTTTTTAGCCAGATCACCCGAGCGTTGCAACCAGGCGAATATTTTTTGCTGGGGGTTGACCTGCAAAAGCCAAAGGAGGTGCTGGAAGCGGCCTACAATGACAACCAGGGCGTAACGGCAGAGTTCAACTTGAATATGCTGCGACACTTAAACCGCCGCTTTGACGGCAACTTTGACCTGACTCAATTTGAACATTGGTCAGTTTACAACGAGTCGCAACATCAAATTGAAATGCGCTTAAGAAGCCTGACAGCTCAGCAGGTTGAGCTACGGGCATTGGATCTGCAAGTTGAGTTTCGACCGGGTGAAACCATCTTGAGTGAAATTTCCCGCAAGTTTGATCTGGATGTACTCCAACACGACCTGAAAACCAGAGGACTTGTCCCGATTCAATCGTGGACTGACCCAAATCACTGGTTTGGCGTGCTGTTGTGCCAGTTGCCGCTAAAGGATGCTGCATAGCATCGTAGCCCTATTCATTTCCCACAGAGTGGCGACAGAGTGGCGACAGAGTGGCGGTCGATCGCCATGATTACACCTGATAATGGATCTACTGCGATCGCTTTACTGAAAGACCCATGACTGGCTTGCGTTCAGGCTTCGATTCATCTCACACCCAACGGTCACTGGCACACTATCCTCTGAGTGTGGCTCCCATGATGGATCGAAGCGATCGCCACTTTCGCTACTTCATGCGTCAGATTACCCGGCATACGCTGCTGTACACCGAAATGGTAACCAGTGCCGCTATCTTGCATGGCGATCGCAACCGTTTGTTGGGGTTCTCGCCTGAAGAAAAACCGCTGGTGCTTCAGGTGGGGGGCGACACGCCGCCCGACCTGGCAGAATGTGCCCGCATTGCCGAAGCAATGGGCTACGACGAAATTAACCTCAATGTTGGCTGTCCCAGCGATCGCGTTCAGACGGGCAACTTTGGAGCCTGTCTCATGGCGCAGCCCCATCGCGTTGCTGCCTGCGTGGAAGCGATGCAAAAAGCGACGACCCTTCCTGTCACCGTGAAGCACCGAATCGGGATTGACGATCGCGATCGCTATGACGATATGGTCGATTTTGTGCGGATTGTGGCAGAGGCAGGATGCCAGCGGTTCACCGTTCATGCCCGCAAAGCGTGGTTGCAGGGGTTAAGCCCGAAAGAAAATCGAGATATTCCCCCCCTGCGCTATGGCGATGTGCATCGGCTGAAGCAAGAATTTCCTCACCTGTTTATCGAAATTAACGGTGGATTTACCACCCTGTCGCAGGTGCAGGAACAGGTACAGCATGTGGATGCCGTCATGATTGGTCGCGCTGCCTACGACAATCCCTATTTGTTTGCCCCCGTCGATACCGAGTTCTATGGCGCGGTGGGCACCCCTCCTACTCGGCACCAGGTGGTTGAAGCGATGGTTCCCTACATTGATTTTTGGTCTGCGAAAGGCAGCAAGCTTCACAAAATTACGCGCCATATGCTGCAACTCTTTGCCGGACAACCGGGCAGTCGGGTGTGGAAGCGGTATTTAACCGAGCGATCGTGTCTACCCGAATCCGACTCTGATGTGGTTCGTGCGGCTCTGGCTCTGGTACCCGTTGCTATGCCATCGGCAGATCAGTCGCCTCCCAACGCGATGGAAGCGGGTTGAGCCACGCAACGAATCTAACCCTAAAATTGTTGGCAGGCACCCCAATTTGCAGGCGATCGCACAGCAGATACGAATGCTTGACATTTCGTAATCATAACGAGTACGCTTAGCTGGTTGATTTGCAGTGACGAGTGTTAGAAGGAGCCTGATTCATGTTGCCCAATCGCGAAGGACAGAAAGTTCCTAGTGTCAGCTTCCGTATCCGTCAAGATAACGAATGGGTGACCCTCAACACAGATGATTTGTTTGCAGGAAAGACCGTCGTTGTTTTTGCCTTACCGGGTGCGTTCACACCCACCTGTTCCTCAACCCATCTACCCGGATATAACGAGCTAGCGCCCATACTCAAGAAAAATGGCGTGGATGATATTGTCTGCCTTTCGGTAAACGATACCTTTGTGATGAACGAGTGGGCAAAGTATCAGGAGGCCAATCACTTAACCCTCATTCCCGACGGCAACGGCGAATTCACTGAAGGTATGGGGATGCTGATCGACAAGTCGGATCTGGGATTTGGCAAGCGATCGTGGCGTTATTCCATGCTGGTGAAAGATGGTGTCATCGAGAAGATGTTCATTGAACCTGAAGAACCAGGCGATCCGTTTAAGGTGTCTGATGCAGAAACCATGCTGCAATACATTAATCCGGACGCTAATAAACCCACGTGCGTCTCTATCTTTACAAAGGTGGGGTGTCCTTTCTGCGCCCGTGCCAAAACAATGCTAGGCGAACATGGCATGGTCTACGACGAAATCGTTTTAGGCGATGCTGTCACCACACGGGCATTACGGGCTGTAACAGGTGCAGCAACGGTGCCCCAGGTGTTTATTGATGGCAGGCTCATTGGCGGTTCCGAGGAGCTTGCGGCTCATCTTGGCGTGGCCTAACCCTGGTCATTTCGTTTCAACACATTTTTGTGCCAATCATACCGAACAATAAAGAGTCCCCTGGCTCATCTTGAACCAGGGGACTTTGATTTAGACGCGATCGCCCTCTCAGGCCGTTAGCTGAACCGACCAGTGAGGTAAGACGGCGACATATCAGACCACGACTGTTTCACCAAATCGTTGTCTGCTTTGATGCTGCCCAGATAGTTTCCAGCCGGAAGAGCAGGGAAGCGCTTGTAGGGCACTACATCCTCGCCAAAGTAACGAGCATACTCAGGGCTATCTACGATCGCTTCAACCGCAGCTCGTAAACCACCATCAGCCAGCAGCTTGTTGTACTGCTGAATTTCAGCTTGAGTCGCTGGAGCACGACCCAACAGGTGACGGAACAGGAACTCAATCACCTTGGTGTTGGGATAGGGCGTGTAGAACCGCTTGCGGTAAATTTCGGAACTGGCTAGCGATTTCACAAACTCTCGCACCGAAATTTCGCTATTACGCAGCTTGCTCTCCAGATCAGAGCGGCGGAACTCGGACGGCACCTGACCGCTAAAGACATCCATCACCTGAATGTAAATAGCATCCAGCACCAGCGCTGTTTCACCCTGATCCATGCCTGGGTTCATCCGGTAAATGCGAGCAGGCTTGCGGCGATAGGTACCCACCCCAGCTTCCACTGACTGACCACCACCATTGGTGAACGAGCGTCCTAGTTGAATAAACAGCGGCTTGCTCGTGTCGATCTTCCGCATATTAGCGGTAGCATCTGCCATCGCTTTGCCCATCAACGGGAGCTTCGTGATGTCAAGGCGCGACTTCACTGGCTTAAAGCTAGGCACGACGACATCGTCGTTTTGCTTGGTGAGCTGGTTATACAGCTTCTCGGTGTTGGGGAAGTTTGCGGCCGGCAAGGTTGGGAAGCGACGGTAGGGCACTGTATCTTCACCGAAGTTTTCGGCATACTCAACGCTGTTTACCATCGCCCCAATAAAGGCACCCAACCCTTCGGAAGCCAGAATTTGGTTGTACTTACGAATTTCTGGCTGATCCAGCGGTGCCCGACCCAGGAAGTGCTTCGTCCCCAGTTCAATCACCTTGGTGTTGGGGTAGGGAGCGTAAAACTCCTTGATATACAGCCGGGAGGTTCCTAATGCCTCAACAAACTCTTTGAGGTTAGTTTCGCCGTTCCGCAGTTTGCTTTCCAGCGCCGTGAACTCGTTTCGAACAATGTAGGGTTCAACGTCTCGCTCAAAGATTTGACGATAAGTGGCTCGAATCGCTGTATTGACCTGCGTATTATCGTGCCAGTCGGTGATCTTGAAGGTTTTGGTTTGCTGACGCTGTTTGTTGACTCCTTGGTTCACCCGGAATTCAACATCAGCAATCGATCGCCCATCCTTAACCGTACCTAGCTCAACAAATCGTGGTGTTTCCTCCTTCGCCACTTGAGTGCCCTTGTCAGCAATGCTGCCGATGCGGTTGGTGCGAAGGGCTAACCCGTTGGGGGTTAGATAGCGCTCGTAGGGAACGGTATCTTCACCAAAGGTTTCTTCGTATTCTTTGCTGTCAATTAGCTGATCGACCAGGGCATAAAGGCCTTTCTTGGAGCATAGATCGAAGTACAGGTTCATCTCCTGCCGCCCGTAGGTAGGGCGACCCAGTAGACGACGGTGGATATATTCGATCGCCTTCGTCACATAAAGCGACGACCAGTAGAGCTTCCGGAACAGGTCAGATTTCGCCAGTTGGCGGATAAACTCTCGAATGGTAATTTCGCCATTCTCTAGCTTAATCTCGGACACCTTCAGGCGTTGACCGTCATACACATCACGACCAAACACTTGCAGGTACGCAGCCCGAATCACCGCCTGAGTTGAGCTTTCAGAGAATTTGACGCTGACTCCCTGAGAGCCACCCCCGCGCTTGCTGAACGTTCCGGTGTAGCTCGGAAGTTGATCCAGCTTGAACACCTTTGGTCCTAAGGAACCAGGGGCAGACCCTCTTGCTCCAGGATTACTGAGCTGGTTGTTAATTCCTGGCCCCCGATTAATTAAGATACGGCGAGTATCTTTGCTAAACGGAGCAGGGCGAGTGCTGGGATTTTTGGTTTGTTTCGGGAAGATGGCACCAAACTGAATCTCTAGCGGATCGTTGCCAGAACCGTACACATGCTGATCGGGCAACGGCTGGTTGTAGTCCGCAAAGGTGGTAATAAACTGAGGCACCTTACGGAACGGAGCGCTGTATTTAAACAGATCCTGCTGAGGTCCCCAGTTGCGGCACTCTTGTGCTTCTTGCCCCAGACCCCGAATGTAGGGAACGGTTTCTTCGCCAAAATAATCGCTGTATTCGTTGGAATCCACCAGCGCATCAATCAATGCCGGTAAACCGCCGTTCGACACGATCGAGAAGTATTTTTGAACCTCTTCGCGTGAACTGGGACCTCGTCCTAAAACGTGCCGGAAGGCGAGTTCTAAGGCGCGGCTGTTGATGTACGGATCGTAAAAGTTTTTGCGATAGAGCGGCGACTTGGCTAAACGGCGGATGAATTCCTTCATCGAAATCTCGCCGTTCTTCACCTTCGATTCCAGATCAGAGATCGCCAGGGAGTAAGCACGAGTAATATCGCGCTCAAACACCTGACGGTACGCTGCCTTAACCACATCATTCTTCTCGGTGGAAGAGAGACCGGGCTTCATCGCATATTTAGGTCTGCGCTCTGCCGCGTTGAAGTAGATCTGGGGCAGTTGTAAACCCTGCTGGTCGCCGGATGGCCGCTGACGCAACTTGTCAGATGGAGAGGGAGCCCGAAACTCTGTGATGAGAACATCGAAGTACTGCCCCACAATCGTAGAGGCGGCCTCATCCCGACGGAAGTAGCCCAGCGCCGCTTGCCGCATTTCTTGCAGCGCGACGATGGTAGCTTCGCCCGAACAGGCATTTTCGATGATCTCCCGTAAACCGCGTGTATTCACGGCAATGATGTTGGGGTCACCCGCTACGATCGCATAGGTGACATAGCGCAAAAACCAGCTCAGGTCGCGTAACGACTTCTGCATGTTGGCAGGGCCGTACCGCGCCACGTTAATCGGTCGGAACCCTGCCGGAGATGGCCCTCCTCCGGTAGCGCTAAATAGCGATCGCAACCCTTCGAGAAAACCGCCCCGGCTTTCTACATAGGTTGCTGTCCCCAACTTCATGGCTTCCCGCGCGTCGAGGCTGGCTTCAGCCGTCGCAAAACTCTCGACTGGCACACTTGGCTTCTCCAGGTATGCCATCGGAGAACCGCCGACAAAGATGCGGTTAGCGGCACGAGAAACAATTAGCTCAGCCCCTTCCGTCAAAGCCGACGCGATTTCCAGACGCTTCAACCCTGAATTGAAGTAGCTGGATAGCTCGCTCAGTTCGCCTCGCCCTAGGAAGCGATCTTGTTGCTCTGCTTGAGAAATAGTTGCGACGGGTAAGGTTTGGTATAGCTGCGGACGCGCAACAGAGCTTCCACCACTTGCCTTTACACTCATTGGATTTCAAAAGCTCCCTTGAATCGTTTGCATCAGTGATTGCATTCTTTAGATTTGCCCAGCGTGACATCTGGTAAACGTTCCTAAACCGTTTGATGCTATACCGTTTCGTATCAAACAGCTCTCGGTCGAGGGTTTACCAAAACGACTGCTCGGGGTCACCAGCTTTTTTATTAGATTAAAACGATTGGGACTCATCACACTGATTTATTAAAAAGTGTGTAGTAGACCCATCAGACATCTCATTGGCGATCATAGGGGATATGTATCAACCAGATGAGAACAAGTATAAGTTTTGTTACCTTCTTAGGATTTCCTGAACCAAAATCGCGGTTTTGCATCGAGAGAACCGTTCACCCTGGGGGCAAGCGATCGCTGTCCCATCCCACCCCTGATTACAGACGGTAATTTCTGAGGTGCAAGTTAGAGCTGGCTGTCGCAACACAATTCTTTCGCGTATTTGCAGCATAGTAGGGATAGGGTTCCGCAAACCGCTGACAAGTGTAAAGAATTGGTTCGATTGCTCCAGAGCATTCCGTCGGGCATATCGGGTAGATAAACCCTGTTAGATGCCTCCGATCAACTAAATGGCCCCGATGAACGTGCAGCGGGATGCCTATCGTTTTCGATCGCACCAACACCCCAGAGTTCGCTACACTCAGTTTTGCTGCGATAGTTGCTGCGATCGAACCCACCATGCCCGATCAAACCACCATTAGTGCGGCTGTTGCCAAACTTTACGACACTTACCCCTTTCCACCAGAACCGTTGCTCGACACGCCGCCGCCCGGATACAACTGGCGCTGGAACTGGTTGGCTGCCTATAACTTTTGCACCGGGCAAATGCCGCAAAAGCAAGATGTTCGCATTTTAGATGCAGGCTGCGGCACCGGCGTGGGGACGGAATATTTAGTGCATTTAAACCCCCACGCCCACGTGGTGGGCATTGACTTGAGCGCTGGCGCTTTAGCCGTTGCCAAAGAACGATGTCAAAAGTCAGGAGCCGATCGCGTCGAATTCCATCACCTGTCCCTCTACGATGCTGACCAGCTACCTGGAAAATTTGACCTGATTAATTGCGTTGGCGTATTACACCATACGCCTGACCCGATTCGCGGCATTCAGTCTCTGGCTCAAAAGCTGGCTCCCGGCGGCTTGATGCATATCTTTGTGTATGGCGAATTGGGCCGCTGGGAAATTAAGTTGATGCAGCAGGCGATCGCCCTCCTGCAAGGCGAGCAACAGGGAGACTACCGCGACGGCGTGCAGGTGGGGCGAGACATTTTCGCTTCGTTGCCCGAAACGAACCGCCTGCTGAAACGCGAGCAAGAGCGCTGGTCGCTGGAAAATCAGCGAGACGAAAATTTTGCGGATATGTACGTCCATCCTCAAGAGATTGACTACAACATCGAGACGCTGTTTGAGCTGGTTGCGGCCTCTGGTCTGGAATTTCTGGGGTTTTCCAATCCCCGCACCTGGCAGCTTGAGCGCTTGCTCGGCAAAGCGCCAGGGTTGCTGGAACGAGCCAGGGGGTTAAGCGATCGCCAGCGGTATCGCCTGATTGAACTGCTTGACCCCGAAGCGATTACCCACTACGAATTCTTTTTAGGCCGCCCACCCCTGGCGCAGGCAGACTGGTCATCCGATGCAGCGCTGTATGCCGCGATTCCTGAGCGTAGTCCGTGTATGGACGGGTGGGATAGCCGCTGCCTGTTTAACTATGACTACCAGATCGTAAACTTAAGTGAAGCCGAATGGCAGTTTCTCAAAGCCTGTGATGCTAACCTGGAACGGCGATCGCTCCAGCAGATTTTAGCAGCGGTGCCGTTGGACTTGGCAGGGGTGCGATCGCTGTTAGCCCAACAGTTGATTCTGCTAACGCCAGGAACCAGCGATTAGACCCAAACTCACTCAACGACTGAATGCACTCAATGCCCAACGGCAACGGACGGGTGCTGTTCCCATTACCTCGCGATCCCGGTCGCCTAATCTGACAGAAACTTAATTAAGTATTGTTACCTGTCAGTGATATGATCATGTTGGCCTATCGTCATCCAGCTAACACTCTGGACCAGGTTCTAGACAATCGTGAACTCGCCAGAAAGACCTCTCGAAACCGCTCCTGAAACAGGGAATGTTCAGCCCGGTCAACTGCCACCAGAGCCGGACCTGTCGATGCAGGAATACTACAAACTCCAGCAGGATTTGTTCAAAGTAATTCTGATTCTGACAGCGATTATTTTCGTCTCTGTTTGGATCTTCTACTCCTTGAACATTGCTCTCAATTATCTGATTGGAGCGTGCACAGGTGTGGTTTACTTGAGAATGTTGGCTAGAAATGTCGAGCAGCTTGGTAGGGGAAAGAATCGGGTGAGCAGCTCTCGCCTTGCTCTCCTGATAGGGCTGATTTTAATCGCATCTCGATGGGATCAGCTGCAAATCATGCCTATTTTTTTAGGATTCCTCACTTACAAAGTCGCCATCATCTTCTACATGCTGCGGACGGCGATTTTGCCTGACTCAAATTGATTCAGGCTATCCTAGCACTCCTAAATAAGTTTGGGGAAACTCTTTCGCATGGAAATGCTGAACGCTCTTAATGTCATCAACGCTTTCCCCCTGGCGGAACTGGAAGTAGGAAAGCAATTTTACTGGCAACTTGGCAACCTCAAACTGCACGGGCAGGTTTTTCTCACGTCCTGGTTTGTAATTGCGTTGCTAGTCATTGTTTCAGTTCTGGCAACTCAGAAGATCCAGCGAGTTCCTTCCGGGGTTCAAAACCTGATGGAATATGCGCTAGAGTTCATTCGAGACCTGGCCAAAAACCAGATTGGTGAGAAGGAATATCGCCCCTGGGTTCCCTTTGTTGGCACCTTGTTTTTATTCATTTTCGTGTCTAACTGGTCGGGGGCGCTGGTTCCCTGGAAGCTGGTTCATTTGCCTTCAGGCGAGTTGGCTGCGCCAACGAGCGATATTAACACCACCGTAGCGCTGGCGTTATTGACCTCGTTAGCCTACTTTTACGCTGGGTTTAGCAAAAAAGGGTTGGGTTACTTTGGCAACTATGTGCAGCCGGTACCCTTTATGCTGCCATTCAAAATTATTGAAGATTTCACTAAGCCCCTGTCGCTAAGCTTCCGTTTATTCGGCAACATTTTGGCGGATGAACTGGTGGTTGGGGTGTTGGTTCTTCTCGTGCCGCTGTTTGTACCGCTGCCGGTGATGGCGTTGGGCCTCTTCACTAGCGCAATTCAGGCGTTGATTTTTGCAACCCTGGCGGCAGCCTACATCGGTGAAGCGATGGAAGACCACGGTGAGGAGCATGGGGAGCATTAGGATCCTCAGTTGGGGCACAGGTTACGTCTGCCCTTTTGGCGAAAGGTTCGATCGCAATACCGCCAACAGGCGGCTATAGGCTCGAATCTGAGCTGGTTTGAATACGCTTGTCTAGTTCCGTTTCTCTAAATCTGTAATCGAAGTAAGGAAAGTTTAAGTCATGGATCCACTAATTGCTGCTGCTTCTGTCATTGCTGCTGCTCTTGCTGTTGGTTTGGCCGCGATCGGGCCTGGAATTGGTCAGGGAAATGCAGCAGGACAAGCTGTGGAAGGGATTGCTCGTCAGCCCGAAGCTGAAGGTAAAATCCGTGGTACGTTGCTGCTAAGTTTGGCGTTCATGGAAGCGTTGACCATTTACGGGTTGGTGGTTGCACTCGTTCTATTATTTGCCAACCCCTTCTCGTAATTCATCCCATCATTCTGTAGAGACGCGGCTGGCCGCGTCTCTACGGGTGATTAACTGCATGTCGTGTCTTCAATTCATTGTTAAACCCCTCTTGGGACGTATGGGGTAACTTAAGTTATGACTTACTGGACGATCCTGCTAGCTGTTGAAGCCGCTGCCGAAGAGGGAGGCGGGCTGTTTGATCTAGATGCAACCTTGCCGTTGATGGCAGTGCAGTTTTTGCTGCTGGTAGCCATTCTCAACGCTGTCTTCTATAAGCCCCTCAGCAAAGCGCTCGACGATCGCGATTCCTATATCCGCTCGAACATCACCGATGCTCAAGAGCGACTTTCGAAGGCGCAAAACCTGGCAAAGCAGTACGAGCAGGAATTGGCTGAAACTCGTCGTCAATCCCAGGCAATTATTGCAACTGCTCAAGAAGATGCTCAAAAGATTGCGGCTCAAAAGGTAGCTGAGGCACAGCGTGAAGCGCAGGTGCAGCGTGAGCAAACGCAGCAGGAACTGAATCAACAAAAGGAAGAAGCGATGCGATCGCTAGAGCAGCAGGTTGATGCTCTGAGCAACCAAATCGTTGAACGATTGTTGGGTAGCGTTTCAGCTGGCTAATCGATCGCGTGGGGCTGTTGTAGATGGAAACTATGGGAACCTTATTACTGTTTGTCGCCCAGATTGGTTCATCAGCCGTTGAAATGGCGGAAGAGGTTGAAGGGCATAGCTTTGGCTTAAACTTTGATCTGCTAGACACCAATCTCATCAACCTTGTCATTATTATTGGCGTACTGGTTTATTTCGGACGCGGCTTTTTGGGCAAAACCTTATCAGAGCGGCGATCGCGAATTGAAGACGCTATTCGGGAAGCAGAAGATCGCAAAAAGAAGGCGGCTTCTGCCCTGGCCGCAGAACAGCAAAAGCTGGCTCAAGCACAGACTGAAGCAACTCGAATTCGGGCTGCCGCAGAAGAAAGCGCCAAGGCTGCAAGAGCTGCGATTTTGGCTCAGTCTGAACAGGATATTCAGCGACTGCGAGCCGCTGCTCAGCAAGATTTGACCTCTCAGCAAGAGCGGGTTGTGACGGAACTGCGTCAACGGGTTTCAGCCATGGCCGTGCAAAAAGCTGAGGAGCAGTTGAAGTCGCGGATCAATGAGAATGTGCAGCAGCAGTTGATCGATCGCAGCATTGCAACCATAGGAGGGCGCTCATGAGCATCGTTTCAACCGAAATTTTAGATCCGTATGCTAAAGCGTTGATGTCGCTTGCCAAAACCCAGGAGTTAACTGAACGGTTTGGGGAAGATTCGGCCTCTTTGATCCGTTTGTTAGACGAATCAGAGGAGTTGCGGCAGTTTCTTGCCAGCCCTTTAACCCGACCAGATGCCAAAAAAGCCGTTTTGCGGCAAATTGTTGGCGAGCAGATTCATCCCTACATGCTGAACTTTTTGCTGCTGCTGGTCGATCGGGGGCGCATCCTGTTTTTAGAAGGTATTTGTAAGCAGTATCAGGCACTATTACGCGAACTCAACCAGACTGTGCTTGCAGAAGTAACGTCGGCGGTTGAACTAAACGAGGAGCAACAAGAATCGGTTCGCCAGAAGGTGGTGAATTTAGTTGGAGCCACTCAAGTTGAGCTTGATACTAAGATTGATCCAGACCTGATTGGTGGCGTGATTATTAAAGTCGGTTCCCAGGTGATTGATGCCAGTCTGCGTGGTCAACTGCGTCGGATTGGTCTGCGCCTGAGCACAACTTAGGGCGTTCTGAATTATGGGTTTCGAGTTTTGAGTGGGTTTCGTAGTCGGCTCAAAATTCAGAATTCAAAACTCAAAACTGCCTTCATTCTTCATTACCTCATCCCTGTAACTAGAGAGAAGCAGCAATGGTAGCGATTAGACCAGACGAAATTAGCAGTATTATTCGACAGCAGATTGAGCAGTACGACCAGGACGTTAAGGTCTCTAACGTCGGTACTGTTCTGCAAATTGGTGATGGCATCGCCCGCATCTATGGCCTGGAAAACGCGATGGCGGGTGAGCTTCTAGAATTTGAAGACGGTACGGCTGGTATCGCTCTTAACCTGGAAGAAGATAACGTCGGTGCGGTGTTGATGAGCGAAGGCCGCAACATCCAGGAAGGCAGCACGGTAACTTCGACGGGCAGAATTGCCCAGGTTCCGGTTGGTGATGCAATGGTTGGGCGGGTCATTGATGCGCTGGGTCGTCCGCTTGACGGCAAGGGCGACATCAACACGTCTGACTCTCGCTTAATTGAATCTCCGGCTCCTGGAATTATTCAGCGCAAGTCGGTGTATGAGCCGATGCAAACGGGCATTACCGCGATCGACTCAATGATTCCCATTGGTCGGGGTCAGCGAGAACTGATTATTGGTGACCGTCAGACTGGCAAAACGGCGATCGCCATCGACACCATCCTTAACCAGAAAGGCGAAGACGTGATCTGCGTGTATGTGGCGATCGGGCAGAAAGCCTCGACCGTGGCGCAGGTTGTTAACGTGTTCCAGGAGCGAGGCGCAATGGATTACACCATTGTGGTCGCTGCTAACGCAAACGATCCGGCTCCGCTACAGTGGTTGGCTCCTTACTGTGGTGCTGCTCAGGCAGAGTACTTTATGTACAACGGCAAGGCCACGCTGGTCATTTACGATGACTTGTCCAAGCAAGCGCAGGCGTATCGTCAAATGTCGTTGTTGCTGCGTCGGCCACCCGGACGGGAAGCGTATCCTGGCGACGTGTTTTACTTACACTCTCGCTTGCTGGAGCGAGCCGCGAAGCTCAGCCCTGAATTGGGTGAAGGCAGCATGACGGCATTGCCGATTGTGGAAACTCAGGCGGGTGACGTATCGGCCTACATTCCAACGAACGTAATTTCGATTACGGATGGCCAAATCTTCCTGTCATCTGACCTGTTCAACTCGGGTTTGCGCCCGGCGGTAAACGCGGGTATCTCCGTATCCCGTGTGGGTTCTGCGGCTCAAATTAAGGCGATGAAGCAGGTTGCGGGTAAGGTGAAGCTGGAGTTGGCGCAGTTTGCCGAGCTAGAAGCCTTCTCGCAGTTTGCCTCTGACTTGGACAAAACCACCCAAAATCAACTGGCGCGGGGTCAACGGTTACGCGAAATTTTGAAGCAGCCTCAGTATTCGCCGCTGCCCGTTGCCGATCAGGTGGCGTTGATTTACTGCGGTATCAATGGCTATCTGGACGATATCCCGGTTGATAAAGTGACTACCTTTAACAAAGGGTTGCGGGAATATCTGCACAACAGCAAGCCCAAGTTTGGGGAAATCGTCAAGGGCGAGAAGAAGCTGACCGACGAAGCAGAGAAGATCCTGAAGGATGCGATCGCTGAGCACAAAAAGACCTTTCTAGCCTCGGTGTAGGAGACTCCTGGATTCCTGGACGGGGGGTTGGACGTACATGCTGCCCCCCTCCACCCGTCTCTGTTGCCTCCTTAATTCCTAATCCCACACTCCCATTCCCTAGCTATGGCAAATTTGAAGGCGATTCGTGACCGAATTCAGTCGGTCAAGAATACAAAAAAAATTACTGAGGCGATGCGTCTTGTGGCGGCAGCAAAGGTGCGTCGCGCCCAGGAACAGGTGATTGCAACCCGTCCGTTTGCTGATCGCCTGGCTCAGGTGTTGTATAGCCTGCAAACCCGCTTACGGTTTGAAGATGCCAACCTGCCCCTGCTGCGGCAGCGGGATGTTCAGACGGTTGGTTTATTGGTTGTATCGGGCGATCGCGGCCTTTGTGGTGGCTACAATGCCAACGTCATTCGTCGGGCTGAAAACCGAGCCAAAGAGCTGAAGCAAGAGGGCATCAACTACAAGCTGGTGATTGCCGGACGAAAGGCTAACCAATATTTTCAACGTCGAGAGCAGCCGATTAGCGCTGTATTCACGGGGCTGGAGCAAATTCCTACCGCTGCTGAAGCGTCTAAGATTGCAGACGAACTGCTGTCGCTGTTTTTATCGGAAGAGGTCGATCGGGTCGAACTGATTTATACCAAATTTGTTTCCCTGGTTAGCTCCCGTCCCGTGGTGCAAACCCTGCTGCCTCTCGATCCCCAGGGTTTAGAAGCCGGAGACGATGAGATTTTCCGGTTGACCAGTCGCGGCGGTGAGTTTCAGGTGGAACGGCAACGGGTAGAATCAACCGCGCCTCGACCCTTGCCATCTGACATGATCTTTGAACAAGATCCGGTGCAAATTTTGGATGCGCTGTTGCCGTTGTATCTGAACAACCAATTGCTGCGGGCATTGCAAGAGTCTGCTGCCAGCGAGCTGGCGGCTCGGATGACGGCGATGAACAACGCCAGTGACAACGCTTCAGATATCATTAAGGACTTATCGCTGTCTTACAACAAGGCGCGGCAGGCGGCTATCACTCAGGAAATTCTAGAAGTGGTGGGCGGTGCAAATTCACTCGGTTAAGTGGTTTCTGGATCGAATGGTGCTTGAGCAACCCTCAAGTCAGTGCGGTTCATAGCTGAAACGATCGCCATTGAATTAAGCGCAGGATATTCCCCTGCGCTTAATTTTTTATTGGGTTTCTTAATCGGGTTCAAATAAATCAAGGGGCAAATGGCCGTACATCTCATTAATGCCTGACTCATAAGCAGATTGACAAGACACCAAAACACCGCGATGTTCACCAGCGTAGGAGTCGGCGTAGCACAGGTTCGATTTGGGGTTGAATTTGATATACACTGCGCCTTCAACGGGTGCTAACTCAGGGTTGAGTGTGTAGCCCAACGCGGTGGCGTAGCTGGCTAACGCCTGACGACCTGGGGCGATCGCATCGGCACAAATCCCCAAGATCTGATAGTCGGAATGACGCACAACCAGCAATAGCGCGTCACGAATCACGTTTTTATCTGGCGTTGTCTCCGTTGCCTGCGGTTTGAGGCAATCAAACTGCTTCAAAATACGGTGCGCTTCTGCCAGGGTTAATGGGGTGGGGTGGGGAGTGGACATGCGATCGCTCATTATCAAGACTAAGCCGTTGCCTGGAGGATGAACCTCCTACTCTACGCCATTCTGTCCAGATCACACGTCCAGAGCAGGGTATCTGGTTCAGGCCATGCCTGCGGCTTGCAGCGCCATCTCCATCAGAATTTTTTGGGCACTTTGTTCTGCGCCCTTGGCACTGGGACGACGCTGGACATAATGACCATCGGACTGTAAATCCCAGGCTTGACGGTTATCTGCCAGCATAACGCCCAAAATCTCCTGAAGATCTTTAGCAATGTCTGGATCTTCAATCGGCGTGATGGCTTCTACGCGGCGATCGAGGTTGCGGGGCATCCAGTCGGCACTGCCAATGTACACTTCCTCCTGTCCGTTGTTGTGGAAGTAGAAAACGCGGGAGTGTTCCAGGAAGCGACCTACAATACTCACTACCCGAATGTTTTCACTCACTCCTTTTACGCCGGGACGCAAACAGCAGATACCACGAATAATCAGGTCAATTTGCACCCCTGCTTGCGACGCTTTGTAGAGTGTGGTGATCACTTCTGGGTCAACCAGCGCGTTCATTTTGGCTACAATTCGACCATGTGCCCCATTGCGGCAATGCTCGATTTCGCGTCGAATTAAAGCCAACATGCGATCGCGCAGATTCACCGGAGCCACCAGCAGCTTGCGATAGGATTGTTGCCGCGAGTATCCGGTCAAATAGTTGAACAGGTCGGTTAGATCGGCTCCCAAGTCTTCTCGACAACTGAGCAGACCTAAATCAGTGTAGATTCGCGCCGTTTTGGGGTTGTAGTTTCCGGTGCCAATGTGAACATAGCGGCGGATGCAGTCTTCCTCTCGGCGCACTACCAACACCACCTTGGTGTGGGTTTTCAGCCCAACCAGGCCATACACCACATGTACGCCCGATTTTTCTAGCTTGCGTGCCCAATTGATGTTGTTTTCCTCATCAAATCGGGCTTTTAGCTCTACCAGAACCGCTACTTGCTTGCCGTTTTCGGCTGCTGCAATCAGCGCATTCACGATCGGCGAGTCGCCAGAGGTGCGGTAAAGCGTCATCTTGATGGCCAGCACCTCCGGATCTTGCGCCGCATGGGTGATAAACCGCTGCACCGTTGCCGGGAACGAGTAGTAGGGATGGTGTACCATCAGATCTCGCCGACGAATCACCGAAAAGAAATCTTCTTTGTCGTCAATTTCCAGCGAAGCGCTGTCTTCCGGTTTATCGGTCACGCGCCGCAAGCGGGGATGAACCACCGGAGTCCACGCCTCATCCTTCAGTTGGGGCAGCGGCAAATCCATGAATGACATCAGATCGCTCAGGCTCAACAGCCCATCAATGTCATACACATCGCTGTCGCCCAGCTCCATTTCCTGCATCAGCGTTGCTCGCAGATGGTCGGGAATGGCAGTATGAATTTCCATCCGCACCACAGAGCCACCCATCCGGCGTTTGCGTAGCTCTTGCTCGATCGCCAACATCAGGTCATCTGCTTCGTCTTCTTCCACCTCCAGGTCGGCATTGCGGGTAATGCGAAACGGATGGTATTCCTGGATATCCATGCCAGGAAACAAAAACTCTAAATTGTGGGCGATCACTTGCTCCAGGGGAATTCCAGTCCAGGCCGATGGACGGTCTTTATGCTGTAACCGCAATTCTGGAGGCAAGGGCACGAAACGAGGCAAGACGTTGGGCACTTTCACCCTGGCAAAGTGTTCTTCCTGCGTTTCTGAGTCTTTAACGACCACTGCTAAATTCAGGCTGCGGTTGGAAATATAAGGAAAAGGATGGCCGGGGTCTACTGCCAGCGGGGTTAGCACTGGAAAGATCTGGTCTTCAAAGTAGTGCTGGATGTAGAGCCGTTGCTCCTGGTTTAGATCCATGTAGTCCAGCAGATAAATCCCTTTGCTTGCCATTTGAGGCCGTAGAGCCTGCTCAAAGTGGCGATGCTGCTCTTTAACCACGGGGCGCAAGTGGGCACTAATATCATTCAACTGGTCTTGAGGACTACGGCCATCGGGCGTGAGCCGATTCACCCCCGCCTCGACCTGTTGCCTTAAAGCTGCAACTCGCACCATGAAGTATTCGTCTAAGTTGGCGCTAAAAATAGCCATAAACTTGAGACGCTCCAGCAATGGCGTGCGCGTATCCAGCGCTTCCTGCAAGACTCGGTTGTTAAACTCTAGCCAGCTCAGCTCGCGGTTAAAGAAATAGTTCGGATCTTTGAGATCAACTTTAGATACGGCTTTATTAACTTTAGGCATACGTTTGAGTCAATCTGGACTCATCTATTTCAGTGGATGCTTGAGTTTGACACGGTTCATGGTAGTTGACTTGGCTGCAACCGTACTCTTTCTGGCGAAGGAAGCGTTCTGGAAGATGAAGGAACCGATCGCCTAAAATGCCTGATCTTCAATGCCCACCCACCACTCGCCTAGATTCATCAAGTCCTGATGAATATCAGCAAGCTGCCGCGCATACTCATCTGGCGGTAACGTCTCCTGCCGCTCTTTTAGCTTTTGAAGGCGAAGTTGCGCCAACAGCCACGGTTTAGAAATTCCGTTTGTTTCTTCTAGATATTGGGCAAGTTCCTGGCTATCCATGCAGCAGCGCACAACCTTACTGACTCTATAGATTTAGATTAACGTATTGTTGGACGCTGAATTGTCTTGCATATGACATTGATTTATCGCCTGGATTGTTTACTTGCCTATCTGTTTGGCTCATAGACTACCAAAATGTCGTTATCATAGCGTTTGTTACAGCGGCTATAGACATGGGCAGACAACGGACATTATTGGCGTTTATTTTGATGTTGACGATCGCCGCCATCGTCGTCATGGTCAATATTCCAACCCGCTTAGGGCTGGATTTGCAGGGCGGCGCACAACTGACGCTTCAAATTCAAACCACACCAGAGGTTCCGGAAATTACGCCGGAAAAACTGGAAGGCGTGCGACGGGTGGTGGAAAACCGGGTGAATGCGCTGGGGGTATCGGAAGCGGTGGTGCAAACGGCTGGGGAAGACCAGTTAATTGTGCAGTTGCCGGGAGTGAGCGATCCGGCGCAGGCCGAGCGGGTTTTGGGCGGCACCGCACAGCTCGACTTTCGCGAGCAGCGGCAAGGCAGTGAAGCGCAGTTGGCGGCGGAGTACCAGGTGCGGCAAGACCTGCTGTTGCAACAGCAGCAGTTACGAGAAAGCGGTGACGAGGAGGCGATCGCCCAAAACCAGGCGGCACTCGACCGTAGTAACGATGCGATCGCCGGACTGTTTGATCAAACTGGGTTAATGGGCGATCGGCTGCGAACGGCCTATGCTCAACCGCTGGGGAATGCCTGGCAGGTCATTCTGGAATTTGACAGTCAGGGTGCGGATGCCTTTGCTGAACTGACCAAAAGCGTGGCTGGAACCGGGCGCAGCTTGGGGATTTTTCTGGACGACCAGTTGCTGAGTGCCCCACGAGTCGATGTTGAATATGCCGAAACGGGTATCAGCGGCGGCACCGCCAGTATTACAGGCGGTTTTACAACTCAGGAAGCGAGTGATTTAGCGGTGCAACTGCGAGGCGGTGCCCTGCCGGTTCCAGTGGAAGTAGTGGAAAACCGCACGGTAGGTGCCACCTTAGGGCAAGACAGCATTCAGCGCAGTATCTATGCAGGCGTTGCCGGATTGATTCTGGTACTGATTTTTATGGTGGTGTATTATCGCCTGCCGGGACTGATTGCTGACCTGGCGTTGATCATTTACGCTATTCTGACGCTGGCGGTCTTTACCCTGCTGGGTGTGACGCTAACGCTGCCCGGAATTGCCGGGTTTATCCTCAGTATTGGGATGGCGGTTGACGCGAACGTGCTAATTTTTGAACGCACTCGGGAAGAGCTGCGAGCGGGTAAAACACTCTATCGGTCGGTCGAATCTGGATTCTATCGCGCCTTTTCCAGTATTTTGGACAGTAACGTCACGACGTTAATCGCCTGTGGCGCGTTGTTCTGGCTAGGAGCTGGCCTGGTGAAGGGATTTGCCTTGACGCTGGCGCTGGGTGTGGCCGTTAGCATGTTCACGGCATTGACCTGTAGCCGTACCCTGTTGCTGGTGGCGCTCAGCATTCCTAACCTGCGAAAACCGTCGTGGTTTTGTCCTAACTTGTCTCCCGTCTCTAAATCCCAACCAGAGGCAACCCCATGAAATTGCACATCATTAAACAGCGATCGCTCTGGTGGACGTTGTCGTCTGTTGTGATCCTGGCTGGCATTGCTGCCATGCTGGTGTCGTGGCAGCAGCTTGGCACACCGTTGCGTCCCAGTCTTGACTTTGTCGGCGGCACCCGCTTACAGCTCGAACTGGACTGCACCGTTCCCAACAACTGCGATCAGCCTATTGATCCGGCGGTGGTGCGGCAGGTGACAACCGATGAAGGGTTGGGCAACAGCAGCATTCAGGTGGTAGGCCAAGAGCAGCAGGCCGTGTCGATTCGAACGTCAACGCTGGATGTTGACCAGCGAGATAGCCTGGTATCGGCCTTGAGCGAGCAAGTGGGTGCGTTCGACCCCAACTCAACGCAAATTGATACCGTTGGCCCAACGATTGGGCAGCAGTTGTTGACATCGGGTCTGTTAGCCTTAATTGTCTCTTTTGCTGGAATTGCAGCTTATCTGAGTCTGCGGTTTCAGCTAGACTATGCCATCTTTGCGATCGTTGCCCTGTTGCATGATGTGTTCGTCACAGTGGGAGTGTTTGCTGCCCTGGGATTGTTTCTAGGGATTGAGGTAGACAGCTTGTTTATCGTGGCACTGCTGACGATTGTGGGGTTCTCGGTTAACGATACTGTTGTTATTTATGACCGGGTGCGGGAAACGATTAAGAATAACCCCGATCGCCATATCAATGATGTTGTAGATGATGCGGTCAACCAGACGTTGGCGCGATCGATCAACACGACCCTCACTACCCTGTTGACGCTAACGGCTATCTTCCTCTTTGGGGGCGAAACCCTAAAATACTTTGCGCTGGCGTTGATTATTGGATTTGCGATGGGTGCCTATTCCAGTATTTTTATTGCCAGCACCCTGTTGGCGTGGTGGCGAGAAAACTTTGGTAAAGCGGTTGCAGTTCCGGCACGGGAACCCGAACTAGGCGACCCGGCAAGCTCCGAGGATATATAGCCTCAGAAAGGATTGATAAGAAGAGAGTAGGGAACGCTGAACAGAGGGTTGCTGGTGCCGTTTAGTCTTTGTTGGGCGGCGGCCCCTGCTCATGCAGATTGGTGACAACTCAGTGCTGGAACGCTTGATAAACATGAAAGAACTCGACCTTAAACAGACGATTGGTTTGCTCAATGCCATCATGGAATTTGAGTTAGCAGGGGTGGTGCGCTATACCCACTATTCACTGATGGTGACTGGCCCCAACCGCATTCCGATTGTTGATTTTCTCAAAGCCCAGGCGAGTGAGTCGTTGCTGCACGCGCAGCAGGTTGGCGAAATTATCACGGGGCTAGATGATGGCCATCCGAGCTTGAAAATTGCCCCAATTGAGGAAAGCTACCGTCACTCGATTCGAGATATTTTGGCCGAGAGTTTGACGCACGAAAAGAAGGCGCTCGATCTCTATAAATCTCTGCTGGATGTGGTTAAGGATGCCAGCGTTTACCTGGAAGAATTTACCCGCACGATGATTAGCAACGAAGAAATGCATACGCTGGAGTTGCGGAAGATGTTGAGAGACTTCAGCGTGGCTGATGTTTAATTACGAGAACGCGAATGGATCTTAGTGCTGCTCTGCCAACGTTTGTGGTCACGTTACGAGAAGGCGTGGAAGCGGCTCTCGTGGTTGGAATTGTGTTGGCATACTTAAAAAAAGCCGGACAGAGCCACCTCAATTCCTGGGTGTATGCGGGGGTGGGGGTAGGGCTTGCTGCCAGCGTGATGGTGGGAGCTTTATTTGTTGGGTTAATGCGGGTTCTAGACGTTGCCAATCCTGAGTATGCTCCAGTGGTAAAACCCCTGCTGGAAGGCGTATTTGGTGTGGCGGCGATCGCTCTCCTCAGTTGGATGTTGATCTGGATGACGCAGCAGGCTCGCTCCATGAAAGCGGAGGTGGAAGGGGCGATTACAGCGGCGTTGCAACAGGCTGGTCATGCCGGATGGGGGGTATTTGGCTTAATTACGATCGCCGTTCTGCGCGAAGGATTCGAGACGGTTCTGTTTATTGCCGCCAAATTTCAGCAGGGGTGGATTCCTGCCCTGGGAGCAGTAGCCGGGCTAATTGGAGCCGTCATCATTGGCTTTTTGCTGTTTCAACTGGGGATTAAAATTAACCTGCGGCTGTTTTTCCAGGGCATGGGCGTACTGTTGCTGCTGATTGTGTCTGGCCTGGTCGTTTCAGCGTTGCGCCACTTTGATGCGGCGGTTGCGGCGTTGGCGGTCGTTAATCCTGAATTTGCCTTTCTGTGTTCTGCGTCTAGCCCGTCTTGCATCTTAGGAGCGCAGGTATGGGATGCCAGCCATGTATTGCCCGATCGCCAGTTTCCAGGGATTTTGTTGAAGGCGTTTTTTGGCTACACGCAACGGCTTTATTGGGTGCAGGCGATCGCCTATCTCATCTTTTTAACCACGGTTGGCGGCCTCTATCTTCAGAGCATCACTGGTTGGAAAGCGGGACAGCTCAATCGCAATGCGTCTGCATCTGGCGCAGTCCGTTCTCAGCAAGATTGATTGCAGGCGTTGTCATCACGGCTGACGTTTGGTCTGTGCCGCTTAACGTACCTGTCTGACTCATTGAGCCTGACTTACTGAACTAGTTCGCTCGATCGCGTCGCAGCATTCTAGCACGGCGGCACGTTTCTGCATTGCCGCTACCAGCGCTTCATAGGCCGACCAATGACTTTGGATCAGCGTTTTAGCTTGAAATGCCGACCAGTTTAGCTTCTGGAGTCCTTCTGCCTCTGGTCGGTGCAATTGCGCCCAGAGAATGCCAAATTTTTCGCGATCGTCTGCCCCACCTTCCGACTTGCCGTAAATCAGCGTTTCGGCGGCAATGCCAGCCATCCACACCTTGCAGTAGCGATCGACTAACTGCGCCGAAATAGCCCCTTGTTCTACCTGGGCATCCAACTCCTGGCAGTCAAAGCTCACCCCACCCCGTCCGGTTTGTCCTTGTTGAAAGGCTTCCCATGCGGTTAACGTGTAGCCCGTGATTGGAATACCCAGCAGATGCGCCACCAAAAAATGCCCTGCCTCGTGACGCACCACGCGATCGCGGTGCTCTGCTGAAAAGCTGGCAAACCAGTCGAGCAGCAAGGTACTCCCTCGCCCTTGAAAGCTGAAGTTGTCCAGCGTTGCGACACCCAAGAGGCTAAAGATACCCAGAGCCGGAATCACAGGCGAAATATTCAGCACGGGGCCGAGCAAGCTCATCATCACCACCGTAAAGATCGTGATGGCAGTTAAATTGAGTCCTGTTTGGCTCACGGTGCTTTACTCCTGATTACTTCCGGCCAGTTGTCGTGCTTTAAAGAAAGTTTCTAAGCTGTGGCGATCGCCCACAAAGCGCCAATGCCACGGTTCATAACTAATCCCTTCGGCATTATCGCGTGGAAACGATAGCTCAAAGTTAAACCGGGCGGCATTTTGCTGCATCCAGCGGAACGCTTCGGTGCCCTCAAAACTAATCTCCAGGTCGGTTTCCGATTGTTCGCCATCAACAATATCAACGGCGTAACCCGTGTGGTGTTCGCTATAACCCGGAGGAGCGCTCACTTCAGCTCGCTCTGTCGGACTTTCGCCCTGCTGAGCCTTGATGCCAAAGAACACTTGCTCCTGGTCGGCGATCGACCGGAACCCGGAGATCGGCACAATCACCACGCCATCGGCTCTGGCGGCCTCTAGTAAATCTAAAAACTGAGCAGCGGCAATGGGTCGCAGCTTGATGCTGTTGTCGGCCACCACCGATTGCAGGTCATCTGCCGGAGCTTCTTCGTAGGGCAGATGTCCGAGTAACGAATCGGGCACGTTGAGCTGTTGGGTAATTAACGCCGATTGCAGCCCTGTCTGTGCTGCTGCACCGTTGGCAGCCTGCGCCGTTGTGCCGACTTGCGCCGACTGCCAGCTCACGACCATACCCAGGATGAGGGCGATCGCTACACCAATTAGCCCCCAACCCCAAAAAGGCAGTTTGAACCGAGGTCGAGGGCTGGCAACTGCTGTTTCTCGCAGTGCTTCGGGAATGTCATCGGTCGGGGGAGTGGAAAACTCGGGTGGTTTTCCGGGCAGACCAGTATTATTCACAAAACAAGCCCCACACTACAACAGTTACACAAGTCAGTCCTTAGTTGATTGTAGACTGGGGCAGTGCCTTACCAGCGCAATTGCATCTGTCGATCGCAGAACCATGTCTGGCCTGGAGACGAATTTACTCAAACTTTATGCACCGCTAATGGCATGGGTAGGGCTAGGAATAGTCCTGGGACGCAAGCTGCCAACGGTCGTTCCATTTCAACTGGGTCAATTTTTGTTTTGGATCGGGGTTCCCGTTAGCATTGTCGTTTTTTTGCGGCAAGCTGACCTTTCCGCCTCGATCTGGATTGCGCCAATAGTGGCCTGGATCGCGATCGCCCTTGGTGCTGGGTTTGCCTGGGCATGGATTCAGGGTCAAGCGTATCTGGCTCGTCTAGCGGCACGCTATCTGGAGGCTCCGGTGGGGTTGTCCTGGTGGCAACGGCGGCTGGCAACATCTGCCCAACCGATTCCACAACGTCCCTCTCAGGGCAGCTTTTTGCTGTCTGCCATGATTGGCAACACGGGCTATCTTGGTTATCCGGTCATTTTGGCACTAGTGGGGCCACAGTATTTTGGTTGGGCTATTTTTTATGACACGATCGGCAGCACCCTGGGCGCATATGGACTGGGCGTACTGCTGGCCGCTCGCTTTGGCATGGCAACCCAAAACCCCTGGAGACTAATTGCCGCGACGCTGAAGAATCCGGCCTTGTGGAGTTTTGGATTTGGGTTGGGGTTTCGCCGTATTCCGTTCAGTGAACCTGTAGAGGGGAGTTTGCGAGGAGCCGCATGGGGTGTCATTGCCCTGTCGCTGCTGCTGATTGGAATGCGGTTAAGCCAGCTTCGCTCGTGGCGCAGTATGAAACGGGCGATCGTCAGCCTGTCAATCAAAATGCTGATCGTGCCGCTCTTAGTTGGTTTGGGGCTAACCTGGGTGGGGTTTACAGGGCCACCCCAATTAGTGATTGTGCTGCAAGTTGCGATGCCGCCCGCCTTTGCCACCCTGGTGATTGCCGAAGCCTACAACCTGGATCGGGAACTGGCGGTTACCGCTCTGGCGGTTGGTTCGATGGGGTTGCTGGTAATGTTGCCCATCTGGCTCTGGCTGTTCGCGGCTTAACCAACCCAGCTCACGTCTTCATCCGGTGGCTGAACGGATGGAAGCGGCTTGGCGATCGGGGGACGGCGATCGATGGGTGTATTGGGCTGGGAAGCGGCTGTCCCGGAAAAGCGTGGCGTTGATTGAGATGTTGATTGAGGAGTAGCCGAACGTGCGGCGGGTCTAATGCGAGTTAAGCCGTTAATCAGCTCTGGATCGTTTAAGTCGGCCTGAGTCAGGCGGCGTGGCTGAGAAGGTGTCGTCTGCACAGCTTGCCGAGCGGATTGGGATAAATCGGGGGTGGGGGGTTGGCTATATGCCTTGCGTTCTGGAATGACCACCTGACTCATGACCCATTCCACGGTTTGCTCTTTTAGCCAACCTCTGGCGACCAATATTTCCCCCAGCCGCAACCCGGTTGCCTGCTGGTCTCGCAGGGCTACGTGAATTTGGTCTGAGGTCACCAGTCCGGCGTCCATCAGGTAGCCGCCCAACCGTTTGGGAGTGGGTGCTGGTTGCGGGGCGTGGGTTGAGGTGCGATCGCTCCTATTTAGCATGATTCCTCCAAATGGGCTGCTGGCTCAGCGTATTCCCCATAGTATAACAGCACACCTACGTAAGCTTCATGAAAAAGTTTACTGCTGTCCTGTAAGTACTGCGTACATTCACGGGGAGGCCAACCAGAAAAGCCCTATAGAGCAAAGCGTCCAGAACCATCACCCTTGTAAAGCGGTTGCAACGGTTTAGACCCAGGCTTTCGCTTTACATCTCGCTTTGTTGCGGCAACGGTGCGTCCAGAGACCCCTCAATAAAGGTTGCACCATAATCGTGCCAGGAATATGGTGTAGTTCCCTGCTCCAGAGAGGCAGGGACGGGAGCTACAGTTACCGTGTTAGTTGGCTGCACCACCGCACCACTGCCAAAGTCGATCGCACTCAACCCCAGGCCAAACAGTTGCTCTGCTAAACCCGAATATTGAAGCTGGATGGGGGTTGGATTCATAAATGAAAAGCACTGAGAGCCACCAGGAGACAACTCCCGAACGGCGCAGCTTGCTCCAGTAAAGCCGCTGACAAAAAACAGTGCTGAAGCACCTGTCATGCTCAGCACAAGCCGCTTTTTCATAGGAGTTACCTCTGCCTGTAAGCTCGGTACTCCGGCAGGTTTGCAGCAACCTGAGAAGATTTTACGCGAATCGGTACGAGGCAGGGAGAAAGGCTTTGTTGAAGAGGAGTGATAGAGAACGTAATTGCAGCGATCGCACGGTGAACCATTTTGAGTGGCATAGTCAGGTAACTACAACCATAAATGAACAGCGTGTTAAAAAACGTTGCGATCGCTACTCTTTGTTGATGGTTAAACATGAGTGTTTGTCCTTGTTTTCAAAAAAAGCGTTATTAACGAGAGGCAATGATGAGCCAATTTTGTGGCTGAAAAATGGAATGATATGAATCAATAATGACAACTTTTGTTGAAGAAGGGATCAACCAAAAGGCAGGGTAGGCTAGTTAAAACTACTGATTAACACTACTGAATGATTTGGGTTAGCAACGAAGCTTTGATTAATTTCCTCTGAAATATTGATAAATAACACATCTCCAGGAGGATGCGCCAGAATCCATAACCTTGCAAGATGATGGCGGATTTGGTGCTACTGTTTTTCTTAGCCCATTCTGTTGATTGAAGTTGTTAGATTTAAATCATTATCGAGTCAAGTATTGTTGATCGTTTGTTAAGGAGTACCATCCGTGGATATTGTTCGGCTCATATGTGCTGTGTTTCTACCACCATTAGGCGTTTTTTTACAGGTGGGGATTGGCCCACAGTTTTGGATTAACATCTTGCTTACTTTGTTAGGCTATATTCCCGGAATTATTCATGCCGTTTGGATTATTGCCCGCCGATAAACAGGATGGGGTTGGTTGGGTCAGTTGTCATTGGCTCAATTGAATTCAGGTGAACTCAGGTCATGCCGTTAGTCTTTCATCACAAGCGCTCTTACTTCTTTTAGCAATTCGTCTTGTTCGCGCTTTACAGCTTCAAGCCGATCGAGCAGGGTTGCTAATTTTTCTTGAGCCTGATTGGGTGAGATTTTGGGCAAGGCTTGAGGGCGATCGCCCCGTTGAAATAAAGCGGCTACGCGATGCAGCATCCAGCGACCTACCTTGAGCGGTGCCTGTAAGGTCATTAACCAGATGCGCTCAGACAAATGCGCGATCGCCCCTAACAGTCCCCACCCCAGCCAGATCAGCACCAGCATCAGGAACAGCGCAATCAGCGGATGTGTGATGAACCATGCCAGCATTGGATGTCCCTCTAGCCAGGTTTGGATGGATTGAGCGATCGCCGTTTGAACCGCATTGGTGACACCACCGCTCAGGGCTTCAACCCGCTGAAGGTTGCCATCTAGCGACGTTTTAGCCTGTTCTGTGGCGGTGGTCAGGCGAGCGATGGCCAGGTCACTGGCAGTGGTCATGCGGTTCATGGCTAGTGCTGTCGTTTCGTTCACCGCCTGCTGCGTCGTTTCCGTTGCGACAGTCAACGAATTCAGCGTATCTGCCAGGTGACGGTTCGCCTGATTCGATAGGTTTACAATAACCGTTTGAGCCTGGTTGGAACTTGCCGCAACTGAGCCGATCGCGCGTTGAGCCGTCTCCGTCAAGGTGAGCTGCTCCTGTCTAGCCGTTGTAGTAAGGGTGGCGATCGCATCATTGGTCGCCTCCAGGGTGCTGAGGGTGCTATCCCTGACCGCCTGCCAATGGTTCCATAGACCTTCTGACCAGTCCACCGGGCTGAAACGCTCTTGAGGGTCGATACTGTCGATCGCCATTTTAGTTTGCATCGCTACACTCCGAGCAACTAACGATAAAAGTTGATATACAACCATTTTCAGTTGCATTCACCACGCCTCAAACCCTACACCTCACACCTAGTTTGGCGAGACTGTGGCTGACTCGATTGAGAACTGCTGTAAGTCTGAATAAACGGTTCAAATCTGCTGTACGGTCAGCATTCCCTCATTCTAAAAAGCACTGATCCTCAGAGGGTGTTTGAAAAGTATCTTTTACGTCTCGGTAGGGGCGAAGCATACTCTGCGAGAAGCAAGCTACGAATCAGGATGGCTAGAACAACCGAGACATTGTCTACCGAATGCTTCGCCCCTACACCTATCGGGTAACTAATCAAACTTTTAAAACATCCTCTCAGACAGACAGATCAGGATGCCTGACCGATCGGTGGGGTGTGAACTGGGGCTGCGCTCACCTTTATGCCCTACAGGTTCCGCTAACCATAGGCCAATGCCGCCGCACCGAAGAATCAGCGTTTTCGCAGCCTGATGCAGGCAGTTAAGATTGTTCGGTCAGCCGTACTGTTCCTTCAGTTTAAGATTCTAAAGATTGCGCCAAAATGAACTGTTAGGGAGGGTTCAACGCATCTGAGAGGATATCTGAGAATGGCTCAACATTCTAAATTAGCCCCCAAAATCACCCAATTTGGGGGACTTCCGAATCAATTCTGTTTCAAAGTCCCCGTTCGGCTGAGCGCTCACGTCGAAGCCAATTTTGGGGGATTAGGGGGCGGTTCGCGTTGGAGCTTAGCACTTTTAAGACATCCTCTGACCTGATACTACTCATTGGGTTTGGAGGATGCTTTAAAGGGTTTAATTTGTAGGTCGGCACTGTAGGGGTGTGGCATCCAGGCAAATATATCTAGGTTATATCTGGGTCTATTTTGGGAACGATCTGCCGCACGTGCGCCCTTACAGGAGACATTCCATCCGTTGCAAACAGCCTCTTAGGTGATGCACTGCTGCAATGCAATATTCCATACATTCACCGAGTCCTTATCTTCATCGTCATTCAAGCCAGCTATTGCCAGGTTGGTCTCGTTCTATCTCGTCGGTGTTGGTGGTTCTGCAACCGTGCCCCTTTGCCTTGATCGATCGCACCGTTGAAATAGAGCAGAGCAAACATCAACTGCGGCAGGATTTTGTGACGTTTGGAATGCGCGTAGCGGCAAGACTGACCCAAATGAATCAATTAGTGGAGCTATTTGACCCTCGCACCGGATGGCCGATGCTGTCTGCTCCGGGTTCGCTGCGGCTAGATGATGTGGCGGTTGTCCATGCCCTGCTTGGATATGACCGGATTAGCAGCGGCGGTTGCTCAATGGTGTTGCATCCAGTGTGGGGAAATGCGGTGTATCCGGCTATTCTGGTGTCCTCGGCTCATCCGGAACGGCTGGAGGAGGTCGTTGGGGCGATCGCTCATCCTTCTGCACCATTACAGCCGTTGTAGCAGCAGCCCTCTGGGGGTACGTCGCTGTCTACGATTCGCCGCTCACCCTATCTAACGTCGGCACATTCGTCTGACTATTGACGCTATTTACGTCGGGGGGATAGGTTGGGGGCTGCGGTTTTTTGGAATACCACCACTCCCGTAGCGGGACAGGCAGCTTTACTGGATAAAGCGTCATAACAAACGGCACGCTGGAATACTCTTGCCCAATCACTTCCACGGAATACGACGGACTATTGCGTGATGCCATATCAACCACCAATCGTCTGCCCACCCGCCGCCAGCTCGGTTCTTTGCCACGCCACTGGAGCCGACAACACGGCCACGGCAGTTCTTCCCGATCAAACAATCGGCAACATGGCCCAATCACCCGATAGGTGAAGTGGCTACCGGGGCTTTGAAAGATGTGCCCATGTTGAAAGGGATGCTGGGGCGGTTGCATCGAGGATGCGTCTCGCATAACGTAGCTGCGATGGTTCGAATACTGACTGTACTATGACTCAGCCTATCGCGCCCGCTATGACAAACGGTAGAGGAGACCACAATTGCATGAACAGAATCAGTCGATCACTGTAGCTGATTCCTGTTACAGTCATTTTCATTTGCATTCACCACACCTCAAACCCTACACCCATCTTGGCGAGACTGTGGCTGACTCGATTGAAAACTGCTGTAAGTGGCTGAAACCGAAGCAAAGGAGTGGTGAGTGCCGCTAGCCCTTTTAACCCATCCTTTTAAGCCATGATGCGTTCAACCCAACCCAAAAGAAGGCAGACCCATCAGTAATGATGAAGGGAAGCAATGTGTTTATCTTTGGGAATGAACAAGCAATAAGGCAACACGAGGCATGGCTGACGTTTTCATCTCATACTCTCGTAAAGACAAGGCATTTGTGCGAGCGCTGTATGCCCATCTCATCACGCTAGACCGTGAGGTCTGGGTGGATTGGCAAGATATTGCCCCCGCATCGGAATGGAAACTGGAGATTAAGCGGGGGATTGAGTTAGCCAACAAATTTATTTTTGTGATCAGTTCCGATTCGGCTCAATCTGAACATTGCCTCTATGAATTAGAGTGCGCGATCGCCCACCATAAACAAATCATTCCGCTGGTCTGCCGAGATCTGGTCGAAGAGGTGTTGCCTGCTGAGTTGGCGCAATATCAATGGATTTCGTTTTGTAGTGACGATGATTTTGGCACGGCGTTACAAAAACTGATTGAGGTGATTGATTCCGATCTGGAACATAGCCGGATTCATGCTCGGCTCAAATTTCGGGCTGAAGAATGGGAGCGCAGCGATCGCCAAAGTGATTTTCTCTTGCGCGGCACAGAATTAACCGAAGCTCAACAATGGCTAATTGCGGGAGCCAGTAAGTCGCCTAAGCCGTTGGCTTTACAGCAAGACTTTATCGCGGCCAGCCAAGATTGGCAGCACCAGGAAGCAACCCGCTGGAAAGAGCTATACGAAATTGCAGAACGCGAGCGCAAACGGGCAGAAGTGGCAGAAGTGGACGCTCTGAACCTTTCTTCTCAGGCGTTGTTTACGGCCAATGAACAGATTCGGGGATTGGTGACGGCCATCAAGGCAGGGAAGAACCTGAAGCGGGCAGAACCTCCGATTGAGATGCAGCGGCGGACGATCGCCACCTTGCGGCAGATTGTGTATGAAATTCGTAATGTTAACAGCTTGCAGGGGCACCGCTCAGGCGTGAGAAGCGTTCACTTTAGTCCGGATGGGCAACTGTTGCTCTCTGGAGGCAGCGATGGTTCTGTGTGGTTGTGGAGCCGCAATGGTCGGGCACTGCGATCGTTCAACGGCCATGATGATCTGATTCGCTGTGTTCGGTTTAGTCCGGATGGTCAATTTTTGGCAACCGCCAGCAGCGATCGCACCGCTAAACTGTGGCGGGTCAACGGAGAATGGCTGCACACCCTGGCTGGGCATAAAGCTGGAGTGACCAGCGTTAGCTTTAGCCCCAGTGGGCACGTTGTTGCAACGGGCAGCATTGACGGCACCCTGAAACTCTGGACGCTTGATGGAGAACTGGTGCAAACGCTGACCGGGCACAGCCGGGGCATCAACAGCGTAGAGTTTAGCCCCAACGGCCAGTTCTTTGCCTCTGGTAGCGGCGATTTTACGACAAAGATTTGGGGGGTAGACGGTCAGGAACAGCGGACGCTAGTGGGGCATGAGGGCTGGGTGGATAGCGTCAGCTTTAGTCCCGATGGGCAACTGCTGGCAACGGCTAGCGGCGATCGCACCGTGAAACTCTGGTCTGTGGATGGGCAGGAGCTGAAAACGCTGAGTGGGCATCGTTCTGATGTAACAGGGGTGCGCTTTAGCCCGGATGGTTTACGGCTGGCAACGGCCAGCAGCGATGCTACCGTCAAACTGTGGAATTTGGATGGTCAAGAGCTGCATACCTTTGTTGGGCACAACGATTGGGTGAGAGGTCTCAGTTTTAGCCCGGATGGTTTGCTGTTGGCCTCGGCTAGCAGCGATCGCAATATTCACCTGTGGAGTCTGCACCGGACAGGATTGCAAACATTATTTGGACACAGCGATTGGGTGGGTAACGTCTGTTTTAGTCCCGATGGGCAATGTTTGGCAACGGGCAGCAGCGATTGCACCGTCAAGATCTGGAACTTGCAGGGTCAGGTGTTAGAGACGTTCAAAGGGCACCAAAACTGGATTAGCAGCATTCGGTTTAGTCCAGATGGGCAGCTTATCGCCTCGGCGAGCGGCGATCACACTATTCGGCTATGGACGCGAGACGGTCGCCGCCTCCGCACGTTTTCCGGGCATCGACGCTGGGTAAACTGCCTTAGCTTTAGTCCCAACGGTCAGCAAATTGTATCGTGCAGCGGCGATGGCACTATCAAACGCTGGGATCTGGAGGGTCAGGTTTTACAGACCTATGCCGATCATCAAGATCAGGTGTATAGCGTTGCGTTTAGTCCGGATGGACAGCAGATTGTTTCCAGTGCCCGCGATGGCAGCGTTCGCATTTGGAACCTGGATGGTCAAGTTGCTCAGGTGTTCCCGACGTTAGACGCCACTGTAATGAGTGTGTGTTTCAGCCCGGATGGTCAACGGATTGCGATGGGAGGTGGCGATGGTAGCGTCAAGCTAATGGGGACAGATGGACAAGCCTTGCAAAACTTTTTGGGTCACAAAGCAACGGTGCGATGCGTTTGCTTTAGCCCCAGTGGAAACATGCTAGCTTCTAGCAGTGTCGATCGCACGATTAAGCTCTGGAGTTTGGACGGACGCGAACTGCAAACCCTCACCGGGCACACCGATTGGGTTAACAATGTTTGCTTCAGCCCGGATGGACAATCGATCGCTTCCAGTAGCCGCGATCGTACCGTCATTTTACGAAAGCTCGATTTAAATTTGCTCTCGCTCAACCTTGACCAGCTCCTCACGTTGGGTTGCAATTGGGTTCGCGATTATTTGCACACGAACCCATACGTGGAAGAGAGCGATCGGCTTCTTTGTGAGGGAATTGCAGATTAAAGGGCAGATTGTTCTGCCCCCGTCCTTACCCTTGCCAAACCAGTACCTTTGCTTCGTACTCTGGCAGGTCAAGCGTCATTGTGTTATCTCCTGATTCCATATCATAATTTCCGGTCCATTCGTGCCATTTACCGTTTTCGGGGAAATTGGTGATCTGATAATCGGCATGATAATGATCGGAGAAGTTAGCGATGACCACAACACGAGAGCCTTCATCATTCCAGCGAACATAAGCCAGAACCTTACCGTCTGCATCTTCATGGAAAAAATTGATATTTTCGGCATGAAGCGATCGGTTCTCTTTTCGCAGGGCAATTAAACCTTTGTAGTATTCAAACAGCCCCCGGTTTGTGTCATTTTCCAGTAGTGACCATTCAATCTTGGCTTGCTCGATGGTTTTGGGTTTGTACTCACCAAATTCCTCGCCCATCCACACCATTGGAATGCCAACGGCGGTTATCATCAGCGCTACACCCAGTTTAATTCGCTTGAATGCCGTTTCATCAAAAATGTCGTGTTCGGCCAGTTCGGCCATTAAATGATGATGATCGTGATTGGTTATGTAATTAACCACATTGGTTACTCCCATATACCCCCGACGTTTGGCATCCAGAACATCCTGAAGCTGCTCCATATCCAACGATTCACCACACAGGAGCGGTACAACGCAGTGATAGAAACTATCGTGCCAGCAGCCATCCATTGGGCCATCAACATTGGTGATGTCGGGTGTATCAGGAATATGCTCGGCAATGTTGTAGAAGGGTTTGCTTCCAGCCGATTTCTTGGCCTCCTGCACAATCCAGTGTAAGAAATCGTAGTTGCCCAATTGTTTGACGGCATCATAACGAATGCCATCAATGTGGTATTCCTCTACCCAAAACCGCACCACGTCACCAATGAAACGGCGGGCAGGATAGGTATCTAAATTCTCGTCGTAGTGTTCGTAGTTAAACTCTGGCCCCCAGTTGTTATCTGGATCTTGGGGATCGTGATGATACCAGTAGTCGTAATCAATTTTAGTGAGTGGGCTTTCAGATTCTGAGTGATTGTAAATGCCATCAATGATGACGCGAATACCGCGAGCATGGCATTCATCAATCAGGTGCTTCAACTCTTCGGTGGTACCATAGCTGGATTCGGTGGCAAAGAAGTAGCGAACGTTGTAGCCCCAACTGTGATCGCCGGGATATTCGTTCACTGGCATTAGCTCGATCGCGTTGATTCCCAGTTCACACAGATAGTCGAGCTTTTCTACCACATGTTTGTATTGACCACGCGCCTTATCATCATTTTCCCCTCCGGAAAAATCGCCAACATGCATTTCATAGATGACGAGTTCATGATCGGCGGGTAGAGATTTATCATCATGTTGCCAAACATAGGTATCCACAATGCGATCGCCATCTTTGATTCGCAGGACGCTGTTTTGGCTGGGGTTATCAATGTCGGTGGCGTAGGGATCATTGACATCAATCCATTCATCGGCTTCCAGGAACCAGCTTTTCGTTTGGACTCGAAACTTATACTGATGAACACCATCCTCTAGTTCGACTTGTGCCCGAAAGTAACCGTCTTCTCCTTTCTCCATTGGAATCTCTTCCCAATTAGAAAAGGTTCCAATCACTGCGGCTCCGTTGTTGTAGGGAGCAAACAGGTTAAATTCAATCAGGTTAGCCATAAACCTCTCAAGGAAGAGTAAAGTGATCTGATTGTCCAAAGTTACCCCAGGTTTAGGCATCCTTCCTTTGAGATAGAGGATTCGTGACGAGGGCTAAGTTCTTTCCGAAGAGAGATAGGAAGCGTTATATTTTGACTTTGAGATTGACTCACACGGCAACCTTCTGTTTTGGTTGGAGCAAGCCGGACAGGATGCGGCAAATCGATGGCCATCGATTTTGTTTCCGGTGTGGCTACATGGATGGATAATTGAATGGATAATTGGTTGAGAGTAATGAAAGATTAAAGCCAGAAGTGTGTCCGTCACTTCTGGATCAGGGTAATGAGTGTAGATGCGATCGCCATCCACCAATGCCTCTATTGGGGAATGATAGGGCTGCGATCGCTGCCTGGTAATCGATCGGGGTTGCGGGGCAAATGTGGCTGAGAGGGTCTTCGCTGCGGAAACGGGAAGGGGAACGGAATCGAAATACCGGGTCTACGTCGCCGCTGTGGTTCTTCTGGTTCAATGGCAGCTACGTCTGCACACAGGGTATTGTCTGTATTTGATACCGTTTCGGACTGGGTTGATTGCTCTGCCAGGGCTTCTGCTGTTTCGGCTCGAATGATTTCCAGCGTTTCCTCAACCTCGGATGAGGGTTGCACAGCGGATGGCGTAGCGTTGGGTACTAAATCGGTAGCCAGATCGCACGATTGATAGAAGTCCTGCAAATTGAATGGTTCCACCGAGCCAACTACACCATTGCGAATAGCGACTTGTTCCCCTGCCCGGAGGCGAACCGTACCCTCACCGTTGAGGTTGGAAACAATGATTGGCCCTGCCGGATTAGTGGTGAGTGCCGCGACGCGCGATCGATTCTGGCTGGCATCATGCTGTACGAGTAGGGCAGTACCCATTGCGATCGCCATTCCCTCGGGTGTGATAATGGTGGTCATGCCATTGCTGGGGCGAATCATGCCAATGATGGTGCCGTTGCGGAGTTGAAAGCTGCGGGTTCCGGGTGAAAATCGGAAGATGGCATTGGCACCAATTCGAGCCAGTGAGCCTTCATTGAACAACAGTTCTGCCCTGGATTGCTGTCCCGTTTGCAGCGCATCCAGGGGAACTAAAACATCATTGATTCTGGCGGTTCGGGCTGAGGCACGATGGGGCTGGATTTGAACCTGGTTTGCTAAGCGATACACTTCGGCTCGTGTGAGTAAATTGGCCTGAGCCACGGCTGGAGCAATGCCAAGCAAGCTGAATAAGCTGCCAGCAATTAAACGTTGGTGCCATGACCCGATTCGCGTTGCCATTTCAGTATCTCTCCAGAGTGGTTCAGCCGATTGAACAAGGAATAACCCGGTTCTACTGAATTCAACTAGCTAACGTTCTCAAAATACTGACGATCGCAACAAAATGTTGCGTAGCAGACCCGATAGATGAGCGTTTGCCAGGACGATGATTCAAGGTAAGCCAGCCTTTCAAATGAGTGAACGAGTGGCAGTGTTTACCGCTGCCACTCAATTGATGAAGTAGCGATCGCCCTATCTCGAAGGGGAACCGTCGTGATGCAGATACTTAGTCAAGATGCTGATGTAACTCCCCGGCGGCAGGGTTGCCAACAATCGCTGGCGTTGCTCCTCGCTCTCAGGAGAGGCGATCGGCTTTGTCCAGTCTCCCGCTTCGGCAAACCCCCGTCGATGTAAGTTCTTGATGGTATCCATCACATCCTGTTTTGTTCCCAGCAATAGCACTCGTAACGGACGGCGATCGCCACTGACAACCGGGATGACCTGATGCCGTTCTGGTTGTGACTCTACAGTGCGATCGCGCTCCATCTGAGCAATGAAATCAGCCATGATACTTCTCCTGTTTGGCTTACGGGTAAGGAAAGCCAAAAACCTAGCCACCCCGCATATCATTGAAGCGCAAAGCAGGGTGGCTTGCAGGAGTGGTAAGATCTCCCAAGCCTCCGCGTTGCCGTACCAACGTGGGGGTCAGCTATCCTTGGCTGCTGCGAACAGCCCTGGATAGCGCTTGACTAGATTTTTGGTGTCTGGTTGCTCTGCTGTGGTTTACACCACAAACAACCTAACTCATCACGGTACGGGATTTGTCTGGCAGAGTCAATACAGAGAATGGAGGGAGGGGGGCGATCGAGTGACTAGCCACTCGTCATTTGTGATACCTTCTCGACTGAGGTGGTTGCAGAAGCAACACTGTTGAGTCGTCCATCTGCTCATCTGCATTAGCAAGCCGAACATAGGGGGAACGATTCGGGCTATCTAGCCTGAGCAGTATGTTAGGCAGACACAATCTGCATAAGTAGTAAAATCGGGTGAATAGGCAGAATGATTCCGCCTATCCAACCATTTTGGGATCTTAGGCGGAAACTTTCAGTCTAATAATAGTTAGACCGCTTTACCCGTTGGCAAGGGCGATACTTTAAGATTTTGGGTTGGGTTATAAAATGTTGGAATCTTGGTAAACACCTGGCTAGATTCGGCATCAAGAGTAAGAAGTTATACTGTCGTATAGTCAGAGAATCTGCGGTTTCCCTGATTAAACTACCTACTGAAAACTAGCAAAGCGATCTATGAATGATCAATCTGATCTAACGAACCTTGTACCAAGTTCTAATTATTCATCTCAAATTACGCAGTTTGAAGATGGATTGCTGCGCTTTATCGATCAATATGGTTTGCCAACAACTCAAGTTTTGGTACAAGTTAGCGAACGATTAAAAGTTTTCAGTAACGTTGAAGGAGTTGTAGATAAAATTGATGCAGAGCAAAAACAAAGATCTATTTACATATCAAAATTTATTGCCGCGTCGGCAGCAGGATTGTTTGATGCTGCTTTGAACTATATGTGGGATGAAACCATTTATGAACTAAGGCGGCGAGTTGCTCGGTATGATCTAGCTTATTTCTATGATGCTGCGGTTGGCAGTAGCTCTGAAAAACGCAAGAGACTAAATACTGAAGAGGATCTTGTCAGAATTGATGATAGTGAACTTATTCAGGGGTCTCATGAAATTGGGCTTATTTCTGACTTGGGTTTCAAGCATCTTGATTACGTGAGATACATGCGTAACTGGGCAAGCGCGGCTCATCCTAATCAGAATCAGATTACTGGCTTACAGCTTATAGGTATGTTAGAGACATGCGTTATTGAAGTAATCACACTTCCACTGTCGAATGTTGTAGTCGGAATCAAAAAGCTTCTTGCAAATATTAAAACAAATAGAATTGACGAGACAGAAGCAAAACAGATATCATCCTTTTTCGCAGATCTCCCAAGAGAGAAAGTACATACTTTAGCTGAAGGTTTCTTCGGAATTTACACTCAGGCAGATACAACATCTCAGACGAGACAAAATGTGCGCCTTCTCGTTCCGGATTTGTGGGGACGATTGGATGAGCATACTAAACAACAGGTTGGTGTTAAGTACGCTAGATTTTTAGCAAATAATGAACAGGACAAACAAAAACTTGCACGAGAGTTTCTTGAAGCAGTTTCTGGATTGTCTTACATCCCAGATGGCATTCGCGCAGCAGAAATACAAACTGCTATAGAAAACCTACTTTCATCCCACAGAGGAGTAAATAATTTCTACAGTGAGCCACCTTTTGCACGACAGTTACAAAGGTTAGTTGGGGAAACAGGAAAGGTTCCTTTAGAAATCAATAATGAATATGTACTCTGTTTGGTTGAGGTTTTCTTAACCAATGGTAATGGAGTTGCATGGAATGCTGAGAGTATATATACATTGATGTTTGATCAGTTTAACCCTGATCAAGCATTGATAGCCATTCTGTCTTTTAGTGATTTGAATATTTCAAGTCGGCTTCAGCATTCTCTATGTCAACAAAAGTTTCGATCCCTGATGGAAATGATGAAAAATAAAGTTTCAATGCCGGCAGTGAAAGAATTAATTGAAGCTATAGAAAAATACAAAGGTCCTTTAGACAAGATGAAAGACGATTCTGAAATCAAGCGTAAGGTTACGGCACTAAGAAAAATCATTGCGGCTTGAGCAGTATGTAGTAGCATCAGCGGTCTAACAAACCTGGTGAAGCGGACGGTATCAAGACTTCGGCGGTGATGCAAAAGTTATTAGCCGCCGCTGACCAGGATAGTTAGCCTGCTCTCAATTCCTACTTCTTAGAGCCACTGAAGCGATGACTCGGATGAACCCGCAAATCACTGTTCCTGCTCATGATGGAGATGTCATTGAGTGGTTTCAGAAGCATTTTGACGGCATCTACGCGATTCTTCATCCGTTCATCAAAACCAGTCCTCAGCATCGTTCCTTGTTTGATGGACTGTCCTACAAACTGCAAACGAGAGAACAACTCAAAGCAGTTGCTAGCCCGGTTTCTTGGAAGCGCGTTCTTGAGTTGACAGGCGTTCCAACAATCCAGCGGCTCAATCGGCTTCTATCTGAAAGAATTGGTGCTATCCGAAGCGAGGATCACGCAGAATGCAGAGCGCTTTATCAGCAGTTAGTGCTGTATGACCTTGTTGAGCCAAGAGAAGGACTGTTCCCAGAGCTTCTGTTCGATCAATTTTTACTCTCTCTTGCGGACTGGGGGTATGAGTCGGTAGTGATCGGCAGTGAGTGGGGTGAATATTCCAAGCAACATCAAATCCGCAACCTCCTCAGGGGGAAGTATCCAACTGTAAAGGACAATCGCCGATTCTTTAGACCCACGATCTACACCGAGGATTTTGGTTTCCTTTATGGAGTTCACTGGGATAGTTTCTATATGTTTTTGTGTGGACCCAAAGAGATTGTGAGCGAAATGGTGATGAAGTACAACTTTGAAGGGTTTTTCTTCGAGCCAGGAATGAAGGTTTACTGGATGAATTAAGAGCAAAGCAGGCTAACCTTGTGTTAGAGCGGATGGATGAGGGTTCTTGATTCGGCTTTAAGGTACTTGTCACCGCTCAACTCCGTCGTTAGCCTGCTTAGAAACCCTGTGCTATAAAGGATTTTTTGATGTAGGGACGGCAACTTTAAAGTGTGGAAACGAAGAACATTTCATGAATGTGCTGAGGAGTTAGAAGTACTCAGTCAAGATTTTAGAGATGTTTACATAAATGGATTGAATCTAGATCAACAAAATCGGCAGAAAATATTACAGGAATCTTCTGAAAGGGGTATTGAAATATTACGAGTTCTAGCTCTTTCGATCCGATCAGAACAAGATTTTGGTGCCATTCCTTCGATTCGTGTAACTGTTGGTGCTTTGAAACGCTCTGCCAGCACCAGTGAAGTCTCGGCTACATTAAGTAGCTATCAACCACCTTGCAGTGGAAGAACTGGCTTCGAGCCTCTGCTACTTAGAGAAGCATTGAACAAAATCGCCCATGCAGATCCCTACAGGGCTGGCTTTTTTGCGGATAATACTGTCCATGATCTTATTCTCTCTGGCAATCAAGGTTCTAACACGTGGATAGCTATTGTGTCGCTCCCTGATCTTTGTCGTGCAATTAAATCCCTTCCAGACCAAAACGTGCAATCGGTTAGGTAGGTAAGGATACAATGGCTTTATGCAGTTTAACTGGGATGAGAACAAGGCAGAACGCAATCTATCAAAGCACGGAGTCTCATTTGAGGAGGCAAAAACTGTTTTTGATGATCCTCTATATGTTGACTTCTACGATCCAGACCATTCTGAGGACGAGGAGCGTTATCTTATCGTTGGACAATCAAGCTGAGGACGATTGTTGATTGTGTCGTATACCGAAAGGGGCGATTCAATACGCATCATTAGCGCAAGACAAGTGACACGAACCGAGCGAGAAACCTATGAAGAGGGATAAGTCAGAAATGGAAGATGATTTACGGGCGGAGTATGACTTAAAGAGCCTACGAGTCAGAAAATTGGGATCTGGACGAAGAAGTTTTGGTGAAACAACAGTCCGTTTAGAACCCGATGTCGCAGCGATGTTTCCTGACGCTGATGCAGTCAATGAGGCTTTACGGTTTTTGATTAGAGTTATGCATGATAACCAAGCCCTTATCCCAAAACCACAGGCTAACAATTCAAATGCAGCGGACAGTTGAGATTGGCTGGTGGTGAGTTAAAGGTCATCTGCCGCCGCTGCGTTTTGCCGTTAGGTGTCTTAAGATTTCTGTTGGGGCGTACATCTAATGTTGTCTGCTAGTCATTTGGTATCGTGAAAAAAGCGGGCACTTGTTTTGGGCTGCCTTTTGCTATAGCACTGGTCACGTCAGTACTGCTGGCGTATGAACCTGTTTACGCTCAGGCACAAACAACAAGTGCAGATTTCTGGAGCAATCTTGATACCTCTGTCAAAGTTGTTGCTGGTGCGGTTGCTGCCATCACAGCAGTTCTTGGTATCCCAGTTGCATTCCTGCAAATTCGCAAAACAATTGTAGAGATTCATAAAATCGAGTTAGAAGCTCAAAAACTGCAAGAGAAAACTGGAATAGAACATTTGAAAGAATCTCAAGGTCATTGGATCTATTTGGATCATTCGGATGGAAATAATATCCAGATTCTTGTAGATCCAAGGTTTTCTGCTCCTTTACTAATCCTGCTAGATTTTGTAATTGTTTACATTGTTCTCGCTTTGGCAGGTTATGCGGTTGGTGTATTTCTGCCAGGGAAAGTTGGTCAGATCATTTTGACAGTTGTTGCAGCACTTTTATTGCTACCACTCTTTGTTGAAGCTCTACGGCTGCGTGGGGTCTTACGCTCTTCTTGGGGAAAAGGGCAGAATGAGGATAAAAAGAACTAGCAGGCTAATCCCATGAATCAGAGAGGCTTCAGCTTCTTAGGGTGTTTGCTACCATAGAAGGCAGGAGGCTCGATAAAATCTATGACTCTAGCAATTGCCCTTGAACCTGCCCCAATAGAGGCCGATCCTCAGGGTGTTGTACGGGTTGCTAAAACTCGCGTCACTCTAGATACTGTCGTGACTGCTTTTCTTGAGGGATGTACGCCAGAGGAGATAGGGGAGCAGTATCCATCGCTACAACTGCCAGATATCTACCTGGTTATCGGTTACTACCTTAGACATCGAGATGAGGTGCATACCTACCTTGAAGAACGTCAACAGCAGGCAGATTTGATTCGGCGAGAGGCTGAACAACGCTTCAATCCTGTTGGAATACGCGATCGCTTACTTGCTAGGCAGAATCAATCCAGGTGATCTGCAACGGTTCGATTCCTGGCTGATGAAAATTTTAACAACCAAATTGTGCGGGGTATTCTTCGTCAAAGTCCAGATGTTGATATTGTGCGTGTTCAAGATGTCGGTTTGTCCGGAGTGGATGACCCAACCGTTTTAGAATGGGCAGCCCAAGAAAAACGAATTGTCTTGACGCATGATGTTGCTACCATGACAATTTTTGCATATGAACGCATCCAAGCTGGATTGCGTATGCCTGGATTATTTGAGGTGAGCCGTCGTGTTCCAGTAGGGGTTGCGATAGAGGAAATTATCTTGATTGCGGAGTGCAGCCTTGAAGGAGAGTGGGAAGGACAAGTAAGATTTCTTCCTCTACGATAGACAGAAGTAGTTGTCGCCACCTAACACTGCGTGGCAGCGGACGGTCGAAAGCTACTGGTGCTAAGTTCGAAGTTATCACCGTTGGGTTGCTTTACCCTTGGATGAGGACAGTACTTCTAAGTTGCCTCTCTAAAGTTACAGTTGAGTTGATGTTTTGTAGCGATTGCAGAGCCAAAAACCTCCGTGTCACTTCGCGTCTTTATCAGAAAACCAACCGAAGAAGATTGTCAAGAATTGGTATCTCTTCATCAAAGAAGCAGGGAATTGCATTTTCCCTGGTCTTCTCCGCCCCTTACTGAAGAAGAATGTAGAACTTATATTAGTCGTTGTCAGAATGACGACTTTGAAGGTTTGCTAATTTGCCATTCAACTGACCATAAGATTGTTGGAGTGGCAAATTTGAGTCAAATCTTTTACAGAGCGTTTCAAAATGCCTATCTAGGTTACTACGTTGATGTCAATTTTGCAGGTCAGGGATTGATGTCGGAAGGTATTCGTTTAGCGATCAATCATGCTTTTGATACACTCGGCCTCCATCGAGTTGAAGCCAATATCCAACCTGAAAACACGAATTCAATTAATTTAGTAGAGCGATTAGGTTTCACGAAGGAGGGCTTCTCTCGACGATACTTAAAAATTAATGGAAAATGGCAGGATCACGAACGGTGGGCTTTAACAGTTGAAGATTGGATATAGTGTCAGCACCCTAACCCTTTATTGCACCGGACTGTTGAGCGCGATCGGCTAGAATTGAGAGGCTTTGACAGCCGGTGAATGTCGCCGTTAGACCGCTAGACCTTAGTTAGGCGAAAGCTCTAGGACATCTTCATTTCCCAACGGGGAAGGATGTAAAGAGAGTTATTTCAGCACGAAAGGCAAACCAATATGAACGCAAACGATTCGAGCAATACCTCACGTACTAACTGGACAGCATTAGAAGCAATGACGGATGAGGACATTGATTACTCTGACATTCCGCCTTTGACCGAAGAGTTTTTTGAAAAGGCTACTTTGCGAGTTCCAGCACCCCAAGCTCATACCTTAATTCAGCTTGATCCTGATGTGATGGCATGGTTTCAGTCTCAAGGCGCAGAGTACAAAGCGCTGATTAACTTAGTATTGCGTCGTTATATTGAGAACAATGGCGATCGACAAGCAAGCTAACTCTGCGTTAGAGCGGACAGCCGAAAAGTTTTGGTGAGGAGTTTGAGGCGATTGGTTGCCGCTCAACTTCACCGTTATGTACCCTACAATGTCCTGCCGTCAACTCCTGGGATCGGAATGAGTGAAAGCGCTGACCATATTGAACTTGGAGGTAGAGTATAGTGAACAGTACATCACATAAGGTTAAAGGTCATTGCCGTTGTGGGCAGGTAGAATTTGAGGTTAGCGCAAAGCCAATGATCACAATGGCTTGTCACTGCACAGGGTGTCAGCAAATGACGTCTAGCGCATTTAGCTTGAGCTCGCTATTTCCGAGCGATGCATTCTCAATTACATCCGGGGAGCCTATTATCGGTGGACTACATGGGAGCACGCGCCACTTTTTCTGCGGGCATTGTATGAGCTGGCTATTCACACGCCCCGAAGGTATGGATGATTTTGTAAATGTACGCTCAACGATGCTAGAGGACTCTCGAACCTACAAGCCATTCATTGAAACTTACACGGATGAAAAGCTGGAGTGGGCTTTTACCGGTGCAGTGCATAGTTTCTGTAAGTTTCCACCGGAGGAAAAGTTTCCGGAGCTTCTCCAAGAATACGCGCAGAAACAACACTAAACACAGCATCGAAGAATATATTGCAGCACAACAATTAGCGGCAGCGGAGCAATTTACGCTGCGATTCAATTGCCCGCTGAGCTGGGCGTTCGGTGCTTACGTAGAGTTGAGATACAGGAAAGAGATATGGAGACTACGATCGAAGTTCTGCTTGAGCGCAATCTCTTAGAGGTGTTCAATAACAACAATGCTGCGAACCGACGCGAAGTAATAGCCGAACTCTGGGCGGACGATTGCGTTTTTGTCGCTCCTGAAGGCATTCATCGCGGACGACAGGAAATCGATGAGACGGTGGGTGGCTTGTTGGCGCAGTTCCCGAGGTATCAGTTTGCTGTCGATAGACCAGCACAGGGGCAGCATGGGGTCGGGCGGCTTTCATGGATATATGGGCCGCCAGAGGAGCCGCGCCGGATAACCGGTGAGGACATCGGTATCATCAAGGACGGGAAGCTTACGACACTCTACGCATTTATAGATACTCCAAACGAGGGGTAATTTTCCCACCGAGGCCAGAGAAGCGTTGAGAGAAGCGCCGAACTAGCGGTTGCACCGGAGCCGCGCACACGGTGTTGGTCGATTCATTTGCGTGGGTTCGTGCGGCCAGGTGAATCTGGTCGAACGACCGCTATTTAACTACGGGTCAGATATCACTACGAAGTTGAAGCAGCATGGGGTTAGACATTCACTACCAGGCAATGCCTGAAAGCAGCAATCTGCTTGAAAGAGCCCGTCATGAGCCACGGATTGGCTCTAACCTTGAGTTCTTCAAATCGTATGCTCTGACAACCCAAAAGCAATTGGACGATCGCATTTATGAACAACACATCGTTGACTTTATTTACCAGGCGCGTCAGTCACTCGAACAGTATCTAGGAATTGAATATCGAAACCTCTATCTTGGTCGTAGATGGGATACGCTCTATTACTTGCTGTCAGAGCGACGGCGCAAGGGAGAGGAACGAGACTGGTCTCAATGGGTTGAAAAGGCAATATTTGGAGGTGAGGTATTAAATGAGGAAACACAAACAACGATCGGTTTTCCAATTCGTTACCTTTACCCAACAGAGGTTTTGAAGGTTAGAGACAACCTCAAGGCAGTAACCCCAGCAATGCTTCATGGTCATTGGAACCCTTACAAGATGAATGAAGCTGGAGTATATAAGATTCGTGGTGATGAAGATGAGAACTACTTCACATGGATAAAGGAGGATCTTGAGAAACTCAAAACCTTCTATGATTCAATTGCTGAGCATGATGAAGGCGTACTGGCTTTCATGGGTTAAAGTTCCTCAACGGGATGACGCTGTCGAACACTGCGTTGGAACGGCGGGACAAGAGCGATCGGTAAGGACTTGCACTTGTCATTGAAGGCGATCGCGCTAATCCAAAACATTCCAGTAGCGCTCGGTTTAGACCGTGTTTGAGGCGATCGGTGAAGTTGCAGCCGTTCCAGATAGTTGTGGCAGAGATAGGTGATTAAAGGCGATCGGTGAAGTGGTTCGGGTAAAGGGTGAGGGCGATTCTCCAAAGAAGAGGCTACGCCATCGGAGGTGATATCAAGATAACCAGTCAATGCAGCAGATTGACCCATTCCCTTATGCTAAGTTGAACATCATTTCAACCACTGATTTTGGTCGTTATACATACAAGTACCCTCAAGGGTAATAACAACCCTAAAGGCAGGTAATACAATGAAATCAATCTTTTCCAAGGAGAAGAAGCTATGTACAGTGACCGAAAAGAGAAGCGAGTTGGAATCGAGCTGAAATTCTCATGTGGTACAGTACGGAAAATTGTAACCAGGTCATCTGGTGTTTGTTCATTTTGGATTGATGGGATTCAACACGATATCGCTACTTTCGTCACAGGAGAAGATCTGGCGTTCAAAGTCATAGCACACCCGTCGAGTGAGGAGATAGCTTCTATATCGACCTCAGACTATATGGAATGGCAGCAAGTACGATACGGATCAACAGTTGAGGCGATAAAACGGTTCGACGCGTCCAACGAAAACCTACAGGAAAGTGTAGACTCTGTAATCACAGCATCGACTGATGGTAGCTTTAGAACTTGTGAACCGTGTGGCGGTGAGACGTGGTGCGTAACAAACGGTTGCGTACTGTGCGGGAATAAGTGGATCTGTGACAAGATTAAGGCTCCCTGGTAGATGGATGCATAGTACGTGATGACCACCATTGCCATAATGTGTGTCATCTAAATTATTCTTGAGTGCGATCACTTACCTCTGTAGGCTGAGTTAAAGACTGCACAGCTCAATTTTCGTTATCTTGGACGATCTTCCACTAGAAAAGGAAGCAGTTGACCAGCATTAACACTGACCAAGTCTGGCAGTTTCATGTTTACACGCTTAAGCGGTAAGGAGTACAACAGTCGGTTGCAGCGGACATCTTAAAACGTTTCAAATAAATTCAAAACGTTTAGCGGCAGCAAAACCGAGTCGTTAGCTTACTTAGTCTGCCGATTGAGGCAGAGCAGTTAACCTCATTGCATTTCCGAGTAAACTAGAGATTAGTTTCTGATTTGGCTGATGGGGGTAAACCCAAATGGTACAAACACCATCTAAAACACTGACCCTGGTGGAGTTTTTGCAATTACCAGAAACGAAACCTGCGAGTGAATATATTGATGGTCAAATTATTCAGAAACCGATGCCTCAAGGGAAACATAGTGCGATCCAGGGGGAACTCGTACCTGCTATTAATGGGGTAATTAAGTCCAAGCGTATTGCTCGTGCATTTCCTGAACTACGCAGTACCTTTGGTGGTCGTTCAACTGTTCCTGATATCGCAGTGTTTCTTTGGAGCCGAATTCCCCGTGATGAAAATGGAGAGGTTGCCAACACGTTTCCTGCTGCACCAGATTGGACAATTGAAATCCTGTCTCCTGACCAAAGTCAAACAAAAGTAACCAAGAATATCCTTCACTGTCTACGACATGGAACCCAAGTGGGTTGGTTAATCGATCCAGATGAACAAACCGTGTTTGTCTATCGTCCCAAGCAAGAACCTGAAGTGTTGGATGAGCCAGATGAAGTTGTTCCTGTACCATCGTTTGCCAGTGGGCTACAGCTTACGATCAAAGATTTGTTTGCTTGGTTATTGGAGTAAAACTTGAGTAGTTGCCAGCCAGCTAACACTGCGTTGGTGCGGACGGAACAGAGGTCATCTGTTAGAGTTCAAACTTATCTGCCGCCGCTGCGTTTTACCGTTAGCCTGCTGAGTTATCGGTAATCTAGCAAATCTAGAACCTTTAGAGGGAACTCTATGGGCGGGCAAAACAGAGAGTAACACATGGGATATTGGGCGACTCATATGTTTATTCGTACCACTAACACGGCAGCACTTGAGCAAGCTGTTAACAATCCGGTCGGAGCGGATTACCAACAGGCTCTTATTACGGTTTTAAGTTTGTTTGTAGCTGTTCAACCGGAACGTTAGCTGGCTCCGCACAGAGGTCTTGTACTTGTCATTGAAGGGTATCGGCGAGTCTAAAAGCACTCATGAGGTTGCCTGTTTGGCAGTGCGATCGCCATTTGTAGGATGCGTCAATGACGCACCTTTAAACCTATCCCAGCAGAATCAAACAAGCATCATCAAAATGGTTGCCGAACAATCAAACATAACGCAATGGTGCGTTTGCCTGGCAGAACGCTGTTGGCGAATCATTTCCTTACATTTGAACTACCCATTCCGTCGTTATTCAGTTTACAAAACTCCGGCAGTTTCAGTAGGAAAACAGCGAAAATTCAGTACTAAATTGGCAAGGCGAATGAAGCCTGCCATCCCCTCAACTCATCTTAGTGATTCAGAACTGCTATGGAAAAAGATAGAAAGAACATTAAAGACACCTTCATTTGGTCCTGTTTAGAGCTATTAATCGTGCCGATCATCTTGACTGGTCTGGGGTTTTATCTTAACGAGAGTATTGCAGAGCGAGAGAGGATGAGAGGATACCTGGTGGGAATAGCTGACTTAACATCAAAGGCTGCTGAGAACAACGGAGGCAGGCTCCGCGATAGCATCTCGTTGAAATCTCTTGCACGTGCTCAAACCTTGATTGTTTTGGGTGAGTCTGACCGCAGAGCTAAGCGAGAAATCATCGAGTTTTTGGCTAACTCAGATTTGCAATACCAAATTTCGTTGGAAAGAGCGGATTTACATGGCGTTGATCTCAGCGGTCTATATCTCAAGGATGCTGATTTACGGAGAGCAAATTTGAAAGGCGCTAATCTAGATAACGCACAGCTTTTGGGCGTTGACTTGACCAATGCAAATCTAGATAATGCCAGTCTGTACAACATCAAATATGATGACTGCACTCAATTGGATGCAGCACTTGAGTCAAGAGTCGATGAGTTGGGCTGGGAGAAAGTTCCAAGAGATCTTGCAGCAGATGGATGTCACAGTGTATATAGAAGGTAATAAATAGAATAGGATTTGCACTCTTCGCGCGGTGTCCTACAATTTCAGGACGCTCTGCACAGGGTTGCTCATACAAAACATCCGAGATGCGTCAGTCCTATTCAAGTATGATTGCTCCCCTGTAGGTTGGGGTTCCTTCGTCAACAACCGTTCTTCAGCCATTTACTTCATCCGCTTCAGCGATCGCCAGCTAACCTTTGCGTGCACCGGATAGACTGGCAGACTCTGGTTTCGTCTCAATGTGATCTGCCATCGGTGACGCTCGCCTTTAGCTGGTAAAAGGATTTAACGATGTTAATCTCAATTAGAATTCTTCTGCTAGTTGCTACAACACTTTATCAAGCGATCGCTAGCTGGCTAGAAGATCGACAACTGCCGCCTGGTCAACTAGTTGATGTGGGGGGCTACCGCCTACATCTTTGCGTTGCAGGAGAAGCTAGCCCAACGATTGTTCTAGACCATAGCTTAGGAGGAGTGGAAGGATATTTCCTAATTGAGGAATTATCAAAGTTAGCACGAGTCTGTATCTACGATCGGGCAGGTTATGGGTGGAGCGACCACAGTCCGTATCCTCGAACCAGCGAGCAAATTGCACAAGAATTAGACAGACTACTAACTCAAGCAGGAATCGAGCCGCCTTATGTTCTAGTCGGCAATTCGTTTGGCAGCTACAATGTACGACTGTATGCCCATTTGTTTCCTCAAAAAGTTTTGGGTATTGTACTCACTGATGCGCTGCATGAGACAGGAATGCTTGAAATGTCCATTCGGTTGCAAGCGCTAAAGCTCTTTTTTATATCAGGCTTTGTGATGTCTGTTCTAGGCTCACTGCTGGGGATTATTCGATTGCTCAGTGTATGCAGAGTCTTTGAATTACTGAAGCCTGAGTTACGTTACTTTTCTAAAGATTCTCTCACGTGGGTGAAACATTCCTTTTGTCGTCCCAAGCACTGGATTACCATGACTAGAGAGATGATGAATTTAGACAAAAGTGCGCGTCAGGTTAGTATAGCTAAACATTTTGATACGCTGCCTATCGTTAGCATTAAAGCCAGCTCTTTCTTCAAGCCGTCCTTTTGGACTCTTTTTATCCCTTTGCAAGACGCTAATCAATTGCGGAAGAAAATGCACTTAGAGTTATGTAGTTTATCAACAGATTGTTTTCAACTTGACGCAAGTAAAAGTGGTCATTTTGTGTGGGTAGATCAACCAGATGTGATTGTTGATGCTGTGAGAATTATGCTCGATAAAATCGATTCTTCTCGCTAGCACTTTCTAGTGGAATCAGCTAACCCTTCATTTTTTGGGGCTATGTGAGCCAGTCAGCTAAGACTTCACGACAGCAGATGGACGAAAGCCACTGGTGCGGAGTTAAAGGCTATCTGCCGCCGCTGCGTTTTGTCGTTATCTTGCTCCGCATCAAGGTCTTGCACTGATGATTGGCGATCGCGCTAATCCAAAACATCCCAGTAGCGATCGGAATAGACCGTGTTTGAAGCAATCAATTTATTTAGATGGAATCTCAGTTGTTCGTAGTTTGGAGCGACTGAGCCAAAGGCTGGCTTTAATTCAGTTTCCTTCTAAAAATTCACTCATAGTTGAAGCTGAACTATAGTGTTCATATTTAGGAAGGTATTCCTCAAAATCGCAAACTGGTACTGCCAATATCTCGTTTCCCCATAAATGCTCTAGTAATAGCTTCACCAAAGCAATTTGGTTTCCTAAGTGAGCTTCTTTTGATTCATCGTGAAAGATCTCAACACGCTGTTGGAAATATGGAAAGTTGGAGGCATCGTGACGATTTTTTGTTGGGTCAAATCCAAGATTTTTAAGAACGATAACCTCATTGTTGCCAATGTGAAGAACTCCGTCTCTTTCCTCTGAATTCGATAGTTCTTTCAAAGACCTTATTAGGTCCTCCCTATTACAATTAACGTATATCATGCAGTCTAGAGCTTCAGACATAACTCTTTACTATATATCTTATTTGGGTTCAGTCAGCAGCATAACCAGTCGGTTGCAGCGGACATCTGTAAGCCTCTATGCTGAGTTTAAGACTCTTTGCTGCCGCTGATTTGAGCCGTTATCTTGCTCCGCATCAAGGTCTTGCACTGATGATTGAAGGCGATCGCGCTAATCCAAAACATCCCAGTAGCGGTCGGAGTAGACCGTGTTTGAAGCGATCAATTTAGCTGCAACCGTTCCAGACAGTGCAACAGATTGACCTCATTGGCTCGTGCTAAGTTGAACATCATCTGCGATCGCTCATTGTGGTCATTATGCCGCTCAATTCTCAATAGAAGGATGGAAACTGACCAATTTAGTAGCACAGATAAGGAGTTAAGGAGCAGGGCGATCGTGCCTGGCCTTTGAAGTTTTACAGATCTTGATACGTCAACGCTGTATTTGCCCAATCGGTTTCTTCTAGAAATTGGGTAAAGGTGGTCAGGAGTTGGGGAAATTCCTCTCGTAAGCGGGGAACATCTGCTCGATAGCCCTGCTTGCGGTACCATTGAATCAAATCAAAGAGCGATTTGCGAAATAAAACTAAGAAAATCCAGGGAGGAATTTCTTTATAGATCACGGGTCTTCCCTGTGCTCTAGAGAATGCTTCCGCTATTTGTTGGGGAGTCAGCACGTCTCCAGCCAGCTCAATGTCTTGACCCACGTATTGAGCACGGTGCTTCATCACATGTGCAGCTACTCGTCCCATATCTTTTGTTGTAATGAGATGCAGCGGCTTATCGGCCTGAACTGCAAAGGGAAAAGACCCTTTAAGGACAGACGGTCGGGTGTATTGCTTCCAAAACTCCTCCATAAATAAGCAAGCCCGCAGCATTGTTGTGGGTAAACCCGCTTGCTTGAGAATCTGCTCTACTTTATGCTTTTGCTCAATGTGGGGAATGCCAGAATTGCGATCGACCCCTCCTGCCGAATTGTAAACAAAGTGGCTGATGTTGGCTTGCTTAGCCGCTTGCGCCAGTCGCTTTGCCCTTATAACCTCCTGTGGATCTGGCCTGGCAGAATCTCCGCTTGTTGCGTGGCAGTAAACGGCTGAAACATCTGCAAAGGCTGCTCCTAATGAAGTCTCATCATCAAGATCCGCTTCAACTAGCTCAACCCCACTGTTGTGCAGCCTGGACAGAGAAGGACGATCGAGGTCAATCTTGCGGGTAATGGCTCGTAGATCAGAAACATTTTGTTCGAGCAATCCTTTGACAGCATTGCTGCCCGTTCCCCCAGTCACACCTATCAACAGGACTTTACCCACATCGGTTTCTGTATACTTAGAATCTGAAGGGTTCACGGTAACGTACCTCCACTGTTCTGTAACTCTAGTGTAGTCTTTAAGAAAATAGGCTCTGAAGAGTTGTATTACGACCTTACTTTCTTCGTACGGCCTCTTTGCTCCACAACGAGCGGATTAACTGTTCTGCCAACTCTGCTCCGAAGATCTTTACTGCGACAGCATTGCCTGGATCGCGTTCTGCAATCGTTCGACGCATCTGTAAATCACGCTCTGCCAGTGAAGGTTGGCGATCGACAGGAACAGGTTCTGCTTGCTTAACCCAGGTTAGCCAACGAGAACAGATCTCATGGGCAGTATTTCGAATCAACGAAAGAGAGTCTTCTGTTGCCGGACAGGTAAAGCAGAGCGACGTTGGGGATTGCATTTGCCTCACGTACAGTGCCTTACTTACAAACAAAGACAAATTAGGATTATCCCGCAACTCCAGATAGGTTGGATTCAGGGATTCATAGTAACGTTCGGTGTAGTTTAAGTCAGCCCATAAATCCACTCTTGGAATGTAGTCAATGTAAAAGAAGAGATCGGGCGTTGTGCCAAATTCAAATGCTAAATGGGGTACCTGAATCAATGGACTTAGCCAAAGAGTCAGGCGCATGTTGCTAAATCTCATTTGAGCAGCATTAAACCAGGAGTAAACCAGCCAATCTAGTTCCTCTCCGGTAAAGGCCAAAAGCGTACCTGTAACGGTGCGATCGGGACTACTAAAGTTTTGAAGGGGTTGCTCTGGCTGGGGCAGAATCGTAAGCTGTTGGGTTACTTCTTCATACAACTCGCTCAAAATGCTTTGCAATTGCACAAACAAGGTGGCGTGATCCAGGTCAATTGGAGAAGTCATTGTGATTTTGAAAAGGTTAACTACTGATCAAATTGTAGTTTTGGAGGCGATGTATCGAACCATTCACCACTAAATTGAGATCCAGGTGAAAGGGTGCGATCGCGCTTACATAATGTTTTGTAAGTGTTTTGTAATAGTGCAACGATCAGATTTGCGTTCTGGTTTAACCTATCATTGGAGCGGACTTATGAGAGGTGTTCGGTGGGATAGGAAGCGATTGCTGCCGCTCAACTTAGCCGTTAGACATAAAGAGTCACGTTAATATCTTTATCACGTTCGGCTCATTTGCTTTTTCTCGTAGCGTATAAGAGCAATGAATATAAGACGGGTCAAAGACGACGACATAATGAGAATTACTGAAATTTACAATTGGTACATCTCAAATACGACTATAACGTTTGAGACGGAAACTATCAGTCCCCTGGAAATGAAGAAACGAGTCCAGGAGAAGGTCGCAAAACATGATTGGTTGGTGGGGGAATTTAATCAAGAGATTGTTGGATATGCCTATTATGGGTCATTTCGTTCCCGTCCTGCATACAACCATACAGTGGAATTAACTATTTACCTGGCACAAGAGAGTATTGGAAAAGGATTTGGAAAATCTTTGTATGACGAGTTAATTAAATCGGCAGAAAAACATGGATTTCGAGAACTCATTGGCGTGATTGCGTTGCCAAACTTAAAAAGTACGATGTTACATCAAAATTTAGGGTTTGAAGAAATTGGTGTTTTGAAGAAAGTGGGATATAAATTTGACAAGTATATTGATGTTGCAATCTGGCAGAAGTCAATACTGTAGTTTCTAAGTTAACTGCCTAACAAATCGTTGTAACAGGGAAATAGAACGTGCTTACAGGGATGTAGAGGCTACTTGCCGCCACTAAACTTCAACCGTTATGCGGCTAGTTGAATCGGTGAAGGCGCAGGCGAACGGTTACTGGTGAGAGGGTGTTTGACAAGTATCTTTTACGTCTCGGTAGGGGCGAAGCATACTCTGCGAGAAGCAAGCTACGAATCAGGATGGCTGGAACAACCGAGACATTGTCTACCGAATGCTTCGCCCCTACACCTATCGGGTAACTAATCAAACTTTTAAAACATCCTCTGAGAGTTCGGCATCAGGCCAGATGGAGATGGCCTGTTACTTGAAGAATAGAGCTGTGTGGTAGAGATCTGTGCAACCATTTCTGCACGCGACGAAACGTTTAGCTTACGGAACATTCGCTTCAAAGCCTGCTTGACGGAATTCTCGGTAATCCAAAGTTCAGTCCCAATCTCTGCGTTGGTTCGCCCCAAAGCGACCAGGTCAGCAATTTGTAACTCACGCGGTGTTAACCGACTGGTGCTAAACGATTGATGTTGAGGTTGCAACGTCGTGCTGCCTGTAAGTCGTGCACTTGCAGTCCAAGCAGACAGATGCAAACAAATGGCACTCAAATCGGCTAAATCTTGGGTATCAAAAGCAGGCATTGATTTTTCACGGGTACAGCCCACTGAACCCACTACTTGACCGCGATCGACGATCGGCCCTGCCATCACATGCCAGTGATCTGGACGCGGACAGATTAATTTCCAAGCCTTAGGTGTTGTCACCAATCCTTCATGAACGGGCGTATGGCGTTCCGCGATGTAACGCGCCACAGGGTTATGTTCAAGCGATAGGGCAAGGTTTAGAACGGTTTGAAGCTTTTGGTCGGCTAAAAGCTTGTCAAAGAAAAAGATTCCAGATCGCTTGGCAGCAAAGTACTCACCAATCTTTGGCGCAAGGTGCGATCGCAAGCGGTCTTCATCCTCTGCCTGGTAAATTCCTTCAAATAACAGCTTCAAGGAAAGGGTCATGGTGGTGAAAAGAGTACTCGATCGAGGACTAGTCGCAGTGGGTTGCCATTCCTAGTATAAGGATAGCTTTAACGGCAATCGCCACAGGAGATGAATTCATGACTAACTTACAAAAGCACACCGTTGGTTTGGTCTTTTATCCTGGCATGACCTCACTGGATATCCTCGGCCCACAGCAGGTTTTTAGCGGGCTACCTGGTGTCCAGATTCATCGGATCTGGAAAACACTCGATCCAGTCAAAACCGATGATGGAATGATGGTTTTGCCCGATACTATTTTTGAAAATTGCCCACGCCTGGATGTGATCTGTGTCGGTGGCGGTCTAGAAATGCCAGCGGTAGAAGACGATCCAGAGATGTTAGCATTCCTTCGTCAACAGGGGCGCACGGCTAAATTTATCACGTCTGTCTGCGGCGGATCGATACTTCTGGCGAAAGCAGGATTGCTCGAAGGCCACCGGGCAGCTACTCACTGGGCCGCTCGCGAACAACTCGCTGCATTGGGCGTTGAGGTGAGCAGCGAGCGGGTGGTGGTCGATCGCAATCGGATTACGGGTGGCGGTGTAACAGCGGGTATTGATTTTGGTTTGACGATCGCCAGCCTCCTCTATGGTGAGGAAACCGCCAAGATTATCCAACTATTACTGGAGTACAATCCCGCCCCGCCATTTGATACCGGCTCGCCAGAAAAAGCGGGGACGGAGTTGGTAGAGAAGGCGATGTTATTGATGCAGGGTATGATGTCCAATCTAGTAGCAGCAAGCTAGGGCGTGTTTTAAATCCCGGAAGTTCCAACTCTATAGACTTTTGAACGATTCAAAGTCCCCCAATTTTGGGGGATTTAGGGGGCGAAAAGCACAATGTAACCGAGCACTCAGGAGTTTTAAAACACGCCCTGGGGCAATTCTAGTAGCACGGATCGCTTTTTTAAAGGTAACTACGAACAAGCGATCCACGCGCATCTCCAAAATTAATGTTTAGAACTGATCTCGATCGTGATGATAAACCTTCACCCTGAGCAACCTAAATTACCTGGACGCTGGATTCAAAAAGGACTTCTGGCGATCGCGGTATTATTTAACCTTTGCCTCATTGCCCAACTATTAACCGTCGGATTAGCAGTTTTCACCGATCCTGCCTGGTGGAATATTCATATCGGACTTGTGCAGGGGTATAGCGGACTGTCGCTAATAGTGCTGGTAGGGGCGTTAACGGCTCCATTCTCAAATGCCATTCGCTCGCTTGCTGCCAGCCTGCCCGTGCTGCTGGGACTCCAGTTTTGCAGCATTCTTCTCAAAACTCCGCTTCATTTAGAAGTGCTTCACCCACTGATTGGCTTCACATTATTCTATGTGTCTTCAAGCCTTGTACATCGTGTATCGCGTGAGCTGTTTAACAAGCCAGATGCTGTCATTAACTCTTAGGAGGAACTTGTGACCATTTCAAATCAGAGAGACGTTCGCGTCACACTTATTTCTAGAATTTGGGCCTATGCAACAGCGATGCTCTTAATTTCTATTTTGCTCAATGGTGGGGGACACGCTCGAAAGGTGTTCTTTTTGCCAGCAACAATTGTATTTGGTGCAACAACCAGCACGATCGTTGTGTTGAGAAAGTTGCGTTACGACCGACATGACATTCTATTGCCATCTGAAACCCTGGAGGAGCTTAAACAGCGCATTGAGAATCTAGAGACGATCGCTGCAAGTGATGTTAAGCATTGGGATCACGCTCTAAAGCAACTTGCTCAAACAACGATCCAGACCCACCGAACACTGAGGTAAACAGGGCGCAACGTAACAGTCCTGTTGGAGCCTCAAAAGCTCACGCTTCACGTTGTCCGGCTTGTGCCCAATCGCATCGTTAATTGGCTCTGTTGCGGATGAGAATCAGCAGCAGGTAATCTTGCATAGTTTAATCACGCCCGTCATCCTCCTACACACGCAAAAAGTAAGACTCGACATTACTAAGGATCGTGAATTAAATAACCTGTAATTCTGGTTTGGCTGTGTAATTCCATTGCGGTAGAAGCTCGTCGAAGACAATCTTCATATTGGCTTTGAAACCTTCAGCAACTTTTCGACCTTTTTGATACA
>NZ_JADEWO010000132.1 GCF_015207605.1 Oculatella sp. LEGE 06141
GCGGTGGGGAATATGGGGAAGAGTGGCACCAGGCGGGAACCAAACTCAATAAGCAAAACGTGTTTGATGACTTCATCGCAGCGGCTGAATGGCTGATTGAGCATCGCTATACATCCCCACAAAAGCTGGCGATCGCCGGGGGCAGTAATGGCGGCTTGCTGGTCGGAGCCTGCATGACTCAGCGCCCCGATTTGTTTGGTGCGGCCTTACCTGCGGTGGGCGTGTTGGATATGCTGCGATTCCACAAATTTACGATTGGCTGGGCCTGGTGTTCCGATTACGGCTCTCCAGATACCCCAGAGGAGTTCAAAGCGCTCTACTCCTATTCCCCACTGCATAACCTCACACCAGGGACATCCTATCCGGCCACTCTGATCACCACCGCAGACCATGACGATCGCGTGGTACCAGCTCACAGCTTTAAGTTTGCAGCAGCGCTGCAAGCCGCCCACAGCGGTGAACCCCCAGTGCTGATTCGCATCGAAACCAAAGCGGGACACGGAGCAGGCAAGCCCACTAGCAAAATTATTGAAGAAGTGGCCGATCGCTGGGCGTTTTTGCTCAAGACGCTGGATGTTGATGTTGATATTACGTAGAAAACGCTTTAGTAGGAACTTATTAGGAACATCAAAGACTAGAAACTAGGAGATGCGAACCAGACATCCACTGCTGGATTTGCTTTATCCTGGGTTCGTTCGAAACCGTTTGCGCTCAGTGCATACCCATTCCATTCTTAAAGTGGAATCTAAACGCAAACCTGCAAAACATCCGCAAGCGTAGCAGCGGATTGTTGATTAAGATAAACTCCAAAAAATTGCTACGATTTCTAAAAAACAGGGTATGGTTGAACCACGATGCGCTGACAGTTCATCGGCGTTGTATGGCTACATCGTGTGTGTAATGGTTGTTGAACGGTCAGGTACCGACTTCTTGAAGAGTTTGCCATGTCAGAGTGTCACGATGCAGCATCTGTGATGCTAAAAGCCAACGACTGTCCCCTTCACCTATTGCTCGTTGAAGAATCAACGTTCGATATAGAGCAAACTGTCAAAGCGCTTCGTGGTGCAGGCGTGCCATTCTCTTATGACACGGCAAACAGCCTCAGCAGTTGCCAAGAAAAGTTGCAGCAAACTCCCTACACTGCTGTGCTGGCTGATTATCAATGTTCAGAGGTGTCAGCATCTCAAGTTTTGGATGCGTTGCGGCGGTTTCATCTAGACACACCACTCATTTTGGTAACGAACGCGTTGGGAGAAGAAGCGGCGATCGACTGCTTAAAGGCAGGCATGGCCGACTATGTGCTGAAAGAACGGCTGTTTCGCTTGCCAATGGTGTTGGAGCGATCGCTCCAGGAAGTAGCATTACGTCGCCAGCAACAGGCTGCCATTGCCCAAATCCAGCGGCAGGCGCAACGAGAGCAGCTCTTCAACCAGATCAGCCAGACCTTAAGCTCTAGCCTCGATCCAGAATATATCCTGCAAAAAATTGTTAACTTAACGGGCGAATGCTTCCAGACCAATCGAGCGTTTATTTTTGCCATCCGCAGCCATCAGGTTCACATCATCAACGAGTGGCGATCGGATAATAACGTGGTTTCGATGCTCAATCGTACCTTTCCATTGTTGGACTGGATGGGGGTAGCAGATTGGGATGAGATCAGCGACTCACCCTCTAGCCTTCATCATGGATGCACGCTCCATGTTGCCGACTTTGCCACGATCGCCCATACCCCATCCCGACAATGGCAGATCGAGCATGCCCATACCCAGTCTGTTTTAAGCGTGCCCATTGTGGTACGAGACCGATTGTTTGGTGGGCTGTGTCTTAATACCACCACCACCCGTCGAACCTTTACAGATGATGAAATTGACCTGCTACAGCGGATTGCAGAACACGCCGCGATCGCACTGTATAACGCGCAAAGCTACGAAGACTTAGAAAACCTGATTCATCGGCGCACGCAAGAACTCGAAGCAGAAAAGCGATTGTCGGACTCTGCCAATCGAGCCAAAAGCGAATTTCTGGCTCACATGAGCCACGAATTACGAACACCACTAACGGGTATCTTGGGATTTTCCAATTTATTGCTCAAACAGGTGTTTGGCCCTCTCAACAGCAAGCAGGTTCAGTACGTAGAAGGCATTACTGCCTGTGGACAGCATCTTTTAGACCTGATTAACGATTTGCTCGATCTGTCTAAAATCGAAGCCGGGAAGGAAGAACTATTTCTAGAGCCGATTGTGGTGCAGGAAATGTGTGAAGCCTGTATAGCGATGATTAAAGAACTGGCTCACAGTCGCGGCCTCGATCTATTGCTGACAATTGACCCCACCTTGAACCTATGTATGGCAGACAAACGGCGCTTAAAGCAAATTCTGTCTAATTTGCTGTCCAATGCTGTCAAATTTACCGAAGTGGGTTCGGTTCGCTTAGAGGTACATCAACGGGATGAAACGATTCAGTTCGCCGTCATTGACACCGGAATTGGCATCGCCGAGGCTGATCAGGTCAAGCTGTTTCAGTCTTTTCAGCAGATTGACGGTGGTTTAGCTCGCAAATATGAAGGCAGCGGCCTGGGACTGGTATTAGCCCGCAAACTGGCGCAACTTCATGGTGGCGATATTAGCATCCAGTCTGAACTGGGGAAAGGCAGTTGCTTTACCCTATCCCTGCCAGCAGCAACCGTCGAACTGCGGCAAATGATGGCTCCGCTGCGATGAGAATGAAGTAAAAACGCATTCGTTCCCTCAGCAACACCAGAATTTGAGCGAAACCAGTGTTCGGCTCAGGTCAAACATGCGACATCACTGGAATACGGTTTGAATTCGCTTCTGCTGACCCACTTTAGGGAACGTCCGAACCTTCAAAGTCTCCCAAATAGGGGATATAGGAAGCGATCTGAGCCATGACCGCTCCCTATATCCTCCGATTCAGCAACGCCGAAAATGCCTTCCGAGGGATGCCCCTGGCACAGCAGTTTAATACTGTGAACAGATTGAGCACTAAAAATGGGGATTTTGATGAATCAGCGATCGCCACGTTTTACGATTTTGCAAATTTCGCCACCAGAACC
>NZ_JADEWO010000014.1 GCF_015207605.1 Oculatella sp. LEGE 06141
TCAGCCGTCTCATCAAACGTTGGAGGCGTTGTCGGGGTTGGGGTGGGCGACTGAGTAACTTGTCGGGCTGGTGGGCGGGGTTGAAGGAAGCCAAACCACAAAACAGCTCCGGCTCCCATCACTGTTCCAACCACTGCCACAACGGAACCCAATCGAATGCTGGCACGTTCCGCCAGGGGACGCTCTATTGCACTTTCTTGGTCTTGCTTCAGTCGATATTCTTCTGAAATTAGCTGCGGAGTGGCAGGATTAAAACCCGCTAGCTGCTGTTCCTCCTCTGGAGTCAGGTCATCATCAGCTTCCAAGCCATACTGGACTGATGTTGTAGAAGTTTTGCCATTTCCGTTTGAATGATGAGTCGAGTTGGAAAATGCCTCAGACACCTCATCAAACTCATGGGATTCAAACTGCCGATTCGCATTCGTCATGATCATCCTCGCTGCACTACCGCTGTTGCTGGGGGTTAAACTCGACAATTCGGGTGATTTGCAACCCCGCAGCACGCATTTCGTAGATTTTGCGTTCTACCAGAGGCGCATCGGCTCCAAGGGGCGATCGCGGCACTTCAACCGCTTGCAAGGTAAACGTGCGATTGAAAGGAATTCGCTCATCCTTACCCGTCGTGCGATCGATCAACACCCGCGTCGCCACCAGATCCACTTCCCATTCGCCAGGTCGAATTTCTCTCGGTTCCGACAGGTAGGAAATGATCGTCGTGCTCCGAATCTGCCCCGAGAAAAGCGCCGGAGGAACCAATTCCGCAACCTTGGGCAGAGACGCTTTAGCAAACTCCGATTCCAGCAGCAGAGAAGCAAACCAGGCATTGGTCGGAATCCGTTTGTTATTACCAACTCGAATCCCCTGATCGGGTTCATTCGTGCCAGGAATCTTTTCATCCCAGTTGAAGGTTAGGGTCGTCCAATCACTGACGACTTTCTGGATCACCGATGGATAGCGCCAGTGACGCTCTTGCTCCGAGACATAAATCGTTTCGCCATTCACCAACTGAGCAAAGGTTGTCTTTCTTTCGGCAATACGGTTCACTCGAAAGGCAGTGAATAGCGTTAAGACAAAAATCAGGCTGTTGAAGACAGTCAGGCAGATAAAACACACTGCCAGCAAGTTTTTTGCCTCTGGTAAAAGTGGAGCTTGAAGTCGTTTAATCTGCATAGCTACCCCCGTCGTATCAGCGCAATGCTGGTGACTGTACCGATCGCATTACTAAAAATGTCAATCAGGCTTTTCACATTGGATGAAATGCCGTTGTAAAGCGCAAAGCCCCCACCACCCGCAACCAGAACCGCTAGTCCCGGTGCAAAGATGCTGAGGAAAAAGAGAAATGCTACATCCGATACCAGTTCCGCTCCAGACTTAACCAACACAACGGCGGTTAAGCCGACCACAATGTTGTAACCCAGTTGAATCCCGAAAAGAGTGATAAATCCAGTTAGCCATGCCCAGATGGGGCGACCTTGCAGCGGTAAAAGCGAGAGTCCGATCGCGATCGGTGCAAACAGCGCCGTTAGCAATAGTGCCGCTTCCAGAATATTGACGAATCCCCATTGCAAAGCGTAGAGAATAAACCGGATGATGGGAATTGCAGTGTCTCGGAATACGCTACCAGGGTCAGTTGTTAATCGCACGGCTGTGCTGATTTGACCGGGCAATGATGCATTCCACAACGCCTGACCAAAGGCACGTAACGGCTCCAGGGGCGATCGCGCCTGTCGTTCTGCTTCAGCCACGATCGCTTGTGCCTGCTCTTGCTTTGAGTTCCAGCATTCCACCAGTTCAGTGCCAACCTTACCCTGACATTCGCTGTAAAGACTTTCAAGCTGTTGTTTGGCAATGCCAGTGATCGTCACATTGGAAATGGCATCCCGAAAAGTCAGTTCACCCACCTGAAGTTGCAATACATTTTGCACCTGCGTGTAGGAAAAGCCTCGGATAAACTTGATCGTACCTGCCAGGACATTGCCATTCGCACCCAGAAAAATCATAATCACCAACGGCCAGACGAAGATGGAGGCTAACTCTGACCAGGACTGCTTATCGATAATGTCTTTACCCGTAGTCATCGCAATAAACAGAATGCTGGCAGCTCCCAGCGTAATGCCCAATTGGATCAGCCCAATCCAGAGTCCAGACGCAAGCGGGTCTAGCGTTACTAGCCAGACCGTGTTCCAGGACTCCACCGTGGCACGGGACAATTCCAGCGAACTGGTGATAATGTCCAGGGCATCGGATTCTCCGCCTGTAGTTGGAAAGGATTGAGCAATTAGGGACATCATGAGCGTTAGCCGTCAAATCAAACCGTTAAAGGCATCGCGATTGTTTCGGTGGGGCTATTGATCGGAACCCAGCGTCACTCCACCTGGCATCATCAACAAACCACCTTGCTGACTGGCTGCATTGCCTGCGGAAATATTTTTGCGACGATCGGCAGTGGTAATCGCTGATAGTTCACGGGCAGTTTGAGCCGACAATGTATTGCCGATCGCCCGATCGACCCGTGCTTGCTGTGCCTCTTGCAGCACCCGCTCATTCACCTGACTGTTAAGTGCAGTCTGCTGGGAAAGGTTTTGCATAATCCGTTGAGTCACGTCCAAACCCTGGGATTCCTCACCCAAACGCACACTTTCCTGCGTGTTCTGCTGCGTTGCTTGCCGTACTTGAGCCATCTGGGTTTGTGCTTCCTGACTCAAGGTGGACTGATCCGCTACTCCTGTAGCTGTGGCTCTAGCAGCATATTTGCTCAGATCCTCGCGAATGCCGTAAGAACTGCGCCCAGTAGTCTTATTCTCTAAAGTCTCAGACAGAACCGCACCCGGATCACGGCTGGCTGAACCACCCATAATTTGACTCCAGAGTTGAGATAGATCTGGAACCTGAAACGCACCCAGAGTCGATTGAATTAAATTGTTAACCGGACTCAGTAAATCGTTTTGCACAAAGTTTTGCACATCTCCCAAGAAATCATTGATTTGATTGCCCGTATTCGATACGTAGACATTGCTGCCATTTACCTGATCACGAATTGCTGCCTCAACCGGGTCTCTGCCCGTATCTTGAGTGCGTGCAAATGCAGGACTATTCACAGACCCAACACCTACGACTAGAAACAGCGTCATGAGTCGAATTGTCATCCACTTGAGTCGCATAGTATATACCTCCTTAACGTGCAATAAGTGAGCGTTGATCATGTTCAGCAGGATCACTGGGATAATCCTCCTGTTGGGGCGATCGCCCTGATTGCGCTACTGATAAACCTTGCCCAATATGACTAAACCCTCTGCCCTCTCGCAATGCTGGAATATATTCATCTGCAAACGCTTTCAAACCCAGTAATCTGCCTTTGGGCGTGAGAGAATAGTGTGCCATCACCCGATCGCGAGCTTCCCGTTCATCCTGATTGTTGGCAACGCTGGCAAGCATCAATTCACCTGGATAGAAACGAGTCCTCCAGAACCGACCACCCAGTTCTAGTAACCAGCAAGAGTAGAGATCACTGCTACGAGGCAAAAAAGCTTCTGTGGCATTCTGACTGATGATGTTAGGGGGGTAGCCAAGATACCGTTGAAAAGAGTTAATCCCGCTGCTGGTAATGCGTCCAGTAATTCGGTAATTAATGTTTTGCATGATTTGCGAACCTGCCGAACACTCACAAATGGTGTCTGGATCTTGAGAGAGCAACAGCACTGCGATACCGTCTTTACGCCCCGTTGCACAGGTCTCCCCGACAATCTGAGCAAACCCATCTCTGCGAAGCAACACCGATAACTCATCCCCAATGAACAAGCTGCGGGGATGGGAAAGCGCATTGCGGATACAGGCAGCGTGGGCATTAATTGCCATCAGATAAGCATCCTGCTCATTAGTCAAACCGCTGAGAGCAAAGAACTTGATCGCAGGTTCAGGCGAAAAAGTACTCGGACGGGCGATCGCCTTGCCCAAGCGTGAAGCCAGCAAGGCACTCACCTGGCTCTGAATCTGGTTAAGCGAGTGTCGATCCAAATCCTCAAACGAGCGGAGATTTAATCGTTCACGGGTACAGAATTTGATGAAGTCTGGCAAGGTTGGGATCTGTTGCCACTCGGGCGATCGCCAACCCATTTCAAACGCTCGGTTATAACGGGTGATGATTTCTGGGTCGCGCAGAAAGACATCCAGCGCTCTGATCAGCAACGCATCTACCCGTTGTGCCAGATGAGGATTATGGATCTTTCCCATGGCGATCGCGCTCAATGCACGGCGAATAAAGTCCTTCCAGGACTCCATGCGGCGATCGCGCTCCAACTTATCAAAGCGGCGTAGATCAGGAGGTTCCAGCAGGTTGCTGCTACCACTGGAGATGTCGTAATACGCTCCTTGATCACCTAAGAGTTCGATCGCCGTTTTGAATGTACTATTACCACTGGAAGAAATGTCCATCCCAACCACTGGAATGTTATTTGTCAGAGCTTCCATGGCAAATCGCCAGCCCAATACACTCTTGCCTGAACCTGACGTTCCAGTAATCAGCGCCCGTCCAATCTGATGATGAAATAAGTCAATGTAGATAGGCTTGCCACCGCGTCCGGTTAAAAACTCTACACCGCATCGATCGATATCCTTCGGCATCGTCAGGGGTATAATTCCCGCCACTGTATGTGTATCAAGGGTCAATCGGCGCTCATTCAAGTTGTTGCCATGCAACAGACGCTTACAAGTAATCGGTAATGCCTGGAGCCAGATTTCCCAGGCAATATGACGCTCTCGAATCACCTTCGCCGTTTCAAAACTGTTCGCCAGCAAATTGCAGGCATGGGTCAACTCCTCAGCACTGTTGCGATAGACCAAAAAGACTGGCGCACAGTGTAGCGCTTTCGTACCCTCATAGAGACGGCGCTGTGCCTCAAAGGACTCTTCCTGCTTAATTTCAGCTCCTACATCTCGCCCCTGCCCTTTCGTAACCGCAATGGTGCGAGCTGCCTTGGACTGCTTTGCCTGCCGTGCCAAGTTGTCCTGAATAAAAAAGTCATTGCCACGACTGATCTCAATCCAGGCTTCAGTGTCATGCACGTAGCTCGAAGAGAGAATTTTCCAAACCCATTTCAAATGTTCTCGGGTACTCGTCCAGCCCATAGGTGGATCGGTCATCGTCATCACACCGCAGACCTTACCTCTTCCCGTCAGGTAAATCCGATCGTGATCACCTCGATGCTCCGGGCAAGCAGACCGCCCCTGAGTTCCTTCAATGAGCAAGGTACACAGGTGCTTGTCCGTCGTCACAGTTTCGGTCAGTTCCAGTCCGGTTTCTGTCTCCTTTAAAGTAATGACCTGCGGAATAGGAGGCGCAACGCCCTGATTAAATCGGCTCCAGAGCCACTGCCACAGATCTACTGCGCTACAGGGCGTTACCTCCAGTCCCACTTTAGTATTGAGCAATACTTCCCATTGAATAAACCCCTGCTGAAACCCTTGTAGTAAAAGCTTTTTGAAAAATGCTTCTTGATAAACGCGCTTATTTCCCGTAATCTGCTCGACTACCCAGGAACCCGTTTTTCTTAACCGTTCGATCAGCCCGCCAACCAAATCTTTGTGTTGCGTACCTGCTTCGTCATCACTCGTCCAGGTACAAAAAGCAAGTTGATTCCAGTTCTGCCGCATCCCTCCCTGAGTAAGTTGCTGTACTCGTAATTGCTCATTGCGAGTCAGCACGGAAACAGGTTTTAATTGGCATTCCTCTGCCAGGGTAGACAGTTCTTCTTGTCGCGCTGCATCATCACTTGAACAACCTGTGCAGAAGGTAATCCGTTCCCCGATCGGTAACTCTTTCATCCCTTCTTCAATTGCATGAGCAAACGCATTCACCTCACTGTCGTACAGCACATCGTGCAGTCCAGCCACACGAAATCCAAACACAAGCTGATACTGAGATTTGCCTTTCTCTAGCAACAGTGCCGCCACTTCACGATCATCTTTTTTGATTTCTGCAATACAGCAGATATTAACTTCATTCTGGAATGGCATAAACGTACTTTTGCCTCCATACTGATTGGGCACTTGCACTGGTTTCAGTCGAATGTTGATCCGTGCATCACCATAACGTTTGCGAATCCAGATTGGTCTATGTTCTGGGATAGGCGAAACATAGATGTTGTTGCCGTTACACCACTCGGTTCCCGGTGGATTACGCCAGCGATCGAGAAATTGATGGGGTTGATTTCCAGTCAGAATCCACCAACTCGCAATCAACCAGAATGATGCTCCAAAGAACCAGCCAAGACCCAGGCTGAAGAAACCATTTGTGATGACATAACAAAGAATAACAATGGCAACCCAGGGACCGAGTTGATCTGCTGGAATGGGACCAATACTCGCTTGCTTGCCTAAAATTCGATTGACTTTGATGAATTCTCGATTGAAATCTCGTTCCATAATGCTTGCAATTCACGTTACCAGATCAACCACCAGCCGTTCCTGTACCATTCCCCACGAAGATAAACGTGACCACATCAATCGCAATCACGATCGCAAATGCCAGTCCTACCTGGGTTACGATCGGTCGCCAGTCGTTTCCTTGCTGCGCCTGGTTGTAAGCAAAAAGTGACGCAGCCGCAACCAGCAACAAAAATACCCCCCGAATTAAGTTGAAAATTAGCCCGATCACATTGGCATCCAGCGTGGCAGTACCGCCACCTGCCTGTGAACTTTGCTGAGCCAGATTGACGAAAAATTGTTCTAATCCGCTGAGAAAGATAGCCTGGGCAGGTGCCGCGAAGGTGTTGAGCAGCGCCGTGATCGCAATAATGAGTGAGGCAATATGCCAGAAACGAATTCTGGCACCCAGGTATTTTTCCAAAATGGGTACTGTCTTAATCAAATGCCAGAGGCTGAGGAATACCACACTGGCACAACCCAAAATAGTTATGAGCAACGGCTCTTTAATCAACAAATAGATAACAACAGCAACACAAAGCCCAATGAACAATAAATCAGATTTGGTAAGGTTGAAATGCCCCAATTGTTGAGTAGAGCGACGATGTAGTTGAGTTAAGTGAGACTTAGTAACGGGAGTTTTAATGTTTTGCATCATCGGTTCTCCATCAATGGTGATCCAGCTTGTTAATTAAACTTGCAATTCTTCTCGATTCGGTTTGGCAGACGCTTTACCAGAGCGTCGATTCAGATGCTTTTCATCCGTCTGTTCAGATATCTGCTCATTGATGGCTGACTCCATCTCTCGTATGGGAATACTGCAATGCAGGATGTCTGGCGATTGACCGGGCACCAACATGGCATCAAAAACCTGTTCATCCTTGTGGTTCGGGTCAAACCCTTGTAGCAACTGAGTCCCATTCGGTAACGTCACAACCTCAAACTCATACTTGGCTTTGCCCTGATCTGTCCAGGTAAATACAGGTTCAGCCTCCCCATTGAATCGCTCCGATAAGCGTTCCTGGAAGGTGGCAATCAATGCCTGGGCACTGGCTTTGGTGGCGTATTCCTGCTTGGACTGAGGAAGTTTAGCAATGGTAGCTTTTTCATCAGAACTGAGGTGATCTGCTGCGATCGCCCACTGCCCATCGGTGCGGTTGCCTGCAAAAAGGGTATTGCCCTGGTTGTTGTTAAGGGTGATCGCTACCTGATTCCCTTGCTCGTCCATCCGCAGAGTTTTGTTACTGGAAATCGCAATTCCTTCTTGATCAGCAGCATCCGAAAGTTCCTTAGCAACTCGGGCAAAGCCCACTAAAGATTCTGCACAAGAAACTTGTTGAGGATCAGCTCGTCGCGCCATCAATTGTTCCAGCACTTTGGACTCTGCGATCGCTTGTGCGGGTACCGCAGCCCGACTTTCTTCTGTATCCACCTCCGGCTCAACCATTGAAGAATTGGTTTGTTCTGCAATTTGCTTCTCTAAACGACTCACCGCCACTTCTAAACGATCAAGCCGTTTGGATAGCCCTTTCAGATATGCCTCAATCTGGTCAAGCTGTTCGCTAATGCTGGCTTCCCGATCAATCTCCAGGGGTTGCGCTTTGTAAGTGGGGTCTAGTTTTACACCCAGCGTGTCTACCTTATTCCCCACCGTTGCAGCCGCATCTGCTAAAGGATTGTCCCCCACAACTGGTTCTGGTTCCACTGATGGCGCTACCGTTGAGCGCCCGGTTGTTGCCTCTTGCAAACGGCTGGTCAGGTTATCAACCTGCTCATTCTGCCGCTGGAGTTCTCGGACAATTCGTTCGATCCGTTCTTCGTCATCCTGAGCTGCCAGGTTCTCTAACACGCCCTGCCCAACCACAATGCCCAGAGCTGCCAGTTGCCCTGCCAGCCCCGCCACATTGACCCCATTTGTCTCGCGTCCATTCACAGCTGCCGAGGCACTCAGACGAGATGCCTCCTCTATCGGGTCTCGGTAGCGGAAGTCCCGACCATTAGATTTACTAGCTTTGCCTTGAGTCTGCTCCTTAGATTGAGCCTTGCTCTGAGCTTTCGATGATTTAGCTTGATTTTTAGCTGTCGGAACTGGAGCAAGCTCTTCATCCCCCAGATTCTCTAGATCCTCATCAAGGTCTCCGTCCAGCAGGGCATTCAGTGCCTCGTCTGGCTCTTCATCCAAGTCATCGTCCAGATCAAGGGCATCATCCAGGTCGGTATCCAGATCACCGAATTCTGCTTCTTCAAACCCAAACATCTCAGCAATATTGGAGGGCGTAAAGTAGTTTTCATCCTTATCCGTAACGCCTTCCAGGTTCTTGATCAAATACTTACCGCTAGTTCTTTGGCTGGGGTCGCTGGTGAGATAGAAACGGTAGCCCCGAATTTCATCATCACTGCCACCACCTTCACAAAGTTCAACGGTAATGGGAGCCTTGCCCGATCGCTCACTAAATGACTCGACAGAAGCCTTGAAGTCCGCATGAGACTCAATTCCTCCTTCCTGGAGCGCCTTAGTGATGGCTTTATCCAGGGTGTTTTCAAGATGGCGGAGTTTGCGGCGATCGGTCAGGTTTTGCCAAGATCGCTTCTGGGTACCCTGGCGCTGCTTGGGTCGGGTGGGTGTTTTGGTAGCCATAGGCAGCCATGGAACACAAGTTAAGGTTGCTGTAGATGTCACCCTAACAAGGCGATCGCTCAGGCTACCTATGCCCAATGGCGATTTGTCTAATATCCAATTGGCTAGTTCATAACAATCTTAGAATTGTCTCCTTTCGGCTTGTTTGACTCACAAGTAACTTGGTAATCTAAAGATCCCATATCCTCAATGCATCACGCTTAAGCAATGAAGTTGAAAAATACCAACAAAGGTGCTAATCCAGCAAAAGATACCAATGTTCTTATTACTTGGAATGGGGAAGCGCCACCTGTCTGGTCAATCCAGAACATTAACTAGTACCCGCTACTAGACAAAACCTCACATAAACTTAGTTACCATATTGCGGTTCCAATCTTCTGAAATACCTTTAAGTCCTCGTGGAAGAAGGGCTGTTAATCTGTTGTTATCCGGATCTGTCATCCAAAGGTTAAGCGTTGTCATCCTTGATTCTAATCCTGGAAATACAGTTCCATTATTAGGAAATACTCCAAGCCACTTACCATCGTGTATATCAAAAACTGCAAATGCCTTTTCAACTCCGCTTGTAAAAACTACCACACCAACAACTGAATCAATTTCCACTCCAAATGGGTGTTTGATAGGGGAATCGAATTTAGTAGTACAACCAGTTTTAAGATCTAATATGACGATTGTGTGGCTACGCCAATTGGTAACATAGGCAATATTCTCAGAGGAGATTGCCACACCTGTTGTATCTCCTTCCCCCCACTCAGGATAGGAGTCGTTGAGTTTAGGTATCCCAACTTCAACTGTTTGAATAACTTCCATCCTGTCGGTATCAACTAAAGATAATGACGACGAGCCTAAATTTGTTACAACTAATAGCTTCCCGTCGTGAGTTAATTTCCCAAACGCTGGAGCATCACCAACTTGCAAAGTTTCAACTACTTCATGTGCTGAAGCATCTATCACACTAACAGTATTACTTCGCATGTTCATGACATAACCTTTCTGTCCTTTTCGATCAACTGTAACCCCGTTTGGACCAGCTCCAACTACAATCTCCTTAACCACCTCACCAATATTCATATCAATTAGGCTAACTGTAGAATTTTCTCTTGGGCTAGCTGTAGCAGTGTTTTGAAATCTGGAGTTTGTTACATAAGCGAACTGTCCAGATGGAAGAACCTTAGCTTGCCAGGGTCGGCTACCTGCTTGCAGTTCAACAGTATGAATAATTGACAGCTTCGCTAAACTCAAAATTGATACATTATCACTTTCCTCATTAGGAATTAGTAAATAGCGGTGATCTGGAGTGAAAGCAGGTAATCCTGGTCTTCGCCCATTTGGCATTAATGAAATAGCAATAAACATCGGGCTGTGAACATCTGCATTGTCAATTCTATAACCAGGTACGTTTACTTTAGTTAGGATTGAGTCCATATCATTCTCTCAACTTGAAAAGTTTGGTTCTATCGCCTGAACTATACGTGTCGGAACGGACTGTAACGAATTTTTAGGTCTTTGGGCATTTCAAATCGCTTAATAATGTTCACGGAGAGCATCAGCATACGGAAAACGATAGAGCAAAAATTTTTGAGTTAGATTTTCTTAAACTTGCATTCCGATAGCTAGTTCTATGGAAAATTCCCGGGAATCAGTTGCTCTCTTAAGAATAACCTTAGTAATGTTGATAAATACTAAGCTAAATTTGTAAGCCTTAGTGTAAAATACACAAGCTGTCATGTCTCTTTAGGGAGAACTTCGTCGTTTCTGAGCCTCAGCTACTGCTCGAGCCGCATTCACCTTACCAAACCCAAACCAGTCACAGCGTTCTGCACTATCGTACTGACCACGGTTTGTATTGAAGATAATGTCTGGATCAGAATCAACAATTTTATCAGCTGTTAATTGTAGAATCTCTTTAACTTCAACAGCTGTTAATTCAGGATTTACAGACAAGACTAAGGCAGCAACACCAGCTACTAATGGAGTAGCACTAGAGGTTCCACCAAAGTAACCTGTATAGCGACTGTTAGGGGCAAACCCAATACCAAACCTTTCATTATCTGTTGTCCAAATGGTTCGACCAGGAACAAACTTTTGTGGATCAAGGGGATGAGAGTTATCGCTTGGTGCACAGATGTTGACTTCAGGTCCCCAGTTACTATAAGCAGCATGCTTATTGAGACTAGTAGAAGCAGCAACAGTGATTACATCAGGATGGGCAGCGAATCCGTTTAGAATGGGACCTGTTGTTGTTTGTTGTATACCTAAACCAGGATTTAACCAAATAAAGCCGCCACTATTTAGTGGATCATTAATTGGTGCATTGAAATTACCAGCAGCAACACAAATTACACATCCTTTACCGTGAGGACCTCCAGAATTCGCCAAATAAGCAAGTTTGTCAGAGACAGCTTTTGAAAGTGGTGCAAATGCAGGAGGAGGTCCCCAACTACATGAAATAACATTAGCTTGCTTACCAACTTCTTCAAAAATTTCAATTAACAGATTATCATCCAACTGCAAAGGGCACCTTACAGGCATAAAAGCACAACCATGTGCTATCCCTACAACTCCACGCCCGTTACTCTCTGCAATTGCTACCCCAGCGCAAGGTGTACCATGATAGTTTCCTAATTGAGAATCTGGAAATGGGCTTGCGTCTCCATCTATGTAATCTTTTGGAAAGACTATTTTATTCTCTCCTTTGAAATCGGGATGCCCAAGATCAAACCCGTCATCCAGGACTGCCACAATAACACTACGTTCGCCACGTGTTATGTCCCAGGCTGTTGGAGCCATGACTGAAGCTTCTGAAATCAATTGCGGTCCTGAATGTGCATCTAAATGCCATTGCTGACGAAAAAGAGGATCCGGGGGAATAAACATAGTCTGGAAGCGGTTGACTATATTCGGCTCAGCAGAGATGACCTCTTCTTCTTCCATCAATCGATTTGCAATCTTAATTGGATTCTCACCACTATTTGTAGTTACTTGAACTAAATACGCATTATTCTCGTATTCTCTAACTAACTTTAAACTATATTTATTGAAAAGTGAATTGATTACAGCAAGTTCTGCTCCTGCTTCAAAGCGCACAATAATCTTGTTAGTAAGATAGAATACTGTACCTTCTGCACCTTCAAGAAGGTAAGCATGGTGAGCAACAGCTCTAAATGCTTCAGAGCGCAATGCAGACATAGCAGAATCTCGCTCAGTCATGCTAGTTTCAACTTTATAAACTTGATTAGTAATGGGACTAATACCCTTTATCCCTGGAGCGCTCTTTATTTTATCCAATTGCTCAGAGTTAGAAGGCATAACCGTAAAACGATCAAGGGATTTTTCTAAATTAATTTTTTGACCGTTTCTCCACATATAGTTTCCATACGATTCAAAGTTAGAGGACGGTACAACCATATTACTTTCCTCAAGTATTTAGCTTATGAACATAAATTTAATAAGCAGTTTTTTGAAACCTGTAACTCCGATCCAGAGTTTCCTCCTGCACCTATCCGAGAATTAAACAAAATCTCTATGCAAATACAAAAAGCCAGAATATAGATTCCACTATAGGGTTATAGCCAACAAAAAATTGTTTAAAATTCCTTCATATATTTAAGTTTTAACTGTTGATATTTACTATCTTCGATCTACCTTAAAAGTTATGTAATTAAATATAGGACTTACGCATTGACAGAAAAACAAGGTGTGAATCGACCTCGCCTGGTATCAGAGACTACAATTCAGGACTGACTCAATAGCAAATTTGCCTCCATATTTCTATTTGGCTGTGTCTCTTAGAATCGCTCAAACGTTGCAACTACATTCATGCATACTTTGAGTCATTTGGATAGTGCGTAAGTCCTAAAATAATCTAGTTTTTCAAAAAATGTAAAAACTTTACCTATAATTCAAAGTAATAAAAACCATCTTGAAGTTTTAATAACTTTACTATTAATTCTTTTAATAATCAATACATTTTATTAAAATCACTTGAATTACTAATCCTAGCAGTAGTACTAAGTTAGGAGCTTGGATGGAGCAAATTAAATTCTGGGGTTTGCTTTTCTTATGAAAGTTTTCTGGACAATTGCTAAATTCTTTTCTTTAGTGCTGGTTTTTTGCATTGCTCTTTCAAGTAATGCATGTGCCGATAATGGTTTATCGATTGGTTTTGATGAAAAAACTGATAGACCTAACGCTTTCATTGCATGGCGTAACACCCAAAGAATTCTTGAAGTTGAACTCGAAGTAAAGAACTATAGCGACGAACAAGCTACAGGCTATCTTGAAGTTTCCATTCTTAATGAAGAAGGACAAGTCCTATTAAGTAATTCAAAACCACAAGATACACCCCAAACAGTCACACTTCCACCACGCGCAAAAGGTGGTGCAGAAGGCAGAATTGTGCAAATGAAAGGCACTTTTGCCATGAATTCGCTTATTGATGAACTAGATAGAGCGAATTCTCCTTATTCATTAAGAGCCAAGGTTACTCCTGTTGACGAAACTTCAGGAGCAAGCGTCATTGCTGTAAAGAGTTTTAACGTCAACTCTAAAATAAAACCTGACGCAGTACACTTCCATGACTATACGTTTAGAAACAATACTGAGAAACCATTGAATGTGGTTTGGAAGCTCTCCTCGTCGGATCTACCTGATGGATGGATTATGTATACAGAGCACAAGGAGGAACAGGAAAACCAAATTATGCCTGGTGAGACAATAAATGGATATATAACTATTAAAACTCCAGGAACTCTTAAAGAGGGACAACATATTGATACGAGAGTCACTGCAGTTGATAAAGAGACGCAACAACCTCTGTTTCAAGATGAATGGTTTACAGTTTATGACACAACACCTCCTGAAACGACTGGACTAGGATATTCAGTTGATCCCGAAACTGGCATAATTGAGGTTACCTTTGCTGCTAGTGATACAGTATCCATGCTTAAAGAAGCTAGTGGAGTCCGAGTTGAGTATTCTACTGATAACGGGTTGACATACTCTGACAAAACTATGTTCTACCTTGCGGGCAACTTCGTTGGACCAACCAAATTTAAGGCTAATTTAGGTCCATTTGCGCCTGGTACCAATCTAAAAGTGAACGCCATAGCAGAAGATATAGCAGGCAACAGTGTGAAGCGGATAATTGAGCCAATTCAGATTGTTGCAGTTTCAGATCCTAGTTTTACTTGACAACCCTCCATTGCTCAGTTACGGATGTATAGACAAGTGGTTATCAAAATAGCCAAACAGCTTCTTGTGCTTTCAGCATTGGTAATAGCCATAGCGACTACTATCTCACCGATTCTAAATGCTAACGCAATTACTACAGATGTGAGTTCCTCTCCTGAAGCTACTGTTCCAATGGATCTTGGCTTAATGTCACCTAATTTTCCGACTGGTAAGCCACCTAAAAATTCTGAAGTTTTGCTGGGTAAAGATCTTTTTGATGATGCTGTATTGTCCAGTAATGGGCAAATCAGTTGCGCTACGTGTCATCGCTCTACTCATGGATTTGCAGATAATCGAGCTTTATCTTTAGGTATTAATAATCAGGAAGGTATTCGTAATACACCAACTGTTTGGAATGCAGCATTTTTGGATCATTTATCGTGGGATGGTAAGAATTCTTCTCTTGAACAGCAGGTACTAGCAGCTCTTTTTAATCCTAAAGAGATGGGTCTTTATCCAGAACTTCTTAAGGCGCGTGTTGAAAAAAAATATGGTCAACAACTCCGTGAGATTTATGGTGAAAGTTCTGCTGACAGCGTGGCGAAAGCAATAGCTGCATATCAAAGAACTATGGTTGCAGGTGATTCTCCTTTTGATCGATACCTATATGGCAAACAGCAGGACGCTATTAGCCAGTCAGCGAAACGAGGCTTCAAAATATTTCTTGGTGAAGCTCGATGCGTTGAATGTCACACTATTCGATGCAAAGAATGCCATCCTTTTGGTGGTTCAACAGCACTATTTACCGATAATCGGTTTCACAATGTTGGCATTGGTTTTAATGAAAAAGGGATTATAGAGGACTTGGGCCGAGCATCCATAACAGAGCGTCCAGAGGATATAGGAGCTTTTCGTACACCAACTCTCCGAAATATAGAGCTAACTGCTCCCTACATGCATAATGGCAGCTTAAATACCCTGGAAGAAGTTATAGATCACTATAACAAAGGAGGAATTTCAAATAAAAATCTAGATCCAGAAATGCATGAACTCAATTTTAGTGAGAGGGACAAACAGGATTTAATTGCATTTCTTAAAGCTCTCACTAGTGTAAAACTAAAAGCTCAAATTGCTAGCCAGTTAAAGTAGCATGTTTGGGACATCTTGAGTTGAGCTGACACTTTCTTTGAAAAGTCCTTACAATATGACAAATTCTCCTTCTAATCCTACCTGTCCACTTTGTATCCACATTAATCTTGCACCTGAAGGACTTCATCCTGGCTTAATGGCGATTACACCTGATAATCGCTTTCTGGTGATTCCGTGCCAAGATAGCAACAATGTGATTTTCTTAAGTATTGAGAATTTGACAATTACCAAAGTTATTCCATTAGGAGATGGTTCTTGTCCATGGATGGCACAAATAACACCTGATGGAGCCTTTGCACTTATAACACTAGCCAGATTCTCTACTGATGGAAGTGCAATCTCCACCGACAACTCATCTGTTGCTGTGATTGATCTGAACAATCAGTCTCTTGTTCGAGAAGTTCAAGTTGGTGTTGGTCCGAATGGAATTGCTATTGAGGATGATGGTTCTCGTGCTTTTGTTGCAAATTCTAGAAGCAACAACATCAGTGTTATAGATCTACTAACTTGGCAAGTAACACACACAATCCAGGTTGGGAAAGGACCTTTCAACGTTGTTATTGATTTGCTACATGATCTTCTTGTTGTCGTTAATTTTGAAGATGCCAGCTTGTCATTAGTTGACCTTAGCTCTCTTCAAGTAACAGCTACAATTTCTGTTGGCAATAGTAGTCTTTCGGAACCAAATCCTGAATGGGGACTTGGAGACACAACTTGGTTTACAGTTGGTCCAACTGGTTTGGGATACGTAACAAATTGGCGAAGTAATCAAATCGTGATAGTAGATTTAGAAAATCAGGTAGTCTTAAATCAGCTTGAATCTCCTCTCAGACACCCGTTTGAAATTCGTTATCGAGGAGAAGGATCGCATTTATCTGTTGCAGGCGATATTGAAGGGCGTGTAACCATGTTTGAACCAGAGACAGGAAATGTGCTTGAAGAGCTTGATACAAGAAGAAGCCTCCCTCCGACAGGTCCAGCGACAGAATATAATTCTTGGTTAAATGATCCGAATAATAATTCTATGGTCTTATTTGCCCCTCAAGGTCTCAATAATTTAAGTGCTATGATCAACATCCCAATGAAACACCTTTGAGAAAACGAGAAGTGTAATTGGAACTTGGATTCAGTTTCTGCTGTGCTCTCACATGCTCTGTCTGAAACAAATACTTAATAATCTATTGAGGTCTCTATAACCTTATCAATTTATGCTTTACCACTGTAGCGATACCATGGCAGCATCGCTTCTTTTCCGCCAAAAGAACGTACGGCTGTTTCTAGCTGGAACTTTCCTTCAGAAACTGCCAAAATACTTTGACAGTTGACTCGCTCAGCCCACAACATCCAAGTTTCAATTTGTGTTTCGTGTCGTCCTGATTCTGTATGAACTTGCTCACTGTGTACTAAGAGCCGTTGCTCAAGTTCCTTGACTTTCTGACCTGATGACAGCATAGTACCGTTTTGCTCTATTACTCCATAGAGATTACGAGCCTGCTCTGAGAGGTTCTCAAACTGCCATAAGTCGTGAGAATTAGCCATTGCAAGTATCGAAGACCATAGCCGTCTGTGGACAAAAGTTACTTTGCCCAACACTAACTTACTCACCAGCACATCAGGATGCTCTACTACAGTATTCAGACACTCATATATAGTTTGAGCATCTGGATGAGACCACCATGATCCTCGAACTACTTCACCTGTTACAAAAGACACAATATTTGGTAAATTTTTGTCCTGTTGAAGTAGCAAACCATGTTCAACCAATTTAACTAGTAGGGATTCAGGGGTCTTTAATCTCTGCTCTTTATTCATCAGAAGCAATGAAGTCGTGCTGATAATACTAGTCTAAAGTAATTCAGGGTTATTAACCTGGAACCATGAGAGATTGTAGAGTGAGGATGGAACCGTTTAGGATCAGGGAATGGAAGATTTTATAGTTGCTTTCTAAATCCAAAACTGGTAGTCCTATTTGGGAAAGACTGGAGAATGATCAGGCATTGTCAGAAACCTTACAGCACTGGATTGACCATTTCAGTCTATTTTTCTTCTTCCTTCCCTCAATGGCACTACCCGAAAACTTAGAACCGTTTGCATCAGCAGGCAATCTACCTGCTAAATATAAAAGAAATCTCACTCGTATCAGCTATCAATTAATAGGTTGACTGATTTTAGTTAGAACTGTTAGTAAGCACTATCTGAATTAATCACCGTCAAAGGATAAATTGTTCATTAGATAAATTTATCATTCGTTGTCTATCCTGATGTGGTGATCGCTCCCTTTCCACCAACATCCCCTCCAAGTCACCAGCAGAATCCTCTGACAGTGACACTGTTTCCTCACCTGTATGTAGATTCCCTCGACAAATCGTTCGCCTCGCTTCATTCCGAACAATAAAGTCACCCGTGGGTTGAACGTAAGCAGTCCATTTGTCACCCACCTTAAACTGAGCGATTTCAGCATTACCTGACCGGCGCTGCTCGTAGGTTGTGGCTACGGCTGTCACCAGTCCTGAAAACATCTCCTTACGCCATTGATCTCTATCCAGTTCAGAACTTTGAACAGCTTCGGCACCAGGGAGGACTGGCTCAGGAAGTTGAATGGAATCAGGGTTCAACTTCAGCACCACACTGGAACCTTCAGGACGTAGATTAGCTTCAAAAGAACTCCCGATCGGTAGCTTAGGAGTATCCGGTGAGAAGGTGCCCAAGTTCTTGTCGTCGATCTGGACGATCGGGGTGCCGTTATAACGGTAATACTCTGGATGCGATTCCGGCAGTTCAAACTCCCCCACCTGAATGCTCACGGACTGATTGCGCCATTGCTTACTGGCAAAGTTCTCCCCGGCAAAGTCATTGTGGCGGATACCCAAAACCTTAATCTCATCGAACTGAAATGCCTGAAGCTGCTGACAGACTTCCTCAGTCAACAAGTTGTATGCCAGCGCCCCCACGCCTGAATCCTGCCGAGATTCCGCCCAGATATGATCAGCGGGAGGAATAATTCGCAAATCATCGGGTACACGAAGTTCATCCAGATCGTTAACATTTTTGCCAAACTTCGCCTCCAGCTTTTCAACCAAACGGGGCGGAAGATCTTTGAGCGCAAACTCAATCATCGGTAGCTGCGGATGAATCATCGCATCAAATTGAATACCTTTGTGCTCTAAGGTTTCCTTCCACCGAATCGCATCCGCCCCAAACGGTACACTCAACACATAGGCATCTCTGGGTAGCGCTTCACTGGGTACTTCATAGCCATGCTGAAGGGCAAAGGTGATATCCAGTTGCTCTGCCAATGCCAGACAATCCCGACGATGCCGATCCATCTCTGGGCGCGTGTGCTGGGTATACCAGAGTGCCGCGGCTCCCTCAAAACGCTCTTCCGGAGTCGGAAACAATTCATCGATCTCAGCCCGATAGCTGTCGTAAAGCTTGCCCAATTCCTCATTGAAAGCATCCCGGTCTTCCCCCACCCGTTCCTGAATTTCATCCCTGGCTTGCTGGAACCGGATCTTCAGTTCCTCTGCCCACTCCAACGCATCCACAGACAACTCATCTTTCGGAAATAAATAGCGGAACTCGTGGCGATCGCGGCTCCGAATGCGGGTCGGCTCCCACAAGGGGTTAACTACTTCTCTGGAAAGCACATTGATCGAGCCAGGAGCATCGGCAGGCATCGCAAAACTCCGATAGAGGCGATCGTCCTTCTTAAAGTCAAAAAAGTGGCTGGGATGAGATTCTGACCAGCGTTTTGCATCCGAAAGCAGATTCTCCCCTTCGATCTCCTTGATATCCTCCAACCGCTCTGCACTTTTGGGCGAATCGACCTCGACCTGAAGTGCCTGAAACAGACGGTTGAGTAGTTTTCGTTGACGGCGCTCAAACCGCTCAACATTCTCCCCTTCCCCCGGCATCGACGATTGCACCCGCCCAATGTTGGTTGCCACCAAACCTACCTTGTTCTGATTCGCTGCCGCCGCAATCTGAGCCAAATTCTGATACTTTGAGCCACCATCATCAGTTACAACTTCGCTGTAAGCCAGCTTGGGGCGTTGCTTTACTGCCTCAAATCGTCCTGGCTCGCCCGCTCGCAGCGTTTCTTTGGCAAGGTTAGGCAACTGGCTAGCAGGGCTAACCATGAGTTGATCGCCATCGAAGTCTGCCTGATGATATTCCTCAGCATCTTGGGGGTTTATCCAAATGACATTGCGAGTTTTCTTGAGTTCCGGGTCATGGCTGTTGCGGTAGAGACGGATATTGTCTGAGTTAACGATTGGGTAGCGAGTCAGAATCACATCGCCTTCTGGCAGATGAGGCACACAAACCGTGCCACGCGGTAAGTCATCCGATGGCATCGCCATACCAGAACTATGGCTGTAGCCGCTCTTAATCGCTAAATCTCGCCATCTACCCGCTACATAATCCGTTGCAAACTTCCGAAACTTGGGAGTTTCAACCAATTGCCCATATTTATCGCTTCGCAGCAGTGAAATCCAGCGAGATTCCTGCACCTGACTGTTGGCATTACCATCCTCATCCTCAAAGTCTTCTTCCGACCGCTCCTGTCGCCGTTGCTGCTCTTTGTCGTATTCCTGCACGATGTATCGTGCCAGTGCCAAAGGATGCCGCTGTAAATCTGCCAAAACTTTGGCTTTTTCCTCGGTCGGCTGCTTCAAATCCTGCCGCACTGCATCCTCGGAATACCAGATGGTAAATTGCCAGCTATTATCGTAACTGGTGGCTCTGGCATTGCCCCGGTTGCCCATTGCGGCTCGCGGAAACTCATAATCTCCACACGGAACCAGCTCGTCCAACCGGGCTTTTTTAATCCCCTTAATCGACGATCGATCCATGATGATGTCATAGCCCTCTGCCTCAGTCAGTCGGGCATCAGGCAGTAGCGTTCCCTTAGATAAGAAGCTGACACGCGGACAGTTTTCCTCGCTTCCTTCTGCCCATTGCTTCCTCCAGGCAAACCGGAATTGAAACGGGCAATTCTGCTCACCCCCTAATTGACGAGCAAGTTGCGGCGAAATCTTACCGTGACAATCTCCAGTCTTGTAGTGAGCATACTCTGGGTCATTAAAATCCACAATTTTGACCCGCAGGTTCTCCAACGTGTCAGACCCTTTGTAGCAGTTACTCACCAATAGAGAACCATACCGACAGGCAGTATCCGGCTCTGTCGCAAATAATCGCCGGATCTTCTGACGCAGATCCGCATCCGCAAAGTAATAACTGTTGCCAGAACTAAACGTGAGCCGCCGCGAAATACCATCAGCAAAATCTCGTCTGCGTAGATGATTTGCGTCTGGATTACGATGGTCAATTTTTACTAGCAGCAACGATTGCAACTCCTCTGGTTCAAACACCTGTTCCAGCAAGGAGTTTTTGATAATTTCCGGCTCAGACAAATACCGTCCCTTCCCGTTGTTGTGCGCCCCATCAAAAATCGGGATGCTGAGACCGGAACCTTCAATGACCCGCGTGGTCAGATCCATTACCTATGTTCGTGATATAAACGTACTACTATCTGGTTCAGAAAGCGTTAGACTGTTTTCTGACCTTTACATGAAGCAGTAGTGGCAAAATCAGCCATGTGGCTATTTTTTAGTTGCTAAACAAGGAGGATAGCTATGTCCTGGCAAATCAAACGGTTGGAAAATGGTTTGCTGGTTCAGGAATATGATCAGGAACCCGACGATGAAAGCGAAGAACTCCTGACCCCAGATGGCAGAACTCAAGATGAATGCCATCCTCGGTTTGCTCATCTCAAGCCTGGGGAAAGTTTGGTACTACCCGATGAACCCAAAACCACGACTTCTGGTTCCTGGTATCCCAGTCAGTATGAGGATCTGGGCGAGTTTTTGAACGGTGATCCGGGGGCGATCGATAAGTTAGATAGCGGTAGCGGCTCTCGTCGCTACAACTGGCGCTATTACGAACCTGACGAATCTCTATGATTACAGGTAATACACGGGTTAACGTTGCATGAGCGATGAACCAATCATTCAAGCTACCAATCCATCTGAACCACAAGCCAGTTTTGATGACCCTTGGAAAGAAGGGCTAGAGCTTTATTTTGAGCCATTCTTAGCATTTTTCTTCCCAGTCGTGCATGAACTGATTGACTGGAGACGAAGCTATGAGTCGCTGGAGCAAGAATTTCAGCAGTTTGTTAAAGACAGCGAACTGGGAAAACGATTCACCGACAAGCTGTTCAAAGTTTGGCAACAGGATGGCGAAGAAACCTGGATACTCGTACATATAGAAGTCCAGTCCCAGGAGGACTCCGGCTTCGCAGAGAGAATGTTCGTGTATAACTATCGCTGCTTCGATCGCTACCGTAAACCTGTGATCAGCCTTGCTGTTTTGGGCGATGAGCGTCCAAACTGGCGACCCTCTTCTTACGGTTACGATCTGGGTGGGTGCCGAGTTGGAATTGAATTTCCGATCGCCAAGCTCATTGACTATGAAGCCCACTGGGAAGAACTGGATCAGAGCCGAAACCCATTTGTTGTTGTGGTCATGGCTCATTTAAAGACAAAAGCCACGACAGGTCAGCCCCAGCAACGTAAGCAGTGGAAGTGGACACTCGTTCTCAAGCTATTCGAGCAAGGTTATAGTGAAAGTGATGCGGTGGAGCTATTCAGATTGGTTAGCTGGATGATGACACTGCCTGATAGCCTAGAGCGGGAATTTCTAGCAGAGCTGCGACAGTACCAGGAGGAACGGCAAATGCCCTACGTTACTAGCATCGAACGACTAATAAAGGAGGAGGGACAACGCGAGATTATTGAGAATATTCTCAAAGTCCGTTTTGGCACTTTAGATGAGCAGTTAGCGTCGATTGTTGCCCACTTATTGACTTTATCGCCTGAGGAGTACACACGGCTCTTGCTGGAACTATCCCGTGAAGATCTCTTAACACGGTTTAGTCAGCCAGAATCCTGATAATACCTGCTAACCAAAGAGATAGGAGAATGCATGCTTATGCCATCCTATATTGAAGAGTTCAAACATCTGGCAAAACTTGAAGATCGACGATCGGTGGTTCGCCAATTGCTCATGCTGCGGTATGGCACTTTAGATGAGGTATTGTCAGAAGCCATCGATCTAATGGCTGAAATGCCATCGAATGAAGTACTCCGTCTTTTGCTGACATGTTCGCGGGAAGAATTACTGACTGGCTTAGAGAACGGTGTCAATCCCTCAACACTTAAAAAAGATCTTTTCAAAATCATCGGTCCTGTTGAGGAATACTACATTCAAAAGCAAGGAGAAAAGGAAGCTCTAGAAGCTCTAGCAAAATTGCGATTTGGTGAAATTGACGAAACGCTTAGATCAGCGATCGCCTACCTCCTACAAACTCCAGCCAAGAACTCTATCCATGCCTTATATACGTTGACTCGTGCAGAATTGGTAGCTCAATTTGGCAAAAAGTCAGGGAAATCTTAACAATCTTTTGAAAGCAACCACTACTTCCCCGCCCAATTGAGGGCGATCGCCACATCGGCTTTCACTGGCACTTTTCTTAAATACTGCTGTCCAGCTTGCTCCATCACTTGCTGAAGAATCTGTGCAGCCTGTTCTGCCTTACCCTCTGGAGCTTCCAGCAAAATTTCATCATGCACGGTGCCAATTAATCTAGCTTCCGTTTCCCTCAAGGCTGTAGGCAGTTTTGCTAAGGCAGCTTTGGTAATATCGGCGGCAGTGCCCTGAACTGGAGTGTTTAGCAGCTCTGTTAGCTTTGGTTCATCCTGCCAGCGCCGAAGGCGATCGCCCATTGTCCGCATCTCCCTGGGCAACCTGCGCTTCATCGCCCCATGCCAACGGGCAATTCCCTGATATGCCTCAAAATAGCACTTGCGAAAGGTTTCTGCCTGCTTTAGGCTCATCTGCACCCCATAGTTGTTGTAGGCGTACTCAGCTAACCCTTTTGCACCCATCGCGTAAATCAGCCCAAAATTGACGGCTTTGGCTGCCTGCCGCTCCGATTTCTCAACTTGATCCAAGGATTTATCAGCAATCAGGGCAGCGGTGAGTCGGTGCAGGTCTTCATCATTTTGGTATGCCTCAATCATGCGGCGATCGCCACTCAGTTCTGCTGCGACCCGCAATTCAATCTGAGAGTAGTCTGCCACGACTAAACGATAGCCTGGAGCCGGAATAAAACAACTGCGAAAGATTTTGTCTCTGGGAATCTGTTGCAAGTTGGGGTTACGACAGGACATGCGCCCAGTAGCAGCACCCATCTGCTGATAGTCTGGATGAATTCGACCCGTAATGGGGTGAACATGCTTGGGCAGGCTACTACCAAACGCCTGAACTGATTTTGCTGCTTTGCGGTAGTCCAGCAACGCTCTGACGGGCGGATGCTCTTCTGCCAGCGGAATCAGCGAAAATTTACTAGTGTTTTCTACTGGCACACCCATCTGCTGTAGTGCTTCTAATACCTGCGGCTGACTGTCCAAATTGAGAGAAACTTCATTCCCCAAGAGATCGAGTTGGGCACTCAGCAAGGCTGGCTGGAACTGTTGTCGCAATTCACCCGCCATCTGGTCTCTTCTTTGTTCTAGTTCTTGTCGCAGAGAATCCCAACGGGAAAGATCGAGTAGCATTCCATTGAGTTCCATTTGGGCGATCGCTCCCAAACAATCAAACTCCAATTTGGCAGTTTCCACCAAGCGAACACCTGTTAGCTTAGGCTTCATTACCTCGCGTAACCGCAGTAAAATCGCTGCATCTCGCGCTGCATACTCTAACTGCTCGGAAGAAAGGCTGGGATTGCTCCAATCACTTCGCTGCTGTTCTTTGGAGAGTTCTTCTCCCAGATACACCTTGACTAGCTCCGCCAGGTTGTAACCGTGCGATCGTACCCCTGCATCCAGTAATTGTGCCGCTATCATTGTGTCGAACAGTTTGCCAGCAATGGGAAGTCCTACCTGTTGAAGGAATTTCAAGTCAAATTTGGCATTCTGCAAGACTTTGATTGGCGTACCTTGGAGCAGTTTGCGCAGCGGAGTTAGCGTTTCCTTGGCAACTTTAAACAGGTCAATGATAATAACCGGCTGGTTAGCCGCAGCAATTTGCACTAAACGAATTCGATCTTTTAAGGGATCAAGTCCAGTGGTTTCTGTGTCAACCGCGATCGCCTGACAACTTTGCAAGGGCTTAAGTACTTCCGCAAGTCGTTGTCCATCTTCAACGAACTCATAACTCACAGCAGCATGAGATGAATTAGAATCTGCTTTCTCATCTATGAAATCTTCTAAATCTAGTACAGATACGCTTTCTGTAGCAGCGATCTGGGCTATTTCTCGTAGTGGTACCAAGCAATCTGAATCGATCGACTTCAAACCCGAAAATGCATCACTACTACACCAAACACACCAAATATTTTGATGCTGTCGATAAACGTTGACATACATCTCCTGAACCACCAGTACAGCATCGATTGGAATGCCAGCGGGTACACGATTTGCATCTGGACGGATAACAACTTTCTGACCAATCTCAAAAGTAGAAGGATCTTGAATTGACGACGTACTGGGCAGAGAAGATGGAAGGTTTTTAGACTCTGGAGTTTGGGATTCCGTTTGGTGCTCTTCTTGAGTATCCTTTGCCTCTACAGCTTCTGCATCTTCAATTTTTTGATAAAGTGCATCAGAAGAAATAACTTTTTGCCTAGCCATTCTTGAAGGTAAAGGCGGAGGAGTGTACCAGGTCTCAATCCAGGTTTCTGTTTCTGTCTTGCTCAGTGGTTCTGTATGATCTGATCTTGAATTTATAGAAACACCTTTAGCACGATTCCTCAAGAACTGCTGCTTACGCTCTTTTGCCCAATCCATCAAATCGTTGTAGAAGGGATCTACTGAAGTGTTTAGTTCAACATCTGATGATGGTGCAGTAGAGCTAGAGATCCTCAAATTCATTATCCCCTCCCAAGTCAAGATCAACCGGAATAAAGCGGTGATATGCCCGCTCATAGACAAACATCGGTTCTGCGGTCATCCCCCCTCGATTCTTGAGCAGGCTAAGACGTGCATAAGTAGCTTTCGCTTTTTCATTCAAAGGGAAGCGAGTCCGGACATCCTGAAGCTGTCGCAGTTTTAGGTGATTACCTGCATAGCGTTCTTCCAATAGATCAACCTGGTCTTTGGGCTGGTCATTGCCTCGCTGTGCCTTACCCGTTTGCAACAGCATAATGCAGTCCGCAGCATGAGCAATCTTAAACGAGTCTCGTAATGCCCCCATATCAAGGGTTCCAGTCCGGAGCGCTTCTTGGTAAGCTGCCTTATTGATGTCGCTAATCGCAACGACAGCGGTATTTGTATCCCGCGCCAACTGTTTCAGCCCAGTTGCCACTCTGGAAACCCGCAAAACTTCGTTCGCACCAGAATCCAACTTTTCATCCCCGCAGCACATCAGTTGCAGGTAATCAACCACCACCAACACGGGCGCATTTTTGCTCAAATTAGCCGTGCGCCTGACCTGAGCAATCACACCTTTAAGGTGAGCTACTGTAACTTCTGGTCCTGCTTCAAGAATAGTTAAATGTTCGGCAATCTGCTGGTCGTAAGCGCGAATCGCCTGAGCAACTTGCTGCTTTAACCATTGAGTATTGGCATAATCTGGGTCATCCCACTGCTTAGACTCAATTAACCCTGAGTTAAGTCCAGCAAGCCTGGATAACGCACTCACCCAGAGCTGCTGCCTACCCATTTCAAACGAAACATAAAGTACTGGCGTTCGGGCTTTAGCTGCCTCATCTGCACACCAGGCACACCAGGTCGTCTTGCCCGATCCAGGGGGTGCGCCAATCACATAGAGTCTACCCGGATGCAGTCCACCATTGAGAGCATGGTTGAGCCAGTGAGCAGGGGTTGGAATTGCAGTCTGCGGTTGCCCAAACAGATCTCGGACCAAATCCTGACTGTATGCCACCATTGGCAGCGTTTGAGAAGCACTGCGACGCTGAAGATTTTGGGACTTGTTGATCAGGGTTTCCAGGGTCTCAGTGACAGGTTGAAGGCGATCGCCCAACAACTCAGTCGCAGTGGTCGCCTGTTCTTTCGCCAGCAAACGCAGCCCTGTATCTCTTACCTTCGTCAAATGCTCCACAAACGTGTCCCAACTACAGGACGACATTTGCAGCCACTCATCCAAATAGGTTGCTACCTGATTGATGACACCTGTAGACAACGCGAATCTTTCCTCTGGAACCTGTTCTAACTGCGACAGAATCAGGCTTGGAATTAGTTCTCTCCCATCGGTTTCAAGCCTGACAAGAGCCTCCCAAATCATTCGATGCAAATATAAAGAAGCCTTTTCACCTTCTAAGGATTGACAGGTTGAAATGAATCCCTCAGCAGGAAGGTCAATCCCTAGGGCTTCCTGCATTCCAGCTTCTGGATGGAGAAGAATGTAGGCTAGCAATTCTCGTTCTGCTCGTCTGGCGGCTTCATTGTCCCCATCGGGTCTGTCCCACTGCCAAAAGGGACAAGCATAGCCAGTACAGCCTCCACAATTGACTAACTCTTGGCTGGCTCGAACATAGCTACAACTCCATTGGTAATCTTGAGGATTACGTCGAGCTGAAGCATAGGCACCGTGAAAGTTCCGAAGCTTAGCATCAACGGTCAGCTTACTGGTGGGGTGGTGCTCAGATGCCTGAGCCATCTTTTCTGCCAGGGATTCTATCTGATTGCGATCGCATCCTCTAGTAATGGCATAGCGAGAGAGGGTAAGGTTGACTGAATTGTAGTCCTGGTCAGTTGGCGCACCCTTATTCATCAGGTAGTGAATACACACCGGATGTTCATCAGGTGCTAGGACAGAAAAGTCTGCCGATTTTAGATTTTGGATTTTGGATTGCAAGTTTGGTGCACTTCCAGCAGAATTTGAACTGGAGTCCACAACTACTTTTCTTTTCTCTGGTTCCTGTAACTTTTCCTCTGCCAGTTGAGCGATCGCGGCTGCACTCACCTGTTGAACGTCAGCCATTAGCGCCACCTGATTCTCTGGAACAATCGGGTATCCGTCTACCCATTCCACTGTTTCAGGCAAAAATCCATTGCGCTTACCACTAATTTGGTGAATTCCGCAGGGTAGACGAATCGGTCGCCCAGAGGCTTTGCCATCGTCTGCGATCGTTGCAGTTGCTGGGTAAATTTCTTTAGGTTTGTAACCTGACAGGTAGCAAAGGTTTTTTAGTGCCTTGATCCAGGTTATGCCAGGTAGAGGAGCCTCGGAAAACAGCCAGAGATGAAACCCCCGACGACCGCTGAACTCTAAATAGGTCGATAGACCGCGATCGGTCGCTGCTGTCTGTACCCGTTGAGCCTGGGTCAAAACCGCTTGAAGCGCATCATGATCAGAACCATCTTTAGGTGCATCAAAATCAATACAACCCGCTTTGGCAGTGCTAGTACCTGGTTGCAGTAATCGCACTGAAATCGTCTGTCTGCCCTGAAGATGGGCTTCCACAATATCAGCGGTCAGTACCTTTTCATATTGCGACTGCAACATGTCAGCAGCTTGCCAAACGGCATAAAGCTGCTGATGCTCATGCAGGATCAAGCGATAAAGCTGCTGAATAAGCTGAGTTGTGGTGGTGGGTGACATGGATTTAACGGTAGTTGTAAATGCGTTTCAAGATTAACGAGTTGATAGACAAACGTACACCGATGGCGCGGCGCTTTTTGTTGTCTTACAATAGCAACCGCTCTGGAGGGCACTCAGAGCGGTTGCTGGATCAAGATCATTAGAATGATCAGACGTGTAACCAAAATCTGAAACGCTTATGAGAAGCCAGTTTTAAGATTTTTTCTGTAACTTTTGGAATAACTGGAGGGTATTTTTGGGACAGACCTGGGGTATTTTCTAAGCAACCCTGGGGTATTTCTTTGTAACCTCCGAGAGGAGCATCGGTGGAACGAGAGTGGCGATCGCTGAATGATCTGAAAAATAAGGCTTTTGAAGCATCAGCCAAATAGTTACAAACCAATAGCCATTCGGATATTTGTAACCATTGGGACAAACCGAGGGTATTTGCAGAAACCCTCTCCCTTTTGTAACTTTAAGCCTGAACCTGGGGTATTTTGTAACCCTCCGACTGTAACTTTTAGGGCACTCCTGCGGTATTTCTCCGAAACACACGTGTAACTTTCAGTCCAAGCCTAGGGCATTTGGTAACCTAAACTCCTCTGCTGTAACTTTTAGGGCACTCCTGCGGTTATTTTATGGTTTCACCCTGTGTTGTAACTTTTAGAGTTAACCAAAGGTATTTCTAAGCAAGAGAAGTCTGTAACCTTTTGTCTAACCCTGCGGTATTCCTGCATTAATTGCGAGGCTGTTTGTTCAGTTCAGTTGTTCTTTGAAGCCTCTGAAATAGGATCTATACAAGGATTGTGACCCCTTCGCTATCAGTTCTATCAGGTTTAGTTGCTTGTAACCTTCAGGAAGCACCTGCGGTATTAAAGGACAATTTTGAAATCCCTTTCAGGGCGATCTATGAGCTAGATCTGAACTGCCGATCTAGCAAGCTTTTTGGAAGTTTTTTAAGAACTCGATCGAAAGTTACAACTCTACCTATAATGCAAGATCGATCGATTCAACTCTATATCTGGCGTTCGGTTCGGTTTAAGTCTAACCACGATGTAACCTCAATCCAGATGCCAAAGGTTACAGATGGTAATTAGCGATTACATCGTAGCTTGAAGGACGGTCAGCAATAGCGTCTGATCTTCAGGGGTGATGCTGCGTCTGCCAGTTTCAACCAATTTGACCCAACTGGTACTCTTGCCAATCTTGGCAGCGAGAACGCTTTGAGTCATCCCTCTGGTTAGCCTCAGCACCTTCAACTTCTCCCCAGAATCAATCCGTTCAGTCGGTTTAGTGGTTTCGGGTAACTGATTAGATGGCTCGGGAGACAGCAGGCGACGTTCAGACTTGCGAGACCTTGATTTGGGCGAGGAGGTTTCAGCATCTAAGGATAGTTTGGACGAAGCTTCCCCTGTGGCAATGCTACGCACCGGGCGCGTTTCCTTTAACTCTTCTAACTTCTTGGAAATCTCTTCTGGAGGCTGCGCAACCATGCGGGCAGTCAGCAACTGCTCAAAGCCACCATAGGGTCGCTTAACTGTATCGGTGAGGCGATCGCCCTCTCCCTTAGCGCCGTCCTCCAACCAGAACTCGGCTGCCTGTTCAGGATCATCTGGAATGTCCGCTAGCGGTAGTAGGTCAGGTAGGTCAGGCAAGTATTGAGGTGGGTAGGTTGCCAGATCGAACGTGAACTTCCACCCCTGTTCATCCAGCACTTTTAACGTAGTTTTCCATTGAGCAACCAGACGCTTACGGGTAGCCGAAGCTTTTCTAGCTTGCTCCACCTTTTCCGTTCCAAATGCCACCTTAAACAGGGTGCCAGCTCGGACGGGTCCATTCCCGACCTTTGTTTTGAACAATAGCCAGAGAATCAGACGTGCAGCCCCTTCGTGGTTATACCAGATGGTCATCAAATCTTGCAGGATGGACTGGGACAGGATGCCGTACTCGTAGTAGCCATTGCCATCTTTGCAGCGGCTGGGATTGAGAAAATACTGCGCCCAGTTGCCTGCCTTGATTTGCAGGGTAAAACCCACCATCTCAGAGTTACCCATCAAATCTTCCTGAAAGTGTAGAATGGGTTCTGAAATTTCCCAGAGCCAGGTGCGGCTGACGCTGAAGGACTTTACCTTTCCTTTCTCGGGCCAGGAGACATACACTAGTAGATGACAGGGTTGCTTTGCCAACTCCAGCAATAATTCTAGCTTCTGCTGCTTATTGAGCTTTTTGTTTTTGTCTAAGCCGAGATACCGCTCAAGCTGGCGATCGTTCAGGACAAACTGCTGTTCCCAGGGACGTTCCAGTTGGGTGGCGTAAGCGGCATAGATTAGATGCAGACAAGCAGCCCGAATGTCGAACTGGTCAATTAATGCCAGGGCAGCTTCCTCTTCCAGCACAGTGGGATGCTTGACGTGTAACTCATTCGTAATCCAGAAGGAAAGGTATCCCTTGCCTTTAGCAACGCTGCTTTCATAGTACGGTGATCCCGAACCGGCTTCGACCCAGCCAATATCTCTTCCTTGGGAGAGAATATTACAGCCTTCCCAAATGACTTTGTTAGAGGCCATGCGATCAGTTTCGCCATCAGGGAACAGATCGGCATGGGTGGGTGGGCGTTCAAAGGAGTGATGACGCCCTTTGCGCTTTGATTTGGTTGTAGCAGTCTTTTTAGTTTCTGTCTCTGGGGTTAATACATCCACTTCGATCGCGGCGATCGCCAGTGAAGTATCACTTCCAGGAATTCCAGCTTGTTTCATAATGGCTCACGGAGGTTAAAGAGGTTACTCGGAGCCAGAAACGCCACTCGGTCGGTTCTTACAAAGATAGGAACTGATGTGCCTTTTCAGCTGCATAGCGATTTGCTATGATGCAAGAGCGTGGAGAGGCGGTAACCTATCCAGCCCGGAAGGCACATATCCAATATGGTCGTTCTGGCTATAACAAAAAAACATCAAAGACACCAAGGTTTCACCCGCCAAGACGAGACCTTGGTGTTTTTTGATCTGAAGCTTTAGTTGGATCACGCATTCTGCCATTTGCTTGACGAAACATTGTTACTCCTTTTTGCTTGCAAAATTGATGAGACCCTGAATTTTCAGGCAACTTACTGACTGATAACAGAGGTGCCAACAGGGATCAGCCGTCGAGCAATCTGTTCGATAAACTCGGATCGAGAAAGCTGGAACTCTGCGGCAAGCTCGTCCAGTTTTTCGACACCCGTTGGGGTAAGACCAACCATCGTCGGCTTCTTAGGCTCTGCGTAATATTGTCCCTGCCCTCTACGGCTCCGTTTTTCCTTATCGGTGTTCATAGTTACCCATGATCGCTTATATAAGAGATACCACAGAATTTAAATTCTGCTTGAGAATCTCAATAGCTCTCTATATCTCTTGTATAAGAAACGTTTTGATCTGCCAACCTTTGCCCAGGAGAACTAGCCAGGTGGACAGAAACGGTTGGTACCTCTGAATCAGGACTGAAGATTTCATCCTTCCAGTGGTTAATCTCTGAAAGCTACGCCGGTTTGGGATGTGCGATCGTAGCTTCACTAATTTCGAGAAGACCAAAAAAACCAGCTACCGCTGCGCCAAGCCGATTCATGGATGAAATTAGCGGAGTCGTAATGATGCAAACCCTTCCTGCTTCCTCCCCGGCTGTCTCTTTCCCCTTTCAACTGACTGAGCAACAGCGTCAAGGCCTGGATGCAATGTGGATGTTCCTGCAACCAGCTGTCACGGCTGCCCTGTTTCTCTTAGTTGGCTTTGCTGGCACAGGAAAATCAACGATCGTTTTTCAACTGGTGAAAGTGCTAGTCAGCCAAGGGAAACGAGTGGTTCTGACTGCACCCACCAATAAGGCTGTCGGTGTGTTGCAACGCATGGCGCTAGAAAACGGGGTGACTGGCGTAGACTTCTTCACAATTCATCAATTGCTGGGACTGGGCATGGTTTCCAGAGGTAACGAAAAAGTGTTGGCACCGACTGGAACGTCGTACATTGGGCTGTTCGATGTTGTGTTTATTGATGAGTGTTCCATGATTGGAGAGCAGCTCTGGCACTGGATTGAGGAAGCGTCCAAAAGAACATCAACGTGGCATCCGCTCAAAATGATTCTGATGGGCGATCCGGCTCAGCTTAACCCGGTGAATGAAGGGCGATCGCCAGCCTTCACCATACCCAATAAAGCCGTGTTGACTCAAGTGGTGCGCCAGGGTACAGATAGTCCGCTGCTGGAATTTATCACCGCTTGCCGTTATGCGGTGACGAAAAGCAAAGCACCCTTTGAGCCATTTGCAAAATATCTACCAGACAAAAGTAACGGTTCATTGCTGGTAAAACGGCGATCGCTCCTCAAATATGCCTTCAAGAAAATCTCTGGCGAGTTTACCCAGAACCCTGATTGCTTCAGAATTTTAAGCTGGACAAATGCTCAAGTGGATTACTACAACCAGCAGATCCGCAATCACCTGTATGGCAAGACTGCCTCTCGGTTTATTCCCGGTGAACGGCTGATCACGCGCGATCCGGTTTTAGCTCCTGATGGTAAAACGATCATCCTCTCCACTTCAACAGAGTTCACGGTTCAGGAGTTTTCAGAAGATCGCTACAGTAATTACAAAGCCTGGAGGCTAAAGGTTGCAACGGATGATGGTGTATCACGTCAAATCTATGCTTTACATGAAGATGAGCAGAACCGATTTGATGTAGAAGCTCGTCGGTTGATGGCGATCGCCAAACGCAATCCATTCCTATGGCGCGATTATTATCACCATTTAGAACAGTTTGCTAATGTGCGAAATTGCTTTGCCATTACGGTTCACAATAGCCAGGGAAGTACGTTTCTAGAATGTGGTGTTGATGGACAAGATCTAAGTAAACGGCTTAATCCTGAACGTGGTGATACGGCAAAAGACTTGTTGGCAAAGGTGAAAGAGCATAATCGCTTATGGTATGTCGGAGCCAGCCGTGCTCGGCGGCGGATTCTGGTTGTGCCATAGGACTTTAACTTAGGGAATGCTTTTGGACAGAGCCACCTAAAAGTATTCCCTAAGTAAAACCAACTGCCAGAAGCCACGTATCGGATTCACCCCTAATGAGTTGCTTCCAACAACCTTGTTGACTTAGGAAATACTTAACGGCGTTTTGGCTTCACACTATACCCTAAGTAATTTGACCATTCTGCCAAGAAGCTTGAGTCATAGGGTCTTTGGCATTTTTCCTCTGCTAACGCAGGCATCCTTCAACGACCATTCAATCAGAGACACTGATCATGACTCAAGCATTACAACGATCGAGGGGCAAGACTGCAAGACAAACAAAGCAGACTGAGCAACCGACTTCTGAAGCTGCGATCGCACAGCGTATCCCTAGGAAACTCACTTCTCTAGAGCAGCCTACCGACACATCAGAGGCGAGTGACGCGGAGGCAACCGTCGATGAGCCTGAAAATTCTGCTGAGCCTGAAGTATCGGCAGAGCCTGTGCCCAAAAAGTCATCGAGAAAACGGGCAGCTAGATCGCAGCCAAAGGACACACCTACAACAGAACAAGGGATGCAGGTGATTTGTTCTCAAAGTCAGTTTCATGATGCGCTGGCGATCGCAAGTTGTGCTGCCCCAGCAAAACCTAATCATCCAGTGCTGGCAAATGTGCTAGTGGTGGCAGATGCTAACGCTCAACAGGTTCATCTGACGGTAACCGACTTAGCAATGACGATTCAAGCAAGCTTTGAGGCACAGGTGCTTTTGGGCAGTGAGATTACGGCACCTGTTGAGATGCTCTCAGGGATGGTCAAGCAGTTTCCAGCAGGTAGCATCACGCTCAAGAGTCAGGCGCAGGTCACAAAGCCAGCGTCGGAAGAGGAGCAACTGACTAAGACTTGCTCCATTACGCTGTCGGATGCCGATGGAAAATATGAGATTCGAGGGATTCCGGCTGAGGAATTTCCGCCCATTGCAACACCCAAAGCGGCTCCAGTTTCCCTACCGACCAATGTGTTGAGAGAAGGACTGAAAGGGGTGCTGTACGCGATTAGCACGGATGAAACTAAGCGTATTTTGACAGGCGTTTATATTCAGATTAGGCAAAATGCCCTGAAATTCATTGCAACAGACGGTCATCGAGTGGCGATAGCAGAATTATCAACGGAGGGCATTAGCAGAAAGCGACGCAAGCAATCGGGAGCCGATGAACCTACCCAGTTTCCGATTCCCGGCAAAGCGCTAAAGGAACTGATTCGTAACCTGGCTGATTCGGTTGACTCGATTCAATTGCTGTACGATGCGGAGGCAACCCGCGCTAGTTTTGCATGGCAAGACATTAGTTTGAGCTGCCAGTGCATTGAAGGGCAATATCCAGACTGTGAGCAACTGTTGGCGCGCTACAGTTTTGACCAAGAAGTGGTGCTGGAGAAATCAGGATTGCTTAAGGCATTGGAACGGTTATCGGTGTTGACTGACAAAAAGGAAAGAGGAATTCAGTTTCGCTTTGATGGAGTGACCCAACAAATTCACCTTTCGATCGAACGAGAATTTGGTAAGGGAGATGAAACGATTAATGCTCATGTCCCTACAGATATGACATTGGATATCCAATTCAATCTTAAATATCTGGGAGAAGCGGTTAAAGCGATTCCCAGTACTGGGATCAAGATGCATTTGAAGCAACCGGATTATCCGGTAATGCTGGTTCCTGCAGGCGATTTCAACAATCCGAAGTTAGAGATGGAAATGCGTCACTTTCTCTTTCCTCTCTATAAGCAAGCATAGTAAGCGCATCAGGTGTACTATTAAGCACACCTGATGAACTCCGTAGTGAACTGAAAATATGCGAAAAGATTCTTCATATTCACCTTCAGCGGAGAATTATAGCATAATATATGGGCAGGTTCTACCTAAGACTGAATTTAGGGTGTTATGGCTGCATCCTTCTACCTATCCACCCACTATGAGATCTTAGGCGGAAGCTTTCTCTCTATTAATCGTTGTACCACTTAAGTTAAGTTGCCAACACCTAAACAAGGAGTACCCTAAATGACAACCGAGAAAACTACGCAAGAAACTGAGTTGTACATCACAGTAAAAGGCTCAGAACCCATCACAATCAAGGGGCATATTGCTTCATTGCATAATGATCCACAGAAAATCCATCAGTTGCTCGATCTGCTCGATCTGCCCAAGGGAACGGAAGTAAAGGTTGTGACAAAAGCAGCTTCTGTTATCGTTCGTTGAAACCGTGATGGGCTGTGGTGAACAGAGTTGTCACAGCCTTTTATTGATTCAACACTGGTTGTGTTTGCTTCTTATCTCATTCTGCAGCACTTCAATTTGAGGTTCTAGTTAAACACTATGAGCTCCATGCCTGGATACCTTCGAGAGGGTGTTGATGTCGCATTTTCTGACGATAAGGTCAAAATTACTTATGCATTGTGGGAAGTTACGCTTCCATCCGTCTGGGTGTTTTCCCAACCCACCGTACAAGGACTGCTTGAGCGGACAAGTACTTTAACGGAGGTAGTTTCTAATCCTCAAACGGCAGCTTTCACGCGCCTCCTTGAAGCGCAGGGATGTTTTACCCCACTGCGTAAGCCATCTTATACACTGTCTGAAATTCGAGAGTTGTTCGCCCCTCTTAGGTCATCATGGTATGCGATATATTACGCTCATCCGATTTGGGAACGACTCCGCTCTGGATCAGCAACTCGAAATGAGCTGATTGCTTGGCTTATTCACAATTATCACACCTCGCGTACTGCAGGAGTTGTTGCAGCAAGGATGGTTTCTATAGGGAAGTCTGCTCAGTGGAAACAATTTTTTCAGCAGGATGCACTTGATGAATACTGGCATTGCGATGCGTTCTATTTTATTGATGCCCCTGCTTTGCGTGTAAGCTCCCAGAGCGTCAAGACATATGTACCTCTTCCGTCTTCCACTGCCTTTGAGCAGCATACCCTCCGTCTCGCAGAATGCGATTCACTCGGACATCTATTGACGGCATATTTCCAGGAATCAAGCATTGCATTTGAACAAGATAGTAATCATTTCTACCAGGATGTGGAAGCATCGTATGAAATACCATCATTCTTTCAACGCTGGAAGCAGCATATTCGGATTGATATAGAGCAGGGACATGCTGAGGGGTTAGGTAATTTACTTGAATCGAATGCCATCATTGATGAATTATCCCTTGAAAGTGCTCTGCGGAATGCGTGGCTCTCATTTTTCTTTCTCTTGGCAAGTTTAGATGACATCTACCAAGAGCGGCATAACGCTTCCGAAATATTACTTCGTCTTCCTATCACAGATGGTCTTTTTGAACCTGAGAAAACGGCTCTTCTACGCGAAAATTATTTTTCAAAACCAACAACAGCATCTATATTCGATAACCTTCAGAGTCTATATCTTTGGTACACAAGAGAGTGTAGTACTTTAAATTTTTATGTCAAATGTGTCAGACCTGACACTGACCTAGAATATCTGCGTGATGGATTATCTTCAGCATCTTTCCGGGCACTCGGCTTTGCACGCAGTCACGATGAAATCCTCGTATGTGGTCGATCTGCAAAGCTCTTTTCGACAATAACTACTACATCGATCAATTCACTGCCAGAAAATCCTTGGAGCATCGCAATAGTCAACTACATTCTTGAGATGACGGTTTCACCCACCTTATGGTTACTTTGTGTTTCTCTCTTGCTTGATCGCATTCGATCCCACTGTCAATCTAGCTCACAAATGAGTTGGTCACCCGATCAGTTGCTTTTTCTCGATGAATTTCGGTCAACAATATGGCTGAGCCCTAAAGAGAGCGATTACTCTATCACGACCCTGTTACAGTTCGACGAACTTATCAAGCGATGGATGACAACCCAAGATGCTATACCTCCCGACATCCTCGCGTAATAAAGGGAAAACTATTCTGACTAAGATTTAGAGCAATGTTCGACTTCTCTTTTGCAGGACAATACCGTGTTCAGAGTCGCTACAGTTTTGCCTTCTCTACACTGGAAGGTGTTTGGTTAAAAAGGGAATGCGGCCTTCTGTCAGCAGATCAGGTTAACGATGCTTTAGTCTCACATTCTCAATTGGTGGGGAGTGCCCGCGTTGCACTTCGTCCTGCTATTGTTACGAGGCGAAGCGGCAAATTTGAGTCAGAACCTGACATCCTTTATAAGCATGAGTTTTTTGTACCTGTGAAAGGGACATCAGCGATGGCAGAGAACATCATTGATGTCCTAAAGGCTGTGGTCAATTGGCATGACCGTGAAAAATTTTTGCGTCTTTTATTTTACGACGATTATTACGATGTAATTACCACGCGCTTAGAGAACTTAAAATTGGTTGTAGCGAACGAATACTACTTACATGAAGCTGGGCATTTTCTCGGATATGATGTTCTGAACAAATATGGTGATGGCTATTTTTCACTAGGTGGTAAGGTAGCATGGTCACTCATTTATCTTGAAGAGCTTCGCGCTGATCTCCATGCTTTCGGTTTCGGGGTTCAACTGTTGGCGGCGGAGCAAGCTGTAAAAATATTCTTATATAATCTCGCCCTTCGTTTCGGGGTTCACCGTCAAGGGATCGTCACGGCTAATATTGCGCCATATGGACTCGTGCCATACATGTTGTTTTGCATCTTACGGGAAATAGGATATCTGTCAGTGATATGGTCTCATGGGCAGCCAGTCTTGACATTCTCTGATGCAACTACAGACGGGATATTGCAAGTAATGCGTGAATGCGCGGCTATCGCGGAGTCACAGATGACGGCTCCAGAGCTTTATACCCAAGATTCAATGGAATGCGCTCTAATTGCAGCAGCCTATGTTAGGCAAAAGCTAGAGGACTCAAATGCGGTAGAGGAATTTTCCTTGCTAATGAGACAACCATTTTCGGAGTAATGACACAATGAGCATATCAAATACACCGAATCCTTATGAGCTTCCTCCCGGCTTGCCTGTACCTAAGGATGATGGAGCCTGCGATCACCTTCTTGGTACTCCGGCTCCGGATGTTACCCTTCAAGGTACAAATGGTCAGTCTTGGAACCTCAACCAAATCACGCAGACTACAGCGGTAGTTTACGTGTACCCTGCTACTGGTGTCCCAGGGCAAGATCCTATTCCAGAATGGGATCTTATTCCTGGTGCTCCAGGATGTACCCTGCAATCGCTTAGTTTTCGAGACCATTATGAAGAATTTGCATCGCGTAACATTACCGTGTTTGGCCTCAGCGCACAGCCTATTGATGAGCAGAAAGAGTTTGTTCAGAGAACAGCTATACCATTTGTGTTGCTGAGTGATCCAGAATTCCTTCTTTGTAAACTACTTTTCCTACCAACTTTTGAATCTCATGGAAAGACATTTTACCGTCGGCTGGCTCTACTTTTTCAAGAAGGTTGTGTATCACAATACTTTTATCCAATTTTTCCTCCGAACAAGAGTGCGGAAATAGTTCTGGCATGGTTGAAGAAAACTACCTAATAACATATTGTCCTGTAGTAGGAGGACGAATGAAGAACTCAAATATATTCAGGTTTCGGCGCGGTACAACAACGCTGTTGCAGCGGAGTATTAGGGTTTGTTGCTGTGGAAGCGAAGGTCCCTGGTAGCCGCTGAATAGCAACGTTATGCTCATCCTGGGAACTTCTCTCAAGATGAGAACGTTACAACAGATTTGTATCCAGAGAAATCACCTGATCGGGTGCCAGAATACCTCCGACTGTGACTACTTCCAGTTTTCCAGTTTCCTGGGGATGCTGAGTCTTGACTTTGGCGATCGCCTCCTCAATCCCTGCTGCCTGAGCAATGTAGATCTGCGCTTCGCCTCTCAGCACCCAAATCGGACTAGACCAGGTATGCCGGGGTCGAAGGATGGCTTTGTGGATGATCTGATGGCTAAACTGAATCAGTTGTTCTAATGCAGTTTCGGAACAAAACTCGTCAAGCTGTGACTGAAATAGTTCTTTGAGCGCTTCTGTTGGAATATGTGCTGTGACGTTTGTTGAAGCTGGCGGAGGCTCAGAACCCAAGGACTGACTCGCAGCCGGAATGAGCAAAGACTCAAGCTGGCGTTGAATCTGAGTGGCGATGGCATCAAAATCCGGCTCCCTCAAAATGTGTCCTAAATGCTCTTGCAAGAAACGCTTCAGTTTTTCGTCTTCAAGCGCAATTTCATGGGTGCTGAAATAGCCTGAAATTCTGTTTCCCAAATTTTGTCCACAACCCACTTCGCCATTGGCAGCGTCCTCTGCTTCAATCAACTCCATCAGGCGCTGATGGCGAGTCCCTTCATTGGGTGCGGCTTTCGGCTTGGCAGGAATCGATTGGGTCATGGGTCATCCGTCCGTAGAGTCTCGAAGTAAACGAGGTGATCGGGTTCTTCAGGATCAGAACCGCAATCGAGCAGTCCAAGGCGCAGCTTTCTATAGAATCCTAGCGCACCCGGCAGGGCATGTAACCCGATTCTGCCTTGATAACCCAGTTCATGGCTGTGGGCGACTGCAAAATCCACCAGATTACCCCCAACGCCTTTGTAGGTCGGAGGGTTTGTGATGACCGGTCGGTTCCAAGGGGCGGTTGCCAAAGCACTGATGTAGACTAACCGTCGTCGTAACTGAGATTCAATCAGACAGCGTTTTTTTAAGACATCAAGCATCATCAGCCCTTGGGTGATCCCTTCGCATTCGATCGCGTACAACTCATCACCTGGGAGCAACTTCGATCTACGGCTCTTGCCTACCCAGTGCCAATACTCATCGTCTTGACCGCTTCCTGCCAAAATTGGCTCCCAAAGAGTTCTGGCATCCTCAAGGTGCTTGTCAGTCACCTCGGTCAGGATGGCATCGATGACCTTCTGGTCTTGAACTTGAAGCAGCTGAATGGTGCGATTCAACGGAGCAAGCGGAGTTCAACAACGGCTCTCATCATAAGGCTTTTAGGGTGTTGACCATTTAAACTATCTCTGCTGGAGCAAGCTGCCCCTGATTAGGGGCGATCGCCATGATGATTAAACCTATGTCACCATGCCAACCATTGCCTTACATCAAAAATATCGCCCGAAAACCCTAGCAGAACTGGTTGGACAACCCTACGTCCAAACCGCTTTAACCAACGCCATCGACCGAATGTATGTTGCCCCAGCATACCTCTTCACAGGTTCCAGAGGAACTGGTAAAACCTCTACTGCACGTATCTTTGCTAAATCTCTCAACTGTTTAAGCTTTGATGGACCTACTGATGAACCTTGTGGCACCTGTCAATCTTGCCGCTCAATTGAAACCAGCAATAGCTTGGATGTGAGTGAGATTGATGCAGCTTCTAACAATGGGGTGGATGATGCCCGTGCCTTGATTGAGCGCAGCAGCTTTGCTCCAGTTATCGGACGTTACCGAGTTTTCCTGCTTGATGAAAGCCATATGTTAACCGCTCAGTCCCAAAATGCTTTGCTGAAGTGCATTGAGGAGCCACCACCCCATGTGGTCTTTATTCTCTGTACGACAGAAGTGCATAAGGTCTTGCCGACGATTGTGAGCCGCTGTCAGGTGTTTCACTTTCGGGCGCTGTCGATCCAGACGATCGCGCAGCACCTTCAGGACGTTGCGGAAGCAGAAGCGATCGCTGTCAGTGCTGACGCTTTAATGGCGATCGCCCGGTTTGCAGAAGGAGGCTTACGGGATGCCCTTCAGCTTTTGGGTCAGGTTAGCTTGCTCGGTGAAGCAGTGACCGCGAATCACGTGATTGAAATGACAGGTGGTGTTACGACGACAGACTTACTGACAGTACTGGAGGCGATCGCCACGAACGATACCTTTCAACTTCTTCAATCAGCCCGAACACTGGTTGATTCTGGCAAAACGCCTAAACTGATCCTCAGCAGCTTACTCCAAACCTACCGAGATTTGCTCATTCTCAAAGCGGCTCCCCAGGCAATTGACCTACTTACCAGCCCTGTCAATTACAGCCAATTGAAGGCGATTGCCGCTCATTGGGATTTTGATGCAAGCAATCAATCTCTGGCTCAATTACAGAAAGCAGAGAGCTATCTTCGCAACACAACCAATGCGGCTGTCTGGCTAGAGACGTGTCTGCTGAACTTGATGCCGATGTTGAGATCGATTCCCTTTAGCTCTCCAGATGTGAAGCAGGCAGTAGGCAAAAATGGGCACAGCCGTAAAGCAATCTCTGAGTCATCCTCGGCGACCACAGCTCACAAGCCTACTGATTTAGCAGCTCTCTGGCAAAAAGTTGTAGCCTCGGGTAAACCAGGAACTCAAAAGTTGTTGGCCCAGGCGCGCTTGACCAAGCTACAAGGAACGAAGGCAATTCTGGAAGTTGCCCCTGCATCCTTTGCAAAGTTTGAGGCGAATCAGCAGGCGATCGCTCGAATGCTTCAGCGAGTTACTCATAGCCCGAAGCCGATGACTGTATTGATCAGAACGCTCACAGCCAGCAAAAATGGGAGATCAGTATGATTATTCTGTTGACTGGAGATGATCAGTTTGCCATCCGACAAAAACTAGAGCAATACAAAGCAGAACTTGACTCGCAGTGGTTAGAGCTTTGCTATCATCGCTTCCCATCCAGTGCTTTGGAACAGGCAATGAGTGCAGCACGAACACCCTCGCTCAGTGGTGGTAAACGGCTTGTGGTCGTAGAAGACTGCAATCTGAAGCAGTGGGGTGATACCCAGTTAGAAAGTTTGCGGTACCTTGCTCAAATGCCAGATTCTACAACGCTTGTCTTTCTGGCAACGAATGTGGACAAGCGCCTGAAAATCTACAAGCATTTGATCAAGTACGGTCAGTGTTTCGAGCTTTCATTAATTCCACCCTGGCGTACAGACCTGATCGCAGAGGCAATCGCCACTCAAGCAAAGCAGATGAAACTACGACTGCCTAAAGATGTTGTTGCATATCTGGCAGAGGCGATCGGCAATGACATGACCCGTGCTGCTTCAGAACTCCGCAAACTAGCAATCTATACGAATGGTCAGCCCATCGGTCTTGCTGAAGTACAAAGCCTGATTCCTTGCCAGACTCAGAGCAATCTACAACTGGCGGAGGCAGTTCGCAACGGGGAAAGTGAAACAGTGGTGCGTCTGATCGATGAGTTGCTGGCTCGCTCTGAACCAATGCTGGTGATGGTTGCGACTCTACTGACCCAGTTTAGAACCTGGCTATGGGTTAAAAGTGCGCTTGCGAGTGGTATCCAGAACAACACTGAAATTGCTCAACTGTGCAACGTGGGGAATCCCAATCGGCTTTACTATTTGCGGCAAGAGGTCGCAACCATGCCCCTCAGAACATTGATTCAGGCGGTAACCAAATTGGTGGATTTGGAAATGTTGATTAAGCAAGGTGCTGTCCAGGCAAACGCCATCATGCCATCTCTGCTGGCGATCGCGCGGTTGTTCCAGCCCATTCATTCCAAGTGACTTTTGGGGGCAGCCGTTTGAGGCGATCGAATGCCTGTAACTGTGCAGGCATCTGCCTTCCCCTATGGGGGATATTTTGGGGCAGTGAGCGAAGCCAACGACCATGACAACTACACCGAACTACGGTGCTCTGCTCCAAAGCTTTTGGACACCACCAACGACTTCTATTGCAGAAAATCCTGATTCAACGAGCGACTGCCCCTCTGAACCCACCGATATCATTGAATTTTTGGGAGAAGACTTGTTCTGGCAGCAAACCATTTCTGCACAGGAGCCAGATTTGAGAGATATTCCTGTGGATTTACCACCTGAGTTGGTTGAAGCCCTTCATGCTCAGGGGATTCACCAGTTATACTCCCATCAACTCAAAGCTTTGCAAGCTATTCGTGCAGGCAAAAGTCTGATTCTCACCTCTCCCACTGCCAGCGGCAAAACGCTCAGTACCTACCCCGGCATTTTAGAAGGTTGCATGAATGAAGGGTGCCGGGCATTGGCATTTTATGGACTCCGTGCACTAGCGCTGGATCAGTTTCATAAAATCTCGGAGTTGCTCTCAGCGATGCCTGTTACCGTCCGTCCTGTATTGGCGATGATGACAGGGGATGTCAAGACTGAGGAACGAGAGCAAATTCTCGCGTCCGATCCCCACATTCTGGGGGTCACGCCAGAACTGATTCACTTTCAACTCAAGCAAGCCTGGAAATCGGAGCGTTGGTCAACCTTCTATCAGCAATTGCGTTATGTGTTGATTGACGAGGCACATACGCTCTCAGGCAGCTATGGAGCCAATATGGCTTGGCTGATCCGTCGCATTCGGCTAGCAGTGGATCACTATGGCGGTCGCTCCAGAGAGGTGCAATTCATCTTTCTGAGTGCAACTTGTGGCAACCCAAAACAGCTTGCCCAGAAGCTGGCGGGACTGAAGCCAACTAAGCGTGATCCAAAACCTCTCATTTGGATTCATAGGAGTGGAGCTGCGGTACCCCATCGCCAGGTGGTTGTGACTCAACCCAGCTTCAACCTGACTTCGGATACAGCCCGTATTATTCAGTTCTTGCTAGCTCAGGGAAAGTCCGGGATTGCCTTTTGCAACTCGCGCCGGAGTGTCAGGGATTTAACGGGACTGCTGAAGTCAAACCAGGTGGCTGCTTTCTATGGCGGCATCAGTCCAGAGCGTCGGGCTGAAGTGGTTCAACAACTCCAGTCCGGCACCATTAAATGGATTATTGCGACGGAAGCTTTAGAAGCTGGCATTGACCTACCTGAGCTGGAGTGCTGTGTTCTACGCGGCTGGCCCGGCTCCAAAATGGCATATCAGCAGCGCAGCGGTCGAGCCGGACGTGTCAAACCGGGAATGACAGTGCTGATTCCCAATGCTCTTAATCCGATCGATCGCTACATCACAGAGCATCCAGAACTTTTGATCTCTGGTGAAGCGGAGGACGTTTTCTTTAATGATGAATACCCTATCTTTGCGGCTAAACATCTTCTCTGTGCCGCAGCAGAAACGGGCATTCCCACCAGCAAAATCAAGCATTACTTTGGGAGTGCTGCGATCGAGGTTGCAAAGCTTTTAATGGCTCAAGGACACCTCAACAAAGGGCGTAATGGGCTATGGGCGCGGGGCTACCCGCATAAAGATGTCAACTTTCGGGGAGGTGTGTCTCAAACGACCGTCAAACTGATGGATGCTGAGTCGGGCGAAGCACTGGAGGAAGTGTCGGAGGACATTGCCCATCGGGAAGTACATCCCCATGCCATCTACAAACGGCAAGATGGCGACGGGCAAATGTTGACCTATCAGTGCATCTCGCTCGACTTGACCAGTAAGCAGGCAATTTTGAAACAAGTACCGGATAGTCCCCTGTTCACGGTAGCTTTTACTCAATTGGAAACCAGCAGCCTGAAGGCTTTAACCAATCCGGTCGCCTTACCGTTAAAATTTCCCAGTGCGGAGGGGGGTGCTGATTTACCTGCCGTTTTAACGCTTGAACTCAGCTATGGGCAAGTCAGCCATATCACTAGCGGTTACAGCTTGATGACACAGCTGTATGAACAGACTTGTCTGAACCGACGGTGCTTGAACTACAAAGAGCCGTTACCAGACGAGCGCCGCTGTCCACTTTGCATCAAGCCAACCCGCAAGGCACTGCTGATCAAAACCCTGTCTGAGGAAAGTTTTGAGCAGCCCTACCGCACTCAATTTTCAGCCCCCATTGTCAAAGTGGCGATCGACTCCACTGCACAAGACTATCTCCAAACCTTTGCTAGAGAAGCAAGAACCAGCTTGAGTCGCAGTGGGCAGCCAATTCCACCTGGCTATCAGCAATTATGGGAGCATCCCAGTAGCCTGATCGCCATGCACAGCTTCGGGCATCAAATCCTGCGATCGCTGCAACTGTTTGCCAGAGTTGACCCTAGAGAAGTGAACTTTTCGGTAGTTAAGGAAGCTGGCGATCGTAACCACTATGCGGGTTATTTCTACGATACCAGCGACGGTGGAAATGGGGCTTCTGAAGCTGTATTCAAATATATGGCTGAACTTGCGAGTACTGCTGCGGCGATCGCCCGTGGCTGTGATTGTGATGCGGGTTGCGCCAAGTGCTTGATTCAACATGGTTGTCCCGATGGCAACACGGCTTTGCTGAAGCAACTGGGGTTAGTGTTGTTGGATGCGTTGGCAGAGCCTCTGGTTGAGAGAAACGCTTTACCCACCGCACAGACTGAGACAGCACATTAGCTCCTGATCAACTGAGCAACCGTCAGCTATCGCTGCACACCCGCCGATCTTCAGAAATGGAGGTCGGTTGTTCATTTTTGAGAACGATGGCTAACAAACTGGTAAGCAAAAAATCGGATCTAGAGCACACCCTATCAACGATCAACCGAGAATTTGGCAATGGCTCCATCATGCGCCTGGGGGATGCCAGTCATATGAACGTGAAAACCTTCTCCAGTGGCTCAACTGAACTGGATCTGGCATTAGGAGGAGGCTATCCGAGAGGACGCATTATCGAAATTTATGGACCAGAGAGTAGCGGTAAAACCACACTGGCATTACAGGCGATCGCCGAAATGCAAAAGCTTGGAGGTATGGCTGCTTTTGTCGATATGGAACACGCCCTCGATCCACTTTATACAACTGCGATCGGAGTCGATATCGATCAAATGCTGGTCAGTCAACCTGATAGCGGTGAGATGGCAATGGAAATAGTTGAACAACTGGTGCGTTCTAAGAGTGTTGATCTGATTGTGGTGGATTCCGTGGCTGCATTGGTTACAGAGGCAGAACTTCAAGCAGATATGGGCGATTTTCCAACAACTTCCATTGCCTGGTTGATGAGCAAAGCCCTCCGGCGCTTAATGAATTGCCTGCATAATCAATGCACCGTGATTTTTCTGAATCAACTGCGTTTTAAGATTGGTGTGGTTTACGGTAATCCTGAAACAACCACAGGCGGTCATGCACTCAAATACTACGCTTCAATGCGGTTAGATACTCGCCGGATTCAGACATTGAAGCGAGGTGGTGAGGAATACGGCATTCGAGCCAAAGTCAAAGTGGCGAAGAACAAGATTGCCCCACCCTTTCGAGCGGCAGAAGTTGACATGATCTTTGGTAAAGGCATCTTCAATGGCAATGCTCTCAACGGGCTTGCTGCAACCAACGGGCAATTAGACAGCGATTTACTGTTGTGTCGCTGATGATTTCAATCAAAACCAACCGCAACCTGAAACTGGATTACAACGATCTCCCACAAAACCGACAACTTCCCGAACCACAACGTTGTGGTTCAAATTTCGAGCCAGTTAATGCTGTCTGAATTCAGGCAGTACTTTTTTCTCCCCTAACGGGGTAAAGCGGGCAGATCTGATTCCTTTTCAGCAACACTTATGGAACCTACTCAATTTCATCAACTCAGAAAAGCACTTGGCACCTTCTACTGGGATAACGGATTTGACACTTTCTGCCATGTAACTGGGTTTGATCCTCAGTTCCAACATGCTCAAGAGAAGTGGCAGCAATTTTCAATTTGTATTCAAGCGATGGGACAACTGGATGATCGCACCTGGGAAACGCTGTTAGAAGCCAGTCTGGCTGCCCAACAAACCGAGCCTCTACTGCCTAGATAGAGACTGTAGCGGCGACAACCGCCGCATAGGTAGGATAGTTATCCCTTCTTACCTATGGCACTTTTTACTCTGGCTGATCTGCATCAGGTTCATCAGCGTCAACAGCCTCTTTTGGGGTTACGCACTCATGAATCAGAATTTGCATTTGGTTCAGCCGATCCAACCAATTTCCAGTTGTTGATGAAACAGCTATTTCTGGGACTGCCAGTGCAACCTCTTTTGAACGCCCACCCATTGATGGCTCGATGGGTCGCTGAAGTCCAAGAACTGGTTCCAGAGCTTTTCCAGGGTAGGAAAAAACTCTGGCTTGATGTACCAAAGGTTGCTCCTCTGAGGACTGGGGACGCTCCAATTTTCATTCAAGTTCAGGTTAACTATGGTCTTCGACGAGGGATGCCCAGACTTTATGAATGGGTGATTCGCTCTGCAAAACCAACCTGGCAAGATGCTGTAAAACTTTGGGTGATGGCTGTGCATTACGCCATTCCTCCAGAGAAGTTATCCCTGATTGTTCTGGCACTTCATCCATCTCTACCAGCTCAAAAACTCCGATTGCAGTGGGATCAAACGCAACAATGGTTAATGCAGCTTCTGACTCAGCCTACCAAGCTTCCAGTGCCTGAAATCCACACGAACACTGATTATTCGTTGCTGTTGAACTTAGATGCAATTCCAGAAGTGTCTCTGTAGCAACGAATCAGCGCTATTTCACATCCATTTCTGCATTTAAGATAATGCGAGGTGTTTACTCATGACAACGCGATCGCCTCAATTAAACGCTCCTACGCGCGCAATTCCAGTCTTGCATCCAACTGTGCCAATGCCAGAGTTCTCATTCTTCCAAATTGTTAAAGTCAGAACAACCAAGGAAGTTGGAACAGTTGTTGGGATGTGGTGTGTACAAACGGAAGAACAGTCCTATCAATGGCTTTATCGATTAGAAGGATTGACAGAACGTAGTACAACCTGGTGGCAAGAATTGCAGATTCGTAGTTTAGATCGCAGACAGAACCGTTGATGATTGATTCTGCTTGAGAAAGGTAAGAGTAATTAGTTCCAAGGCTATACGTTTCCTGAATATCCTCTCTTACAGACCTACTAGAATCTGCGTTAATTCAGGAGCCGATTCTATAACCCATTGTGCTGAATCAGGTGCTATAGGAATTTCTAAACTACGGGAGACTGCTACAAGCAAAAACTGCAATAGCTTAGATTCTGGAATGCTGTCTAATTGAGTAAAAACTTGGCTAATCATTTGGTGCGAGCCAAATAATAAAGGCGATCGCTCAAATTGAGTTCTCCAGTAATTGACAAAGAAAGGAAGAATTACACGGCGATAAGCAGGCGTCATGGGTGCGGGCTGAGAGTAGACGAAGGGTGCAATTGCAAAGTGAACTCTTATAGCTCTTTGTACCGGTGTATCCTTTTGAAGCGTTGCGATCAAATAGCCAATTGTCTTTAAAACAGCAGCATTCGAGTCTAGGGATTTACTGTAGTTCATAACACCATCATGTGAGGATGCATGAGAATAAGCTTGCTCAATTAGCACAGCGGCTGTTAACCAAAGCTGTCGGTCTGTAACAGTCTCACTAATCTGACGGCAAATAGCTGTTACCTCCACCGCTTTCTGCTCTGCAAGTTCAGCATCTTGTAAAGCAAGAGTACATATATGAAACACTGTTGGTATACAGCCAGTTAAAGCTGCATATTCATCAGCTTTGCCCCACGAACTACTAGATCTACTGCCTAAAATTTCTTCGGGATTTAGGTTAAAAATTTCAAATCCATTAGGCGCTAATCCTGTTTGAATCAGTTGAATACTTGCGGTAAAGAAAGCGCCTGCCTCAATAGCAATATCGAATGTTTCAGCATAATAGCCGTTTAATACCAAGTGAGGGATGGTTTCTAGGCTTAGAACTGATACAATACCAAACTGGTTGAACTCTCTAGCATCATCAATTCCTCTTAGTGCCCAAGTAACAGCTTGCTCATCATTCCCAACCGCAGCAGCAAATGTCGATAACTGGCTTAACACAGCGCACTCACGATCTCTGCGATAGTACTCCAGCAAGGCTGAATTTCTGATTAGAAACATTCCGCGCTGTGGTGCAGCATATCTTTCACCACTCTGTAGCCCAACACTTGGGGGACTACCTGTATGGGCAAGCATAGTAAAGTAACCCGATACATGACCGTATCTGAGAAACATCTCTTTCCAAAAGTCACTGTCTGATCTACAGGATAATAGCTGCTCACCTGCCTCTACCCAAGTTTCAAAAGCATCAAAAATATTAGTTGCTAACCATTTAGCAATTGAAAGCTCACATAGAGCTTGTACTCGCTCAATTTCATCAATGGATTTCGTATTCCGAGCAAGATCAGAAGCTTGCTGAGCAAATTGAACTGCTAGTTGAGTATCTTCCCTACCGACCACGTGACTCATGTTCAAGAGCGACTTCATTCGTGCATATGGATAAGCATTCGTTTCTGCCCCTAATGCTCGGCTCAGCCAGGTCAATGCTTCATTGTTATGATTCAAATTCAGGTACTGCTGACCAATTCTCTGTGTAAGAAGAAAGTTAACACGAGGATCGTCTGATACCTGATTAAGTGCTTGCTGGGCTAATTGAACAGACTCACGAAGATTATGACAAAATTCTCCAACAATAATAATTTGAGCTAGAACAAAACATGCCCATAGTAGCTCTAATTCAAGCTGTCTTATTCTACCTGTCAAGTCTTGATAGATTTGTAGAATGTTTGACCAATTTTGTTCATCTTCTAGCTTTTCAGCTTCATGTTTCCAAACGGTTTCTGAGACCAACAAGCAACCTAGTTCAGCTACCTCATGGGAGAAAGCAAAATCCCGTTGCTCAAAGGTAAGGCATTCGACAGTAGCTACCCAATCTTGAAGTTGTTCAGCATTAGTAATACTTCGACTGTTTGTCCAAATAGTGAACCCTAAGAATGATGAATCAGGAAAAGCTAATCTACTACTGTTAGGTATGTAAGCATGAGGTAGAAAATGAAGAGCAGTTCGGAGATAATGATTAGCTTTTTGCGGGTTGTCTTTACTAAAAACTAGATTGGTAGCCATTACAGCTCCAAGAATCTCTAATGCATTATCTTCACCTGCTTGTTCAACAAGTGTGTCTAACTCTTCAACAAGATAACCAATAGGTTTCCCATATTTGTATCGAGTAGCAATTTGAAACCCACGTATAAGAATGCAAGTCCCTAAATCCATCTGCTCAGGCAATGATGAACTAGACCACAGTGATAACAAGAAGCCTTCATCCGCCAACTGATCTATTGAACTGAGTTTTTGCAGTGCGGAAACAAGGATAAGACCAGCTTTGTTAAAAACTTCTGCACCTAGAAAATGAAGAATTACTCGCAAAGTATCTGATGGAGTGAGCCGACGTTTGGATATAATCAGGTCACCTAATGCCTGATGACAAGACTTTTTTGTTGCGAGCAGTAAACTTCTTTCTCCCAATGGTTTGACAAGTGGAGAAACAAGAAAACGTTCATTAATGTCATGCTGTACCCAAAGACCAATGAGGTTTTGCAGATGCTCTCTTGGGCGTGCTAAGGGTGGTGTAATAGATGCAACTGTTTGAACTTCAAGGGCTGAAAAGTTACCGATGGGTAAACAGAGACGATATAGCAATTCTCGAGAATCTTCATCTTCAGTGGAATCCAATATCCTCTTTATAGTCTGGGGGATTAACGTTGTGTGATATTCACCTCTCAGTAGTTTATCTTCTAAACTCTCAGTGACTTGCCAATCATGCTGCTGTAGATACCGCGCGATCGCAGCAATTATTTGTGGATGTTTTTGAGCTACGTTATTGATGAACTTAGAATATGCATTAATGACAGAGATTGATGCTCCGTATGCCTGTAAAACTCCACCTGCTTCACTATCGCTGAAAGGTGGAGTGCTAGTTGCATAAAGAATCTGCTCGTTCAGACGTTCTCTAAGCCCAAAAGGGAGTAGATAGGGGCTTGTTGAGAAGAGCCTTATTCCATACTTCTTACATGCCCTACTTAGTTGTACTAAACATTCTGACAATTCATCATTACCTGACAACTCTGGTAAATCATCTAAAACTAATATTGCATTATTTTCTAAGCTATTACAAAGACTACAATACCAATCAAATCTACTGTTGTTTTGTTTAAGTGAAGGCTTTATCGCTCTGAAGGCTACATCTAACCTTTGACTAGCTTGTTCAGGAGACAAATCCCTTAATCTTATCCAAGCTGAGCACTTCCCGATAGTCTGAACAACTAAGATAGCTAACTGAGTTTTACCTGAACCACTGATTCCATCTATCGCTATCCAGGTATGACGATTGAAAGCAGATATCAAACTGATTACGCTCTCAGAACGATTGCTTAACTGTTCAACGGCAAGAGGAATTCCTAAATCTGGTAAAGTAGTGTGATCAATTGAAATGTCAATGCCTTGATCTCGAAGCTGACGCTGAATTTGAGCGTTGACTTGGGTAGCAATTTCGTTAGGAAAACGTTGGAGATTCTCTTCTAGCGAATACACTCGTGTTTCAACGAAAGAAACTCTTTCTTCAAGCGAACATAATCTAGAGACTACCCTACTCAGTAGTTCGTGATCACTATCGCTAAGTGTTGGTTGTTGAAGTTGCTCCGTAAGTTCTGGTAGTGTAAGTTGCTTCAAGCCTGATTGAGATAGTCGCTTAAAAGCATAAAGAAAAAGCCGTTGATAAAGTTCCTTTGAGTGATTTTGATCTGTAGCGTGGCAACGTTCTATGAGTAAAGCAGGAATTCTTTCGGTTAAAATTTCAGCAGGTATAGCCTTTGTGCTCCACTCAAAAGCATGAATGAGACTTAGTAGATCAGCATCACTTGAATTTTGAACAAAATCCCTAAATATCAGCCATGTTGTATCAGCTAATTTCTTTGGCTTAGTATCTCTACTAAGAATATTGCGAATCCCTATCAAAGCATCTTCCTGGGAAATCACTTCTAAATTCCCCAATCGAATTTTCTCCCATATATTTATTCCCTTTTGTCGCTTAAGAATAGGTGGAGAAGGACGCTCAATTTTTACTGAAGCTGTTGTTGTAAACAAAAATCGCAGATTTCCGCAAGAATTACTCTGACGGTGCTCAACAAAGTTGGCAATTGCACTAACAGAACTCCACAAAGAAATAGAACTAGTATAATTTTTTACTTGTTCTAATAAGCGTTGTTCGTCTCCGGTTGGCAAACAACGCGATATAAAGTCAATATCTTCACCACATTCAAGCTCTAAGCGTTCGTCTGTCTGTAAATTTAGCCAACGTAAAATAGTTAAGTCAACTTGGTAAACGTACCCCCGAATCGTATTAGAGGCATCGTTGTCACGAGATGATATAAACGAAGTCATGCAGAGTTTACGCGCCTTACAGCATGAATTAGGTAGTACAGGTGAATCTAATTATAGTACCTAGCTCTCTGGATAATAAGTCCACAGACGGATTTGGCAATAATAGCAGTGTTCTCGAACCTAAAACTCCGGTGCTGTAAAAGTTCGTTTAGGGAAATGATCGAGTGCATCAGTTTCAACACCACTTTTTGATGACGATGCTGATGCTTCTCCTTCATCGGGAAGTGGCAGCATACGCTCTGCTTCTTCAATCCGTTCATATAAAGCTTGGGTTAATGCATCTACGTTTGGCAGAATCACTTGACTTTCCAAAGCGGCTCTCACTTGTGATTCCCATAAACTCTCACTCTCCTTTGCTCGTTTCTCATCCGCCTTAGAAACAGGAATAATCAGCGGATAGGGAATGGATGCCTGTCCGCCTGAACTGTAGCCTGGGCTGGTGATCACGCATTTGCCTTGAGGAAATTTGAGAATCTCATCGGCGCTGATCACCGGCATTTTTTGCAGATTTTCACTCCAGCTAATGGAGCGGCTCATTTGTCCACCGAGCGATCGCCCGGTCGTTCGATTTTTGATCAGCACTTCTTTTTCACCGTACCGTTTTGAGTAGTCCTCAGCCGTTTTATGATTGCCGGGATTGAACAGGACATGGGTGCTACAGGCAGAGGCGATCGCGGCACCCATTTTGTCTCCATAAATGTCATAGAGTTGATCCAAACTTTGAATGCCCAGGATGAAGCAGGCTCCATTGGAACGGTATTCGTTAATCCATTGGGGCAGGCGATCGAGCTTGATCGAGGGCAACTCGTCTAGAGAGATAATCAGCGGGTCTTTGCGGGGTGTGCTGAGATTGCCCACAATCATTAGGTGAATCGCAGCAGCCAGTAGCGGACCTACCACACTGCGACGCTCATCATCCAGCTTGAATACTACAAGCTCTCGTCCTTCCAAGCGAGTTGGAATCGTGGATTTGCCAATAAAAGCGCGGAGCAGGTCTGCTTGAATGAACGATGAGAAGGTGCCTGCGGCAGTCGTTAGGATACCAGAGATTGTTTTTTCAGCATCCTTCGCACTGAGAAATTGCACAAAAGAGGTAGCGACCCACTCATCCAACTGTTTGGATTGCACCGCATAATCAATTCGATGCACCAAGTTAGGCAGGCGCAACACGGCGTAGAGCATTGCCATATCGGGATAGCGGGAACCTTTGACCAGTTGTAACAACGCCTTTGCCAGCGAATCTCCTGCCTTGGTGAAGAACTCATCGCTCCGCCCGCCATCCCCCTCTCTGGCGTTACGATTGATGACTTTACCAATCTCCCCTGCCATCACGCCATCTCGCGCATCCCGCATATAATCCAATGGGTTAATCACGCCACTGAAAGCTTCTCCTGGTGCAAAGACTCTGACCTGATACCCATAACGCGCTGCCAGGGGTGCATGGAGGCGCATCTGATCACCCTTTTTGTCGTAGAGCAGAATGGGAAAGCCCTGTTGCATAGCACTTTCCAGCATTCGATCGATTGTGGAATAAGTTTTTCCAGAACCAGGAGCGCCAATGACCAATGTACCTCGTTCAGAACTGGGAAACCAAACCGTTGGGGATGCTCCCAATGTGGTTTGTATTGTTGTTATCACCCCGCGCCATGCTCCTTTTGCCCAATAACGAGGTGTGCCAGACCAGAGCGTTACTTTGTTGTGTTTGCGTTCCCGAATCTGTTTAAGTGACAGGCTGGTTGCAGCGAGTTTCTCCGCTGTGCCACACAGTTTGCCCGTAGTAATTTTGCCCTTACTCGATCCACTGATGCGGAGCAGCAATAATACGACCACCAACCCACCCAGCATCATCCAGCCCTGGGGATTGTTGTATTGCTGAAACATTTTGCCAAAGTCGATCGCTGCCAGTGGTTGGGAATAGGACGGCACCTGCATCAAAGCAGTAGATGTAGGGCTTTTACTGCCAGAAAAGGAGTTCCAATGGGTCGGCAAGGGGAGAGGCATAGCAAAAGGCTTAGATTCTGGCATAAATTCTAACGATTGCAGGTCGGTGAGCGGATCAGCTACCTGGACATTTTTTTAGGGATGAGGCGATGCGATAGCTTGCGCTGACTTGTCAGTTCGCGATCTCCAAAGGCTCAATACCCAAATTCTGTTTCAGATAGCGTCTCAGGCTAACGCCTCCGCATTGGGATAATTCATTTGGCTGCACTGCAATGGTTAAACCAACGAACTCTAGAAATAGCTCTACCAGCACTGCCAGAACGGGTGCTAAGACGGCTACTCCCAAATCACCAAAATCAACTGCGGCAACCAACTCTCGTGCGGCTCGAACCGACAGGACGGAGCCAGAAGACTTTGAGGTTGACACAGATCTACTCAGCGATGGCTACAATCAGGTGCGCCGACCGCAGTTGCCCTACGGCATTGTGGTTAATGACAAGCCAGCCGGGATTCTGATTCCGAACGATCAGTTGGAAAAGGCGGACTGGCTTGCCATGCCGGATGAAGATGACCTCACGACGGTTACTTTCACTGAAGATGTGACGGGTCTTTTGATTACGGAAGCCCGGTTGCTCGTGCTGGCATTTGTGCCCGAATACATTCGCTACAAGTCGGATGTGGAAGACCTGGGCGGCACTGTGGTCGGACTCTACGATGAGTACCGCAATAGCCTGGACAAGAAATCGATGGATGTTTGCTCAGAACATGCGCTGTTGTTTCTGGATGAGTATAATCAACCCCTGCATACGATGCCGATCGTAGTGCGGTTCAAAAATGTCGCGCTCTGGAGCTTTAAGTCAGCCCGTGAGGAGTTCTACCGTGCCCTGGAAAAAACATTTGCTGACTACTTCAATGTGCCTTTCAGCGGCAAGAACGATCGATGGCGGAGTTTGGGAGTGTTGGAGGTGGAGTTTAAAGCCGTCAAGGAAGGGGAGGGCAAGAACAAACACGACTGCTGTAAGACGGTGGCATATACCAAACCGACGATCGAAACCTTGCCTCTCCTCTATTTGGGCACTCCTACGGCAAAGGCGCTAATCTGGCAGCAGCATGATGCGATCGCAGGATTCACAGAACCTCAATCTCTGCCTGCCTTGCCAGGTGAGGTAGAAGCGGTTGAAGTAGAAGTATTGCCGCCTCAGAAGAATGGTGCAACTACCAAAACCTTGAATACCAAACCTTCTACTAAATCTCCTCGAAAGATCAAACCGATTGAAGAGGATGAAGATTTTCTGGATGATCTGGAGGAATCGGATGCGGAGCTAGACGATGAGGACTTTGATTTCGATGATGATGAACTGGATGACGACGAGTAATTCACTTTATCCCTGGGACTTATTCTGAATGAATTTCTGCTGTAGCTGAATTGGCTATGGCAGCTTTTTTGCTTAATACTGAAGATTATTGGTAAATTTGATTTCAAAAATGAGGCATTTGTATTAATAATGCGTAGGACTCTATAGAACCCATTTGACATTTTTTCCTATAACCGTAAGCTTATTTCTATATGGGTTTGACATTTTTTGCTGTCGTTGCTCTTTGATTTACCGTTTTGTAGCTAATTGAGTCCTGTGAGACGGATTGGCTGTCCGCCTTATCTTTCTAGAAAAGATACCAAATGGGTTTTATAGCGGTTTTGGGGACGTAGGGTTCAGAAAGCGGTCAGGGTACTCTAGCAGAAAGAATTTCAGAGTTTTGACCACCTCTGACACTCAAAGCAAGTAATGGTGAACATTTCAAACATTTATCGCCAAGTGACTGCCTGAAACCTCTACAGCCCTCCATTGTCACTCTAGGCAGAGGAAAATTAAACAAAAGCAACGGAACCCTTATGGAAGAAGTCAATTCGCGGTCACCCCTTATCCCTAATCGCTTTGTTCAATTGAGATGCTGCGTGACAGCGAATACACCTGCTAGATAAGCTTTTCAACGTTTTAATGTAAATTTTATTTTCCGAGAGTGACAAAGGAGGGATAGAGCCATTTTCATGGAGTTGATTTTACGAAAAACCTACGTGTTTTGATGAAGATATACGTATGCCTTCAATTAATTCTCTCATAAATAGGTATATACGTAGCATGGCTGTTGCCAGATGGCTTATGAAATTGGTAGCAAAGGGAAGCTGGATGCTGTGCCCCCCGCCAAGGGTGAAACCCCTGCCCCCGTCTTAATCCAAATAGCTACAGCTATAAATATAGAGAATTAATAAGCAAATTTGTATTTTCGTAGCACAATATACAACAAACCAACAAGAATCAATGTCAAAAAGAGGGAATAGTACTTATCGGCTTCTTCAACGGCAATCAACTGCTTTCCTCGTAGCAGCAACACTGGCTAGTGTCTTGCTCATCACTGCTGGTTTGTCATTAAAATCTTCCCAGGGTTTTCTTTCTGAACTTTTTGTTGCTATAGGTGGAGGTGCGCTGGGTACCTGCTTCGGTATTACTTTTGGCAGTGTCTCTGATGCAAGCATTCTTCAACGAATTAGAGAAATGCTTGAATTTTCACTCGAAAAAACACTCTCTGCCCCCGAGCAGAATCTCGATGAGTACCGTAAGGTTTGGCATCATTACCTAATGACAAAAATAAACAATAAGTTTGTTTGGCGATATCGCCAATTCGACTTTGCACGATTGTCCGTCCCAGGCAAGATTGTAGCTACCTTAGCGGTTCCTGACTCGCAAGGCAAAACGCACACTTATAACATTGAAGGATTTTTGATAGGAACAAGGCTTATTTTTGTTCAACTCCCTGCTGGAGGATATGAACCGCCAGTAATTCATTTATATCCTCAAGCTGGTGAATATTTCCGATCTATTCACGTTGGCTTAGCAACTCTTCAATCGTGGGATGGGGATCATCTCACCATTCCCGTTGTAATGTGTAAAGATCCTTTGGTATTTCCTGGGCATTCGGGGCAATACCCACGGGAGGGAACACTTCCTGACAGCATAGCTATCGAGCTTGATAAACTTTGGCTGCGAGAGGCCAAGAACGCTGGTTTGATACCAATTACAGGAACTGGGTTACAGAGTAGTACCCCTATCCCAAGGAGTAAACCATGACTTGGCAGGACGAAATGTTTATTGACTTAGCCGATTGTTTTCTGGAAATACTAAAGTCGAAGAAACTACCAAGCGATATCAAATATTTCTTACAAAGCTTGAGTCCTTCTACAAATAATCGGCTAGCAATTTTAGACTTAGGGTGTGGTTCAGGTCGGCTGTTTCCTATCCTGTCGGAAATTTCTACATTAGTTGTTGGGATAGATTTCTCACCAAAACTCATTGAGGAAGCCAATGGTATTGCTCGAACTCTTCCAAATGTATTAACTGTTTGCCACGACATGAGACAAATCCGAAACCTCTTTCCATCTGGAACTTTCAATATGATAGTCAGGGCATACACATCACTTGGTTATTTTGAACCAAGTGTAGAGGCAGCAATCCTATCACAATGTGCTGAGTTAGTAGAACCCGGCGGCAAACTTATTATAGACACATTTAATGCAAATAAATTCAAGATTTCTGGTTCGTTTGAAAGAGAGACAAATATAGGTAATTTTTCATTGGTCGAACAATATAAATGGGATTCAACCCTAAACTTAATTTCCTGTTTATGGAAGTACGTTTTTGAAGAGAATAGGATCTACGAAATTCCATTTCATCTTGATGGCTATGATGTTGAGCGTATTGACGCCCTTCTAGCTGAAACTGGATGGTGTCGTGAAAAATTATTTCAAGATTTCAGCACCACTTCTCCACTAGATCCTTCAATAAATAGTGAACGCATTGTAGTTGTTGCCAAACGAAAAAAATGAGGAGAAAATAGCCCTTTTGCTAGTACATAAGACAATCCAATTAGGTAAAAATAGATTGTCCTAAAAAGCCTACTATACCTAGACAGAATTTTGCATTTATTTAGATTTATCCACCTACTAACTATTTAGCCTTCTTTTAAAAGAGTAAATTTTGAAAGGAAGACTCAGGATAAAAGATTAATTTTTATTTTGCTATGATGCTCAATTAATTAGATGTGGAATTTAAAGTCTCAGGCTCAACAAGGTACTTCAAATTTGAATTGGTGATTTCATATAATGCTGTTCTCAAACAGTACTCCTAAAACAGATTAAGGTATATGTACTATTAATTGTATAGAAAGATTTGTAGTTAAGCCAGATCAGAAGTGTTGAAAGAAAGCTTAAGGTAGAAAAAATGGGGGCAGAAAACAGTATTCTGTCCCCAAGAATAGAAAAATGATGTCTGATGCTACCGTCCTTTCCTAACATTGTCAAATCCTTGCTCAAGCGACTTTCAGCAATTGACTACCCAGTTTTGAACTCGCGCCTATTCTTTGAAATCTGGCTGACCTTCGTACTTGACGCAAGCTTAATGAGCATGAGAGACCTGTTTTATCGGCTGAATCATGCCGGAATTGGAGTCGATATTTCGACCTTTTCTAAAGCGTGTAAAACTCGGCAAGGAGAAACTTTTTGCCGCATTTATGTGGAGTTGGTTGATCGATTAAAGCGACAGCATCCTGCCACTGCCCAGATGCTGGTTCCAATTGATTCAACTGTGATTAGCTTGACAAGCAAGTTGTTTTGGCAAGAGGAATATCATCAAGTTAAATTGCTCAATGGCATCAATTTAGAGCAGGGCAACCCAACCGACTGTTTGATTCATTTTGGACAGGGACATGATGCTCGATTTGCCGAAATGGTGAATAGTATGATTCCTGAAAACGGTGTTGGGATCATGGATAGAGGCTTTGCAGGTTGGGACTTTTTGGATGAACTCAGCAGCACTCGAACACGCTTTGTGGTGCGAATCAAAAATAACATGAAAACCGATCTCGACCACCAACGCTATCGCGTCGTTTGGTTTTGTGATTTGGAGAGTCGGAGTGAATTTCGACTTGCCACAAATTTAGACCAAATGACGAATGAAGAGGTGGGTGAAATCTATCGCAATCGATGGCAAATCGAGATTCTATGGAAGTTTTTGAAAATGCATCTCAAACTCGACCGTTTGATTAGCAAAAATGTCAACGGAGTGACGATGCAAATCTACATGGTATTGATTGGGTATTTGATTTTGGAGTTGATGGAAATTCCTGCCTTTTATGGGCATCGATTATTAGATAAGTTCCGCTATTTGCAATTGGAATTGAGCCAGCGTTGTTCCATCGTGCATTGGAGCTATGATTTACTGCCAGATACACTTGTCTGAAACAATATGAAGTTTTGTGGCTAGATTCAACACTTCTGAAGCCAGATTAGCAAGGTAGCTTAACTTGGAGATGAATTACTTTGATGAAAACTTCACAAATAAACTCAATACAAACTGTTCTCGCACTAGGAATATCTCTCATTCTTTGGGCTTCTGGTTTTGCGGGTGTTCGCGCTAGTCTGACAAGTTATAGTCCGGAACACCTTGTTCTTCTACGCTTCTTAGTTGCTTCAAGTGTACTAGTAGTTTATGCATTGCTTACTCAGATGAGGTTACCAAGGATAAAGGATGTTCCCATCATGCTATTGCTTGGTTTTTTTGGTGTTGCGCTTTATCATCTTTGCCTTTCCTATGGTCAAAGAACTATTACTGCTAGTGCAGCAAGTTTGCTCAACGCCTCTAGTCCCATTTTCACGGTTCTTTTTGCTACAGTCTTTCTCGAAGAACGCCTTGCAGCTAAGGGTTGGATCGGCATTATTACTAGTTTTATAGGAGCGATCTTAATTTCGCTAAGTGAGTCAGATAGCATTTATTTCAATACGAATGCGTTGTTGATTATAATCGCTGCTATTTCCCAAGGAATATATTTTACCCTTCAAAAGTTTTATCTTAAGAAATATAATGCATTTGAGCTTGCAACTTACACTATTTGGGGTGGTACAGTGCTACTAATGTTTTCCTTGTCAAGTTTAGTAGAAACAATATATTCAGCGCCTTTACAAGCAACTTTAACAATTGCCTATCTAGGAGTCTTTCCGGCAGCTATTGCATACATGAGCTGGAATTATGTCATTTCTAAAATGCCTGTATCGCAAGCAGCAAGCTTCCTTTATTTAGTCCCAATCTTGGCAAGCTTAATAGCTTGGATCTGGTTAAAAGAGATTCCTAATCTATTGTCAGTTCTTGGCGGAGTTTTAGTACTGTCTGGGGTTTTACTAGTAAATAATGTTAATAGTAAGAATTTAAACAGTTGAGGTTTTAGTGATTTTTATAAATAAGTATAAAATTTATTTGCTTAAATTTTCAATAGGTCAGAAAGTTTAACCAAAATAATAAGAATGTCTCTAGTTGAACTTGTACCTTTTGAAGAACATTTAAAGTTTGATATACTTAATCTAGCCCATGAGAATTTTGCATCATAAAGACACTTCGTAATAGGAACTGTCTCATTGATTATCTTTTTAGACTTAATTTGATGAGGTTAAAGTAAAAATGGATGAAATTAGAGCCGATTTGTATTCTGATGATTTAGCTCATGTTTGGCATCCGTTTCAGCAAGCTACAACCTACCGTCAGCGGCAATTAATCGCTGTTAATGGTGAGGGACCTTATGTAATTGATCATCAAGGACGACGCTATCTAGACGCAATATCAGGCTTGTGGAATTTGAACTTGGGATATTCTGAACAACGAGTAATTAAAGCAATTACCCAGCAGCTTGAGGCAATGCCTTTCACTTCCTTAATTGTTTTTTCCCACGAACCATCTATCCGTCTTGCCAAAGCACTTGCTGAACGTTCACCAGGTGACCTCAATACAGTATTTTTCACAAGCGGTGGCTCCGAAGGAATTGAAACCGCCCTTAAACTAAGTCGACACATCGCATACCTTCAGGGCGAACCACTACGGCATAATATTCTTGCACTTAGAGGAGCCTATCACGGAATGTCATACGGAGCACTTTCTGTAACGGGAGTGCCAGATGATAGATGGCAGTTTGGGGCTCTTTTACCTGGGGTGCATCATATTCGATCTCCGCAGGGACTACCAAATAGTGAAAACTCTACAAATCAATGTATTGCTGACTTAATTCGCACTCTCGAATTTCTAAATCCCAAAACAGTGTGTGCCTTAATAATAGAACCAGTTATGGGGGCTGGTGGGATGGTTCCTCCACCTCCAGGATATCTCTCAAAAATTCAAGAAATTTGTAATAGAAATGGAATAATTCTAATCTTCGACGAGGTTACTGCTGGTATGGGTCGAACAGGTTGCTTGTTTGCTGCTGACTTATACGAGGTTTTACCAGACATCATTGTATTAGCTAAAGGCTTATCTGCTGGATATTATCCATTAGGAGCAGTACTTGTTAAACAGGAGTTTTTTGAGCTATGTGAGAAGAACTCTGATAATGTTTTTATGCATGGTTTTACTTACGGTGGTTCCCCAGCAGCTTGTGCTGCTGGTCTTGCTTATTTAGAAGTAGTTGAGTCTGATAAACTGCTAAATAAAGTACGAGCAGATGGAAGATATTTATTACATCAAATGCAACAAGCACTTGCCAAATATAACTTTATTAAAGATATTCGAGGTGTTGGACTTATGATTGCAGTAGCTCTTGAAGATCCTAAACATCCAAATCAGCCACTGCCTCGTTCTATTGGTAATAAAGTTCAGCAGGTTGCTAGAGAAAATGGGCTTATTATACGCTCAACTTATGGTGGATCAACTTTTAACTTTGCACCTCCATTTATCTGTACTCAAGATGAGTTAGATAAAATTGCACAAATATTTTCTCATGCTTTAGGAGAAGTAGTTTGAAACCGCAAATTCGTTTGGACGAGCGTCAAAATTTTCTTATAAAACGGTTACAGTACGACACGCAATATGTTCTAGATTCTACAGAAGCTTCTTCCAAAGTTCTTCTCAATTAATAGAGTCGCTGCGCTTATAAAACTAATAGTAGTGAATAATAAGGTAAATAAAAAGCTCAGTTTTAGTAATCATAAGTTTGTTTTTTCGGCATTGTTGCATGTTCTGATCTTTAAGATGATAGATATAAGGATGCAGTTGCTGAATTAGAATTTTCTCTGTTATATTCCTAGTAGCTCTTGATTAGGCGATGGGCTAATATTTGACTATTGATAAGCTGATAGCGATCGCCATTAAAGCAATAATTCAACTGTCGTAAGCGATCGCCCTCCATCTGTAACACCTCTAAACAGGGTAGAGCCTGACCCCGGTTTTCTCCTACTTGAAATAGCGGTTTGTTCGCTGGAAGGTTTGGGTTTAGATAGTTCTGGAACACTTCTACTGCGGGTTGATTCTCTCTTAACCAGTAGCCAGCGTAAAGACAGCCTAATGCCCCACACAACTTGGGAGTGTTGAAATTAAATAGCGTCAGTTTGCTGTCTTTTCCGTCTACAGTCCAGGCAAGCAGGTTTTCTTTGGCTTGTGCTATGTCCAGATCAGTATTTGCTTGAATCACCTGTTCTAAAACAGGTTCAGAGACTATTGCTGTCGCTTTTTGCCAGGGAACCGTTGCTGCACTGGAACTGCAACTTGCCACGCCAATAAGTACTGATAACAGCAGAAAAAGGCTAAAACCGACGCGAAACCAGTATCCTAACTGCCATAACCAGTGAGGTGGTGCAGGGATGGTGGATGGGCTCAGTTCCTGCTGCTGAGTTGAAGCCAGTTTTGAAGCTGAATCTGTCATAGCGGGTTTCCTTTTCAACTTGCACTCACTGCTGAACCTGAACATTCGCGGGAACCGTAATGCCTAACTGCCGGAGTGCCCAGACTTCCTCTGCAAACCAGGTAGGATTCTGGGTGGAGGCTGCGCCCTGCCTGACCTGTTGTTGGAAGCGATCTTTACCAAGCCGTTGAATCTCTCGCCGGAATCGTGCCAATGTCAATTGTTGAGCGACGGACTGGGGAACAACACTAGCAAAGGGAATGCGATCGCCCATTGGGTTAAAAAACACTTCCTCGCAGCGTCCATTCGTGACTGCGATGATCAAATTAGTTGGCGCTTGGCTGTTTTCGGTATAGGTTGCTAGTAAGTAATAGTCCTTGCCTTGTAATCGACTAGAGCCGATCAGTTCACTCCGAACAATGGGTTGCCGGGTTTGTTGGGGAATACAACGACTGACGGTTTCTGGGATTCCAGGGGTTTGAGCATCAAGCGGAAGATACCCTAACCCGATAGTGAGTAGCATACCCACCGCTAAAGGTAGCCAGAAGGTTGCAGTCAAACGTCTGCCAATGGATCTCAGTGAAAATCGCTGCTGGGGTTGCATGGTTGATTCCTCCTTAGAATTGAACCCGCTGTCTGGGATTGATGGAAGAGCCGCTGCGCCAGTTGCCGGGGGTAGCACCTTCAATCACTTCAAAGTGGAGGTGGGGTCCAGTGCCCAAGCCGCTTTGTCCACTACGGGCGATCGCCTGCCCCTGCCGAACAGCCGTGCCAGTGCTCACGTCCATTGAATCCAGGTGAGCATAGAGCGTCATCCTGCCATTGGCATGTTCCACAATCATGGTTTTGCCATAGCCCGAAAGCCAACCTGCGTAAAGAACCTTGCCACCATCAGCCGCTCGAACCGGTGTCCCGATTGGTGCGCCAATATCAATGCCAGCGTGATTGGAGCTACAACTGGCACAAGGACTGGAGCGAGAACCAAACTCACTGGTTACTGGAAAGCCTGGAGCAGGGTTGGTTAGCCTTCCAGTAGCTCGTCCGGGTGTCCCACTGTTCGAGGCTGTATCATTGCTTTTTGTTCCAGAGGCATTAGCAGTTGTCCGGGTCGCACTGGGAGCACAGGTGAGTGTGCCATTGCCACCGTTGCGATAGCGAGTCACAGCAGTGCGACCGTAATCTCGTAGACTCAGACGACCTAATGCATCGGAGCTTCCCCCATCCACACGGCTGTAATCGCCACCGAAATGTTTTTGGGCAACCCGTTCTAAGAGGCGATCGCCCGTAAAGGGTTGTCCTGTCGTTGGATCAATCTGTCCTCGCGTCACCTGAATTTTATTGGCAAGGTCTGCCATAAAGGCACGATCCTGATCAGCAGGTGGAAAGAATTGAAACAGTTCTGCTTCAGTGGGTTGGTAGCCCTGTCCAATGCGATTTAAGAATCCCTGCCCGCCTGGCTTTGCAGCAATTAACTGGACTGCATAGGGGTTGTAACTCATGAACTGGTAGCGACCTAACCCCCGTCCACAATTGCTTCCGCCATCCGCACATGTATGAACTCCGACTGCCTGGTAACCGCCACTTCCAGCACTTTCGATGCTGGCGATCGATTCTGCCAGTGCGTTTAGATCAATGCCTTGCATGGACTGTGCTGATACAGGCTGACTACTGCCGTCTAAAGAACAGGGGTTGCCCTCATTTTGATTCCCAGCCCCAGTTTGGCTACTTCCGGACTCTTGGCTAGCCCCAGTGGGTTGAGAGGCAGCGGCAGCTCGTTGATCGCTCAAATCTCCGACAAACATCAAAGCATTAACTTTGTAGGTAAAGAACGGCACCGGACCAATGAAATAGGGTGTACAGCCCAGCGCGTTAGCACAGAAACGGAAGAATAGGGCAGTGTCTACGGTATCCGTGGGTTCATCCGGCTCCATCACCACGACTTTGAAAGCAGAACCGAAGGGCAAGCGTCCTGTAGGTTCTCGACCACCATTCACCGATCGCAAAACGCCCCAACCACCCTGGACTTCCTGATATTTTCCTGAGATCCATTGCTTTCCTTCCAGCCTGCCACGCGCACTACGTCCAGCGTTCTCCAGATCATCCAGTTCAACATAGGCGCAATCGGTTTCAGCACAGGGCACAGAAAAGCCCTGAACATCAGAGCCAGAAATGGTGTTGTTGCGTTGTGCCTCTGCTGGACCATATACCTGATCGATCCGCATGACTAGACTACCCAGTTCAGCAATTGGGTTGGGCATTGACCCTAATGGCACCTGACCCAACCCTGGAATACCTTTCACAAAGCTGTTCATCCAGCCCTCAAATTGTTGGAGCTGAACGGCTTCCAGGTTGGGAATGGAGCTGACAGGAAAGCGAGAAAGATCAATCTCCTTTAAGCGTAGCTGTCCAATCTGGGGATTCTGTGCCAGCACTCCAGCCAGGGTTTGATCAGAGACATTAATGCCTACGGCTTTGGCAGCGAGAAGAGCCGCGACAGGGGCGATCGCCCGGACATTAGTTTGTGCTAGCCCCGGTACCACTTTTGTTAAATGGCTCAGGGTTTGATCGGCTGCCAGCGTAAACGCACTCAGAGCCACTTGATTGAGATCGAGGTTGGTGAGGTGGGCGATCGCCCCTGGCGAAAAGACTTCTGCCTGAAATGCCTGCGAGATATCCCCCAGCTTCAAATACTGATCGGGAGTCATGCCAGCACTCCAACGACGGCTCAGGTCGTACCCTAACGCTTGGCTGTAGGACTTGTCATCGATCGAGCCAGAGCGACTAATACCCGGCATCTGCGATAAAGAGATCCGGTTCCAGTCGGGCAACAAAACTTGCGTTGCAGGCAATCCAGATTGACTCCCTGCAATTTCTAGAATTCGCGTGGGTAGGCTGCCGTCGTTGATCGTGCGAGCAGACGCAGGTGCAACAAACCCACAAAGGCTGATGACAATCAAGCACAGCGAAATGATCCATGCCAGAACACGCTGCCTTTTGAAGCCGTCTGGCATTCTCAGTGGGGTATTCATGACAGTAGAAAGGGTTGAGGGAATTAAAGCTCCAGTTCGGGTGCAGAAAAGGTACGCTCTGTTTTCGACTGGTAAGCAGAACCCTTGCCATAGCCTTTTAAGTGAGGGTTGGGGTTGGCGGCTGATTCTGAGTAAGGCGTATCGCCAAAATTTTGTTCAAAGATGTTTTCCTGATAGCCATCACTGAAGTGATCGGTTTGCCAGGGATTGGTGCCTGCCCCAGTGATCGATTGTTCGCCACTAGCGACAGAGGTTTGATAACCACCCGTTTGGTAACCGCTACTACTGTCAGGATTGGCATTGAAATCGGGGGTTGATTCAGTGTTCATCGCGCAAGCATCCATACGAAACGATATGCTTGCCAGCCTATAAAGCCAGACCTGGGAGTGACCTCAACCAGGTGGATAACAACGCTCCAGCCAATTGGCTGTTTGTAGGGACATTCCTACAGGAGGCTTGCGCTGTGGATCAACTGAGTTTTATTCCCGAAGAGTTGGTGCGAACCCTTCAACAAGGGAAAGATGCTGCTAACCCAGACACCCGTTGCTCATCTAGCACGCTGGAAATGTTGCGCCTTTTGGCATCCCTCGATGTTCCCAAAGAATTGCTAGCGTGCATGTTGGAAATGGCAGAGTTTTCCATCCATCATGTCCGTTATCTAGTAGGACCATTGGTATTACATCGAAGTCTGTGGGGTGATGCAACTCCAGGTTGGTTAAAGGTTGCCTGTGTGCAAGATCGGTTTGAACTCATCCTTTCCGAGTATGAACAGGAGCAAGTTGGAGACTACGCTACACCTACGGAAGTATTAGCTTATATGATGCTTGCCACGATGGAAGCGCCGATGCATCGAAATTATGTTGATCTCTATCTTTGGTCGGGAAATGAGGTCATGAAAAAACACAATCGGTTGCCCGAAAACGCAACCAGTTTTTATGAGTTGATTGGTGGGCATCCGATTGAATTCAGCACAGTCAAAAATGATTTTCAAGATCTGAGCCGATCAATTCGTCGAAGCGTGGTGAAGCACGCAGCTCAACAGGGATGGGGAAAGCGGCGCAATCGGAAAAAGGCAGAAGCAATCTCAGTTGACCCAGCTCAAGTATCCGATCAGCCAGAACAGGTCAGTTTGTTCTGAATCATGAGCAATGCCGGAGATGGTTGGTGCTACCGCCCCTGCAAGCTAGTCCTCCATCCATTTCCGATTATGCCTGCCTCCCAAACTCACCCTCATTTGAAAGATAGAACCTATCAACTGATTACGTCGGGGAAAGAACTTGAATCGGCACTACGTTGGCGTAGCCTCGTCGGAGGAGAATCGCTAGAACAGCCTCCCATGTTTGGATTAGACTGCGAGACAACAGGGTTAGATCCTCACATTCATACAATTCGGCTCATTCAGCTTGCAGTCCCCCATCAGCCAGTGATGCTCATTGATTTACCCCAGATTGCTCCCTGCGATCGCCACCCACTGCAACAGATCCTCTCCAGCCCTGTGCTTAAGATTACTCACAACGGCAAATTTGACTGGCAATTCCTTGCCCAGGCAGGACTCCAACCTGCTTCTCCCTTCTTCGATACACAACTTGCCTATCGAGTGCTGACAGCAGGACTGAAAACCAGTCTCTCGTTGCAGACGCTTGCTCAAAAGCTATTGAATATAGAGCTGGATAAAACCCAACAGGTCAGTGATTGGAGCCAGCCCCTAACTTCAAAACAGTTACAGTACGCGGCGTTGGATGCAGCAATTTTGTTAAAGTTATACCCGATTCTAGTCAAGAAGTTAGAGCGATCGCACCTCCTCAAAATTGCCCAACTGGAGTTTCACTGTATGCCTGCGGTAGCTCAGATGGAGCTGAATGGGATGTTGCTGGATCTCTCACGCTGGCAAACATTGGGGGCAAAGCTAGAGAGCGATCGGGATGCGGCACTTCATCAGCTCAGCCAACTCCGGATCGCTGGTAACGCTCAGATGTCCTTACTGCCGGAGATGACGGATACGATTAACCCAAACTCTCCCCAACAGGTGCTTGCAGCGCTTCAGGCATTTGGCATTCCAGTAAACTCGACCAATCAAAAGGAGCTGGTTCCCATGGCGAAACAATATCCTGTGATCCGAGCGTTGTTGGATTACCGCCACCTTTCCAAAATTACTGCTACTTTTGCCGATAGCCTGCCCAAGCATATCCATCCGGTGACAGGGAGGATTCACCCGACCTACTATCAGCTTGGAGCCAGGTCGGGTCGCTTCTCTTGCCGTAACCCGCCCCTGCAAACCATTCCTCGCAATGCCGCTGCTCGAAACTGTTTTGTCGCTGCACCGGGTTATCAGATAGTACAAGCGGACTATTCTCAGATTGAACTGAGGATTGTTGCCCGTTTGAGTGGCGATGCTCAGATGCAACGAGCCTATCGCAGGGGTGAGGATCTGCATCGGCTAACAGCAGCCCTCGTCACTGGCAAAGCGATCGACGCGGTGAGTGAGGAAGATCGTCGGCTTGCCAAAGCTATTAACTTTGGGCTGATCTATGGTATGGGTGCTGCCAAACTTCAGAGCTATGCTGAGACGAAGTATGGAGTCACTCTATCGTTGGAGGAGGCAAAGGCATTCCGGAAACGGTTCTTTGAAGCCTACACCGGAGTAGCAGGATGGCATGAGACGATTAAGCGCAGTTACATTCGGGGCATAAAGGAGAGCCGTACACTGGCAGGACGGCGGCGCAGGTGGGCGGATAAACCCAGGCTGGCAGAGCTGCTGAATCATCCAGTCCAGGGGTTAAATGCTGACATCACGAAATTGGCGTTAGTGAAACTCAACAAAGTGCTGGTAGAGACAGAAGCGAAGCTGATTTGCACAGTTCATGACGAAATCCTGCTGGAGTGTCTTGTTGCCGAAGCGAAGCACATCAGTTATCTCTTACATTGCTGCATGGTTGCAGCAGCTCGGAAGTTTCTGCGTCCGATCCCAGTGGTCGTGGACATCAAAGTTTCATCTAGTTGGGGTGGCGATGAGGCTTAGGGAATAGTTTTGCCTTTATGACGAGCCAAGTTTTCCCTAACCAAAAGCAGTACAGGTGAATCTGGACTTAGGGAATAAAAACAAGCTAAAGATCCCTAAGTATTCCCTAAGCAAATTTTGCGGACTCAGGGGTGGGAGATGCCAAAGCGGAGCAAAGCAGGGCGATTGATTCAGGAACTCCAAGATTGGAGTGATGAAGAGCTAGGGGATCTGGCTGAAATGATTCAGGGGCTATTGGAGTCACGGCGGGAGGAGGCAGAGGAGGAGAACCAGGAGACTCGTGAGGATGGCACACCGCTGGGGAAGCACGGGGGACGAGGGCATATTGAGCTGAAGATGATTCCTGACTCTAGGACGGGTAAGGCTTATGGGCCTTACCGTTATCTGCGCTACTGGGGCATAACGAAGAAGGGGACGATGGGGTTGAAAAGTGTGTATCTAGGTAAAGGTGACAGATGAAGCACTCCATTGATTGTTCCTTCATAAGATGGGAAAAAGGTACCTATAGGACCCAGGCAGACATTTTTCCAAAAAGACCGTTTAAGCAAGTTTAGAGAGAGGGACGTAAGTATTTTCAGATTTGTAAAACTCAGTACACGATCATAAAATATTTTACTTTATAAAGATATTTTTAAAGTTTCAACCTGATCAACCCCAAAACGGGTAGCTTGTACAGGATGGTTAATCTGCTTCGCTACCGATTCGTTCAAGATAGTTGTTCATTGCTTAATCACCATCTTAAAAATTTTGGTTTCTCAGAAGGAGTAGCAGTTTATACCATTCAAATATAGGCTCTTTCAAATTTTTGATGAGACGACTATAAAAACATAAACATATTTCCTGATCCTGTGCATAGAACAACGTAATTCTGTAGTGTCAAATTTCTACACCCCAATGACTTTACTGGAAGAATTCTTCAAAGCCACTAATCCTAACAAAACTTTGGTATATGCAAGCGAGCAAGATAGACAGTATTACATTGATTTTTCTGAAGTTCGAGGTGGTCGAGCTATTGAAAAGCTAAAGCGCAACATTGTCTCTCAACCAGATCTTCCAACTTGTAGGCTATTCACTGGACATATTGGATGTGGTAAGTCTACAGAGCTGCACCGACTAGAAGCTGAATTAGGCAAAGAAAATTTTTATACTATTTACTTCTCTGCCTCTCAAGGCTTAGAGAGCCTAGAAGATGTTGAGATTGGTGATGTTTTATTAACTATTGCTCAAATTGTGAGCAAAAATCTAGAGGAAGCGAAAGACATAAAAATCAGCTTACAACCAAAAGGGCTAAGAGATTTTCTAGAAAAAACCGCTAAACTTTTACTGACAGAAATAGAACTGAATGAAATAGGGTGGACGTTGCCCGGAGGAACTACTAGCGGGAATGCAAACCGCTCAGGAGACTTTTCCATTAGTGCTGGAATTTTCAAGCTTACTGGAAAAGCTAAAGTCGATAGATCATTTCGCGACAAGCTTAAAGCCTACGCAGGAGCACACAGAACTGAGATTGTTAGAGGAATTAACCAAGAAATTCTAAATCCAGCTGTTGAGCAGTTAAAACGTAATCCAAATAATAAAGCAGGTTTAGCCATTATTATTGATGGACTTGACCTTTTAAAGAATCCTCCAACTCAGCAAGCACAACTTTTTCTATCAGAAGAATTACGTCAGTTAGAGTGCCATGTAATCTACACAATTCCACTGGGGCTAATCTTCTCGAATAAAGGAAATGAATTGGCTCAAAGATATGGAGCAGATGCTACCGTGTTGCCTATGGTACCAGTCAAATCACGAAATGGTGACAAATATTCTAAAGGGATGCAACTAATGTACCGACTAGCATTAGCGAGGGCATTCCCAATTGAAGAGAAAGCTTGCGAATCGAAAGTATTAATTGAGCAACTTTTTGATTGTGAAGAGAGCTTAATACAGTTATGTCAAGTTAGTGGTGGACATATTCGTAAATTTCTACAGCTCCTAAATGAGTGGATAAATGAAGATTGGAATTTACCTCTTTCTCGTGAAGGCTTAAACCGTGTAGTTCAACACAATACTAACTCTTTGCTGAGACCAATTGACGATAATGAATGGAGTTTATTGCTTAATGTATATCAATCGAAGAAACCCGGTCAAGGTGATGACGAAAAAATGCGTGAATATCAAGCTTTGATTCATGACATGTTCATATATGAATACTATGGTGAGGATAGGCGATCCTGGTTTGATGTCAATCCTCTAATCATAGAATCCGAAGAGTTTCTAGAAAAGCTTGGGAAACTAAAGGAGCTTTAACTTATGAACAACCTATATCAGAGTGATGAAACAATTGAAGAATATAATCAAAAGTCATTAGAGAAGCTAACTAGGGCAATTCAAAGTAATTTACAGCAGTCTACTCTTATTCTAGTACGGTGTAATTTCACTAGTTTGCGCTCTCGTTTGATGTGTAATCTTCAAGAAAGGTTTTCAGGTTCACTTCAGGAACTAGTTCTAGATTATTCATCTTGTAATCTTTATCCTGCTATTGATAAACTTGCTCAGGAAAAACCTCAAGCAGTAATAGTTTCTGGTTTAGAATCAGTCAAATCTATTGAGCAGATACTAAAAACTATAAATCAAGCACGAGATAAATTTATCGAGGAGTTTCTATTTCCAGTTGTACTATGGGTTACTGATGAAGTGCAAGAAAAAATGCTTCGTGTAGCACCTGATTTCAATAGTCGAACTACAAGCATTGAATTCATTCCTAAAACTAATGAATTACTTCAATTTATCCAACCTGTCCAACGCATAGTTGATAATATCTTTTCCAAAGTCTTAGAGGGATCTACAAATAGAATTGGCTTTACAGACAAAAGTGTTGCATTAGATTTAAATGCTGACTCTTTGACCTACACTGAATTGAAACTAGTACATCAAGAACTTGAAAAACGTGCCATTAACCTAGAACTCACTCACCAGGCAAGTCTAGAGTTTTTGCTAGGTTACTTGGCAAGTTCAGCACAAACTTCCCAGCAGCATTATGAGAGGAGCTTAGCAATTTGGCAACAGAGTTGCAATCTAGATAAGCAAGGACTCGTACTTTATGACTTAGGATGTTTATACGTTTTGGAATTATGGTATCCAGCTTATACAAAAAGGCAAAAGGATCAACAGCAGAGCAACTTGGAGAATGCAAAGGACTATTTCCGTCAATGTATAGAGGTTTTAGAGCAAGCCGATCGCGACGATTTAATGGCTAAAATTATTAATGTTTTTGGAGAAGTTTTACGAAAACTTGAGAGGTGGGAAGAATTACAGATCCTTGCTGAAAAAGCATTGATTATCCACCAGCGTTATGATGAAAAATTTAGATTAGCAAGGGCTAATGGATTTTTAGCAGAAGTATTCAATTTTAAAGCCAAAAATAATATTGTGGAAGCCCAAAAGCATGATGAAAAGGGCAACATAAGATTTGCAAAAAATGATAAAAAATCAGCTGAGGATTGCTTCCTTGCAATGGAAAAATATGCTGAAGAAGCTCGTTCTCTCTTAGAAATAGCATTGAGAACTGTGCCTACTTCTAGTACCGCTGATGATAATGGGCAGCGAGTTGGTTTAGATATTGAATACTCGTTCTATCAAAGCCTGTACCTCTTTTTGCTGGCAGAGGCGCAAAGAAATACTAAGAAGGATGATAAAAGCTTAGACAATTTAGCGAAAGCGTTTCAATACATAGATGATAAGCGCCATTATGGTCCAGAACTTTGTATCCAGATTTTAAATTCACTGCATAGTGGTTACTTTAAGATAGGAGACTACAAAACCGCTTTTGAGTATAAGCAGAAGCGTAGTTCGGTTGAGCAAGAATTTGGCTTACGTCCTTTTACTGGCGCAAGTCAGTTGCAACCTAGGCAGATGGTTGAATTGACTGGCAGTTCTGGTAAGCCCCAAAAGGCGATCTCTCAAGAAATCATTGACTCAAAGAGAGACATAAAAATCACTGACTTGGTTGAACGTATTATTAGTGGAAGCGTGAAAATCACAGTTGTTTATGGACAAACAGGCGTAGGTAAAAGTTCAATACTACGAGCTGGATTAGTTCCTGCCCTTCAATATAAGACTCTTCGCAGTTTAGTAGGAGAAGATTTTCGGAACAAGCCAGACATTGCTCGTGATAGCCTACCTATCTTACATTCATCATCAGCTACGGACTGTTTGAGAAATATTGGTAGAACCTTGAAAGAGGAACTAGAACATCGAGAAATCAAACCTGTTGCAGATTTAGATTCGCCAAGCCTGAGCCAACAAGAGTTGAGCACTAATATTCTTAAACAGTTGATTCAGAATGGTGAAAAGCACAATTTACTGACTGTCCTGATTTTCGATCAGTTTGAAGATCTTCTCTTGATTTACCAGGATGATCAGAACCTTCAAACTCTACAAAGTTCAAATGAATTTCCTCAAGTTTTTGGGAATTTCTTGAAGGAGTGTTTAGAGCAAAAGTATCACCATGTAAGAGTCGTTATTGCAATACAAGAAAACTACCTGCACTATCTTCCAAGACTTGGTCGTCTTAAGTATCTTGAAGGTATCAATAATGATATATTGAAGCTAGAGCGACTTTACCATTTAGAGGATTTTACGAGGGAAGAAGCTGGGCACTTAATTAAGAATTTGTCAGAACATAATCAATTCCCTCTTCAGAATGATTTAGTTGATGTATTAACAGGAGATTTAGTTGGGATCTCAGGTAGAGTGCGTCCCATTGAATTGCAAATATTAGGTACCCAATTACAAGCAAAAAAAATTGATAATTTAGAGGATTATAAAAATTATGGCAAAGAAAAACTGCTTAATCAATATATAGATGAGGTAATTTCAGATTGCGGTCCTAAATGTGAACAATTAGCGAAAGAGTGTCTATATTTGCTTACGGAGTCCAATAATGTTCGTCCTCTTAGGACTGGTGATGATTTAAGGAAAGAAATTGTTATAACTGAATATCAAGCTGAAGATTTTGATTCAGTCATTTCAATTCTCGTAGGATCAGGTTTAGTGCTCTTATTGCAAGAGAATTTGGAGAGACAATATCAGCTAGCTCATGACTATTTCCTATCTATTGTTCGTACACATTTAGAGTCTAAAGTATCTAAAGAAACAAAGCTGACTAAACGGCAACTTATACGCAAACGTGAGCTTGATAATGAGTGGTGGCTTCCAAACCCGATAGAGCCATTTTCTCAGTCAGTAGAATCAATTTCTTCTAAAATTTATGAACATTTGATTGAATGGATTTCTCAAGACTCCTCTTATATGGAATCTCAAGCTCAAAAGCTAGAGGAGTTTATTGTCAATAGTAAAAAGATTTTAGAAGAAATAGAGAGTTCCAAAACTTGGGGCATTTCACAAGTTTCTGAAACGATTCAGTGGTTTTCACAATTAGCGAGTCTAAGGCTAGATCCTTTAGCACATTGGATCAATAGTTTTACAGATGATCTTTTCTCTAAGGGAATTTCAAAAATTGCTGAATTTCATGTTGAGAAACTTCGCAACCAGATAGAGAAAACTGACAGAGGACTAGCTAAGGAAGTGGTTGTTTACTCATCAATCATTGATGCTATTGGAGGTGCTGTAACTGGATTAGGAAGTATAGAGAGTGTTCTAATTACCGCTCCTATAGATACTTTAAAGGCTTTGACAATTCAAGTATATATTGTTTGTCTCGTGGCTCATGTTTATAAGAAAAACCCCACTAAGAATGATGTTTTTGTAATTCTGTTTAGTTCCGACGAACAAGTGTTAGAACTATTTTCTGGAATAGCTCCAGGTAGAGCCTTTGGAAACAAGGTAAAGAGTGGAATTGCAAGAGAAGGATTGCAAAGAATAATTCAAAATGCAGCAGAAAATGTACTTAAGAATCTTTTAGGTAAACTTATAGATAAATCCGTTAGAAAATTTCTTGAAAAGATAGTTCCATTTGTTTTTGGGGCAACCCTTGGAGCTAGTGTGTGCTGGTGGGAAACAACACAGATAGGGAAGCGGGCAATTCTGTATTATGAATTAATGGGTGATAGGGTTGATACAGATCTAGCTTCTTGATGCGAAGTTGCTAATAATTTGCAAAATATGAGAGTTCTCGTTTCTTCTTCACTCAAACAACTCTCGATAGGCATAAGCAAATCTCGATCGATCACTCCCGCTCGCAGGTCTTGCATACGTCGCCAAATTCCGAATTGCCTGCATCTGTTCTGATTCCCGTTCCATTGCTGGAGTAAACTGCTGCCGCTGCCCCAACAAAGCCTCCAGTTCAATTTGCCCTGGTCTACCCTGGTAAAACGCTTCCTCAGCACAACGCCGCACCGCTTTTCCAATTTCAGCAGGGGTACAAATTCGGTACTCCGTCAACAGTCTACGCCACTGGTCATCAGTCCAGGGAGATTGACCATTCCCTCGAAACGCTGCAAAGTACTTTGCCAGATGCAGATTGAACACCTCATACCTGGCTCCCTCATGGGGCAGATCGATAAAGAAAATGTCATCAAACCGACGTACCAGTTCGGGTGGTAGCATTCCCAGACGATTGACGGTCGCGATCGTGTAGATCGGTTCCTGGTGTTCCTGCATCCAGGTCAGCAAAGCCGCCGAAAGACGACGGGCGGTCCCACCATCAGCATTTGAGTCCCAGCCTGCAAAACCCTTGTCAAAGTCATCCCAATAGAGGACACAAGGAGCCAGAGACGTGACCACCGCAATAAACTCCTTCAAGGCGCGATCGGGGTTTGGGCTACTCAAGAGAATGCCCCAATTTGCCGCCAGCAAAGGTAAACCCATCTTCTTAGCTGCCAGTTTGGCAGAGAGACTTTTGCCTGTGCCGGGTGGTCCCCACAGCACCATACCCGTGGGTAAGCTCAGCCCATATTGTTGAGCTTCGGGTCGAAGCAGAGAAGCGATCGCTTCCAATCGGCGCTCCAATAAATCCAATCCAGCAGCACTGGGTACATCTGGTTCTGCGATGTACTCCAGCCCACGTCCCCGCAGCTTGTTGATCTTGTGCTCTAAAATCAGTTGAACTAGTTGCTCAGGGGTATTCGCAAACGTCAGCAGCCTGCCCAGCACCATTTCAATCTCACCCATTGGCAACCCCTGACAGGCCGCGATCAATCGTTGTTGAGCTTCAGAGTCATCCTTGCCCAACCAGGTATGCTGGTTACAGAACCGAGTCACGATTGCTTCTACCTGTTGGCGATCAGGCATTGCATGAGACAGCACTGGAATAAAGGGTTGCAGTTCCAGAGGCAGTTGAACGTAGGTTTCCAGCAAGACCCAATAATGGGACAGCGGGTTCCACAGCGCCTGGTGGCAAGCATTCAAGAGTTGGTAGCAACGTTGCTGGCTAATCTCCGACACAGTGCTATTCAAAACCCCTTCCAGAAGATAAATGCCTGGTTCCGGCTGGTCTAGCAAGGATTGGAGGATATCTTGCTCTATCGTTTGCGTTGTAGATTGCAGAATCGTTTGTCCTTGAGGTGCTATCAACTGCTGAAGTGTTGAGAAACCAGGGTTCCAAACATAAACTGGCAGCGATCGCGCCTCACCCCAGTGATAAAACTGGCTCAACACCGCCATCCGATCCGGAGTCTGATATTCCAGCGCCACGATCGGAGCGTTCTGCTCGATCAGTTTTATCCAATCCTGCAACGGTTGCATGAGCTAAAGCTGTAAGGGTTCTCACTGTTTCTAGCGAACTGGGCTTCATTCAGTCCTCAACCAAGTGGACATTTCTAAAATGACTGATCATACTTCCAATGGAGGGAAATGCCGCTAATGCGGCGAGGGAGTGAAATCCTCAAATTTGGGAGTTTATGAAATGGCGACGACTACAAAACCTCGCACCCCCAACGGCACTCGCAACGGTGCTACCTCCAAAACGGCTAAACCTAACGGTACAGCCTCAGCTACCAAAGCCAAAGCACCAACGGTTGATGGACCGCCGGAAACTAACGCATCAGCATTGCTCAAAGAATTGCGGAACTTGGTATTCAAGGAGTACGGCGTGAAGCTGCAACTCCGGGATGCTCGTGTCTCTACCAAAATTGGGCATGCGACTCGCGAAAAGCTTGGGCTTGACATTGCCGCTCAGGTGAAGAAGAAGGGTGGTAATAAAAAGTTCGACTGGCAGCGATGGAATACGAAGGTGTTCCCGCGACTGTTCGGACAACCCGATGCGCTGAAGTACGCGCCAGAAGTGGTGGCGATCCTTATGAGCCTTCTGTATGACACCATTCGTACTGATCCAGAGCAAGCTGTTACAGACCTGGTGGAATTCAACCGGGCATCCCTGGAACGTCGCAATTCATTCCAGGCTGAACAGGATGACGACTTGGACGATTTGGATGATGAACTGGACGATGACTTGGATGATGATCTCAGTGATGACTTGGATCACGAAGCAAGTGATGAACTGGACGATGATTTGGATGACGAGTTAGACGAGGATCTAGACGAAGAAGAGGACGAATAACACATTCAGCTTCATTCACTGCCTGATTGCTTGCCCTGCATTAGTTCGGCTGATGCAGGGTTCTTTTTTCCCGCCCACCTCCCTCGTACGCTGAAGCTAAAGGCAGTAACAACTGCGGAAGGAATGAAAGCTCGGACTGCACGAAGCAGGCATCTGTCGATGCGATCGCTGTGAGAAATCCAACTCATTCATAAAGGAGCAATTCTCATGGTTACTGCAACAGCAACACGCAAAGCTGCAAAAAACACTGCACGCAAGGAACCGAAGCACACTCCCGCTTTGCAACGGGTAATTCCCTATCAAGAGAAAGTTCGACTGATGGTGATTGAAGTGCTACGGGAGGAGTCTGGACGAGAGCTGGCAGCATCCGCTCGTTTCACCGGACAGGAGTTCGATTGGGAACAGCACAACGCCCAGTTCCGTAAGGACTATGCCGAAACCTTACTCCGGGATCTGTTGACCTATGCTCGCAAGCTCTATGGATTGCAAAATCTGGATGAAGTGCGCGATCGCCGTGCTGCCCACAAAGCAACCCGCACGGGACGCTTGAATGCGCTCAACGGCTTGAGTACAACGGATGACTTGGATACGGATGAAGAGTTTGAAGTTGATCTGGAAGAGGACATCAACCTGGATGACTAATTCTTGAGCAGGTTCAGAGGCTACCACTCAAACCCCGGCGATGAGTCGGGGTTTTTCATTACCGCCCGCCCACCCGCGTAGAATAGGGTTTAACCATTGTCCAAGCGATCTTGGACAATTAATTTATTCCTAAAAAATTTATTCACCCAGATCTGTAGGGTCTGCGATTGCCTCTGCTACCAGAGCATTTAGCTCCATCTCTAGCTGCTCAATACTGGGCAAACTTCTCTGTAATGGTTCTGGTAACGTGTCCTTCAGTCGGTAGGTTGCCACTCCTACCGGGTGTTGGATGTACCGCAATGCATATTCTACTGTTGCCTTATTTTTAGACTTGCACAAGACAATCCCAATTGTCGGATTATCTATCTCACTCCGCAGCAAATCATCCACAGCGGCAATGTAGAAGCTCATCTTGCCTGAAAATTCAGGTTCAAACTCAACCATCTTCAGGTCAATCACCACATAGCAGTGTAGTTTGACGTGGTAGAAGAGCAGGTCGAGTTTATATTCCTTGCCGCCGACCTCAAGCGAATACTGGCTACCTAGGAAGGAAAAGCCCACACCCAGTTCCAGCAAAAAATCTCGAATCCGATCCACCAGTGCCCGTTCAAAATCTCGCTCTTGCGCGGCTTCTGCCAGTTCCAGAAACTCAAAATTGTAGGGACTTTTCAGGATCTGGCGGGCTAAGTCTGACTGGCTTTGAGGTAGCGTATGGTCAAAATTATTAACGGCATTCCCCACTCGCTGATGCAAACCGCTCTCAATCTGATGTACCAGGGCACTGCGGCTCCAGCCATGTTCGATTGTCTTTTGGGCGTACCACAGCCGTTCCTCGTTGCCTTTGAGCTTATCCAACAGTGCAATGTTGTGATACCAGGTAATTTGACCCATGACTGCCTGAATCACCGTTTCATCAGGAAAGGCTTGGGCAAAGGCTCTCATATAGAGCAGATTAGAGCGGGAGAACCCCTTAATCTCTGGAAAAGCGTGTTTTAGGTCTTTGGAGAGGCGTTCAATGACTTTGGCTCCCCACCCTTCCTGCTGCTGCTTGGCAAGAATAGCACGCCCAATCCTCCAGTACAGAGTCACGAGTTCCCGGTTGACTGCGGTCGCTGCCCGCAGTTGAGCACTCTGAATCCATTCTTTGAGGTCATCCAGAAAGCGATCGTAGCTATCTGAAGACAGGTTGCTTGCCATTCCTTTCGCAAACCAGTACAGGGAGTCTAATCCAGACCTTACTATACCTTGCAATTGGGTGAATTGCTTGTCTAGAGAAAGGGGATGAACAACGGCAGGGGATCATTCAGCTCTTAATTGTCCAAGCGCTCTTGGACGATTGGCAAACCCATCCATCGTATCGGATGTTAACTAGCCGGGGCAGGTTCGCAGCCAACACCACCGAAGGTTGGAACACTTGAATTTGAAAGCCTTCCAGTGACCAATTCATGAACTTGCTGATTTGAAAGTTGAGTAGGTTTTACCTCGATCGTGGTTTTTCCACCCCGGTTAACCTGGATAATCGTGTCTGCCCAGTAAAATTGTTCTTGTGAAGGTTGTGAGTATGCTGGGTAGCAGCCTTTTGAGGCGATCGCGACTTTATGCTGTACGGCGGACACTGATGGCAGAGTAACTCCAGCCCGAACCAGCTTCGCTTCTCCGACTGGACCCCAAAGCTGAAGTTGAGTCGTGATGCAGCGTTTTCCATCTTTCAGAGGAGCAATAATGTTACCGCATACCTGGACATCTACATTATAGAGCGGCGGATATTCTGGAATGGAAAAATTTTGCGCTTGAGTGGCTTCAGTTCCGCCTCCTGTTGCTGTGCGAGGAGCGCAACTAACGGCAAGCAACCCCGCCAAAGTCACAACTGTCCAGTATTGAGTAGTTTTACAAGTCCACATTGGTAAATTCCCCTCGAACTTTGAATAAACGCTTAGTTTCCTTGAACGGGTGCAAATTCGCGTTGATTAGGAGGCTGAACCCATAACGTGCAGAATCCGGCAGTCGCTTTTCGATTAGGCAGCATCTCCAGAGTGACACCCAAGCGCTTAACCTCATTGGCGCAAACAAGCTGACCATTGCGATCGCGGCTCAACAAGTCCTGATTCCAGTTCATCAGCTTTCGAGAAAATTGACCCTCAGCACTGGTTGCCCAGTCTAAAGCCTTGGCTTGCTCTAATGTCAATTGTCGGGTTCCGGTAGGGTCGAGGGGGCGACTGGCTTGATACCAGGAAAGTCCGGCAATGCCCAAGAATCCTCCCAATCCGGCTGTAACCAGGAGCAATACCCCGGCTGCAATCAATGAGGGAACCGAGTGAATAGCCCGCTCAAACTCTGTGCGACGAATCAGGGCAGAGACGGTTTGGGCGATCGCCTTTTGGTGTCCCTTGATCGCCACCTTTTCGTAGGTCTGGAGCCGATCGTATAACTGCGTCTGCCACTGATCAAACATTGTCTCCATCTCTTGGGGACTGTCTTCTAACAACACTTCTAGCCTGCCAGTCGCAACCAGCATCAAGAAGGCTGGATCATCCGGGTCAATTCCCGTTTGTACGACAATTTCCCATACTCTGGCTTTGAAAGCATCATCCTTACCGCGAATTGCCAGATCGAGCAGGGTCGGGTAGGGAATTCGATTTAGACCTTTGCCTCTGGCAGCCATCGATTCCAGGAATTGATCATCCAGATCTAGAGGTTCTTCTATTTGGCGGGGATTGCTCATAAGCCTTACCTCCCTTAGCTTGAACGTTTGCTATTGCGAGATTTGGAGCCGCTTGTTGCTGGTTCAGCCGTTTTAATGTCAGCTTCTCCGGCTTCCACTGATGGTCCATCAGTCGCAGTTGGCTTTGAAGGACTGACTTCCGACTGCGAGAGTTTCCAGATGTTTGCCTGGTCGATCGCTTGATAAGCACTTTTGAGAAACGTATGGAGCCGCTGCTTTCCTAAAACGCCCAGATCACCGCTCTCCCTGCCTGCTGAAAAAGAAATTCGCTGGGCATCCAGGTGATCCCGCTCGCGATAGCTGAACTTGGGAAAATCGAGCACGGGAACCTTTTGCTTTGCCAGAAGTTGTTGTAGTTCTTCTCTACTATCCAGATGGGACCAGTCATCACACAGTCCCCAGTTGCGGACAAAAACATGCTGCACTTTGCCATCAAACTGCTTCAAAGATTGGATGAAAAGCTGCACACTGTCATAGCCGCCAGTGCAGATAAACCACTTACAGATACTGACCCCATGCTGCGTTCCCATCTCCAGCACCCCGTTGCGCTCAATCCAATCGGTAACGGCTGGAAAGACCTGAGCGGGAAGATTAACAATCACTGGAGTTTTGATCGCCAGGTCAAAAATGCGATCGGCATCGTAGGCTTTGCGTTCAGCTTCACTAAAGACGGCTCGCTCACACCCTTCAGGGTAGACTTCACCCACATCAGGATTACTGCGATCGGCTTCTACCAACACATAGGGAAGCTGGCGATCGATGCAATATTGCACCATTACGCGAGCAAACAAAGACTTACCGACACCGCCCTTTTCACCATCAATGAAATGAATGATTGCCATTGCACTCTCCTATTGCCACATTGTTCGGGTTGCTCGATCAGCAGTCTTGATGCTGCCATTTTGGCGATCGCCATTGGTATATTCGATTGTTGAGGATTCAGCAGATGGAATCGGCAGTTGCAAACATTCCCGGATATAGTCTGCCTGACGTTCCAAAGCGCGACAGCAGCTCAATCCCAGTTGGCGTAGTTCTTCTTGGCTCAACAGACCTTCTGCCTGACGAGCGGCTACCATCCAAAAAGCTCTGGCGGACTCTAACATCAACTCTTTGCCCTGCCTCACGCCATCACCTCTCTTCAAAAATGCTGTCAGTACACCGTCTGGAGTGTCGGTGTATGGCGAATAGCGAAAGCTGAAATCTTCGCGTTTGCGGGAGGTCTGAGTAATTTCGTTCATGCGACCTCCGCCAACTGCTCAACAAAGTCGCAGTACATGCCAAAAACGTCAATCAGACGAAAGGATAGTGCCTCAGCATCTGGACGGTTCGAGCGATAATCCAGTCCTACCAGGTCTTGTAATCGTCGCTGAAGGTCAGTACCCCAATAAGTCGAGGTTCGACTGAAATAGTTCTCCAATTCATCATGGAGATAAAGAGCAGCTCCACCAGAAATAATCACCTCTGTGACATTCGGCAACATAGTGTCAAGCCAATCTTGCAAGCATGACCAGTACTCCTCTCTGGCAGTCAAAATAGCAGTGACAATTTGTTCGCGTTCTAGTTTTTGCTCTGTAGGCGATCGCGTCTTTACCAGATGTTGAAGTTGTGGATTATCAGGGGCGATCTGATTGCCAATACTATAGATTGCGCTCGTTAACGAATCAGCACTTTGACCAGAGGTACGGTTTAATACCTTATCTACCAGTTGATGAAAGCCCAAATCGGTGGTGTTACCGATCGCCAGCTTGCCCCGTTCAAAAAGCAATAGGCTGGTATTCCGATGCCCAAACATCAGCACAGCCAGTGTTTGTTGCTGGAACCACTCTGCCCCATTCTGCATGACCTGTGCCATTGCCAAGCCACCTCCCTCTGGGCGACACTCAAAGGCTGCTAACTTGACCTGAAGGCGTTCACCGCGAAAGCTGTAGTTTTTGAGCTGTTGTTTCAGGAGTTGCTGAAAGCGTTGAGCATTCTGGTATTCGCCGTAGGGTAACAGAGCAGAAATGGCAATAGAGAACTTACGAGGTAGATCCATGTGCTGGACGATTGCTCCTACGGCTGCCAGCACTTTATATAACGCCCGTTCGTATTTCACCTCATTCATCCGCACGGCTGCCAAAAACTGACGCGCTAAATAACCAACCACCTGACACTGCTGACTATCAACACATTGCAGCCAAACATCATCTTCAGGTCGAGTGATACCAAGACTTCCTCTGGTTCTTAAGTGGGCATCAATTGAACTCAAGCTGAGTTCAATCACTTCAGGCTCCATGAGCAGCAGTCGAGGTCTGCCATCCGCTAAGTTATAGATCACTTTACTGAGTGAGGAGCCTGGATCGAAAGTCAACGTGAGGTCAGACATCACGGGTTGATCAGTAATGGTTAACGTTCCCTCAACTTAGCGAGCACTGATTGAATACTCATCATCCATGTGGATAAAAAAGAGAACCCCGGCTTTCCTCTCCCGAAGGGGTTCACAATTTGCCACAGTTTCCCTCAATGGTTCGTCTCCATCCTCATTTGACCACCCGATTAAGGCGCTGAATTCCTAATAAGCTGGACTTATTGACACTCAATAACCTCAAATGTCCACAGCTTTATCGCAGCATTCCACCCATGAACCACATTCTTACAGCAGACTACAGTACCCGTTCAAAACCCAGGATGCAGAGCAAGCCATGTTGTAATGTATATTCATCTACTGGAATAAAAATAATGGTGTTATTGTAACACCCGTGAGTTTTGTTTGTTGTAAAAGGCTATTGCCCGATGCAGAAATCAAAAAGATAGCCGACTGGTAGATCACAAGTCAACGAAGGAACAGCAAAGCTAGAGAAGAATCTTCACCGTCTTCCTGATTGGCTGGCATGTCCTCGCAGAAACGTCCCATCAAGTTCCATATCTCCCTCAACGCTGAGGAGAAAGAGCAGGTGCGCTGTATGGCGACAGAGCACAACCTGACGATGGCAGAGTTGTTTCGTGCCAAGACGTTGAAAAATCAGCTCCCCCGGCGTGTAACTCGAATTGCGGGTCTGACCTACTGGGAACTCACCAAAATTAGTGACAGCCTGAACCAAATTGCTAAGGCGATACTTGCTAACGCAAAGGCTAGCGCCAATACCACTGCGCCACTTCAAGCAACTCCGATCGTGGTCGATCAGGAGTTGTTGAATCAAACCAGAAGTCTCTTGAGCCAAATACGGCGAGAACTTACTGACCTGGAATTCATGACAGAGATTGAAGAGGAATCGTGATCGGCAAACAAATCAAAGGTCGGAGCTTCAGCAAATTGCTCAATTATCTGTTTGGCAAAGATGGAGCCAGTTTAATCGGTAGCAATATGGAGGAAACAACCCCGCGTGGTTTAGCAGCAGAGTTCCGGTTTTGCCAACAGTTAAACCCCAGGGTAAGTCGATCGGTCTACCACGCCTCCCTGAGTTTGCCCTATACCGAGCATCTGGAGGATGACACCTGGCACGATATTGCCCAGAAATATCTTCAGGCAATGGGCTTTGACATGAATCAGTATGTAGTTGTGCAGCATAGCGATCGCGCCCATGATCATGCTCACATTGTCGCCAGTCGGGTTCGGCTGGATGGAACAACCGTTTCCGATAGCTGGGATTATCGCCGGAGTGAAGTTGCTATCCGCCAGTTGGAACAGGATTATGGGTTGCAATCGCTCCACTCCCGCCAGGAAAAAACCAGCCGTAGCCCTACTACTGGAGAACAGCGATTACTGGAGCGGACTGGTGAGGCAAGTATTCGAGTGCAGCTTCAGCGATCGCTTGATCAAGCTACTCAATCTCCTATCACTATGCCTCAGCTAATTGAGCAGTTACAGCAAAACGGCATCACTGTTCGGATTCGCGATCGTCAAACTGGTGAAATAAAAGGTATCAGCTACGAATTAAATGATATTGCTTTCAGTGGCACTCATCTGGGCAAAGCCTATACCTTCAAAGGCTTGCAGAGATACCGAGGAGTGAACTATGACTCACATCGAGATGCGGAATTAATTAAAAAACTAGTAGAACAACCTGTTAATTCATCAACTACAGGTGAAATCAATGCAGACTCGTTAATGCAGGTATCGAATATCAAAGAGAACCAACGAGATGATAATGCAGCGAAACATCACCAAAAATCCAAATTACCAAAACAACGACAACGAGAGTTGGAACTTTGATAGTCAGGGCAGCTAACGCCACTCAGGAGTAACAATGCTCTTGGCTTAACTGCGATGAATGTCAATCTGCGACAAATGACAATTCAATTTCTCAGGCACATTGGCTTTGTGTCGGGTGCTAAAATTTGGTTACGAATTTCCTGGGATCTGCCTGTAGAAATTATTCCTGACAACTGGAACTGCTACTGGAAGAACAATCAACTGATCTACAGTCATTACATTTTTTGTGGCAGCATCACTCCCCAGGGCTTTACCCTTTACTGCTGCACTCAGGGTGGGCGCGATCGCCAGGGTAATACCTGCTGGCAGCTCACTCCCAAACGTTATGCAGATGGATGGGCACTTGCATTCAAGTTTTCCTATTTGGGTGCAAGCGTTAGTTTCTATCCCAACCAGCCTGATAAAGGGATTAGCAACAGCCATGTCAGGCAATGCCAGTGCCTGTTCTATGAAATTGATGATTTACCTCTGGCGAGCCAATACACTGTATTGGAAGAATTTAAGCACGCAACGGGATTGGAACCAGCAGCAGTTGCGTATACCGGGGGAAAATCCCTGCATGTATACTTTAAATGCACCATTGGGCTATCTCCAGAAAACTGGATCTGCCTGAATCGAAAGCTAGCGATCTTTCAAAATACTGACCCAGCAATCTGTAATTTGGCGCGTTCTATGCGGCTTCCAGGCATGGTTTGCAGGGAAGTAATAGATGGAGAGTTGAGCGGTGCTAGAGCAATCACATTGGAGGATTATTCCACGTTCCGATACGATCCTGAAATTCTGGAAGCTGCTCTGGATTCTACCGGGTTGTTTCCTTACGGATTATCGGATCAGCGATGGCGGAAGTGGGTACAACTGGTTCATCTGGCAAAAATGAATCATTTTGTTGACCCACACTCCGCATTGACTCAACCACCTGTTCCAGGGTCTCGCTCAACAGTGCTAAAGCATTGGAGAGTTAGAACCAGCCCTGCAAAAAGAGACAAGCACTTGTCTCTCAAACAACACCGCGTTAGCGGGATATCAATTCCGCTAACTATTTGCCTGACAAAGAGCGATCGCGCCCTCCTAAAGTACGGTGAGTTGAAAGGTAACCGTAACAACGCAGGCTACAAGCTGGCTCGGAACCTATTGGGAACCGCTGATCTGCTAACCCGACACCGGATCGTTTACCATCCAGATCCCCATCAACTCTTTGAGCGATACTGCTATCTCTGCACGCCTCCCCTGAATGATACTGAAGCCAATACCATCTGGCAAAGCGCTAGCAAAACTCCTGCCTTCGCCAGTCGTACCCTCGACTCCATTCTGACGAGTGTAAGTCAATGGCACTCTCACAAGCGTAGGAGCCGACGTACTCAGACCGGAAAGGTTAGCGCTCGTTAGCGTCCTCCAGTAGTGTTTGACTCCTGAAGGGCAAAGAACTGCAAGGAATATCAAAACACTGCTCCTTCTAGTTAAACATCGTAGTGTTTGACTTAGGGAATAAACTCTACCAAAAATCAAGAGTTTTGTTCCCTAAGTTAACCTCAGAGCTATCGCTCCAACGCTTCCAGACGTTTAATCTCTAAGCGATATGGAGCACTATCTTAACTTCAACCTGGTTGGTGAACCCCAACGCTTTCATGTGAGCCTTCCCTGGAGCAATCTCCATACCATCAATTTCAATGCTGTTGACGCGCATCTGAAAAGTGTGGTGCCAGAAGCAATGTACGATCGCACGCGCAAACTTAAACCCAGCGAGTATACCCCTGAACTCGAAAGTATCGACTTTCATCATTGGCTCCGACAAGCGCAAACCAATAGAGACACTGCCATGAACCCGTATCAACAAGAACTCACCAAGTTAGTTGGTGGTCAGGTTCATCATGCTGGATTAACTCAGGACGGCTACCCTTACCTGATTGTGAAGCAACCAGCTTCAGAGACGTTCTTTTATGTAATCGCCCAGGCAAATCCAGAGGGCACAAGTATTGGGTTCCTGCATATTACCGAGCGAACAGGGAACATCACCTGAGAATATCAAAATCCTTTCCTGCGAACTCCTTCAAGCACTAAACTGGAGGATTTTTTTATTTCTACGCTATGACTCCTCAATTGCATCTCCTCAATTGGGGGATGGGAATTGAGAGCACAGCAATCCTGGTGCGTTGGCTGCTGGAGCCTCAATCCCGTCCCTTCGATAGCTTCCAAAATCTGATCGTGCTGACCGCGCAAACTGGCGATGAGATGGATGAAACCAAATACCTTTGTGAAACTCATCTCTTTTCACTAATGCGGGCGCATCAAGTTCGATTGGTGCAAGTTGCCAAAACCTCTGCCAGTAAACTGGATGGCTACATCATTCTCAGTGACACTCAGCAGCCCTACGAACTGCACACCGAAGGATACTTTCCCCTCAGCCGTGATCTGCTTCAGTCTGGAACTGTCCCTCGATTAGGGCGACCTCACATCTGTGCTCAACGCTGGAAAGGGGAAGTGCTTGATGCTTGGATCTTAGATCACATTACAGAAGCCTTTGGTCCCTATTTGGGTTACAACGCGGATGAAACAAAACGGGCAGGTAAAGCCGATGGCTACACCTGTCAGGGGCACCCGTTTCTCTACCCGCTCATCGCGTGGGGATGGACACGGGATGATTGCATTGAATATCTCTATCGTACTCTGGGAGTTCTATGGAGGAAATCTGCCTGTAGCTACTGCCCGTTCCAGCAAAAAAAAGCTGCGATCGCTCGCTATAATCGTGACCCGAAAGCCGCAGGGTTCACACTGCTGGTGGAGCTAAACGCTCTGGCATTTAATCCTCGAATGCATCTATTTTCATCAGGCACTGCTTACGATCTGATGGTGAAAAGCAGTAACCAGGCTGCCCTTGATGAATTGGAGCAGCTATTACGCCAGTTACAGTGGGCAATCTATCACGTTCAACGCACTTACAAGCAATTAACTGGGAAAAACGGCAAGCCCTACGTCAATTCCGATCGCAAAGTGGTTCTGGTAGACGAAGGCAACAAAGCTCAGATCGAGTCCAAGTTAGAGACAATTTGCCATCGGCATCATGCCTCAATAGAAGATCTGCACGGCAAACGGTGCTATCTCCACCGACGACAAGAAGGCATTTATCCGGCTTTCGAGGAGTTTTACGTTGTTGCTCCCAAGCTAGCGAAAAACAAATGCCGTAACCTGAAAGCCTTTGAGCAAAATTGGCGAGAACTGACAGGACCCGCTAAACCTGTTCAGTTGACTCTCTTTGTTCCCTAACCTAAGCCCAGACAAGATGGCTGCGATCGCGATAGAGCTTCCGCTCCAGGCAATATAGGCGGGCTGCCAGCTTTAAGCAGGTCTATATGCTCTCGCCTGTTCACCAACATGGAGCGGTCTATGTCTGAATCACTCAACTCAAATCCTCCAACTTTCGTAGTGGTTAAGGTCGATGAACCTTTACCGTGGCCAGAACAGGAGACTTTCTATCCCATCTTGCCAACAGAAGAACCCCACACCTACGGTACGCTTCAGCGTGCAGTGGAGCTGGTTGCCTCGTTGATTGAAGACTTTGGTTACACCACCCAAAATACTCGGATTTATCGACTCGTACCTGTTGCTGATGAAGACACGTTGCCACTCATCCAAAACGCTCTGACGACTCTACAACAAGACGGTGAGTAGCTCATGTTCTTCTACTTTAGTGGGCTTTCTGAGATTAATGATGCCCTCATGTTAAAACGGGCTGGCGTGAATCAAGTTTTAGTGAATCCAACAAAAATTCATCTGAGTAAGGGTTTTCTAAAGGTAGCTTTAGATTCTAATGCTTACTATCACTTTAGGTACGGCGGTACGCTTGATGTGATCCAATATATGGAAATCGCAGTGTCAGGAAACTACACGTGGATCAGTGCTCCAGATGTGATTGGCGATCCGGAAGCAACTTATCAGAACTGGCTGATGGCTCGTCGATGGCTTAAGCAAAACTTTGAGTCTTTTCCTATCAGGATGATTCCGGTCTGGGGATGGGACACACCCAAGAAGTTTCTGAATCACTACCTGCAACATAGCCGGGTTGTTGGCATTGGTGGATTGGTTATGCTCATGCGTCAGGGCAAATCTACAAACCCAGAGGAACGGGTGATCGCCTATCAAATGCTGCGTCAATTGAAAACTCTCTGCCAGCAATATCCTCAACGGTTTCACATATATGGGTGCAATTGGACAGTTGCCCTCAACCACCTGCGGTATCTGGCTTACAGCGCAGATAGTAGCCTTGCCTGGGATGGTGCTCGCTATGGATTGATTATTCATATCCGTAACGGTAAACTAATTCGCACACCTGCCTGGAAATTAGGGTTTGAAGGTCACCGGGAAGCTCGGTGTATTGTGTGTGCCAGAAACATTCGACGGTTTATGGCACAGCAGTAGTGCGCTATCGCGCTGGTTCATACAGTGTGATTAAGGCTACCCCTATGCAAACTCTGACAACCAGTTCTACAAATCACTCAACACCACTGACAATCACCAATCCTGATCTCTCTCTTGAATCCGAGCAATCCTCAGAAGACATTAATCCAGGCACTCTGATGATTTTGGCAGACATCGAAGCAGAACGAGACTATTACGAATTTTGTGGGAGATGGTAGTCATGACCTTTCCTCTGGCTCAACAATCCCTGGCAGGACTCTCTCAAGCAGCAGCAGCACTCTGGGATCTACTCACCCATTCCCAAACAGTTGAGGAGGAAGCAGAACTTCTTGCAGCGATTTGGGAAACCCAGGAAGCGCAAGAAGATGCGATCGATCTTCACGCCGAGTTGGCATTTCAGCTTGATGCTGAGATTGCGGGTGTTAAACAACGACTGGAACACCTGAAAGCAGTCCATCAGGAAGCCCTCGATCGCCTAGAACGATGGCGACAGGCACTCGATCAAAACATTCTAGACCAAAACCTAGCCGGGGGGCTGCCCGATGAAGTCGTCGGTCATTCACTCCGCATCACCATTCGCGAAAATCCTCCCAGTTGTGAGCTACTGGTGGATGCAGAAGACTTGCCAGATGAGTTCCGCAAAAAGAAAGTCACTTACGCTGCCGACAAGAAAGCTATCATTGCTGCCTGGAAGAGAGGCGTTCCCGTCGATGGCACCCATATCGAACGCAGGCGGCGCGTCATTTATGCACTAACCGCTACAGCGATTCAAGACTTCAAGAACTCACTTTTAGCGGAGCAATAAGCCCTTTCGTCAGCCAGCAGCAGAAACGCATCCTTGCTGCTGGCTAATTTTTGCATTGTCCTGGCTACCGCCATTTCAGCTAAACCATTAATTTGTCTCTGCTATGAAATGGCTAACACCAGATGAGGCGATCACTGTTGCAAATTTAACAGCTACAACAACTAAATTGGATGCGATCGCCAAAAGCACTAATGGCAAAAAGACAGCTGAAGAGAGTTTTCAAGCGCTTGGGTTGTTGTTCGATCGGGAGCGTTACGAAGCAGGTCACTCTGACTTCTTGAGACTCCTGAATCTCGCAACTGAGGAACCAGAAGAACACACTGATACAGAGGATGATCTTGACGAAGAGGGTTTAGAGGCAACTTCAAATGACGAAAACTCCTCAAACCCTCCATCCTCCATACAGCAACCTGAACCTTATATTTTCGAGCAGTGCAAAATTCAGGTTGTGATCACTCTGTTACCCTACACAGAACAACCAGGAGGCAGACCTGTGCTACTGGCTGCCAGTAGTCATGGGGATTTTCCCATTGTGGCAATGTTAACCCAGGAAGAATTAGGTTCCTTTCCACCTGCGATCGCCCAGCTTCTAGCTGACCTGAAAGCGGATTTCCCCAACCGCGAAATCCGCCGCAACATTGCTCGGACTCAATCTGCTAAAGTCGCGCCTCAACCCACAATTCAGACCAAAACTCAGCCTGCCTCAGCCAGTCCTACCACTTCCAAGCCAAGCAGCAACGCTCAAACTCAAATTTCATTGTTTTAACTGTTATGACTACCAGCACAACTAACAAACGACTTGTAATCTATGAAGGGCAACAACACTGGCTACCTGATGCGATCGCCCTAGATGATCAACTCTTACGCGATGCCTTCACTCCCCTCTGCGCTGAACTAGCAAATGCAGAGATTGAACGCAAAGAAGGAGAACCCATCCGCATTATCAAAAAGCCGGGTCGAAAAGGTACTTCTCCATTGGAATCTTTGCTGACGAATCCAGAAGAGGTCAATCCGGCGATACAGATGTGTCATCAACTACGACAACATCAGATGCTAACTGGAATTGATTGGAGGAATGCCGAGCAATGGGCAGGGCAGATCGAAGAAGCGATCGCCGCTGGGACAGTATTCACACAAGCAGTCAATCATTCACTAAAAGCTCTAACTTTCTGTACTCCGACATCCGGCGGCATTCCTGAAGGATTCTAGCTATGAATCTTGTCCCCAACAGCACAGCGGAAGCCATCTATAGCCTTCGCCAGTGCCAGTTCATAATCAATTCCTCCAAAGCTCTTGACTATTTGGAAGCCCAACTCAACCTTTATCAATTGCTGGCACTTTACCAACACTTTTTCCCTCTTGAATGGGCAACTAGCCAAACCTCTCTTTATCTACCCATTGATGCCAGCCATACTAAAGCCGTCTCCCTGGAAAATCGCCATAGCCCAAGGGAATTGGAGTTCATTACGCTGGTCTATACCCACCTATTCCCAATGTCATTTTGGGCAGTAGAAAGCGCTCATGAAGAGCGACTACAGGCTATCCCTATCACATCAATGGGTGTGGACTGGCAAATTGAAGAAGGAATCGAGAACTTACGGATCGGATGGAAGTTGCTTATCCCATTTAGTAAAGAAGGTCGCTATTGGTTAGACGATGTGGAGTTGGAAGGTAGCGAATGGTTTGACAGTGAATTCGAGGCTCATCAAATTTATTACAAAGACATTCACGCTCCCGACAAAATCGACAACAAACGATTGCGGCGGCTTTGCTGTGAACTCACGACTCCCTTACAATTCCTGCCTCTGGCACTGAAATTGCTAGATCACGAAACCAAAAACATTTGGCTAGATGAATCTCCTGATGAGATGAACTATGGGCTGTACGCCTCCTCTCTACCCTGGTCTAAATCGTCTATCAACCTCGTGCACCGGAAATGGAAGCAAGCAAGCCGCATTTTGGATGCTGCGTATTGCCTGATCGAATGGTTAGAGGCTGACTTAAACACTCATGCACAACTGCTGCTACAGCTATGGACACGCGCCTTGAAACGAGCCTGACTGAGAACTCACCCAGCACTATTATCTCCAGTGATATCATCCGATCTGTTCTTGCTGACCCACCCAGAAAGTCTTTTGCAATCCAGGCAGAATTACTCTTTCTGGATGGCTATTACATCTTTCATAGACGGGATAAAGATCTGCCAGCCGCTGACATTTACAAATGTGTCTCTCCAACTGCACTCCGGACTGCCTTTAGTTTTGAACCCATTGACACCGGCTGGATGCAACCTAACATCGTGCGCTATGGCACAGGGAGCAGGGGCACTTACCTGGTCAAGTTCATCCCTCCCGCTACGCATCTCCTCAACTGTGATGAGGTCGGAACCCTAAAAATTCTTCTACCTGCAATGCTCTTTATGGGTATGGAGAAAAAATACTGGGTTTGGGCAATTAAAGGCAAGACATTTGACCCCAAAGCATTTGCCTTTCATACTCCACTACCCAATGTCTACAATTCAGGGCAGGTTTGCTGGGGTGTCAATGAACCACCTGATGCCAGACCTCAAGGCATTGAGCCAGCCTGGAACCTTTTCATTTTCAGCCTATTTACAAATCATCTGTCTACAGGTAAATCGAAATCTCATCGATCAGATGTACGCCAACAGCTCTTGAAACTACATCAACTAAACAAGCGTTCCACCTATCCAGTTTCTGATCTGATGCCTATCGGCAACAAAAAAAGTGTCGATACACTGGTGCAGGAAATTTTAGATGAACAAAACCACTAACCCGCTGATTGGCTATGCAACTGCGGCTGATTCGCTCCCTAGCTCAGGCAGCGCTCTCACCTACCTCCTAGCTGGCAACGGCATTTTTGTCAGTGCGATCCGTCCTGGCATCCAGGTTCTCATGCCCATTTGTCTGAGCGATCAGCGAATTAAAGGGCTACCTCACCTGACTCCTCATTTCACTATCTCACCCCGTATCCCCAAAGAACTTTTGCTGGAAGTATGGCGATCGAGCTGTAATGCTTGCACTGAATCCAATGTCGAAATACTATTTCACTTCCATAATCAGGAAGACAGATGGAATTTACGGGTTCCAGAACAAACTCAAAGCACAACCAGTTGTCAGCCTACAGAATCGGGGAGTCATACCTCTCATCATCAGGCTGTCGTAGAGATTCACTCCCATGCTTCCATGCCTGCATTCTTTTCTAGCACCGACAATGCAGACGAAACAGGCTTCCGGATCTATGGAGTCCTGGGTCGGGTGAATACAACCAAACCAGAGATTCAGATGCGAGTCGGGCTGTTTCAGCACTGCTGGAATGTTCCTGCAAAAACCGTGTTTGATATTGAGTCAGATTTCTTTATGACTGACGTTTCTGTACTGTCTGGATGCCAGTTTTACAGTACAGATTTGCCCCCTACCCCTGTGCTGGAGAACCTATGGAGCTAAATCTCGATCTAGCCAACGCCTCTCCTGTCTTGACCATCAATTACACCGAGATTGAACTCTGGTTGGTAGGATGTGGTGGAACAGGCTCCTGGCTCGCTCCATCCATTGTTCGGTTAGGTAGAGTTCTGTCTAGTAAAGGGAAGAAGGTCAAACTCTACTTTGTTGACCCAGACCACATTGAAGAAGCTAATGTGTTACGCCAATGTTTCTGTGATGCAGAAATCGGGTTGAACAAAGCCAAAACATTGGCACTTCGCTATGCGATCGCCTGGAAAATGGAAATCGGTGCAATTGCCCAACCCTTCGATCCAGCCTGGGTTGTTCCCGCCTACAATACCCTTGCCTTGGTCACTGGCTGTGTCGATAACGCCAGAGCCAGACAATCGATCACTCAAATATTAGAGAATAACAACCACCAATTCACTCCTCGTACCTGGTATCTGGATTGTGGCAATTCCCGACGCAGTGGACAAGTTCTCTTAGGCTCTCACCTTTCTACCCAACCCGATGATTATCGGTTTGACGCATTGGGATGCTTTCGGCTCCCTGCCGCTACCATCCAACAACCCGACCTGCTGATTCCGCAACCAGAGGAAATAGAGGATAACAGCCTCTCCTGCGAACAGCTTGCTTTACTGAATAGCCAATCCCTCAGCATTAATCAGCGGGTTGCGGCTGAAACCTTCGATTATCTGTTGCAATTGACCACCGGGAAGCTGCGACGGTTCGCCACCTACTTTGATCTAGAGAGCGGCAGTGGGAGATCGCTCTACACTACCCAAACCAGTGTCATTCAAGCAATCCATCAATCTTCAAATTAATCACCGCGCACTGCATAGTTTTTCACTGTGCCGGAATTTCTACTCGATCAGTCCTGCTCGCATTGCCAGTACGGCTGCCTGAGTGCGATCACTGGCACATAATTTGCTGAGGATACTACGGATATGTACTTTGACTGTGCCAAGACTCATATAAAGTTGCCCAGCAATCTGATTATTGGTATAGCCCTGAACCACCAGTTCCAACACTTCCAGCTCTTTATTCGTCAGAGGATCAGCCTCCAGAATCGTGGCTTGCTCCGAATCGAGAGCATTGATGGTAACTGTTTGAGGCTCACTAGCAACCGATGATAGCGACGCAGCTTGCCGAGCATGCTTGAGAACAATACGGGCGATCGCTGGATCAATCCAAGACTGTCCCTCGAAGGTCGTGCGGATGGCTTCCAGTAGCAATTCAAACTTGGTGTTTTTGACACAGTAAGAGTCTGCCCCTGCTGCAAAAGCCGCTAGCACCATTCTTTCCTGAGTGTAGGATGTCAACATGATAAATCGGGTTGAAACATCTGACTCTGGAGGGAGAGCATTCCGAAACCGTTGCACAACTTCTATCCCATCGATATCTGGCAAGCCGATATCCACGATCGCCAGATCCGGTTTGGTTTTCTGAAGCAGCTTCAGCCCTGCGACCCCTGTTTCAGCTTCTCCCACTACCGAAATATCCTGCTGCTCATTCAGGGAACTGCGGATGCCAGTTCGGGTCAGGCTGTGATCCTCGACAATTGCAATTCGCATCATTCACCTCATCCTGACTACTCCTAAAGACTGATAGATGCGAATCCCTGGATACAACAAGTCTTTGTCTAAACGCAAATTTTTGATAAATTCGCTAGACTGATTTCTTTACATCGCTGTTCCCTCTCCAGAATTTTGCTTCTTTTCTAGTACTTTTTATTCCCTGAGATGAAGGCTAAGGAAGGCTGTACCAAGCAGGCTTAGAGCAGGTTACGAAGCACAGGGGCATCGCCAGTTTGCCGTAAATCTCCTAGAGAACCGACAAATAAAGCATTGGATAAAAAATATGCTCTCAAAACCTTTAAACCCAACCATCAGGGTTGCTTCATCTGGAGCAAAACGCATTCTGCTGGTGAATGCCCTCCCTAATATCTTTCGTTCCATGCGATCGCTGCTCAGGAAACGGGGGTATCAGGTAGACAGTGCCCATAGCGGAATAGACGCACTGATTCAGCTTGAACAGTCTCCACCTGACTTATTATTGCTGGATACAGCCACTGCTGATATAGACGGTTATGAAGTAACCCGACGAATTCGACGGAATGCTGAATTGCCCTTTTTTCCAATCGTGTTGGTGGCCGATCATAACCATGCCAGTGTGGTTAAGGGCTTAGCCTTGGGTGCAAATGATGTCATCCGCCCTACGGTGAAAAAGGGAGAGCTATTTGCCAGAATCCAGTCGATGTTAAAACTGAAACACAGTATCGATGAACAAATCAGGATTAATCAACAGCATGAAGACTTCATCGCTAGCCTGACTCACGATCTACGAACCCCGCTCATTGCAGCAGATCATATGCTGCATTTACTACGTCGAGGTACTTTTGGTAAAACATTGCCGGAGATGCGGGGTTCTTTAGAGCAGGTTGTTCAAAGCAACCAAACTTTGCTAGAGATGGTAGATACTCTTCTGGAAATTTATCAGTATGAAGGAGGGTGCAAAGATCTTCACTTTCATAAGGTTGATCTCTGGGAGTTAAGCCAAAACGTTGTTAGAGAACTAACTCCTCTGGCTATGACTAAAGGCTTGGCGTTGAACCTAACCTTAGTAGGAGGCACTGACAAAACACCTTTGTGGGTTAGGGGCGATCGCCTGGAACTTCGCCGCCTACTGACTAATTTGATTGGTAATGCCATCCGTTATACCGATACCGGATTGGTAGAGCTTCGCTTACAGCATTTGACTCGTGATTCCCCAGAGAATAACTCCATTGTCCTGGAGGTAGAAGATACAGGAATTGGTATCCCCCCGGAAGAACAAAAGTTTCTATTTGAGCGATACAGGCAGGGAAATCATCAGCGTCGAGGGAACGGGCTAGGGCTTTATCTATCTCATCAAATTGTGGAAGCCCATCACGGAACTATCAAAGTTGAATCTGAAGTCGGTAAAGGAAGTTGCTTTATAGTTCAATTCGATCTACTTCGTAAGTAAAAGCTCAAACCTTACTGAACTAAATCCTCTATCTCTTTCAATAACGCTTCTAGGCGATCGCGTTTCTCCTGATCCTCCCATGCAGATGTCTTTTTGAGCTGACGGCTTACAGCATTGAAACGCTTTAGGTAGTCGGGAGGCTGAGAAGCAGTGTTCTGTGATTGCGAAAGCTGTTTAATACGGTCACGAATATCCCTAATCGAAAGGTCTTGGGCGATCGCTGCTTGAAGTAGCTCTTGTCGCTGCCCTTCATCCTTAACCCGTCCTATGGTTTGCGCCTTCGTATACTCAATTTTTCCTTGTTGGAGTGCCTCAAGCACTTCTTCAGGCAAATTTCGTAAGGGCAAGCGATGTTTTACAAACGACTGCCAACTCATTCTTCCAAGGGCATTAAATACTTCTTCTACAACCTCTTCTTCCTGAACCACAACGTTGTGGTTCAAATTTCGAGTTGACTCATTCTGCATTCGATATAGGAGAGACACTACTTCCTGGACAGACAACTCCAATCGAATTGCTAGTAGCTGTAAGATCCCTTCTGTTTCCTCAACTGGGTTTAAATCCTCCCGTTGCAAGTTCTCGACCAGCGTGATTTGAAGTGCTTGCTGATCATTTAACTCAAGAATAGTTGCAGGAACCTCTGTTAGACCTGCTCCCTGAGCCGCTCTATAACGACGTTCTCCCGCGACCAATTCATATTCTCCAGGTTTCCCTGGCATGGGACGAACCAGTAAGTTCTCTAAAATACCGTACTCTCGAACAGAAGCAGTAAGCTGCTCCATTTTCGAAGGATCAAAATAGCGTCTGACCTGCTCAGGTTTGCGATGAATCTGAGCAAGCGGCAAAAAATTCTTGGTCTCACTAGGCTCCGGCTGAGCCAATTCTTCAGTACTGGAACCGAATAGCCTAGTTAAATCAATACTTCCCCCGTAGGGTTTATCTTTTTTAGAAGCTTTGGATTGTGTCATAGAAGCTCCAGCCCTTCAATAATCTGATTCATCGTTTTAAGCGCAGGGTGTTTTCTATCATAAAGTGCTAAGGGCAGATGCTCTTCTGAAGCATCTGCAAAAATTGTAGATCGTGCGATCGGGGGGTAAACTGTCGCAACTGCTGAAAGCTGTTCTTGGATCGCTGCCAATGTCCGCTCATCATGAGAATTTCGCTGATCATACATGGTTGGTATAAATCCGGCGATCGCAAGATCTCGGTTTGGACGCGCCCGCACCAGTTTAATGGTGTCAAATAACTGTTGCACCCCATTAAACGCTTTGTATTGGGACTGAATTGGTACCAACACATGAGTTGCTGCAACTAACGAAATATAAGCCAAGTTACCTAAACTCGGAGGGCAGTCGATCAAAATGAAATCATAATGCTCTTGAACGGGCAATAGTGCCTCTCTCAAGCGAAAGTCACTCATCATGGCTGACATCAATTCACGCTCTGCTAAAGCAAGCCCCAAGTTAGCAGGAACTAAATCAACGCCCGGTGTACCATCTTCTTTTTGAGTCTGAGCATAAATTCCCTTGTGAATGGGTAACGGCTCGTCGTGCAGAATCGCGTGGTATATCGTTTTGTCTAATTCGTAAGGATCAAGACCCATAAATATTGTGAGGGAAGCCTGAGGGTCCATATCCACCACAAGAACTTGGTAGTAATCTCCCTTCTTCTTACTCCGTTTCTTAGTCTTCACATCTAACCGCTTACAACAAGCAATCATGTATCCAAGTTGATTGACAAGAGAGGTCTTGCCAACCCCACCAGCCTGATTAAACAAAGCAATAATCCGACTCATTCAATTTTTTCCAAGTATTAGAGTAAGTCAATTTTTGAACCACAACGTTGTGGTTCAACTGCAAAACACACTTTTGAACAATCCTGAAACGTCCCTTAACATGGGGATCATCAAAAATAGCAACAAAACTTTAAGCGAAACCAGATTCACTAGGAACCTGTACGCAGGACTGAGAACAGTGGCCAAAAAACCTCTTCGGGATTAGTCAGACCAAATATGCCTGATAAATAGTATGTATCAAGACCAGCTTAATTGAGCATCCATCTTTGAAATTCGTCTCATTTCAACTCACTGTTTTGGGGAGGCTCTTCCCCAATAGATTGATAAAAAGCCCGTTCAGCCGCTGCACCGAGTGCTCGCTTGGCATATCGCTTGAAGCTGGCTTCTGATTTATGACGGGTCAGTGTCCGAGCATGAAGGCTTTCAACCCCCCGTAAGAGCAAGCCAGTAGCAAACGTGTGGCGTAACTGGTGAGGATGAACATTCAGTAAAGTCAGGATTTGTTTGAGTTCTACCTCACTAAACTGTCCCCATCTGTCCTGAGGATCAGGTTCTAGCTCTCCTTGCTCAATTCTTTGCCGCCGCTCTAATGCCAATTGAGCCTGCTCTGCTGCAATTTTACCCAAAGACTTAACTACATAGTAGAGACCTTGATACCCCAATCGATTGCCGCTCCGATTCCGCCCACATGACAGAAACAAGGGAGCATCCGGTAGCAAATCCCCTTCCTCAGAACGACGCTGGACTAAATACGTGTTCAACTTTTCTCGCGCTTGGCGGCTCACCGGCACCGTGCCCGTACTGTCATCCTTGGCTTCACGGATGGCTAGCCGCACGCCATCATAATCTGCAACGTTCAAATTCACGACCTCTTCCGCGCGCAAACCATGACCTAGTACGGCTAGTAATGCCCGATCGCGCACCTCCGTCTCCCCTCGTTCCTCCAATGCCAGGTACAGCGCCGCTATCTCGATTTCTGATAAATCCCTGGCTGGGGGCAAAGGCACCCGCTCCATCTCTACTGCTGTAGTGGGATCATGGGCAATTTGCTCCGGATAAGCCGCTCGAAACCAATCAAAGAAACTCATTAGAGCCGTCAAGGCTCGATTAATAGAGTTGGGAGAAAGGTTTTGCCCCTGCAAATACGCTTTGAACTGGGCAATCTGGCGAGGCGTGAGATCTGACCAGGCTCGATCGGTCCAAGCTAAAAACCGCTTCAATTCCCGTCGATAGGCTTTTTGCGTGTTATCAGCCAGCGATCGCGCCTGGAAATATTCTTCTACTCGCAACCAACGCAGATCCGTGGGTTCGGTTGACCGGGGTGGAACTGAAGTCTGAGCAGAAACCAGCCGGATGGGGGGTAGCCCTTCTGAATCAGAAAACATGCCAATCGCCACACAACAGAGGTTGCCACCTTGAGTTTAAAGCATTTCAAGTAAAATATCTGTACAATATCTTTTGTACGACTAAACTACGACTAGGTTCACAGCGGTTAGGGTATACTAAATGAAAATCCTTGCACTGTGGGAGTCTCACGGATGCCGTCGCCCTTCCCTGGCATGAATCCCTATTTGGAACAGCCAGCCTTCTGGTCGTCGTTTCACACCCGACTGATGGTGGCGATCGCCGATACGGTAGCGCCCCAACTGCGCCCCAACTATTACATTGAGGTGGAAACTCGCACCTACCAGGATCAAGAAGAGCCAGAAGAAATCCTGGTGGGTATTCCAGATGCTGCTGTCTTAGCGGCTCGGTCAATCGATCAATTGGAGCCGTTGCGAGTTGAATCGGGTGTAACGTTAACTCAGAAGCGACCTCGCTCCATTTTCTTGCCCCAGCCAACGACCATTAAAGAGCGCTATTTAGAAGTTCGCGAAGTCGGCACAGATACGGTCATTACAGTGATTGAGGTGCTGTCACCCAAAAACAAGCAGAAAGGAAAAGGCAGAACGGCTTATGAAAACAAGCGCAGGCGAATTCTGGGCAGTCTCTCCAATCTAGTTGAAATTGATCTAATCCGGGCTGGCATCCCGATGACAATGATCGGAGAGGTGCAGCCGAGTGATTATCGCCTCATTGTGAGTCGTCGTTCACAACGTCCTCAAGCTGACCTGTATGACTTTGACTTGCGTGAACCCATTCCCAGTGTGCCGCTGCCGCTAAGACCCGAAGATGAGGAACCGTTGGTAGACTTACAAGCTATTGTGCAGGGTGTGTGCGATCGGGCGGGGTACAACGAACGCATCGACTATCGTCAGCCTGTACCACCGCCCAAGCTATCGGAGGCTGATCAGCAGTGGGTCGATGAATTACTTGCCCCCCTCAGAGGTGCGTGATGGCACGTCCCGATCAGGAAAAATGTCGGCTTTGCTCTAAGCTTGACTCCCAGGAAGCCCAACAGCGTCATGGATCGGATGGGGACGGATGCTGGAATCCGAATGTTTGCCATAACCGCCGTTCCTACTATCGCCACCGGGGAGTCCGGAACCATGTCCGCAAACAGCGACGACGCGGACAGCAAACGGAACAAGCGCTATCAGAACCGGACGTTTCTACTTCGGTAAGGGTGGCAACCTTAGAGATACTGGCTCCAGCCGTTCCTGCTGCGGTTGTTCACTGGTATCGCATAACCAAGGATTCGCCGCTGCATGCCCTGGGCGCAGAACTCTGGATGGGAAACGATCGGGTTGCTAAAGTTGAACCCGTTCACTGTTTGGGGCTGACCGAATTGCATGTCAAAACCTTGCTGGTTCGGATTCTCGATGTGTTTTCGCAGCATAGTGGAATCAAGGTAGAACGCTTTCGTTCCTCGGTTGAACTCCATCCCCATAACTGCCCGATTCGACCCTGCCCACTCTATCCAGAGGTTAGGCTGTAATGGAAGTGCAGCAGTTAGAGCTTGATCTCTGGCAGTCCCTGGAGAAAGCCTCTCGGTTTCCAGAGACGGCGGATCTGCGATCGCTCTGTGACGCGCTAGAGCAAACCCTATCTGACCAGTCTCTGGCAGAACAGTTGACTGTCGCAGGGGATGTGTTGGTACAGCTCTCAGAGGTTCATGCCGCACGAGCAAATCTCTTGATTTCCGGGTGGGAGCGTCGGCATAACCCGGCTGAACCGGTGGTAAATCTAGAGGACTGTGTCGATCTGTTCGTCCAATCTTTAACGCTGGATGTATCGGATCTGTTTGAAGAACCAGAGCCAATTCAGTACCCTGCTAACCGCAAGCAGAAATCATCCATTCAGGAAGAGGGTTCAGTCGTCGGGGAAGTCGATAAGAATGCGTTGTTGAATTGGGTCGATCAAGTGGCAGCAGATCAAGCACTTAATGAAGCTCAGATGGCGGAGCAGATTCGGGATCTAGCACATGGAGAAAATGTAGAGGAGTGGTCGAAGGCGATCGCCCAATATCTTCAGTGTTTCGGCTCAAACATTCGTCTACCTGATTTACAACAAGCTTTAAAAATGCCGATCGTCGAGTTATGGCTCGGTTTGCTATTAGGAGGATACCCTTTAGAACAGCAGGGTGAATTTTATAATAGGCAAACTCTCTGGATTACTGGTGCTACCAAAGGAGTATAGCGGTATCAGTCCAGTTGAATGTAGGAACGTCATTCATCTATTTACACCATTTACCTGAGTAATGAAAAAACGTTTTGATGAATGAGTTGATTAATATGGTTACTAACACAACTGGCTAGAGATTGACTATGGATAAGTAATCCCATTTCCATATTCAGAGTTAAAGCATACCCAGTTAAATTGGCACTGGAAATAAACAAATCATTGCCGTCTGCGATCGCGCACTTCATGTGAAGTGAACCGTGTTTGCCGTCTTTGCCTTGAGGGCGTTTAGACTTCTCCCAAATAAACACCTCAGATCGCTGGGCGACTTCTGCTCCCAGTCCTGCTACAACTCCAAAAGGAACCTTACCCTCCCCAACTTCTGGAGTTTCGGCAATAATCCGCAAGTGTACTCCTCGATCCAGTGCGACAATCAATGCTTCTGCAATATCGGGTACTTTGTAGACCGCAAAACTGACAATCGTTAGTTCTCGTTGGGCTGCTTGAATCAACTGTTTGAGCACCTGCTCTGTTTTCCGAACAGGAATATTGGAGACATCAGGACCTGTCCAGACAATTTCGGCGGAAAGCGCAGAGTGGGCCGAGGCGATCGCATAGGCAGCTGAGCGTAACGCCAAGGCAATAGACTGGCTATCTAAGTTTGTTGATGCCTGATGCCAGTTCTCCAAAAGCTCAAGAACAGCTCGCCGAAAATTGACGTTTGGCAACTGGCTCAGTACCCTGGCTTTCAATGCTTCACTGTAAGACCCTGCGGATTCTTCCAGAAAGTCTGCCAGAGAATTCAATGCAAGCGGTGGTAGTTCTTTCGCAACCCGGTGAATTGAACTGAGTAATTTTGAGTTCACGGGGTGGCTCTCCATTATTGAAAGAATGCCAACTGTTGACGATGTAACGTTGGGACAAGCAGCGATCGGTCTAAGAATTTATTCCCTCTTTCGCATGAAGTTTCAGGACTGAATAGACAAGCATGGCAGGCTGCCCAATGTAGACAGGCATTGCCTTGAAGTGGATCATGTTCTGCACAGAGAGGATCAGAGGCGCATAGGCGTGTTTGCTCTAACGCTTGGGCAATGTGGTGTCCCAAAATTGCAGGTTCTCCCAAACTGACTAATCCCCCCAAAGTTCCTTCACTATCTGGGGCAGCGGTATAAATCAACAGCCCTGCTTGTGGTCCATCTTCGTCACTGACTGGCTTGGAATAGAGCCTTTCACGCAAACTGGCTGCATTGTAACCACACTCGATCGCCAGTTGCCGCATCAAGGCATGGGAGAAGGAGTGAATCAGCATATAGCGAATGCCAGGAAATCTAATCTTCAGTGGATCAAGTCCTCTGTTTTGACACCAACGTTTATGTGCCTCCCATGTCTGGCTTTGGTGTTTGCTGACGGCAGCTTGCTGCTCCCACTGCTCCAGTGACGGTTCATCAAACTGCAAGAAAATTCCCTCTCCTTTCACTTCGGTCGTTGGAACCCACTGGGGAGCACTCCGGCTCAGCCTGACTCGATATTCCTCTGGGATTTCTCCAGCGTCTTCAAAATCACCGGGAGACTGAATCCGGGTGAAGCCGATCAAGGATTGAACCTCCCGGAGGCGTTCCACTAAAACAACTTGAGTAAACCATTTTTCAAAGCCTTGAGGCGGTGGAACTGGACGAAGCTGAAAATCTTTCGTGTTTTTGCTGGAGTCTGCCGTGGAGAAAACTTCCCACTCCGGAGTCCTTAAGTCATGAGTTATGTCACTCTCTGAGCTTCCTGCTTGCCGCCTTTGGATTTCTTGCCAAATATCATCAATTGAGTATTTGGCGAATTCTTGAAGTTCACCGACCGCTTGAAATGCATCCAGTAGAATTTTGAGCACGTCGCCGCTAGTTGCCTTACTCAGCCGGGTCCAGTATTCACCCACCAACTCACTCAGTTTATTAGACGCAGTCGGAATCGAGAGCGCAGACAAGCTAATGCCGAACCAGCTATTGGAAGCACCGAGCAAAATCCCTCGCATTTGTTGGTCGCAGAAATCGTCAAAGCTACGGAGATGGGGATGTCGTCCCCGACAGCGAGGCATTGTTTTTTTACCTTGCTCTCCAAAGGCATCGGATAATCGACGGGGTGACGCACCACAGCCCTCACCTTCGCACTTGACCACAATATCAGCCGCCGTTCCCGAAACTCCATATTCTTCCAGTCGCAAAGGTCCCCGGCAGTTCGTATTACCGCGATGGACGAAGTACAGCCAGGGAAAGTCATCTAAGTGTCCGTGTTCGCAGGCAACCAGGAACCGAGCGGGTATCACTTTGGGAGGTTTCCCTGGTTTACGGCAATTTTTGTGGATGTAATGGCTTTCTTGAGGACGGTAGGGATTGGACTTGAGTTCAAAATATCCCCCCTGCAAGGGAGCTAGAAAACGACAGTAGGGACAAACCATCCAGGCTGGAAAGGGCGCTACGGGAATGCCAATCCGAGCGGCTTCATCAAAGGGGTTAAAGCCACCAGAATCCTCCTGCAAAGACATCGGAGGAGATTTTAATTGCTTGACCTGCTTGCCTAACTCTCGGCGCACGGCTGTCAGAAGCCGTTCCTCGGCAACCTCAATGCCATAGCGGTCAGCCCAATCCTCCAATCCCAGCACCATGACAGAGAGATTTGGGAGGTCAACCACTGCCCCAACCCCATAGGAGAAGAGAATTTGACTGGGGCGAAGTTCCCCAACACGGTACTTATAGTTTGCCTGGGTCATAGTTCAGATGGGTCAACAGACATGGGTTGAGGTAGACGGCTAAAGTCTTCATCAGGGACGCTATCGGTGAGAATGAGTCCGATGGTTGGCTCCACGTTTCTGAGGGAGTTGAGACAGGTGAACTCTTGCCAATCCCCTTTTCCGGCAGGCTTCAGAAGGTCGATCGACGTACCATCCTTTGAAGCAACCTTGTATTTAAGTGTGCCGCCACCTGGGGTATTTTGAGCACTGCTCAACCAGACATCGAGCTTTGATTTCAGTTCTTGCTGAACGTAATCTGCAACTTTGGTATTGGCTACTAATCCAGCTCGCTGTACGATCGCGTCGATCGCAGCCTTTAAAAACGGATGGTTCGATTGAATTCTTCCTGCATGATGGTTGGGATTAAAGTCTTGACCCGATAACCGGATCAAAGAAACGAGTAAAGCACTGAGTCCCCGGTACAGAGCACCCGAGGAAAAGGGAGTGACTGATAAAGCTTCAACGTGTTGGTAAAACGTTGCATGGTAATGAGCAAACCGCTCATAGTGTGACAAGTCTCTGGGACGTGCCCAGTTATAAACAGTAATGACTAAACCAGGATACGTTCTGCCGACTCGCGAGGTTGCCTGGATGTACTCAGCCGTATTTTTGGGCTGCCCACAGACAACCATCAAGCCTAACCGTTTCACATCCACTCCAACGGAAATCATATTGGTTGCCAAAATGACATCTAACGGATCACGTTTGTCTACTTTCTGGTTGTTCTTTCGTCTGGTACGGTTTTCTGCTTCTTGCTCTGGATCAAATGTCGTTTCCATCCAATCCAAAATGTCTGGAATTTCAGTTGAATCTTTACGGGAGGTCAACTCATCCATCAGCAACCGGGTTCGTTTGGCTAATCCCCGCCGATCCATCTTGGCAAGCCGAGACCGAATATCATCATCTACTAAGCGCCGAGTTCCGCCTAATTCTCGTAGGGAGTTAAAGTAGCCAACGAGGGTCATCCAGGGGTCAGCTTTTGTACCATAGCCTTTGGTTTCATAGAGATACTGAGAGGCCGATAGAGAGGCAACATAAACTCGAATTAATGCGGCCTTAATTCTGCGACCAGGGGCACAAATACCTAGATAACGACGGCCAGGATACTCTTCGCTAGGTTGCCGTTGGCGGGAGAAAAAGTTGTCTTCAATGTCTAGTCCCTGTGGGGGAAAGACTTGCACTTTGCGGAGAAACAAATTGTGAACTTGAGCATTCGCCTGTCGAATCGTGGCAGTTGAGGCAACCACTTTGGGACGGACTAACTTTCCATTCACTGTCCACGAGGCAAGCTGATCAACCGCCGTTTCATACAGTCCGACCAGGGTTCCCAGAGGACCACTAATCAGGTGAAGCTCGTCCTGGATGATCAGATCTGGGGGACGTAGCAATGGATGCGATCGGGTTTTAGCCGCAGGTAGCGTGCTGGTCTTTTTGTGGGAATCCTTATCATCTAAATCAGGAGAACGGAATCCATGCCGTTCACATAGCCCATTCACCTGCCCAAATAGCATTTGAACTTCTCCTTTCCAGGGCATTTGGGCAAATTTATCGACGGTGGCAATCAAAAGTGTGGGTAGGCGACGATAAATCTCCTCGTCAACCACCACCACAGGAAGCCCTTCACCTTTTGAGAAAAGGCAGCGACCCAGTGAATCACCACAAAAAATGAGAGTACGCCCATCCCCTTTTTCTACTGAAGTTACCTGAATGTGCTTACCGGGTTCAATCCGAGTCCCACACCAGGGGCAGTTTGTGAGCTGATGGGGAGAACCGCCCCGGTACTGCTGGTGCTGTCCCCGAATTTGTTTAACAAACTCCTCGCTCTGAGCTGTATAGTTTGGGGTGCTGCGTTCCCCAACCCAAAGCCCGATCCGAAAAGGTTCTTTACCCCATTGATCCTCATCATCGCGACGGATTGACTCACAGGCACAAATCAAAGCAGTGGCTCGCTGAAACTGCTGAAGGGTTAGTAGTCGCAGCGTATAACGCATTAAAACGGCGACACCAAACTCACCACTTCGACCTGCGATCGCCCCCTGTAACCGTCGTAGCCCAATCGTATAGGCTGTCAGCCCCAGATAAGCTTCAGTTTTTCCACCGCCAGTTGGAAACCAGAGCAAGTCAGCGATCGCATCAGTCGGATGCGTTCGATCTGGATGATGCAGATCAGTCATACTGGGCAAGTTCAGCAGGATGAAGGCAAGCTGAAATGGATACCAACGACGGTTCTCATACTGGTCGATTGTTTCCAGAGTCGTCTCGTTCCCTTGACGTTTCTGCTCTGAATAAAGGGAGTGAACCCGCTGTTGCCACATTGCCCTGTTCATAAACCGGAAAGCCTCGGCTGCTTGAACATCGGTCTGAAGCAGGGACACGCCTTCCTGAATCCGCTTGAGGGCAATCCGGCAATTGTGGATGACAGTCGCAGCCGGATCTTGATAAGTCAGTAACCCAGATGCCGGATCTGAGATCCGGGTTTCTTGCTGGTCAATCCAGGCTTTATAGGCATTGATCAAGGCTATTAGTTTGACAGAAAGGCTACCGATCGGGGTTTCTGATAGCTCTTTCATATCCAGGACTAACCCTGCAAGTTCTGGAATCTCCTCTGCGGTTGGAGGGGTTGTCTTCGGTACTTCATAAACTGGAACCACACTCGTTGAGAGACAAACTGCCTTTTCGGTTGTATGAGCAGCCAGTTCTGCTTGAACGCTAACGCCATGCCCAACAGCAAATTCAACTTGCTTACGGTAAAGCATTGCCATTGCCTGCGCTTCAGCCCGGATCACTGGGTCAATATTTTGAACAGTCGCCGGCAATGGATTACGAATAAAGATAGGTGAGCGGTCAGGTGCCCGGACGCTTAACTCCGGTTGAAATAACCATGCTTCGTCCCGACGTTGCTTGGGTTCGTGCTGTCCATTCACGAGAAATAGCGTAATAATCCAGTCTCCGTTATCCTGTTGTCGCGATCGCCCCTGAACATAGACATCGGGACCTGCTTCGCCCATCACAACCCAGCGGCACGCTTCGCCATCTAAAGGCAATACGGTACTGCCTCCCATTGGGTAACGTTTCCAGACGAGCTTGGCATTGCCGTCTTCCTTTGGAAATTGACTGGCTTCTCGGCGGTAGTTGCCCCATTCTGCTGTGATTTCAATCGCTTTGGCTTCACCGCTGACGCAGAAAGTCATGCCAAGTGAAGAAGGAAACATCGTCGGGGTAGAAGTTGCAGTTGTTTCAGTGGCTCCCTCCTCCTGGTTGCCCTTGTCGGCGATCGCCAATTCGTCTTCCTCTTCAGGCTGCTCACCTAAGATTGTTGCTTGGCGATACTGAGGAGCCAACAAGCCAACCAAATACCGATCCTGAACACTGTCCTCCTCTACTTCTTCCTCCTCACCCTGGACTGGTCCCCGTAAATCCTTGAGAATGGCATCCTCTAGTTCAGCCCGAATGTCGTAAGCAAATGGAATTCTTTTTGATAGGAGCGACTTCGTTGCATTTGCATCAGATGAACTGTTATTTTCTGTTAGCTCAACCGTTTGTTCAACTACTTTTGAAGATTCCTCAGCAACCTTTTCTTCGTCTTTTATATATTGGAGTTTTAATAAAGTGCCCTGACCATCGGAAGCTTTCCCCTCGGAAGGAACCAATTCGGCTTTAAACAAACTGTCTTGTTGCCAGATTTGAGGAGTAATCTTTGAGGGATTAGCAGATGATTTCTGGCGAGATTTTTTGGGCTTTGTAACAGCTTGTTGTGAAAAGAAACGGCTAATTTCTGCCATGACAGAATCCGCCATTGAGCCATCAACACCCAGGACATCCGCATCGTTCGACAGATCCAGCCCGTTTAGAAGCGTCGCCAAGACTGACTCTGAAACAGATACAACCGCACTCCAATCCAGTTGGACTGTGCGATCGCGGAGCTGCTGGTTAACAGCCGCAAGATCCAGATCACCAGGGAGAATAGCAGGCAGTCGAAGGCTGTTCATGCGTTACCTAAATTCCAAAACTGAGGATCAAAGTCTTGCAGGAGGCTGCCTGGCTGATGAGCCGGAACGAGAACCATCAGAGCGCGCATGGCTCTGGTCATACCCACAAACAGGGTGCGACGTTCACGAGCCAGCATCTCTGCAATTTCCTCGTCTAATAGTTTCTTGGTTACTGCCGAAAAGGGAGAGTCTAGAAAACCTGCGATCGCCACGATCGGAAACTCCAACCCTTTCGCAGCCTTGAGCGGCAACACTTTAATGCCCTTACAGTTCAAGTTTAGTTCTCGACTGGTCATAAACGTCGCCTCAACTCCCAAGTAGTTAAGCTGTCCTACTATATTCTTGCCAGATTTTTCAGTCGGCGTTAGTATAGCGCAGGCTCCTATCCCCAGGCGAAACTCGCGAGCGGCAGTGCGACAAAACTGAGCCAATAGAGAACCTTCGGAAGGGCGATCGGCAACAGCGCGGACTACTGGTAAGGGACCTGTATGGATATACAGCCGTTCAATGTTGTCTTCGTCCAGAATGCCTTCCTGCAAGTAGGATTGAGCGGCTTCCCCGACTTCTTGAGTGGTGCGATGATTCATCCTCAAAATGCCTGTGCGTCCAACAAATTTGAGGGAGTGATGCACCTCAGACCACCGGAAGCTGTTGCCGTAGATTGATTGATTGGCATCAGCGGTGATGAACAGCCGATTCGATTCGCGGCAAAGCCCTACCAAAAAGCGCAGCACAACGGGACTGAGATCTTGGGCTTCATCCACCACAACCGCGTCATAGACAGGCGGATCTGGCATCGTGTGAAGGCGATCAAGGGCATAAAGCCGCATCTGTGCCCAGGTTGCTATTCCCTGATCTTTCAGTAACTGATTGAAATGAAGCCGCAGTGTCCAAATTGCCTGTCGCTGAGATTTGTTGAGAGAGATGTTGCGACCAGTACGGGTAGTCTCTTGATAATCTGCCAGCGTTTCGATGCCCCGTGCATCAATCACATCTGTCAATTCCTCGAGCAAATACTCTGGTTGGAGCCGTTGCAGGATGAGCCGCTGTGCCTGTTGTTGTAGAACATTGCCTTCTAGAGCGGCGATCGCTTGAGGAATGGCTTGTCGCAATAGCTTGCTTAGTTCGTTAGTTTGAGCGATCTGAAATTGCTCAGTGGCATGGCTGATGGAGGACATCAGTGCATCAGCCGTTTTGACCTCTACAAAACGGGCATCCTCACCCAGGAGTTGGTGCAGCAGTTGCTCTGAAAAGGTAACCAGGGCATTGGTGTAAGTGGTGAAGAGAACCCGGGGTTGGCTAACGCCACTGGCTTGAAGCTGTTTGAGAATTTCACGGGTGCGATAGAGTGCAACGGTACTTTTCCCTGTACCTGGACCTCCTTTGAGGAGGGTTGGTCCCGTTGCATTCATTGCCCAGGTAACAAATCTTTCTTGTTCAGGATTAAGTTTGAGGAGAAAACCCAGGAGATCCCCTTCCTTAAAGCGGAGTAGCTCATCAGGACTGCCGGTGACGAAGCTAGGTTGGTTAAGGACTTGATCGAAGTTGGGGGCGGTGATGCAGTCAAACAGGCGATCGCGCACTGCCCCTGGCACATCGGCTTCTAACAAGTCATCAAAGGTACGACAAGCAAGGAGGGTAGGAAAACAGGTTTTGGGAATGAGCAGGCGATCGAGTAATTCCTCGGTTAGCCCAACGGGTAAAAGGGTTTCCACTTGAGACATTTTAGATTCAGGTGGCAGCACCTTTTCAGGGGCTAACAGATTTTCAAGATTGGCAAAGGCAGCGACATCGACCTCAGTTTCTTCCGCTATCAGTTTGTCGCCCTTATAGATATCCTTACGGGCATCAACTCCAAGCAGGGCAACCCAACCATCACCGTAGGTATAAATGATGCGGAAATCTCCAGACCGCAGGCGGTAAATATCGCCTTTATAGCCGTGCAGCTTTTTCTTCAGCTTACCGTGGGGCTTGGGGTCATCCCGCAAAACCTCGATTTTCTCCAATACCTGGATGACTCGCTCTTTGGGGATAGCGAGGAGTTGGTTGGTGAAGGTAGGCTTATGAATGATCTCGAAGGGCATCTGCAACACATTTTTTGGGCTTCTGTTCTAGTAAACCCAAGAAATCGAGCGATCGCCATAGCAGAAAATATTCTTTTACCAGGCAATTAAAATCTGAGAGCGTCACTGTTTGTATTTACGATTGCCTCACTCATTTCCACATGTAGCGATCGTATCTACTACTCGATTATTAAATACGTCTAAGGAGAAACAGTCTTTTCTAAGCATAGGTGACATCTACCAGGTACCATTGCCGGAATGCCCATACAAGCGGGACAAACTCAATCATTCACTGAAAATGCGACAGCTTGAATCGTCATCATCGCCACATAGACGCTCTCTAAAAAGCCTGCAATCGCTAATTCAGCCTTTAACAGTTGGTCTCGTACACCTCAAGTTGTATAACCCAATCCAGGCTCTCTGAACTTCAGGCAAACGTTCAAGTGTTACTCTGACGAGATCATCATTAATTGCCTCTGGTTCGCCATGAATAAAAGCATTTCTCTTTTTCTGTATCTCGGTAAGGTGCGTCATCAGATCACCATAACCCAATTGCCTCAAATCACTAGCCATCGTTGTACTAAATAGTATTTTATACAAGCGATCAAAGCGGCTTCCAATAGACGAATAGCGGTTAAGTATGTCTTCAGAAATAGGTTTGGGCAAGTGGTAAGTAGCAGCTTCAAAAAATCGATCCATCAGGCTCTCAAACAAAGTCCAGAAGAGGATAACTATCATGAGGCGAAGTGACGGTCTTTTTTCAATAGGCATCCCTGGAAAGCAATCTTCCATAGCTAGGGGACGTTGCCACTCTTGATACATCAATCTAAGCAGAGTGTAATCTGAGTAGCCAATAGCGCCTCGAAATGATGCGGCTACCTCGACCACTTGCCCATCAATAGTAATTTTTTGATTTGGAGTATTGCGATAGTCCTGACCACAAATAAGGCAAGGACTATGAAAATGCATAAATCCCTCACAACTACCACAGATAATCAAACCTTTCCACGGCTCAAACCACCAATCCCATTCATGCGCTAAAGCTTCTGTCATATTGGTTTCAGCTACCACTAAACAACTAAAAATTTGTCATTTTTAAACAGATTTCATAGTAACCCTCCAATGTTTTTAGCCCCCGAACTTAAATTATCTGATCTGACCTGACCACCTCCTCTAGAAACCCACTTAATTCAGAAATGGTTATTCCTCACCCAAGACAGTACAAACTCAATCATCGGGGCACCAGTCAACGCATCCTTGCCGAACCCAGAAATGGCAGTGGCACTCGTTGAGTTGCCTGACTGAAGGATGAATGGTGGGTCGTCCAAGCCAATCTGTAGAAATCGCCCAGCGAGGACGTTGAGCTTTATTCAGCGGCAGTAAGATATTCTCACCGCAACCTCCAGGGCATCGAAAACATGCCCACTTCTGATACTTAGCGTCACCAACCACTAGTATCATTCCTGGCTTGACTTCTTCAGGGGTCGGATGGGTGGGCACGATTTGGGCAGCAAAATCTGGTCTAGGGATAAACCGGAGCCGCGTTAGTAATTGTTGGACAAAGGTACGAAATAGCATGTTTTACCCCACTAGATTGAGAAATGGGTCAACATCCCCTCTGCCCCAGTACTCCACAGATCCGCAAACTGGGCAATATGGGTCAGGATTAGCTCCTTGCCGTCGATCTTCCATAAGGTGAAATTTGCGTACCCGCTGGGCAACTGAACCGTTTTCTCCTCGGAAACCCTGAAGTCGATGCACCAGTTCTTCGATCGCCATGATTGCCACATCAGTCGTGAACAGAACAACAGCGGGACTAGGATTGCCTTCACCCAAAACGTAGGCTTCTGCCTTTCGGCGTTCATATTCAGTGGGGTTATTTCGCTTGAGAGCTTCATCACGTGCGATCGCAGGACTGATAATTCCTCGGCAGAGGAGACAAGTATGACCAGGAACGAGGGCAGTCACCCGTCCGTCCATTGCCTTGATTTCTGGTGGCTCTGATGGCGATACCTCAATTGCCAAACCCATATCAAAAACGGGCGTGACATAGTAATAGGCATAGCGATTAAGCAGCAAGCGTCCGGCATGATCATCCGTACAACCGAAAATGATGTCGCAGGCTTTAAGGGCATCCCGGCATTCTGGATCGCCAATCCAGGACTGGTATGTTTTCACCTGCATTCCCAAGCCTAGCTCCGTTAGCGATCGCGCAATGACCTCCACTTTGGGACGCTTCGCGTCTACATCTGCTTGGGTTGCACCATGCAGACGGTTCAAATTGCTCTCCTCGACAATATCTTTGTCAAAGAGGGCAATACGTCGGAATCCCATTTTAGGCAGCAGCATAGCAGTAGCACTGCCAGTTCCTCCGCAGCCGACAATCCCTACTCGCCACATTGCCAAGTCTTGCTCCAGCACTCTCCCAAACGCTAATGCCTGCCTTTGGAGGATGGGAGAAGATTGCCCCTGCCCTCTTCCTGGGTAATGGAGTCGGATCGATTCACCGACAACTGAGATTAGACGAAGCGGAATCCACTGCTGCTGAGTAGTCCAGAGGCGACCGACCAGCTTTTCATCTGAAGTCAGAATGAGGCTCAGGAGTGACGTGTTCTCTCCGTTTCGATGCTGAGCTAGCTCGACTAAATCGGGTTCATTGGCATCGTCCTGGTCAGAAAATTCTGCAAAGCCCCCTGTATGACTGTGCATAAGCGCAACAGTTAAACCTTGCTCCTGCGCTTGTTTCAAGGTTCGCACGAAGGAATCAGTTTTCCAGGTGATGTGCTGGTCAGAACTCGAAAGGACTTCATCCTCCAGAACAGGCAGAATGTCGTAGGAGAAGAATTTACGATGGGGATGCCCAGTCCAGGGGTCGAGCGAGCTTGATGACTCCCCACATAAAATGTAAGCAGCGCGTTCTACTCCATCCTGGTGGATCAAGAACTCCTTAAGACGGTTCAGGTGACATTCCTGAATTGTCAGGCTAGCAGTCAAGCTGGACGTTATCATGCTGCCACCTCCAGGGCGTGTTCCACCCGCTTCAGCATGGTCCAAATGCCATCTACCCCCGGTCGCCATTCATTGTTATGGCGGGACCAGCGTTGCCACTGCTGTCCGTTAAAAGGAAAGGGCTGGTCGGCGGCTTTTGGGTATTTGGCGATTTGGGCTAGCTTGATCCAAGGAAGGACAAAGAACATATCTGGTGGCGTATCGGGATAACCAAACGGCAAGAGAAGCAGAAGATCGGCTTGCCCAGCATCAAAGCGCCCCGAGGGAAGAGGAAAGCCTCGAATGATCACCCCTTTGTTGGAGCCATCAACGATTTCATCGAATTGCAGCCCTCGACCCGCAAGGTATTCCCGATCTTTCGCCGGTAGAAAGCTGTTGCCCTCGGTGGTGGTTTTCTTACCCGTGAAGAACCGTTCGACTCCCGGCTGTTGCAGGTCAACCAATTCGTTGTCTGCGATCGCCCGATCTTCGGCACCTCGAACTTCGAGCCAGATGCCGTAAGTTGCAGTGTCAACACCCGCCAACTTTTTCAACTCCAGCCCATTGATTAGGGGTCTGCCCCACTCAAATCGCCGACCGTCGATCACCAGCCGGAAGGAGCGATCGCTCTCAAAGGTAATAAATCTCTCCAGCTCTGGCTTACGGAGATCGGTGGTTTCGTCGAGCCGAATTTCTTCTAGTTGACCACCCTGGAGCACTTGAAAAATCAGGTATTCGTCAGCCGGTCTCTTGCCGACCAGATCTAGAAGCTGAAGTCCAGTAATCACCGGGTCATTCACAATATAGGGCTTTTCATCGATTTGAATTCGATACCCTCTGGATGTAACCATAATGCAACCTCCTGATTGCTAGATAGACTTTTAATTGCGAAAGTGCAATTATCTTATTATATTGCACAAATGATTTAGAATTGCAAGAGAGCAATTGGAGGATAGATGCCAAAGGGTCAATTCGACGTTGAAGCTTTCTATGCCGCGTTGGATAGCCAGCGGCAGTCGAAGCGGTTGAACTGGAAGCAGGTGGCTGAAGAGTCTGGTGTAAGCGCGTCTACACTGACTCGCATGGCGCAAGGGAGACGACCAGACGTAGATAGTATGGCGGCGTTGCTAGTTTGGTCGGGTTTGGATGCCAATTCTTTTGTGCATCATGACCGTAGTGACCAGCCTTCGGATAACCTAGCCACGATTACGGCTTACCTACGGGCTGATCCACATTTAACGCCTGAAGGATCGGCTGCGATCGAAGCGGTTGTGAAAGCGGCTTACGAAAAACTTCGTAAGGATCAATAAAATGTCATTACGTCGCGGCTTTAAGAAAGAGACAAATAGCTATGCCAGAGAATTTCGGACAGAACTTGGGTTGAGGGCACATGACCCACTTTGTCCCTGGAGACTTGCAGCCCATCTGGAGATTCCAGTTGTTCCTCTTTCTCAGTTGCAGGCTGAGATTGCCGTTCACCACATCGATTACCTGATGGAACACGATCGCCAGTGTTTTTCGGCAGTAACGGTATTTCGAGGCTATCGACGGATGATTGTTCACAATGATGCTCATTCAAAGAATCGGCAGGCATCAAATATTTCCCATGAATTGAGCCACGCCATTCTTCAGCACCCACCGATGGAGCCATTCGGTGATTACGGTTGTCGCAATTTCAATAAGGAGCTTGAAGATGAAGCAAACTGGTTGGGACCAGCCCTTCTAATTTCTGAAGAGGCAGCATTACATATTGTGAAAACGGGCATGACGATTCCCCAGGCTGTTGACCATTACAGTGTCACTAAAGAAGTTCTTTCAATGCGACTTAACGTAACTGGGGCACGCAAGCGCTATGCCTTTCAGCGATAGATTCCATTAGTTTTTGGAGAACATTCTTCCCTCTATGAAACTCCCGCCTGATGCGATTATTGCAACTGCCAAGTTAACAAAGTATCTGCTGGTTTGGCGCGATGCAGACGACAAATCACAGTTTTTGGCTCAGGCGGGCTATGGTCAAGAGAACTGGCAGCAGTTGGAAGCAGATTTGAGGAAGCAGATTTTACCGCTGGATGCGGTGCCGAGTGATGAGCCAAATCGATTTGGGGATGTTTATGAGATTCGAGGTGTTTTGACGGGAGCAAATGGGGTCAATTTAGCAGTGGTCACGATTTGGATGGTGGAATACGAGACGCAACAAACGAAATTTATTACGCTGTATCCAGACAAGGGGGTTAAATAATGGCATTTGAGTTGTTTACACGAGTGGCACTGCGGAACGACTTCCCCAACCATAAACTGCGGCGGGGAGACGTGGCAACGATCGTGGAGCATCATCCGGTAGCAGATGGGGAGGATGGCTATAGCCTAGAGGTATTTAACGCGGTAGGAGAAACAATTGCCGTTCTAGTAGTTTCTGAGTCACAAATTGAGCCGCTGATGAATAATGAAGTTTTACATATCCGAGTGTTAGATGAAGCTGTTTAGAATAAATTGCTTTGTGTTTTTCCGTTTGTTCTCTGTATGGCAAATTGATACCGCTCATTTCTTTCAAATAAAGCCACGCATTGCTCAGGAGAGAAACCTAATTCCTTGAGAAAACAAGTTTGAAGAAGAACCTCTAGAGTATACGTAAGCCAGTATAAGTCTTCTTCTTTTACAGCCTTTTTCCAAAGCGATTTATCGTAATGAGTTAAGTAATTACGAGTGTCTCGTATCTGTTTAATAAATGAATCTTCATCAGTAATGAGCGGAGAGATTATTTCGCTGGTCTCTTGTCTCAAATCGATAAGTCTCTCTTTCAGGCTTGGCTCATTACTAAAGCTTAGTTTTTGCTTTAGCCATTCCTTGTCTTCTTCTAAAGCGTTATCAATTATTCTAGAAATACGTTTTTCATGCTCTTCTTTGGGCAACACTCGGTTAAATCGCCTTCTACGATGATATGATTCTGCTGCTTGAACAATATTAAGAAAATGGTTTTCCTGATACATTCTTTGACTATATCGAGTGCTGAAGAAGAGGTTGCATACGCTGTCTAACTCAGCCGCGATCGCCAGCCAACGTGCCATTGTATCTCCGAATGTTTCTTTAATATCCTTCAACTGAAACAGAAGGTCATCTGGCAACAAGCGATTGTCCTGTCTTGCCTCAGTGTAGACACTACGATAAATAACTTCGATAGAACTATCCTGTTTGGTGAAATGTGGAGTGTCCTCAGTTGATCGAACTCCGTAGCGAGAAAAAACTAAAACTCGTGTTACAGAATTAGGTCTGTCGGTTGCTAGAGTAATGAAGTTTTGAAGTGGAAAGACAAGTTTAGCCATCCACTCATCAAAAGAAAACTCTTCTTGTGATTTGATTTCAAAATTTGCAGATTGGCTGAAATCTATTTGAAATGGCTGTCCCGCATCCTGCCAGGTATAAACTAACGACAAAACTCCTTGATCTGTACTGCCCCGAACGGGTTCAGGGCGAGTGTATGAGAAATTAAGTTCTCGGATGTTGTAATTATCTTCTTCAAGCTCTTCTTGCCTTTTAATCACAGGAGGATTAGCCCAATCAGATAAATAACTGTACTCTACTGCTACTCGAAAAAATTTTACTTCGTCGAGGCTCGAAAAATGAGCACCGATAAAAGCTATCTTTACAGTATATTTTTCACTGTCAAATCCAGGAATAGAAGAGCGTGAATGAATGACTCTACTCTCACAAAGAGTAATTAATTTACCTTGAGTTACACCCAAAATTATTGGGCAATCTACCTTGCTGTGTTCCTGAAGAGAACCAATTAGTTCTAGCCGAATGCCAGTTGAACTAGAGAATTTAAGCAGTCCAGATACTTGAATCTCTGGGTTTGATGGAATCCACCAAACTCCTATTTCTTCTAATTCTTGCATTTCATAGCCTCAGAATCTTCCAATTAGAATAAGCTGCCCTGAACCGAATCTACCTTAGACTTGCTTTTTTTAGGAGTTACTTTGGTTTTATTCTTACCTTTATCATGCTATCCCATTAACATCCATCATCGAAACAGTTATATGTTCTGGTGATTTCCACTATTTTGATTTTTTCTTATAGTCAAAACCTTTTGGTTTTCTTTTTCTATTGCCTGAAGAAATCTCTGACTCTTCCGAAGCTTCAAGTATTTGAAGAGTATCTTTGCTTATAAAAGCGCTTGGCTTTGAATCATTTATTCCACCTTGTAAGTCTCCAACTAAATTTTGTTGCTCGTCTTTTGCACTATTTTGCTGTTCTCCAGACCAATATGACGATAGATAACCCGTTTTAATGGAATCAATGGGTAATCTTGCCTGAAAGCAAGGTTCAGGAGTAAAGACTACATCTCTTTGCAGCATAAAGTTAGCCAGCTCAGAAGAGATTGGCACACCTAGCTTAGTTCTAATTTTTTGGAGTAGAAAAGCAATATCTAAAACTTGATTTAGCCAAAATCCTACTTCCTCCAATGGAATAACTAAACACGGAGGATCGAAATGCATCATATGATTTCTAATATGGCGTAAATTGTTAAGCGAAAGCACTTCATCTCTTGCGTCATCTAAAGGCTTTCCTGTAATTTGACCAATCCACTTCAATTTGTCAGTTACACGCCTCCCATGTTTCTCACCCAACTTAGTTTTGTCAAATCTCCAGCCAGGAAGTGGATCGTATTCTGCTTTTGTATAAATTTGGTGAAGGGTAATCTCTACTAATGAGATAACATCACTAATCAGCGTTCTTAAATCAAATACCCATTCAATGTATAAGGCTTTATTGGACTCAGCAATGAGCATCTTCCTTATGTTTATAATGCGCTGAATGAGAGAAGCCTGCATGGAACTAATTACATGTCCTTCTCTGTCTAGTTTTGGGGAGATTGGAAACTTTTCTCCATACATCTGTTTAGGTGAATCAATACATATTGTTAATGCATCTGAGGAAGCATCATCAAATTTATGAAAGTTGATTTGCATGACAATATTATTGTCCAGCCAAAAGCACTCATACTTTGGTAAGTTATATTCTTCACTAGAAAAACTTCCAAAAAGCCGAATATTCTTAGCTAGCTCACTATAACTGATTGGCTTGCTATCCTTAAACTCAACCTCTTCCTCTTTTTTATATTTCACTATAAAAGAAGACTCCTTTACCCACTGTTTCTTCGTAAGCTTTTTAGTGGAATAGAATTCTAGAATATCTTTAGTAATACTTGGAATAACACCTGCACGAGGTTGATCCGTAAGTTGAAAGTAATAATGAGTTGTATTCATAGCTGATCAGAATAGACTTGTTTGAATTGGAGTATCTCCACCTTTTATTTCTTTAACTTGTTTTTTTTCTTTACTCTTACTTTTACCTCTTCCCTTTTTCTTATCATGCAAACCTTGGGCAACCTCTTCGGCGTAGCGCTGATGGTTTAACTCCAACAATCGATCGAGCACTTCGCGTCTTGCAGTTTCGCTGATGGTGAACCGATCGCCCTGTTTCGTCTGATGAAAACCGTGCCCTAAGTCGAGGTCTTGCCAACCGTAGGCAGCAGCAACTGCCTGATCCATCTCAACATGCAACTCTCGCAATTTCTGAATATCACTCGCCGTCTCGTTGGCATCATGGAAGCGGTTGTAAGTTTTGGTGAGTCCTTCCTGTCGATCGCGCATGATTGCCTGACGATGGGTGTAGTAGGTTTCGCCGATCGTGTCGAGGGTTGGGAATTGGCTGCTAAGGTCTGAGGGATCGGGTGTGGGGAAGGGAAAGGTTTCAAAGCAGTCTGAAGGGCTGTAGTTCAAATCCGCTTTCATTGTTGAACTGTAGTTCCAAGCCCATTGATAATGAAAATTTGATTGAAGAGCACAAAAATGTGAATAATTTTTAAAGGCAAGTATGGCAAGTTTATGAGCATAGATTTGCCTGGTTGGTATAAAAGTAAATGCAACTGTCTTACTCACAATAGCTATCGCCAGTACATGATCCATTTCAGCTATAGCTCTGTAAAGTTTTATGGTTGGTCGGGCGAATTGCCACCAGCGCTTAGCTCTGTCGCGCGAAGTTGCATCACCCTTTTCTAGCCTTTCTCGATCAGGCTTAACTTTCTCTTTTACAATTGCTAAACAGTCAGGATAGTCAGCAGCATACGGCGAGCCTTTAGGATTTTTGGGATCATCATGTTGCGGATCTAAAGCCCAATCTGAAAAATTGATAATCCAACGGCTAGGTAACTGCTCAGGGTGAGAGTTTAAATCTTCACCAACTAGATATGGGAACAAAACATCCTTGTTTGTAGGATTAGTACAAATCAATTGTTTTGCTTCTTTAGGATCTAAGACAAAACCTAAGCCTACAACTGTTGAGCCAATGAAACATTTATTAGCATTGGTTTGAAGAGCAATTGGATTACCAGAACTCTTCCCTAATGCGGTTAACAGAGTCGTAATTCCTAAGACAGGTGTTTCCCTTAATAAAAAGTTTCCTCTCCAACTGCATTTGTTTATCCAAATATAAGCAACTTCCAAGCTAGCAGAACCAATCCAGGGAATACTCGGCACAGCACGATGAATGACACAACCATTTGCAACTAATTGATCTAGCCCAACTTCACGGGTATCACCTTGAGCAATGGTATTAGTTGCAACTAATCCAAATCCTCCAGCATTGTTGGTGAGTTGATTGGCTCGCAGGAAGAAGTAAGCACAAAGATCTGCACTGCCTCGTTGACTGTTTGCAAGATATTCCACTAAGAAATTTCGGTAGTCTGTCCCAAGTGCTCCTGTAATCTTTTGTCCGCCTTGAAACGGTGGGTTGCCGACGATAGCTGAAAATCCCTTTGGTGCCGACTCGTCTAAAAATACCTCTGGAAATTCAATGACCCAATGGAAGGGCTGGCGATCGGTGAGCATTCGAGTTGCTTTTTTCTGAAGAACTTGAATTTTATGAGAACGTCCATCCCCATCCTTTTCAGATAATGCATTGGTTACATCAGCAGATAAAGAATCTAGATCATCCTTTGACAGGTTGGTTGCTTTTCGGGCATCTTTCAATGCCTCACCTACTAATAGGTCACCTACAAATCGGACTTGCTCTAGTAATGATTCTGCTTTCTTATGTCGTCTCTCCTTCTCCTGGATTTGATCAATACTATCTGATCTAAATTGCTCTAAAGTCTTACGTTCGTCAATTGCGCGTTTCAAAAGATTCTGAATTTGCTCTAAAGGTGCAATTGGGAATTGAGTTCCTTCTTGTGGGTTGAGATGAAATTTCTCAAGTTGTTCTACATTTCCTACTCCTAATAAAGAGTCACCGCACTTTAATGCATGATTCAGAAATGTAAACGGTCGCCCTTTCGCCAGCGTAATCAGCCACAGCGACAGCTTCGCCATCTCGACGGCTAACGGGTTTTTATCAACTCCGTAAAGACAGCGATCCGCCACAATCCGCCGCGCCACCACTAACCGCTCATCGGCATCTTTGGGAATGGGGCACTCCTCCGGCAATGCTGCCGACAGCGTGCCCTCTGGCGCAATCACCACCTGCCCCGGATGCTCTGCCTCTATCTGCTGCCATGCTTCCACCAGCTTCTCAGCCAAATAGCGACAGGTCTGCACCAAAAATGCCCCACTGCCCATCGCCATATCGCAAATCTTCAGTTGCAGCAATTCAGCAGGCGATCGCAACCGCCACGCTTCCTTCGGCTTCCCCTCTGCCACGCCCTCATACACCAACGGCTCCAGCGTATACTGCACAATCTCCTCAGTTAGATTGCGCGGCGTGTAGTGCGTTCCAGTCTGACGGCGATCGACCCCCGCTGTCACATACACACTGCCTGCTGGAATCACCACTGGGTAGTCCAATGTATCGAACCGGATCAGCTTGGCAAACGGTAGAATGCGATCCAACAGGGCGCGATCGTTATTGCAAGCAATCAGTAAGCGCTGCCTTGCTTGGTGATCTTGAGGTGTTTCACCTGTTCCACTCGATTGGCTTGCTTGAGTGGCTACAGCCTTCTGCAATGCCGACGGCGATTTACCCGTTTGCTCCTTCAAGAAAGTGACCAGAGCAGATTCCCCTTTCGCCGCCTGTGCCTCCAACACCGCCAGCGAAATCTCCGGCTCCTTGTCCTTCGTCCCTACCAATCCCAGAATCGGGTCTGCCGCCCGAACTGCCGTGTGATCGAGCAACCCCTCATAAACATGCCCAATCTGCTCAATATCCAATGCCCGGAAAGACAGCTTACGTGGCTCCACTCCACCGCCCCCCGGCACCTTCACCTGAAGAATCTGTAATGCTTCTAACAGGTGCAACACCGTGCGGTTATTCACAGGAATTGGGTCAGCCGTCTGCAATTTCCAATCAGTCCCCTCCCGCCGCCCCTCTAAAAAAGGAAAGCGATCGGGGTCAAACAGACTCCCACCATAGGCAGGAATAAACAGCGCATCATGATCTACTCCGGCATACACCGCCCGAAACGTTGCCAGCAAGCGACACCAGGCATCCTGCCGTCGCTCCAGCACCTCCTCCCCAAACTGATCCGCCTGCTCCCGCAAGCGCGATCGCAACGTCGAAACTGCATAATGCGTGTTGTAAAGCTCATTCTCATGGGGCGGAATCAGCTTGCGTTCCTCGGCTGAGAACAAAAACACCAGCCGCATCATCACCGTCAATGCCGCTTCATACAATCGAGTTTCCGAAATACCCTGCAACAGCGATCGGTTTCGATCCTGGTCAATCCGGTCGATCGACTGCACCAATACATCAACCGCCTTCCGTACCTGATAGCCCAACTGGTCGGTGACTTCTTGCTGGCTATTGATACTTTGCGCCAGCATTACCTCCAGCGTTTGCGGTTCATCCACCCGAAAGAAGCGATCGACCCCCAGCAAACTGCGGAATGCTCTGAAGGTAATGGGTTCTTCCTGCCAGAGCGTCGCATACCAGGAGATATAGCCCGTCGTTTCTCCCTTTGGCGCATTCACCAGCATCCAGTGTTCGCCATTCGTCAACAGTCCCAGCCGCACATTGCAAGCATGGAGCAACTCCATCATCCGAGTCGCAGGACTGGCAGCCCAGCGGGAACCCTTCAGCCCCTTTTCTAAATCCTGTCCCGCAGGCACCACCTGCACTAGTAACCTCGGTTTACCCACTTCTGCTGCATCACGGGGATTCACCACCACCCAATCGGGACGCAATGTTTCCTGATGCTCAGCGATCGTCACCTGCAACCCGGTTGGAATTGCCTGCCCCGACAACAACACCTCACCCGGCAACCCCAGCGTCTCTTGCAGCACAAACTCCACCCAAGCGCGATGGATGGCAGTCTCCGGCTGCAAGCTCTTCTGGTTGTCTTCCCACTCCTCATGGGCAAGCCGCAGCAATCTCATCTGCTCTGGTTCATGCGCCTCCAGCCCGTTCGGAAATACCTGAAGCAACACAGGTAGGCTCAGGAACGGACCCGATACTTCAACTAGAGAGAGCCATTCAGCGTGGTGACGTGCAGTAGACATTGTTAGACCTCGAACCAACTTGTAAGCGGAAGGGCTGCAATCACCTGCGGATGCATGACCCAGTACCAATTTTGCTGAGAGCTATCGTCTTTTCGTCGCCAGTCGCCATCCGCAAAAACCCATGACCAAAAGGGTTGCCCATTCCTCTCAGTTTGCGGCGGTTCATAGCCCAAGAAGTTAGCCACCTTTTGACCGACTTTGGCATACTGTATATTTGCCCCTTGATAGCCTTCATAGCAGGCTGCTTCTGCCAACTGTGAAGCGGTGATGGTTCGATGCGGAGCGTGGTAGTGCGATTTGAGCATTGCCCGATGTCCCTCTGTCAGATCAGGGGCAATCGCCTCAAATGCTCGTCGGTAGTCATCTACTGTTAGCCCTGTTTTCAAGGTTGGAAAGCCAGAATAATGCTCACGGTGGTTTCCCAAAAAGTTATCCATCTCTGCATGGGTTAAATAGCCACGATTCGGAGCAATATAACTACTGATGCTGCGACTGGGGTTTTCACGCCAGGTAATGTTGAAAGCGCACAGTTTCGGAAAGAAGCACAGACTTGAGTAAGGGAGGTGGTCATGAATCCACCAGGCAAGCGGGCGATTTTCGACCGCTTGCTCATAATGGTCGAGATACCAGTTCACAGCAATACAAACGGTCCCTCCGATACAGCCATCCTTGTCACGCCAATCCCAAATATGTCCAGCCCGGTTGTTCTCGTTACTACCGCAGTTGTGGTCATGCTCATTTCCAAACTGATTAACCGCCGGAGAACGGTAGGCAGACCGAATAGTAATTCGCCCAAAGGCTTCTTGAAGCGGTTCCAGCAAGTCTTCACATAAATGCTTGCCCACCTCAATAGCAAGGTCTGGATTTTCTGGAATATTAGGAATTTTGTAGTAATTGGAGATCTCGCTGTACAGAAAATCTCGCATAAAGAAGTTTTTGGAAAGCCGCACTCTCCCAAGATTTTCAAGTGCATCGTAAGAACTGATCGAGCGCATTAGGATACGCTCCCTGGTAGCTGAGGATATTGCACCAGTAGCGGACCTTCAGGAATAAAACGAGCTTGATAGGGCGATCGCTTATCTAAACCGTGAAATTGCTTGATGGGAATCGGTACATTCAATTTCTTCAAGCTCTGAACTTGCCAAAAAATTGCCCAAACAGGCTTATCGCCATTGAGAGCGGTTTCAGGACGTTCATAAGATCGCTCCTTGGGGTAACGCCCATTTCTTGCTTCAATATGCTTCACATAAATTGCATGCCATGTTGCCTTTGGAGTTAAGGGTTGTTCTTCAGCATGAGAAGCGTAGAGAAAAACTTCTACCAGACTTCCTCCATGCCCCCCTCGCAACTCATCAGCTTTGCGAAAAATATTAAAGGCTGTACTGCCAAAAGCAACAATCGGTTCTTCAATACCCTTGGCTTCCTGTACTTGAATTGACTCTAATCCAGATAGCAAGTGCTCCTCTGGTACGGGTGCAAGAATGGCAAAAGCGTGAGTGATTTTTGGGGCAGTAGTCATAAGAACGTTTTTCAAATCTAGATCAACTTTTGAGGAATCAAATACGTAACAGCCAGCGGAAATAATCGGGGTGTCGGATCTCTAAACCTGGCTCGGATAGCGGCTGCCTCCTGTTCAATCTCCTGGGGAATCTGTTCTAATCTAGCTTCGAGGCTCTTGAGATTGCGCTCAAGCTGCTCCCGCTCCGTATTGCTAAATAACTCAAGTTGCTCAACCTCTGGTTGTTTCAGTTCATTCAAAATGCTCTGACGCAGTTCCGTCAAAATTGCCGTAATATCGGCAACCTCCTTATCACAGCGGTCTTGCAGCGCTTTCTGAAGACCTGCGGTGCGATCGCCCATGCGAGCTTCTAGCGATCGCAACAGCGGTTCTTTGTGTCCCTCCCACAACGTCATGAGGCGCTGCTGAACTGTTTCTGGAATCGGATCAGGCAACACCGCATCTAACGCCATCTGCACCTGTCCCACATTGAGTCGGCTGAACCGCCCCTCTTTAAGCATTCCCCCAGCGGTAATCACCTCTTCATGGAGCCGTTGCTGATCGCCGCCTAAAATCACCAAGCGTCCGTGAGCAATCACCACCGGATGCTCTAATGCCGAACTAGGAACTAATCGAGCCGTGACGCGATGCAGCCGCTTCCGCCCTTCCCGTGACCAAACCTCTGCTCGCAGTAGGCGCAAGCACATTTGCACCAACCGATGGTTGAGATGCACCAGCACCACATCATCCCTACCATTCGATTGATCTGGGTCAAAGACAACCGGGCGAATCTCTTGAGTGTGCGGATGTGCCAGTCCTTCCGTGCAGGCTGACCAGCTTCCCCGGAACGCAGGCAGATGATAGGCTTGTCCCCTCAACCCCTCTATCTCTAATGGTATCAGCGGCGGTTGTTCTGCCAATTCCAGCCCAATGTTAACAACGGCTTCGATGTTCTCTGGGGTAAGTCGGAAATTGCGGCGAGTTTCACTTAACTGCTCTCGAAGCTTTTCAATTTGCTCCCGCACCGATCGCTCAAACTTTAGCATCCGCCGCACGGGTTCCGACTCCCGTTCCGCTCGGCTGGTATCCAGCGTGGTTCGCCGCCCTAACATGGCTTCCTCAACCTGGGTCGCAATTACCGGACCCACCTTGCCCAGGTCTTCCCGAATCGTATTCACCTTCAACGCTGCCCGCATTAAAAACTCCAGATCCCCTTCCAGATCTCCAGGACGAGTTCCAACCGCAGAGTGCTGATAACCCTTGCCCACGAAGTGGTAAACCAGGACTTCTGACGCTTTCTGCCCGTGACGGTCAACCCGTCCATTCCGCTGCTCCATGCGGTTCGGGTTCCAGGGAATCTCATAGTGAATCAGGCGAGAGCAATGGTTCTGTAAGTCCAATCCCTCAGAAGCGGCATCGGTTGCCAGCAAAATCCGCACCGGAGAAAGCTCAGGGTTTGCCTGGAATGCCGCCTTTACCTTCTCACGATCCTGGGAATCCATCCCCCCATACAGCGTCATCAGGCGGTCACCTGCAACCAGCCCCTCCGTTGCCAGCAAATCATAGAGCCACTTCTGCGTTGCCCGGTACTCTGTAAAAATCAAAACCCGTTCATTCGACCACTGTCCATCGGGCTTGATGTATTGCTTAATCCAGTTCAAGAGCTGCTTCGCTTTAGAATCGGATCGTTTGACCGCTACATCTGCCCAAGCTTGCATCTTTCGCAACAGTGCTTGCTCTTCAGGCGTAACCTCCCGAAATAGCAGGCTAGTATTGGCGATCGCATCCTCTGTCGATTCCTCATACAATCCATCGTCCGCAAATTCTTCCTCAATTTGCTCAACCTGCCGTCGCAGAATGCCCACAGTCGGTTTAGCAATCCGGCTAGCTTTACGGCGTTTAGCAGCCTGCAACGACTTTTGGTGTTGCTCCAACGTAGTGGCAAAGGCGGCTGGGGAAGAAAAAAGACGCTTTTTCAGGAGCTTCAGAACAAACTCGGTGGCGTATAGTTCAGTGGGATCATCCGCAGCCGCTTTACGGCGTAAATCGGTATACTCCCGCAAAGCCGTGTGAACCCGACGCTCGATGTCTGAGTAATCAACTGGAATAGCTGCCAACTTCCGCTCTGGAAATCTGGGCGTACCATCCCACTTGGGCGGTAGTTCTCGCTTCAATCGCCGCACCATGACGACCTGAAGCTGGTTCCGATCTGGCTCCACTCCCCTGGCAAACCGTTGAGTATCCAACAGTTCTAGCAGAGCCGTAAAGCTCTCTCGGTAGCCATTGTGGGGAGTCGCAGTCAGAAACAATTTGTGCTCAAAGTGAGGAGCCAATAGGCGAATGGCAGCCGTGCGCTGGGAATCGATCGCATAGCGACCACTCCCTGATGGGGCAACATTATGAGCCTCATCCACAATCAGTAGATCAAATCGACGGGGATAGATGGACTCTCCTTCTGCAGGCAACACCTCACGGAATAACCGGATGGGGCGATCGCGCTTCAGGAAGTCGATGGAAGTAATGAGACGAGGAAAGTGCGTCCAGGGGTTAACGTGAATGCCCCGTCGCCGCCGCAACTCTTTCATCAGAGTACTATCGACGATACGAAAATCTAGCCCAAACTTGTCCCGCATTTGATCGCGCCACTGAATTTGCAGCGCAGACGGGCAAACAATCAAGATGCGCCTGACCCGTTGACGCAAAATCAGTTCTTGGGCAACTAATCCAGCCTCGATTGTTTTGCCTAACCCCACATCGTCCGCAATCAACAAGTTGACGCGAGGCATCTGAATTCCCCTCACGACCGGATCGAGTTGGTAATCCTCAATATCAATACCGCTCCGAAAGGGAGACTGGATATTGCGAATATCCGCAGAAGAGGAGGCTCCCCAACGCACGGCATCCAAAAATGCATCAAGCCGTTCAGGAGAATCGAACCCTGTCGGTTCAGGTAGTTCTGTCTTTTCATGGACATGAACCCCCGGCTCCAGTTCCCAGATCACCTGCAACTCTTCCCCCAGGGCATCATCCTCAACTGAGGTCAGGGTGATCAGGTGCTGGGCAGATTGAATGCCCTGAATCAACGGATTACTCGGCAACACCGTCTTCTGAACTTCTGTCACCACATAGCGGCGCTGCCGGACATCAACAAGTTGACCTTGGTCGGGGGGAGACATAATACGCCTAGTCTTTAGGGTTCTTACTATATAAACTTCCCACCCCGTGTAAATACTCAGCAAACTTCGTTAAAATTTAACGAAGCTGCTTTAGCATAGGCTTCCCATAATATTCTACTTTTATAGATTTTCTAGACGGGTAAACCCCTTTCTTCTCGAACAAGCCTTGCCAAAGATGCAAGTACCTCCAATGGAACCTCAACTGAGTGGGCTGCCTCTGAAACTGTCATATTTTCGGTTCGCATCAATTCCAGAAGCTGTCGCACTTTGGCAACAACAGGATCATCGATCGACGTGTAACCTCGCAGAATGGCAATGCTTAACCCGGTTTGAATGTTGTCCAGCGTTAAGTTGAGATTACCAACAGTGGGATAAGCTTGTGAACGGGCGATCGCAGGCAAAATCTGAACACCGACATAACGCGGATTACTGCTGTGAATAATATCAAACGTGTAGAGCCGATTCTGCCCTCTAGCATCTACCGTTTGCACCATCAGGTTGGTTACAGGCGTAGTGGTTGCTCCTGGAAAGCGAAGCGGTTGAATCACTCTCAAGAAAATAGTCTTTGCCCGCCTAGTCTCTAACTCAGCATCCGTGCTGTAGACTACCTGCGAGGCATCTGCTAACAGAATATAGGCGATCGTTTCATCCGTCTGGCTAAAACTAACCGAAGTTGCCCGTCCAGGAGCAACTTGAACTTGAACCGCACTGGTGGTAGCCCTATTGCGATCTACGACCTGATAGGCTGATGTTTGTGCCTGAACGGACAGCCCAGGAGATACCAAACCAATCAATAATGCTGTGCTAACTAAGGTCAGAGCGGGCAATGGTCTCATCGGTCTACCCTCAAAAAGCTATTTACCACCACAGAAACTTCGGTTCCTTCAGGAACAAACTGCACATTGGGTCGCTGCAAGAGTTCTTGCATCGTTTGATCAGAGCGGCGAGATAGTCGTTCAGCAATGGGATTGAAGAAACCTTCCAATGCAGCCGCCCAAATCTGAGGTTCAGCACTCGAAGTGATCACGCTCTGATTAAAGTTACCTCCTGATGTGGTGGTGCTGGACTGGGTGCGAGGTTGATTGATAATCGTTCCCACCCGACCCAAGCTGCTGAGTAACCCTGTCAACAGGTCTTGGCGAGCGATATCAGGTCCCACATCATTGAGCTTTTGGGCTATTAATGGTCGATTGTCTTGCCCCCGAATCTGAAGGCTATCGGGAGGTAAGGTTTGCTGACGAATTTGACCAATGCGATCGCGATACACAATGGCGATCGCACTTGCCGACACTAAATTATTACCTCGCCCTACAGCACTAGTGCGAATCACTAAAACCGTACCCGCAGGGAGTGCCACTGTGCCATTGGTGGCTTTCATATCTTCAACCAACTCTACGGCAAAGCGATTTTCTTGGGCAGACACTGTGCCACCTGTCGAATTATTGCTGCCCTCATCCCAAATCATCGGCATAATCACCCTGGCTTTAGTGAACGTTCCGAGCGCGACTTCCCTGAAGCCACCCATTTGTCCATCAAGCTGTCCCGCCGGAGTACGGTTCAGAATGCCAATCATGCCAGGAGTCATGTCAGCACTCAACGTGGAACGCAATTCTGTAGGCGAAGCCACCCCAAAGGAGTTAGGAACCATGTCAGAACTGCTTGTCAGGCTAGATGATTCTGTTTCCGTTCTACCAATAGAGACTACGGGAATAACCGGGTTTTGCTGAGTCGCTGATGCAGATGGATTAGACTGATCACCAAGACCGCCGGAAGCTGTTCTCAAAGACTCCATAGCACCGGGACTCACTCGTAGTTGTCCAACATTTGCCAGTTGTGCCCAACGCTGAAACGGATCGACTCTTTCGACAGGTTGAATCCTCTCTGGCGGAGTAACAGGTGATCTTACAATCACTGGGTCTGGTCGAGAGGCTGTGATAGGAGGAGATACCGCAGCCGGAGTCGGCTCTGGAGCCGTTGGCTTCGAAGCCACAGGTCTGGATGGGGCTGGAGATTGAGATCTAGCAGCAGATTCAGGCTGGAGTTGTTGCTGCTGATCCTGGAACGCTAGACGGC
>NZ_JADEWO010000133.1 GCF_015207605.1 Oculatella sp. LEGE 06141
CATCAGCCAGCCGAACGTTCGCTCCATCACCCAATCACAATACCGCGCTACACTTCAAGCAAGGATCTTCGCCTATTGTCAGTATTGAAGGGTTGCTGCGGTTGGTTGCTTTGGTAACGCAATACCGGGTAGCTCTGGATTTGAACACACAAGCAGGTGCACCATGTCAGAGCAACCCATTCCCCCCCGTCTCAACAGACCTTAGTAGCGCATCTGTGGAGTCAATTACCTCCAATTCAGCAACAGCAGCTAGTGACAGTCCTCACCCAAATGATGATGGCTCAGATCGCCACGCTGGAGAAGGGGGGCGGCCATGAATTCTAAACTTGAAGCCTTTAGCTTGCGCTCCGAAAAAATTGGAGCCCTTCATTTGGAACGCTTGGCCGTTGTCTATGTGCGACAATCCACACTCCAGCAGATGTTGGAGCATCAGGAATCTACTCGGCTTCAATACGGTCTGGTAGATCGCGCCCAAGCAATGGGTTGGTCACGAGAACGGGTGTTAGTCATTGACGAGGATTTAGGTAAATCCGGTGCAACGGCGGTTGGACGAACAGGATTTCAGCGATTGGTGGCAGAGGTAAGCCTCAATCACGTTGGGCTGATTCTCGGTTTTGAGATGTCTCGCTTAGCCCGTTGTTCCAAGGACTGGCATCAATTACTGGAAGTTTGCGCCTTGTTTCGGACACTCATTGGTGACTTGGATGGGATTTATGATCCATCTCAGTACAATGACCGCCTGCTGTTAGGACTCAAAGGCACCATGAGTGAAGCGGAATTGCATGTGCTCAAAACGCGCCTACTAGAGGGTAAGCTCAACAAAGCCCGGCGTGGGGAGTTGTCCTTTGACCCACCAATTGGGTATCTGCGTCGTCCTTCGGGAGAAGTCGTTTTTGACCCAGATGAACAGGCTCAAGATACCGTTCGTTTGATTTTTCGTAAGTTTGAGGAAATTGGCACGCTGAACGGTGTCTTGCGTTATTTGGTTCAGGCTGGAATTCAAATTGGTGTACGAATCCGAGAAGGCCCTTATCGAGGTGATTTAGACTGGCGAAAGCCGAACCGGATGACCCTGCAAAATCTGTTGAAAAATCCAGCCTATGCAGGAGCCTATGCCTATGGTCGTCGGCAACAAGATCCGCGTAAGCAGAAGCCCGGACGGCCAACAACGGGACGTGTTGTCAGTGCACCCGAAGATTGGCATGCCCTGGTAATGAACCAATTTCCTGCCTATATTAGCTGGGAGCAGTATCAACAGAATCTTGCTCGCCTACAAGCCAATCGCGCTCGTGCAGAAACGATTGGAGCCGCACGTCATGGGACCGCTTTACTCTCTGGATTACTCGTTTGTCATTTTTGCAATTGTCGGATGACGGTGCATTACAGCGGCGAAGGCCGAACGCACGAATATCTGTGTACTCGCCATCTGAGTAACTATGGGGGTGAAAGATGCCAGCACATTCCAGGAATGACATTGGATAATGCGGTGACATGTCAAGTTCTACAAGCCTTGCAACCTGTCAATTTAGAATTATCTGTACAAGCTTCAAGGCAAGTAGAACAGGAGCGAACTCAATTAAACAAACTATGGCAGCAGAAGCTTGAACGGGCAGCCACAGAAGCAGAACGAGCAGGTCGGCACTATCGATTGGTTGAACCCGAAAATCGGTTAGTGGCTCGACAGTTAGCAAAAGAATGGGAGAAGAAACTGGCGGCACACCAACAAATACAGGAAGATTACCAGCGATTTTGTGCCCAGCAACCGCTTCATTTATCTGAAAACGAATACCGTGCCATTGAGAAACTCGCACAAGATATACCAGCTTTGTGGAATGCCGTGACAACCACAAACATTCAGCGAAAAGAGCTTTTAAGACAACTAATTCGTCGAGTGATTGTACACGCACAGGGACAGAGTGAACAGGTAAAATTATTAATTGAGTGGACAGGCGGAACACAGACTGAACACTCTGCAGTTCGGCCTGTTGCCAGCTTTGAGCAGTTAAGCTACTATCCTCAATTATGTCAACGAATTCAATCGCTAGTCGAGCAAGAATTTGATGCAACATCGATTGCGAGGCAGCTAAATCAAGAAGGCTTCTGCCCTCCTCGACTTCAAGCCGGTTTTACGCGGCATGGAGTGTTAGACCTGATGCGACGACTGGGGTTACATCAACGTCGTCCAAAGGGGTACAACAAAGAGCCTCTAGCGGACGGCGAATGGTGGATTCCTAACCTAGCGCGTCAAATAGGCATACCGGACACCACCCTGTATGGATGGCTAAGGCAAGGGTGGCTTAAGGGTCGCAAGCAGGAGAAACCACCCTATCGCTGGATTGTCTATGCCGATGAAGCTGAGATTGAACGGTTAAAGCAGGGGCGGCAGTTCCCCTTGAGCAACCGGATACGGCAGCAGTGGTTAGGAGAACAATCACCCCTTGCCCCAGATCATTCTTCTGAACAGCCTCAAAAATCGTCGTTCTAAGCAGTCACGCTACTTTGGAGAATCACAATTTATGAAACAACAGCGTCAGTCTAAAACGTTAGGGTCTTCCCCTGACAGTATTGAGGTTTATGAGGGCAGTGTGGATGGGTCATCTCCACGACCCATCTTTTCTTGAGAACCGTAAAGCCTTTGGTCTGCTCTGGTCGCAGCAC
>NZ_JADEWO010000134.1 GCF_015207605.1 Oculatella sp. LEGE 06141
CCCATGCCCCACCTCACCCTCCAAAACCTAACCAAACGCTTCCCAGGTATCACGGCTGTCCAAGATTTGTGGCTCGAAGTTGAGGCGGGCGAAATTCTGGCGTTGCTAGGGCCTTCTGGATGTGGAAAATCTACAACGCTCCAGATGATAGCTGGCGTATTACAACCCGATCGCGGCACGATCGCTCTGGATGGACAAATTCTCAACACAGTGCCCCCTGAAAAACGGGATATTGCTCTGGTGCTCCAACGGGGGCTGCTATTTCCGCATCTGACTGTTGGAGAGAATGTAGCATTTGGGCTGAAGATGCGAGGAGTGAATCGGGTTGAGCGAGAGGAGAAAGCGATCGCCATGCTCCGTCAAGTTCAGCTAGAGGGGTTCGTCGGTCGTAAACCTTCGGAACTTTCGGGTGGGCAGGCACAGCGGGTGGCACTGGCGCGATCGCTCGTCATTCATCCCAAACTGCTGTTGTTAGACGAACCGTTATCTGCTCTAGATGCCAATTTGCGAGAAGAAATGCAGGACTTAATCTTACAACTGCAAACTCAAACGGGGGTGACAATGCTGATTGTGACGCATGATCAAGCAGAAGCCGTGGTGATGTCTCAACGAATTGCATTGATGTTTGATGGATGTTTGCGCCAAGTCGATACACCAGAACGAATTTACCAACATCCCAACGATGAGACAGTGGCTCAATTTATGGGAGGCGTGAATTTCTTCTCAATGCAAGCTCAAGGACGACAGTGGAGATTGTCTAACGGCTGTGTTCTCATCAGTGAACAGAGTTATCACGGTTCGATTCAAGCAACGATTCGTCCCGAACAGGTTCAGGTGTTTACAGAAGCGCGATCGCAACCGAATATGGTGCCTGCCACCGTAATTGCTAATCGATTTACTGGTACTCAAAGACGGTTAACCCTGGCGATCGCGCCTGAGTTAACGCTACAAGCCTGGGTCACTCCTGCCCAAGATGTTCAGGTTGGGCAATCAGTCTGGGCATATCTCCCATCCGTTGCCCTCTGGTATTTTCCACAGTCCAATGCGTCACCTCAAGCAGTTCAAGTTTCATAACCGAACACACGTTTGATGTCTGCAAACTCTCGATCTCGATTACTTATGAATCACTTACTCTTACCCCGTCGTCGTTTTCTACTGCTATCTACCAGTGCTTGTTTAGCTGCATTAACCAGTAACTGTGCCAGACAAAATGCTTCATCTGAACTATCCAGTTTTGATCCCAAAGCTGCTCCCTGGGATGAGATTGTCGCGGTTGCAAAAGGCACAACGGTGAACTGGGCAATGTGGGGTGGCAGTGACAAAACCAACGCCTATGCGGATCAATGGGTTGCAGATCAACTCAAAAGCCAATACGATGTCACGCTCAATCGAGTGCCCCTCAACGATACGGTAGAAGCCGTCAATAAAGTGGTTGGGGAAGTTCAAGCGGGGCAAACCACAGGGGGCAGTATTGACCTGATTTGGATTAATGGTGAGAATTTCCGCACCATGAAACAGGGAAATCTACTCTTTGGTTCCTTCCGTGATAAGCTACCCAGCAACCAATACTACGATGCCAACAATGCAGCCGTGAATTCTGACTTTGGGCTGCCGATCGAGGGTTACTCTGCCCCCTATACGGGAAGTTACTACGTAATGGCAGCAGACAGTGCGAAAGTTCAGCAGTTTCCTCAAACCTATAGCGAATTACTGGCATGGGCAAAGGCAAATCCGGGACGTTTCGCCTATGTCGCACCTCCTCAATTTGATGGTAGCCGTTTCTTGCTGACCGCACTCTACGGAGTTACAGGTGGTTATGAACAGTACACAGGAGCGGAATTTAATGAAACCCTGTGGAATGAGAAATCACCCCAAGTATTTGCGTATCTGAAGGAACTGGAGCCTTATCTCTGGCGCAGCGGTGAAACGTACCCTCCAACCCAAACTCGCCTGCAAGAACTTTTTGCCAATGGTGAGATTTGGATGATGCCTGTGTTTGTTTCAAATGTGGCGGAAGGGCTGGCGAATGGGCAATTTCCTCAAACCACTCAAGCCTTTATCTTGCCGGAAATCTCTCTGAATGATCCGTCCTTTACTGCCATTCCCATCAATGCTGCTAATCCAGCAGGTGCAATGATTTTGGCAAATATTCTCTCCAGTCCTGAAGGGCAACTGCAAAAGTTTAAGCCGGATGTCTGGGGCGATCCACCACTTCTAGATACCCAAAAAGTACCATCCAACCTTCAGGCAGAATTCGCTAAGGTAGAAGCAGTCTATGGTATTCCCTTGAAAGAACTGATTGCCAGTACTGTACCTGTGGTGAATGCTGAATACACTACCCGATTGGAACAAACCTGGGAAGAACAAATTGCTTAGTAGGGTGTAGGGTGTGGGGTTTAGGGTTCAGAGGATAGGGGGTAGGGGGTAGAGG
>NZ_JADEWO010000015.1 GCF_015207605.1 Oculatella sp. LEGE 06141
GGGTGAGTCTGGAGGCGATCGCCTCTGCGAACAACAACCACGCCGGGGAACCAGAAGCCTGGTGAGTCATAGTCTGAACATGTTCCCGAACTTGTTCAGACTGGTTCAGGTTGTTCAAAAACTCTGCCGCCGCTTCTCTGTCTGGAGCAACCTTGGCATACTCATCCAGCAGTTTAAGCTGCTCAAAACTGATGAATGATTTTCGACCATCAGAGAAAGGTCTGATTCCTAAGTCCTTTAAATATTCGTAGACTTTGGTTTTCCCCAACCCGTAGCGATCGGGAAAAAGAGTAGCAACAGGAATTTTGTCAACAATATCAGTCTGCATGAACATGTCCGTGAACCTGTTCACAACAGGTACAGCAAACGCTTTGTGCTGTCAACTTAAAACTGTCCACTCGGACAACGTACTACACCGCTGGACTGGATCTGGACTGTAATACGTGTAGTACGTTGTCTGAACCGCCCGGATCTTCGTGGGGCAACTGGCACAACCCAAAACGAGTTTCCGGGGTTTCGGCGTTGATGTACTGCTGTACAGAGCAGGTCATCATGGCCTATTTCTTGCTGTAAGACACTTAGGACTTAAAACAAGAGCCGCCAACCCAATGGGCAATTTTTGGGCAACTCCAACAGGCGATCGCTGAAAGCACCAACTCAAAGCCATGACAACAACATAGCAAGTAGATTGTTAATCTGTTGATGCCTTTAGGGGTATCCGAGGGTTCGAATCCCTCCCTCTCCGTTCTGTTTTAGTCAGTGTGTTAAGCCAGTCGTTCAGCCAGTTTGCGCCATCGCTACAGCAAGAGCGATCGCCGTTTTGCTTCGGTCATTGAATAAGGCCGTAGCCCAAAAAACCGGCACAGCATCCAGGCCGTTTGGTGGGCTTGCTCCTGGCTAAATAGGGCATTGGTTGATAAAGCAATGCGATCGCCCGAAAACATCTGTAAATATATTTTGTAGACGTATGGCCCTCGACGACGCTTGCCGCCATACTGCACGATCTCATCAATGGCAATGCCAGACACCTCTCGCAGCGATCGCCTTAACCGCCTTGTGCCACGCAGACCCTCTTGCTGAATGACAAAATAGCCCTGCCGTTTGTTAAACGAGCAGGTGACAATACTGCCACGATAGGCAATTTGCCAGAACCCCACCACGAATAAGCCGATGCTAACCAGCAAGTTGTAGCGAGATGGGTATCCTTCAAACTGCGGCACCGTAAAAGCGATCGCCATACAAACTACACTCTGCAACCAGACATTGAAGGGACGGTATGCCAGAGTGAGTTGATGTTGTGTTTGCTGCACAATCTGCATAATTGGCGGCGATAGTAACGGGCTGATGTTCCAAAGATGCCCCTAATTCCCTGCAAGCGAAGCATACCCTATCTGCACCCTATCTGAAATGAATCACAGATCTATGGTTGTCGATTTCCGTTGCCCACGACCGAAAATGGGTACCAGGTTTTGATGGAACTCCTCCGGTCAGGCGTTGATCTGGTCTAACGCTTCTAACAGCCGATCGACGTTGGCGTTAGACTCCAGAAATGAAAACAAATGACGAAACCGAATCTTACCCTGCCGATCCAGAATGAACTGAGCCGGAAGAGGTGCCCCCAAAGCCTGCCCTACCTGGTACGTGCGAAACACACGGCACCCCGGATCGCTGAGCAGCGGCATCGGTAGCTTTAGATCCTTTAGCACGGTTTTGCTCTGTCGATCGTCGGTGCTGGTGATCATCAACACTTCTACACCGCGATCGGCAAATTCGGAGTAGCGATCGCGCATCTCTTTGATATGGGGATAGCAAAACGGGCAGTACTGTTTTTCAGTAAAAATTCGAGTGAATGCCAGCACCACAGGACGATTGGCTGTCTCCATTCCAGGCTTACGATTCCCGGTATAGTCTGAGAGCCTGACGCGTTGCCCGGTCGCCACATTCAGCAACTCAAACGGCGGAGCCAGTGTGCCCACTCGCAGCGGGCTGGTGGCCGGAATCGGCATGAAATTATTGAAAAACCGCCGATTCAACAAGCCGCGAAAGTCTGTAGAAGTCAGCATTTGATCCAAAGCCTCAAGAGAGCAACAGAACAGTAAACCGTGATCCTGCCATGCAAACAGTCAAGCTCACCTTTACTTTAATAAATTAAATCCCAACACCACTCTCTGAAACCATCAGGGGTGGTATTGGGACAAAAATCATGATTGAAAGGGTTTATCGGTAGAGACTCATACGATACGGCTCTACGCTTGCAACCGTTGCGTTATACAGCCGCAAAGAACTCTTTCGACTTGATTGGGTCAGGACTCATGGTCTTCTCACCGGGCTGCCAACCAGCGGGGCAAACTTCATCGGGGTGAGACTGAACATACTGCACCGCTTGTAGCACCCGCAGCGTTTCGTCTACGTTACGACCAAACGCCAAGTTGTTGATGGTGGCATGTTGAATCACGCCTTCTTTGTCGATGATGAACAGGCCACGCAGGGCAACTCCTGCTTCCGGATCGAGCACGTTGTAAGCGGAGCTGATCTCTTTCTTGATGTCCGACACCAACGGATAGTTGAGGTCGCCTACACCACCCGACTTACGATCGGTTTGAATCCATGCGAGGTGAGAGAATTCGCTATCAACGGATACACCCAAAACTTCGGTGTTGATTTGTTTGAAGTCCCCGTGGCGATCGCTAAATGCCGTGATCTCAGTAGGGCAAACAAAGGTAAAGTCAAGCGGGTAAAAGAACAAGACAACGTACTTGCCACGGTAGTCAGACAGTTTAATCGTCTTGAACTCTTGATCAACCACAGCCGTTGCCGTGAAATCTGGCGCTAGCTGACCAACCCGGATGCATCCTTCGTTTTGGTAGGTCATGAATTACTCTCCTTAACAATAGTTTTGCGTCTACTAGGCTCAACTCTGGTGAAGCAACCAGGGGTTTACTTCAGACCCGAGAGTTAATAATTACGAACTGTTACGACTATATCATAGTCATAACGATTTTGAGTAGAGCCATTGCTAAAGTAACGCAAAGTGATCGTTATTTCCAGAGGCGAGATGTTAGAGGGGGGATCGAACTGCCCTTTTCTGGCTTGCCGCAGGCGCTCAGCCCCTACTGCTGGGTTTCAGCAAGCGCCCCAATTTCGGTGTGCCCTCAGCCGAACGCGGACGTTGACCCAGACCGGGCTTGGAGTCCTCCAACCTGGAGAGATAGGGGAGACACACGCAGACCATTTGCGACATTGCAAACAGCCAATCTAAAATCTCGATACAGTATGCTTGGAGAGGCTTCAAAACGGTTAGCCAAGCGGCTAGTTCAGGGTGGGCATGAAGAATTTGGATACAAGGGAGTGGCTGCTGACCAACGGCCTGGGGAGTTTTGCCAGCGGTACCGTTTGCGATGCCCATACGCGTACCTATCATGGCTGGTTAATGGCGGCGCTCGATCCCCCTGCTCAGCGTACTCTGCTGCTGGCGCGGATTGATGCATCGCTGATCATAGCCGGACAGGAACTGGAACTGGCCACCAACTTTTGGGCGAGTGGAGCCGTTGCGCCAACGGGATACCAGTTTTTGCAGTCCTTTGAGGTTGAACCCGTTCCCACCTGGATGTGGGATCAAGCGCATTGGCAACTGACTCGGCGGCTAATGCTGCCTTACGGTTTACCGTTGTCTACTCAAACGGCTCCGCAGAATGGGCAGTTGCAGTTTTGTAACAGGGTGCTGGTTCACTATCGGTATGAGGGCAACCAGTCTGCCATCTTGAAACTGCGAGTCCTGGTGGGCGATCGCAACTTTCACCATCAGCAACATGCCGATTCTGATCTACAGTTTTCGCAAGTAGTGCAGCCACATTGTTTGTTGCTACAAGCAATTCGCCCGGACTGGGTAGGAACGCCGTGGCAATTGCGCTGGACGAATGGACATTATCAACCCGATGGCATGTGGTACTGGGATTATCACTATCCAGAAGAAACGCGCCGGGGCTTGCACGATCGCGAAGATCTATACAACCCCGGCAACGTCATTGTGCTGCTGCAACCGGGTGAAACGATCACGCTTGAGGCCAGCGTTCGCTATCCTGATACACCCTTGTCTCGATCGCCGCTCAACGCTGACACCTTTGACCAGGCAATACAAGCCGAGCAGCAGCGGTTGGCATCTGAGGTTGTGCCATTAGCGATTGCGCCAGCCGCTAAGGAAACGGATCGGCTTTGGCGACGGCTACTGCAAGCGGGCGATCGGTTTATTTGTTATCGAGCGTCTATTTCTGGCCCTACGGTAATCGCAGGCTATCCCTGGTTTAACGATTGGGGACGGGATACGCTCATTGCGTTACCGGGGTTAGCCCTCACCACTCAACGGTTTGAATTAGCAAAGGGGTTACTTAAAACCTTTGGACATTATTGCCAACATGGATTAATTCCCAATGCCTTTCCGGATGCCGGGGCGCAACCGTTCTACAACAGCGTCGATGCGGCTCTCTGGTGGATTGAAACCCTGGGGCTTTATCTGGAGGCCACGCAAGACTGGGCGTTTCTGCAAGACCAATATGCTGTTGTCCGCAGCATCTATAAAGGAATTATGGCAGGGACGCTGCACGGCATTCGGGTTGATGCCTTTGACGGTCTGGTAACCTGGGATTCTCCGGGGGTGGCGCTAACGTGGATGGATGTGGTGGTGGATGGCGAGCCGATTACACCCCGTCGCGGGAAGCCGATTGAAATCAACGCCCTCTGGTATTCGGGCCTGTGTTGGGCGCAGCAGTGGGCTATCCAGTTGCAACACATGGATGGCGAAGGCGGCGGACTGGAAAAACAGATTCATCGTTATGCGATGCAGGCAGAGCAGGTTAAGGAATCGTTGCAGAAGTATTGGAATCCGTCGCTGGGATACTTTTACGACACGATCGCCCCAGATGACTATCCCGATCCGAAAGTGCGTCCCAATGCCGTCATTGCTTTATCGTTGGCGCACTGCGGCTTTTCGGAACTCCATGCCCAACAGGTACTGCAAGTGGCACGCGATCGCCTCTTAACACCCTATGGCTTGCGATCGCTTGACCCTGCCGATCCAAATTATGTGGGTCGCTATGCCGGAAACTTATCACACCGCGATCGCGCTTACCATCAAGGCACCGTTTGGAGCTGGTTAATTGGTCCATTTGTGCGAGCCTGGAAGCGGTTTTATCCATTGGAGCCGCTTCCCTTTAACAGTGCGCTATTAATTAATCACTTTCAGCATGATGCCTGTTTGGGTTCTATTTCTGAAATCTTTGATGGGGATGCGCCTCACTCGCCGCAGGGAGCGATCGCCCAGGCATGGTCAGTGGCTGAAGTCATTCGGCATTGGGATGACATTTCCCTAGGGAACCATCACGTGAATAAGTAGTAACCTGGCTAATCTCTCTAATCTTACGTACAATCGACAAGCAAGTTTTCCTAATTCTGGCCAACAAAAATCATTTGATAGACCAGATTAGGCTTGTTGGGAAATAACGACCAAAAGCGCTGAAAAGCTCATACAGATTGAGTTGCATTTCATTTGAGTTAAAAGCGTTGAAAGGCTTACTAGAAGCAAATTTCAAAGATTTTGCGCTTATTTTTCAACAAGTCTATTGATCCCTCAATACAAAACCAATGGATTTAATTGTAGAACTATGAGTCAACTATGGCAGCAGTTTCTAATAGATTATCAGGTAGCGCTTAAAATACCGGATGATCAAGACACTAGGAGTGAAACAGAATTATCGGAATTTGAAAAAAATGTAGGATTTAACTTACCAACAGACTATAAGGAGATTTGTCACTTTTTGGGAACTGGAATCTTTAGAGAAGTGAACGAGGACAGGTTCAACGTTAGAATTTGGTGTCCAGATATTGAATACTCGAATGAGGTACTCCGAGGTCTTCAAAACGATGTGTTATTTAGTATGCAACAAGGCAGAGAGTATGGCACAAAGATTGAGGACTTGCATCATTTAGAGCAAGTTGAAGAGCTATTAAGGGATTCATTTATGTTTGCAGATAATGATAAACAAAGATTATTCTTCTGGGATCTCAGAACGTATAGTGAATTAGATGATTCTTATGATATTTATCTTCTACCCTATCGAGACAGCCCACTAACTCCTTACAAAACTTACGAGAAAATTCACAGATTTTGTTCGCGGCTTTGGTCTAGCTAAGGAAAGTTACAGAAAGTTACCGCAACGGCTTAGACCAAAACCAATTAAAGTTCCTGCCTTTATCGGAATACCCAAGCAAGTCTGGGATTCTGCACGTCATTGGTAGTTCGCCTTTGTAGTCGAGTAGGGAGGACTCTTTCAATATTTAGGCTTGCTTTGTATTCTCCATCGAAGCTTCTTCAGGAGAGAAATAGACTTGCAGCAAGGGCTTCTGAGTTTAGAGAACGAATAGCGTGAAATTTCCCCGAAATTTCTGGCTCTTTCCTGATTTTGGTGATCTGCGTCAAGGCGTACTCTAATGCTTAATTTAAGAGCGCGTGAATAGAACTGAGAGCCTTGATTTTTCGTAGATTGCTCTCATCAGAACTGAGGTTTCAAGGCAATGTCTGCTTCGCTTCACCAAAATCCGCAAAGAGCCAAATTTCTGGCCATTTATCGTGGGATTTTGACAAGTTGAGTAATATAAGCTTAATTCTTGTACAGCAAGGTTTCAAGCTCTTTTCCTGGTAGTTTTTAAAGCAACGGAATTTAGAACAATGATTGATACTGTAACGAGCGAGTTTCCGCTGCTGGAAACCGAACATTTAATTTTGAGGGAGGTCAATGTATCGGATGCTAAAGCTGTTTTCCAGGTCTTTTCGGATCGAGAGGTGACTCAGTATCATGACCTGGAACCGCCAACCCAGGTTGAACAGGTCAAAGGCTTAATTAATCGGTGGAGCATTCGATTTAATAGCAAACAGGGGATTCGTTGGGGAATTGCCCAAAAAACGAACAATGTCATTATTGGCTCTTGTGGATTGACTTACAAAGGGTCATTTCTAGCAGAAGTAGGATACGAATTGGCTAAACCCTATTGGCGGCAGGGCATTATGACCGAAGCGTTGAGCGCTGTACTTGAGTTTGGTTTTCAAACGGACGATTTGAATCGAATTCAAGCAATGGTGATGCTAAACAATATGGCATCCGTTTCACTATTGAAGAAATTAGGCTTCTTAGAAGAAGGCATTCTGAGGGAATACGGCTATTGGAAGGGAACTTCTCACGATTTGAGAATACTGTCGTTGTTAAAACGGGACTATCTATTTAACCAGGACTTTACCCGTTAGCGATCGATCGCGCCGCAGCCATTGCTTTTATGTAAGTTCGTATGGGTTAAGTAGTATAGGTAGGCTGAACTAAGTAGAAAATGCGTTTCGGCTCCGCTCAACGCTCGGAGGCTTTGAACTTAAAAGGTCGATCGCAGTTGAAATCCAAATTCTTGGTTCAGATTGGGTTCTTATATAGATGAGAGGCGTATGTGACTACATACCATATGGATGCATCTTGATCGCTACAGGCCGAACTAAGTAGAAGATGCGTTTCGGCTCCGCTCAACGCTCAGAGGCTTTGAACTTAAAAGGTCGATCGCGGTTGAAATCCGAATTCTTGGTTCAGATTGGGTTTTTATATAGATGAGAGGCGTATGTGACTACATACCATATGGATGCAGCTTGATCGCTACAGGCCGAATTAAGTAGAAGATGCGTTTCGGCTCCGCTCAACGCTCGGAGGCTTTGAACTTAAAAGGTCGATCGCGGTTGAAACCCGAGTTCTTGGTTCAGATAGGGTTCCTCTACTTATATAGATCAGAGGCGTATGTGACTACGTATTATATGGGTGCATCTTGATCGCTAGCGGCTGGCTAACACTCTGTCCAGTTCTGGCACATCTACCCAGGTTCCCGTTTCGCTCGAACGGTGGGTTAAATCCATGAGCAGTTGAGAATAAACGCCTTCCCTCAACGATGGCACCAGCCGTTTGCGTTGCTCAATGCTTTGAACCCAGCGATCGACCACGCGAATAAACGGAGCTAGCCGCCCGTCTGCATAGGTTTTGGGAAACTCTAACCGTTGGGGAATGGAGAGTTCGGTTAACTCCTCCCCGGCTGGCGCAGCCCACAGACGAAATCCATGCACATAGTCTTTCTGGTTATCGCTGCCAAGAACAAGAGTGCCGCGATCGCCATACACCTCCAGCCAGTGCCCACGCCCCTGATAGGTCACAGCACTGAGCGCCATCTGGCAAGGAGTCCCGTCTGCGAGTTCCAGCATTACGGTGCAGGTGTCATCTGCATCGACTGGTCGGGCTTCCCCCGTTTCTGGATCAATGCGAGTGGCGATCGTGGTACTGAGACGACCGCACAACCGTTGTACCGGGCCAAATAACCAGGCCATATAATCAAACGCATGAGAGCCGATTGCCCCTAATGCGCCGCCACCCTGGTCTTTACGAGCGTACCAGTTCCACGGCTTGCTGGCATCGGCACGGCTGGAGGCTAACCAGTCCACCTTGATTAACCGTTTTTGCCCCACAAACCCTTCAGCCAACAGTTCTGCCAATCGTTGCCATGCCGGAACATAGCGAAACTCAAAATCGAGCGCGGCCATGACCCTGTTGGCTTCGGCTAGTTGATATAGTGCGATCGCCTCTTGCGCCGAGAGAGCCGTTGGTTTTTCGAGCAAGAGATGTTTGCCCGCCTCCAGAATCGTTTTTGCCATCTCGTAATGCAAGAACGGTGGCGTTGACAGGCTAACCGCTTGCACCTCTGGCAAGGCCACAATCTCTTCAACGGTTTGGCAACTGTAGGGGATGCCATGAGCATTGGCGATCGCCAATGCCTTATCCCGATCTCGGTGATACACAGCTACCACTTGCGTCTGGTGGTGAGCTTGCAAACCAGGAATGTGGATTTTCTGACCAAATCCAGTACCAACAACAGCAACACCAAGAGTCATAGAGGTTAAGAGCAAACAACTAGAGGATACGGAACAGCGTGAATGGTGACGACCAACCACTCAGGTGCTCTATTGTTAACCCTACAGGGCGATCGACCTTACGCCAAGCTCCGCAACGGTGAATGGTGAGGGCGATCGCAACCTTACCATCCGTTGCTTTTTCACCCATCTAGATAGGTCAAACGGACGAGGTGCGCTCGTCTCAAACCGATATAAGTTTGTGGAAACGCTTGAACCCATCACCTTAAGCCTAATCACTCAGTATGCCGTTCATCGTCGGGTCAGTGTTGGTCAAGGCAGAATGATTGATTCAGTTGGTTTAGCAAATACTGAACGTTCAAAACCTGTTGTGATAAGCTGGTATTAAGTACAGCCATTCGTTCTTTCTTCATCTTGAAAAGCCCCAGATCTTGAAAAGCCCCAGACTAGTTACAGAACAGCCGTTTGAGAAGGTTCACTTCGTTGAAGAAGTGGGTCTTATGTTTGAAATAGTGGGTCTACCTCGCATGTCTGGACGAATTTTTGGTTGGCTGCTCATTTCCAATCCGCCGCAACAGTCCAGTAGTGAGCTGGCCGAAGTATTGCAGGCCAGTAAGGGATCGTTGAGTACCATGACCCGGCTGCTGATTCAGATCGGCTTGATTGAACGGGTAAGTTTACCGGGGCACCGACGAGATTATTTTCAAATCAGACCCAATGCCTGGACGCAGTTAACCAAGCAGCGTATGGCGCAGCTCAAAGCATTTCGAGAACTGGCAGAACGGGGGCTGAAGTTAATGGAGGGAACTCAACCGCCGCTTCAAGAGCGTCTTCAAGAAATGCGCGATGTCCACGCATTCTTAGAACAAGAATTGCCGCGACTCATTGAGCGCTGGGAACAGCAAGACGAGCAACATGAAATGAGTGTAGACCGCTAGGCGGTGGGCGGTGCAGTAGACGCATTGAGAAAGACTCAAATCACAGGCTCAAATTCAGGTGCGTCCTCGCTCAGGTGTATTTTTTCGCGTCATTCTTCATTTTTTCGGAGCTATGTCAGTGCAACTTCCCCTCATCGGCAAAGTCCGCCGACCGCTACCCTGGATCGTTGGGCTGATTGGAGCTGGCTTGATAGGAACCGGAACGGTGACGTATCTGGTACGCAGCCAGTCGGCTACGGTTGATATTTCTGCACTCACCGTTCCAGTAGAGACACGAGCGCTGACGGTACGCATCGGCGCTAGCGGTACAGTGCAACCCGTTCAAACCGTCAACATCAGTCCTAAAAATGCCGGAATTCTGCGCGAGCTGTATGTCGAGCAGGGCGATCGCGTCACCCAGGGGCAAGTATTAGCTCGGATGGAAAGTGATGACATTGCTGCCGAAATCACCCAGGCCAGAGCCAGGGTCGCTCAGGCGCAAGCCAACCTGGATCAGGTGCGATCGGGCAACCGACCCGAAGAAATCGCCCAGGCGCAAGCGGGGGTTGAGCAGGCCGAAGCGGTGGTGGTAGAAGGCGAAGCTCGGCTCAATCTGGCTGAAGAACGAGTGCGGCGCAACCGTGCCCTACAACAGGAAGGGGCGATTTCTCAGGATGATCTGGATCAGGTGCTAAACGAAGCCGAAACGGCTAGAGCCTCCGTTGAACAAAGCCGCGCCAGACTCCGGGAAGCCAGACAAACCCTGTCTTTGCAACGCAGCGGTAGCCGCAGTGAAGATGTAGCCTCGGCTGAAGCGCAGTTGCAAGAAGCGATCGGCAGTTTAGAAGCCGTTCAGGTACGGCTAGAAGATACGGTGATTCGAGCGCCGTTTGCTGGCATCATCACCCAGAAATACGCCACAGAGGGAGCTTTTGTCACGCCAACTACCTCCGCTTCCGAAGCGTCATCGGCAACCTCAACCGCAATTGTTGCTGTAGCGAGCGGGCTAGAGGTGCTGGCCGAAGTGCCGGAGGTGGATGTTGAGCAGATTCAGCCTGGTCAGGCGGTTGAAGTGGTTGCAGATGCGTTTCAAGATCAGGTGTTTCAGGGACGTGTGCGGCGCGTGGCACCCGAAGCGGTGGTCGAACAAAACGTGACATCGTTTAGAGTGCGAGTTGACTTGTTGACCGGAGAGAACGTGCTTCGCTCTGGGATGAATGTGGATGTGACATTCCTGGGAGATGATGTAGCCGATGCGCTGGTTGTCCCCACGGTGGCGATCGTTACCCAGGAAGGAGAAACAGGGGTTCTCATTCCAGATGACGATAACCGTCCCCGGTTTGAACCTGTGACGATTGGGTTTGCGGTGGGCGACCAAACGCAGATTTTGGAGGGAGTTGAGCCAGGCGATCGCGTCTTTATTGACCTTCCTCCGGGGCAAAGCCTGGAAAACTTAATGTTTAGACGAAACCAGAGGGACGAATAGCAATGGATTTGGCAGAAAGCCTGAAGATGGCGATGAAAACGCTCACCGCCAACAAACTTCGCAGTGGCCTAACCATGCTGGGTATCATCATTGGCAACGCGTCGGTGATTTCCATGATTGGGTTAGGCGAAGGTGCACAACTGTTTATTAATGAACAACTGCAAGAACTGGGTCCCAATGTGTTGTTTATTATTCCAGGCAATCGAGAGACCCGGCAGTTGGGCGCGTTAGAAGCACCCAGAACGCTGGTGGTAGACGACGCAATCGCGATCGCCGAACAGGTGCCCTCGGTGCAGGCAGTTGCGCCAGAAAACAGCACACGCACGCTCGTCACCTATCTCAACCGCAATACCAATACAACGGTGGTTGGCACTACACCCGACTTTTTACAAGTCAGAAGCTTTACCGTCGATCAAGGGCGCTTTTTGACCGACACCGACCTCAAACGCAGTGAGCGTGTAGTGGTGCTGGGGAATACCCTGGCAGACCGCTTTTTTGGGCGAGACAATCCGGTAGGAAAGCAGATCCGCATCCAAAATATCAGCTTTGAAGTGATTGGCGTTCTGACCGGCAAAGGTTCTAACCTGGGGCTAGATTACGACGACTCGGCGCTCGTTCCCATTACCACCCTGTCTAGCCGCATCATCGGGCGAACGTCGCCTTATGGTATTGAGGTTTCCTATATTGCAGTGTCGGCCAGAGATGCCGACAGCATGAATACTGCCGAGTTTCAAATTACCAACCTGCTGCGGTTACGGCACCAAATCACTCGAGACGACGACTTTTTCATTAACAGTCAGCAAGCGCTGCTCGACATTGCCAACACGATTACGGGTGCATTAACACTCATGTTAGCGGCGATCGCCAGCATTTCCTTGGTGGTGGGCGGCATTGGCATTATGAATATCATGTTGGTTTCGGTACGCGAACGCACTCAGGAGATTGGGTTACGGAAGGCGATCGGTGCTTCGCAGCAAGACATCTTGGTGCAGTTCATGATTGAAGCCGTGATTCTTTCGATCGCGGGTGGCGCAATTGGTGTAGGGCTTGGGGTTAGCGGCATTTTGTTAATTGGGGCATTCACCCCGTTTCAACCGGGCGTATCAATGACGGCCATTGCCCTGGCGGTTAGCGTCTCTGGTGGCATTGGCTTATTTTTCGGGGTTGTCCCGGCGCGGCAAGCGGCAAAACTCGACCCCATTGTGGCGCTCAGAAGCGCCTAAGCGCCACTATTCTATTCCTACTGGTTGTTATGTCTCAAACCATTATTCGACTGGAACAGGTTTCCAAAGTTTACGGTTCCGGCAACACAGAAGTGCGGGCTTTATCCGATGTCAATTTGACCGTGGAGGCTGGCGAATATTGCGCCATTATGGGGCCATCGGGGTCTGGAAAATCAACCGCCATGAATGTAATTGGCTGTCTCGATCGCCCGTCTTCAGGGCAGTACTATCTGGACGGGGTTGATGTGGCAAAGCTGCAAGACGATGAGCTAGCTCATATCCGCAACCGCAAAATTGGCTTTGTGTTTCAACAGTTTCACCTGCTGCCGCAACTCTCTGCGCTAGAAAACGTGATGCTGCCTATGATTTATGCCGGGGTACCCAATCATGAACGTCGAGAACGGTCTCAGGTTGCCCTGGAGCGGGTGGGTTTAGGCAATCGGCTTAATAATAGACCCAGTGAGCTTTCGGGTGGTCAGCAACAGCGGGTGGCGATCGCCCGTGCTATTGTCAACCGTCCGGTGCTGCTGCTGGCTGACGAGCCAACCGGCGCGTTAGATTCTCACACCACAAAAGAGGTGATGGAGATTTTTGCAGAACTCAACACCGATGGCATCACGGTAGTCATGGTGACGCACGAAGCAGAAGTGGCGCGGCTCACGCGTCGGGTTGTTTGGTTCCGGGATGGTCAAGTGGTTCACGCCAACCTGGCACCCCAGGATCTAGCTCAGATGGCTGTGACCTCGTAGCATTCCCTTCCGGCGGCATTTTGGCAGGAAGAGACGCGCCCAGCAGGTTGGCTCCTTCTAAGTTGGTTAAATGCAGATTGGTACCAGTGAGATCGGCATTGCTGAGATTCGCATTCCACAGGTCGGCAGTGTGAAGATCGGCTTTCCAGAGATACGCCTCCCGCAAATTAGCCCGGTGCAGGTAAGCACCACTCAAATTGGCTGCGGTCAGGTCGGTGCCGCACAGGTTTGCTTCAGACAAATCGGCTCGGTGCAACGTTGCCCCACACAGATCAGCCAGCCCCAGGTTAACGCCCTGAAGGTTCGCTTCGGTGAGATTGGCGTTGCTCAGGTTGGCTCCGCGCAAATCGGCTCCGCGTAAATCGGCACGGCTCAAATTGGCTCCCCGTAAGTCCGCACAGTTAAAATCGGCTTGCAGCAGGTTGGCCAGTGAAAGATTAGCGCGTTCAAGACAGGCGTGCTTCAGGCTGGCATTGACCAGAATAGATGCGCTCAAGTCGGCATCTATCAGCTTGGCGGTATCGAGGTTGGCCTCGTTCAAACAGGCTCCCCGTAAATTAGCGCGGCTCAAATCCGCCTTGCACAGGTTGGCTCTAGAAAAATCAGCCCAGCTTAAGTCTGCCAGCCTCAGTTCTGCCCGGTTAAGGTTAGCTTCAATAAACAGCGCTTTACTTAAATAGGCCGCAATTAGCTTAATTTTCGGCAAAATAGCCTTACTAAAATCCGCTTTGGCTCCAACTTGAGTTAAGTGGATCTGTTGCCATTCGTTCCAGCCTTCTGCCCCTTTCTGGAGCGCCGCTAGCATTGCCTGGTCTGCCATTGCCTTCCTACTTACACGGTCGATCCCACGGGGAGAAGTGCCGACGCACTGTTCTGCTCTCTTTTTCGGTCGAATTCGTCCCAAGTCCGGACATCTCTCAGATTCGCCCCAGATAGCAGGTCTGGCGGCATGGTTTTTTTAATTTTCGCCTGACACACTTCTGCCTTGCGACAGAGGCAGCTAAATTAACAATATTTTAAGGCCAAACGTATCTCAGCATACATTAATTAAATTAGCAGTTGTTAATTGCCTTTGTAGCCTCTTTTCAAACCCAATTCGTTACTTTCAAAATCAGGAGAAAAACCCTCACTACCTGTAAAAAAAAGGACAAAAATCGGCAGTAATTCGATTTTTCATAGTTAAGCTTTATCTGGCTTAACTATATCTTTTGATATAGAGGTATGACTTTGTGTATATAAGCTTAGAAGCGGGATCGCCCATATAGCAAGCGATCCCGATTTAAATTTTATTCGACTTTGGTTGCCACCTCTTGTAGAAACTGACATAATGAGAGTAATTGTTGCGTAACATTGCTGTTCGTTAATCATCTTTATTTTGGTTAACTTAGATACACTCTTTAACCCGAGGCAAGGAAAGAATTACGAGAAAAGCCTTGCTACAACTTGTTTAGGGTTGAGTCTCTGCAAACTTAGAATTGAACGAGCCATTTAAAATGCAAGCTATCCAAACTAAAACTAGCCAAACGATTAGATGTCCCAATTGTGGGTGTCTGGCAGAAAGGCACTACTTACTTAATCAGCAGACGATTCAAACCCAATGCCCAAGCTGTGACTATCTCATGGTCACGTGTTCACGCACCGGAAATGTAGTTGAAGCTTATGCTCCTGGCATTTCCGCTCCCAAGTGGGTAGGAATTCAAGCCGTGGTGTAGCCGTCAGGCGATCGCCGCTTTAATTTGAGATGCCCGCAGTTGTCCACAGGCGGCATCTGCTTCCAAGCCTCTAGGACGGCGCACGCTCACCGCGATGTGCCGTTTTTTTAATGTGGTGACAAAGGCTTGAATCCGCTGCTCGTCTGGGCGTTGATAATCAACTTCCGAAATGGGGTTATAGGGAATCAAATTCACATGGCTCTGAAAGCCACGTAAATGCCCTGCTAATTCTTCAGCATGTTGGATGCCATCATTCAGTCCGGCTAGCAAAATGTACTCAAATGTAACGCGGCGACCCGTGATTTTTACGTACTCTCGGCATTCATCCAGCAATGCCTCTAGCGGATACTGGTGGGCACTGGGAATCAGGGTTTCTCGCAATGTCTGGTTTGAGGCGTGCAGACTAATGGCAAGCGTAGCTTGCAGTTGGTGCTGTGCCAGACGCAGAATTCGACCCGGAATGCCCACCGTTGAGATGGTGATCGCCCGCTGCCCGATGCCCACATCCAGATTGAGCGATCGCACCGCTCCCAGGACATGATCCACATTCAGCAACGGTTCACCCATGCCCATAAAGACAATGTTGCTGACCCGTTGCCCAAAGTCTTCCTGCACCGTCAACACTTGATCGACAATCTCGTGCCGCTGCAAGTTGCGCTGAAAGCCCCCTTTACCCGTTGCACAGAAATCACAGGCCATTGGGCAACCCACCTGCGACGAGACACACACCGTGAGCCGCTTCTCGGTAGGAATGCCAACCGTTTCGATGATTTGCCCATCCAGCAGCCGCAGCAGAAACTTAACGGTGCCATCGGCAGCCTGAGAACGGTAGTGTAAGCTCGATCGCCCAATTACAACCTCAGATTGCTCCGCCCGCCACTGTTTAGGAAAGACAGACATCTCACTCAGCGATCGCGCCCCCTGCTGATAAATCCACTGATGCAACTGCTTGCCGCGATAGGCTGGCTGTCCTTGCTGCTGCACCCAGGCCGTTAGCTCGGCCAGTGATAGACCCAGTAGTGGTAAAGACGGGGCGATCGTCGTATCGCTGGTGGCGATCGCCGTGTGGATTGAGTCAAACGAACCTGTGGAAGTCATGAATAGTGTGATGGCAGCCTGGCCTTTCTATCTTAGGACATCAGCCTTAGGACATCAGCTCAGGTGCCCGTGGTCTGCGGGTTGCTTCCAACGTTGGGTCAGCCTGAAATTACCGAGCTGGAGGTGATCTCTCCACCCACGGTTGCACTCGCCGCCATCACCATGACATCCCCTATCATTTCTTCTGGGGCGAGGGCACCATCCAGTAAAAGCGGCGAGATCGCCTCACGTCCACAGTCTCTGCTGGCTTCAATAACGCAAACATCCATACAAAACCAACTTTTTTCAAATGCAGCGTTAGAGACGATCGCCTTTACAGTAAAATAACCCCTTGTGGAAATTATAGAAATGTTCGGTTGTGTATGTCCAGACTGATTGGAGCAACTCTCCTCGAAGAACGGTATTGTGGGGAGTAGACCAGGGGTTGCTGCCAGCTTCTCAATCGTCAGTCTGTGAGATGCCCTTATGATATCGGGCAACCCGTGGAACAATGCCACACTGTGACGCAGGTGTACTTACTGTTGAACTGTTCTGGAAGCCCGAATGCCAATATGGGATGCCAATACGGGATACTGTGAAGGAACAACCAGAACAACCGCAACGGATGGCTTAGCGATCGCCATCGCCTACCCCCTACATTTCCATCGTTTTGCTCCTTATTTGTTGCGCTCCATTATGGTTAGTAATAGTTGGAGCCGCTATGATCTCTGTCCCATTTCTGCCGATTTAATCTCCTGCCGATCATGCCTAAGATTCTTGTTTCTGACCCAATTGACCAAGTTGGAATTGATATCCTCTCTCAGGTCGCTCAGGTTGATGTTAAAACAAACCTGCCTGCCGCCGAATTGGTGAAGATTATTTCAGAGTACGACGCGTTAATGATTCGTTCTGGTACACAGGTTACTCAGGAGATCATTGAGGCAGGAACCCACCTTAAGATTATTGGCCGTGCAGGAGTGGGCGTTGATAACGTAGATGTACCTGCTGCAACCCGTCGCGGCATTGTTGTCGTTAACTCGCCAGAGGGTAACACCGTTGCGGCGGCCGAACATGCGATCGCCATGATGCTGTCGATGTCTCGCTACATTCCCGACGCTAATCAATCGGTAAAAAGCGGCAAGTGGGATCGCAAAAGCTTTACAGGAGTGGAGGTCTACAAAAAGACGCTGGGTATTGTGGGGCTTGGCAAAATTGGTTCGCATGTTGCCCAGGTGGCACGGGCAATGGGCATGAGACTGTTGGCGTATGATCCCTTTCTGTCGATGGAACGAGCAGAGCAGATGGGGGTTCACCTGGTCGAGCTAGATCTGCTGCTGCAAGAGTCGGATTACATTACGCTGCACCTGCCTAAAACGCCAGAAACCTATCACCTGATTAACGCAGAGGCGATCGCAAAAATGAAGCCCACCGTTCGCATTGTCAACTGTGCCCGTGGTGGCATCATTGACGAAGCGGCGCTGGCCGAGGCGGTTAAAGATGGCAAAATTGCCGGAGCGGCGTTGGATGTGTACGAAGCCGAGCCGCTGGGTGAGTCGCCGTTGCGATCGCTTGGTAAAGAAATGGTGTTGACTCCACACCTGGGAGCCTCAACCGAAGAAGCACAGGTGAATGTGGCGATCGATGTTGCCGAACAAATTCGAGATGTGCTGCTGGGGTTACCCGCTCGCTCTGCCGTCAATATTCCCGGTCTGCGTCCCGACTTGCTGGAGAAGCTGCGTCCCTATCTACAGTTGGCGGAAACCCTGGGGAACCTGGTCAGCCAGCTCACAGGCGGGCGAATCGAATCGCTCAACATTAAACTGCAAGGCGATTTAGCAACGAACGAAAGTCAGCCGATTGTTGTGGCGGCATTGAAAGGTCTGCTGTCGCACGCTCTGCAAGAACGGGTTAATTATGTGAATGCCACCATTGAAGCAAAAGAGCGGGGCATTCACGTGATCGAAACGCGCGATGCAGCCGTGAGAGATTACACCGGGTCACTTGAACTGGCTGCCAAGGGATCGCTGGGTGAACACTCGGTGACGGGTGCCATTTTGGGCGACAACGAAATTCGCATCACCAGCCTCGACAACTTCCCCATCAACGTGCCGCCGAGCCGCTACATGCTGTTTACCGTTCACCGAGATATGCCGGGGATCATTGGTAAAATTGGCTCTCTACTGGGTAGCTTTAACGTCAATATTGCCAGTATGCAGGTGGGGCGCAAAATTGTTCGCGGTGATGCGGTGATGGTGTTGAGCATTGATGACCCCCTGCCAGAAGGCATTTTGGCAGAAATCACCAAGGTTCCAGGCATTCGAGATGCGTACACTGTGACACTGTAGATGGCAAATAGCTGGTGGGAACTTCAAATTCGCTGCGATCCCGTCCTGGAAGATCTGGTTTTCTGGCGGCTAGAAGACTTTGGCTGTCGGGGCACCTCCAGCGAGATCAAGGGGCACTCTTGCCTGATGCGTGCCTATTTGCCCCAGATCCAGGTGCAGCAACTTGACCTGGCCGCACTGTCTCTGTTGCTGCGGCAAGATGCCCTTTGCGATGGATTTCCGGCCCCCGCGACGCAATGGCATTTGATCGATGAGGAAGACTGGTCAAGTAGCTGGAAAGATCACTGGCATCCCCAGGAAGTTGGCGATCGCTTCTTGATTAATCCGGCCTGGCTCGCTCCTCCTGAAACCGATCGCCTCATCATCAAACTTGATCCGGGAGTAGCGTTTGGCACGGGGGCACATGCCACGACCCAGTTGTGTTTAGAGTCGTTAGAAATGCGGCTGGGTGAAAACGCCACCGATGCCGTCGTTGCCGACATTGGCTGTGGTTCTGGCATTCTTTCGGTGGGTGCTTTAATGCTGGGTGCCAAACATGCCTATGCCGTTGACATAGACCCTCTGGCGGTAAAGGCCACTCTGGAAAACCGCGACATGAACCAGATCGAGCCGCACCGATTAACCGCCGCCGAGGGCAGCATAGAAGCAATGATCGGGTTATTGTCGGCTCCGGTAGACGGCATTCTCTGCAATATTCTGGCCGAGGTCATCATCGATCTAATTCCACCGATGAGCGAAATTGCCAAACCAAGCACCTGGGGCATCCTCAGCGGCATTTTGCTCGACCAGGTTAAACCAGTAGCCGATACCCTGGAACAAAGCGGCTGGATTGTGGCAACCCTATGGCGACGGCAGGATTGGTGCTGCTTGAATATCCGGCGATCGTAAGGTTCAAACTGTCTTGACGTTAATGACGATCGCCACTCTCCAGGCGTTCAATTCGCCGTTGCAGATCAAGCTCATCGTTGCTGGCGATCATCTCCAAATTGGCAATTCGTTCCTCCAGGTGCTTCATCGCCTGAGGTGATGATAATGAGGTCGAGGCGCGATCGCCACGCCAAACCACTGCTGAACTCACCGCTGCCCCCGATACGATCGCTATAGAAATAACCGTACTGTGCCGAACTGGAGTAAAAATAACCGCTAGCGCCAACATTCCAGTTGCGTAAGACCAGATCTTTTGCAAAGCTGAAAGCCGCACGTCTTTAGCGTCGTCTTGTGAAGGTTGGTTAGAAGGATGTGCCATGACTGAAATGGGAGGAGTGCGTTGTGTGTAACTGGTTATTTCCCTTGCCGAAATCACCACTTAACAAAGCCTCTCAGAAAAAGACCCCTGAGAAAAAGTCGTACAAACTCTTTCAGTTTAAAGAAATGTTTGTACGACCACTGAATTCTGGTTTGGAAAGCAATATAGTTCAGTTGTGTTCTACTGTACCGTTGTCTCTAGAGCGGAACTTCGCCCGATAGAATTAGCCCAGTGATGTCACCGTTTCAATCGGTTAGTTTTTCAAACAGGGTGCTGAGAACAACGTTAGAGAAAAGAAACCCTTCTGGATCGCTGAGCCGCAGTCGATGTGCAGACCAGGTCGGTTCTGGCTGGAGGCTAGCAGCCAATACTGTGGTTCCGTCAGCGTCAAGAATCTGTACCCAACTGCGATCGATGAACGGTTGCAAGCTCAACAACACTCGTTCAAGGCGATCGTTCCCATATTGCTGGGCTAATTCGTCGAGGCTAATGCCTACCGCCAGCCGCAATCCAACCATTAACCAATCGAGCAGGCTCTCGTCCAGGGGCGTTACGGGGCAGTCGATCTGGCCGTCTGCGGCAATCAATTGCTGCACCCAGGGGTAATAGTCACTGCGCTTACGAGGACGGGTAAAGCGTTGCCCCTGCACGTAGCTAGCGGCTCCCATGCCAAACCCATAATAGGAGCGGTTTTCCCAGTACACCCGGTTGTGACGGCACTGATAACCCGGTTTAGCATAGTTTGAGATCTCGTAATGGTCGTAGCCTGCCCTGGTCAGCGTTTGCTGCGCCAGTCGGTACATGTCTGCTGTCATTTCGTCGGACGGCAGCGGCAGTGTTCCGGGCTGATACCAGCGACCAAAGGCTGTTTCAGGTTCTACAGTCAGGTCATAAACAGAGATGTGAGGAGGAGCCAGGTCGATCGCCCGGTGTAGCGATTCCTGCCACTGTTCCAGGGTTTGGTGCGGCAACCCTGAGATTAAATCCACACTAAAGTTGGACACATTGGCTCTGTGAATCAAGTCGATCGCCAGTTCAATGTCGGCAGGAGTATGGGTGCGTCCGCAGGCCACCAGCAGTTCCGGTTGGAACGACTGCACCCCCAGACTGACCCGATTGATTCCCAGAGCGCAATATCCTTGCAGCTTGGCAAAATCGAACGTACCGGGGTCTATCTCCATTGAGAGTTCTGCCCCTGCCCCGATCCCAAACTGGCGATCGAGCCTGTGCAAAATCTGCCCAAGTTGGTCTACCGTCAGCAACGAAGGAGTCCCTCCCCCAAAGAACACGGTTTCTAACGGTTGTCCTGCGTTTGGGGTCGCTGCAATTTCCTGGCACAAAATAGTTACATAGTCTGCGATCGACTGCCATTGGGGCAGGTCTCCGGCAACGGTCAACGGCGGCCTATCACCCACAATTGAAACGGCAAAATCACAGTAGTAGCAGCGGCGACGGCAAAACGGAATATGCACATACGCCGCCGTAGGAAGCTCCCCCTCTAAAACGGGTTGAGAAACGGGTTGAGGGTGGGAGTGAGAACGAATGGGGCGATCGATACTCAAACTCAAGGTAGATTTAAGGTTGGGTTAGAAGGTTAATTATTGCTAAAAAAGCGCGAGTTTCTCGATAGATACAGTTGAGAAATAGTCGAAAACGTTGGGCAACTTCAACACACTCGCTTTGATTGGTAACATACCGCACCGTTATGACTATGGAAGGGCGGATTTCTGCCAACATCCCGAAGAGATTTGCTTTCTGGCGAACGATATAATGATGCTGTGCAGTCTAGCCAGCGGATCTTATTTCCATTGCTGCTTTACCAACTAGCGGTAGGAGTATTCCATCACTAGCTTGGCCCAAATTCGGCGTTAATTCGTCTCTGACTGGAGTTGCACTAAATCCAATTTGGATTGGCATTATGCTTGATGCAATCATAATTATTTCATTCATTCTAGCAGGGGCAGGGATCGGTCTCTACAGCGTTGACCTGTTGCCGAGCGATACCCTCGCGCAAGTCACGAATCTGGAAGGGCTGAGCCTTGTCACGACCGGGTTTGGTGCGTTGATTGGTGTTGCCTTTGGGCTAATTGCCCAAACCACCTACCACCGCATTGAAAAGCAAGTCCGCGAAATGCCTGTAGATATGCTGCTGAGCCGTTCGGTTGGCTTGGTGCTGGGGCTGTTGGTGGCAAATTTAATGTTGGCACCCATCTTCTTACTGCCCATTCCTCGCGAGTTTGCGTTTATCAAACCCCTGGCGGCGGTATTGGGGAGCGTGATGTTTGCCTTCTCAGGTGTGAGTTTGGCAGATACGCACGGTCGTGCCCTGTTGCGGCTAATTAACCCCCACAGCGTTGAAACAATGTTGCTAGCCGAAGGCACGTTAAAGCCATCGGCAACCAAAATTTTGGACACTAGCTGCATTATTGATGGGCGCATTGAAGATCTGTTGAGTACCGGCTTTCTAGAAGGTCAACTGCTAGTACCTCAGTTCATTTTGCAGGAATTGCAGCAAGTGGCTGATGCCTCCAACGGGCAAAAACGAGTTCGAGGACGGCGTGGTTTAGACATTTTGAACCAGATGAAAGAAGCGTATCCCGATCGCATCATCATTCATCCGGCTGATTATGAAGACGTGACGACCGTGGATGCCAAGCTGGTACGGCTGGCGTTGGACATCAACGGTACGCTGCTAACGAATGACTACAACTTAAATAAAGTGGCGAGCCTTCAGAAAGTGGCGGTTCTTAACGTCAACGATCTGGCTCAAGCGATGCGTCCGGCTTACTTACCTGGCGACAGCATGGATCTTAAGATTCTAAAGCAAGGAAAGGAGCCAGACCAGGGAGTGGGCTATCTCAATGACGGCACAATGGTTGTGGTCGAAGACGGCGGCAGTTACATTGGCGATGAGGTTTGCGTGATTGTAACGGGAGCGCTGCAAACCTCGGCGGGTCGAATGATTTTTGCTCGTCCGGAAGCGTCTGTTGTCGCTTAGTGCGTTCTACTCGTCAAAAACAATGCGATCGCTGCTCCGATTCTCCGTCTGTTCTGTATCGCGTGCAGATGGATGAGTCGGGGCAGTGGTTTTTTGTGTGCGATCGGTGTTTGCCAACTTTGAAGGACAACAATTCCGCTTACCGATATGGCGGTACCTGGAAGGCCAAGAAGCGGTAGCCATGGTTAGCAGGTTGGGCGTTGTGGTGGGTTTGGGGCTGCTGCTGGCTGTGGGAGCGGTAAACGCAGTGGCGTTTATGCAGGCACGGGCAATGACGCGGTTTGTAGCGGAAGGTCAACGAACCGCCAAACCCGAACAGTTATCATTTGTGAACAAACTTGGGGTGATGCTCACGGGGGTAACGGTACCTAGACCAGAACAGGGGCGATCGCCTCACGATGTTGGCATGGCTTACGAAACGCATCGCATCCCCGTGACAGAACAGGAGTGGATAGAAGCATGGTGGATTCCAGCTCCAGACTCGCAGGGAATGGTGCTGCTGTTTCCGTCCTATGCATCCAGCAAGGATACGTTGTTAGAAGCGTCTGGCATTCTGCATGGGTTGGGGTATGATACACTGCTGGTCGATTTTCGGGGAGTCGGCGGGTCAAGCGGCAGTGGGACAACGCTGGGCATTCGAGAAGGGCAGGATGTGGCGATCGCCATCACCTATGCTCAGCAGCAGTGGTCGGCTCATCCCATCATTCTCTACGGCATATCGATGGGAGCGGTCGCTGTGATGCGAGCGATCGCCCATGAGCAGGCTGTACCAGACGCAATCATTCTCGAAAGTCCGTTTGATCGGTTGCTTAACACGGTTCGTCATCGGTTTGAATCGATGGGGTTACCTTCCTTTCCAGGGGCAGAACTGGTGACGTTTTGGGGAGGGATGCAGCAGCAGATCAACGGCTTTGCCCACAATCCTCTGGAGTATGCCAGCGCTGTTCACTGCCCTACTTTATTGATGGCAGGCGAGCTAGATCAGCGGGTTCTTCTCAGCGAGTCAGAAACGATTGTGGCGGCGATCGCGGGAGAAAAACAGTTCGTCCCATTTGCGGCGGCGGGTCATAGTGCGCTGGTTACTAGTGATGCCGTGCAGTGGAAACAATCTGTACAGCAGTTCCTCACCACTCTGGACTTTGAACCAGAGTAATTTCATCCACAGCAACATTGCATGAATTTATCAAGGTATTAATTGTTCAGGTAGGGACACGGAAATGCCATCCCTGTGTCTTACCGCCATTCTCATTTGCATTCACCACACAAACCCTACACCTCACACCCATCCTGGCGAGACTGTGGCTGACTCGATTGAGAACTGCTGTAAGTTGGCGGGTTCTGGTTGCAGGTTCTTTAGTTCACAGGCCGAAAACCTCTCTGTTGGCAAAAGCGATCGGAGCTACGTGAATCTGCCATTGAAATTATTCTTACTAGCGCGTATCGCTTTCAACAAAAGCATTGCGGTTAATACGTACGAGTGACAGTTTTTTATTTGATTACAGTTTTCTTTACTGATTCTTTAAACTGCCTCTGTATATCGGACTGGGATGTGTTTCTGTTTGTTGTGCTAATACAATCGATCGATTTAATACCGGGGTGAACAAAGTGCATTTGCAGCCGTGAGGCGATCGCTTCCATGAACGGCAGCAACGCCACCGGGCAGTACAGTGCAACTTTGCTGGGGGTTTACCCACTTCGTCTGAGCCAATCTCTTCTCAAGTCAGCCTTGCTCAATTGAGCATTTACTTTGTTTGTTGGTTCCGACACACCATTACCTACCCCATCCACCACAGTTATGAGTAGCGAGTTCAATCTTCCCAACGGGACAGTTATTGCTAACGTCAAACGTTACGGAGCCAAAGGCGATGGCGTTACAGATGATACAAAGGCTATCCAGGCAGCGTTAAACGCCAGTCGCTCAGTCTATTTTCCTAACGGTACCTATCTCGTTAGCAATACCCTGCAAACTGACAGCATCAAACGGGTTTTGATTCAGGGCGAAAGTCAAAACGGCAGCGTCATTAAGCTCAAAAATAATGCCAGCGGCTTTACTGAGCCGAATGCGCCTAAATCAGTGATTGCCACCTTTAACGGCAGCAGTACGGGACAGGCGTTTCAAAACTCGATCTATAACCTGACCGTTGACGTAGGAGCCGGAAACCGAGGCGCGATCGGCATTAACTTTTTCAACAACAACCAGGGTGGTGTGCGGGACGTAACCATCCGCTCCAGCGATCCGGGCTATGCCGGAAATACAGGATTAGCCCTGATCAAAGCATGGCCGGGGCCATCCCTGCTGAAAAACATCACTATCAAGGGCTTCGACTATGGCGTGCGGGTCAACCATCCTGAATACAGTAACGTATTCGAAAACCTGACGTTGAGCAATCAGCGCGTTGCCGGAGTTAGCAACAGCGGCAACATTCTTTCAATTCGCAAGTTAACCAGCAACAACTCCGTCCCGGCGATTCAAAACCTTGACGGTAGGGGAATTATCACCATTCTGGACAGCACCCTGACGGGCGGTGCCTCTGGCAATGCAGCGATCGAGATGAAAGACGGAACGCTGTATGCTCGCAACGTCAACACGTTAGGATATCGCTCTGCTGTAAAAAGCGGCACCACCTTTTTGCCCGGAAGCGCGGTATCAGAATCTGTGTTCCACAAGGTGTACAGTCTAAACCCGTCTCCCCAAACGTCGCTTAACCTGCCGATCGCCGACACGCCAGCGATTCAGTATGAGCCGCTAAGCAATTGGGCTAACGTCAAAGACTATGGGGCGATCGCCAACGACGGCAAAGACGACACGGCAGCCATTCAAAAAGCGCTCAACTCTGGCAAATCTACCATTTACTTTCCGGGGGGCGGTTACGATATTAATTCCACCCTGCAAGTGGGTGGCAACGTCAAAATGATTACGGGCGCGTCCTATCAAACCACCCTGACCATTGGCGCACCATTGAACAATTCCAACAAACCCGTCTTTCGCTTTGTCAATGGCACCCAGGAAACCGTTGTCCTCGAGCGGTTTTGGGGAAATTATAGCGACGGCAGCAACTTCCAATGGGTCGAGCAAGCCTCTGCCAAAACCCTGGTGATGCGTAACATTGCCGTTGGCGCAGGACGAGCCTACCGCAACAGCGTATCCGGTGGTCGCCTGTTTGTTGAAGACGTTACCATGACAGGCTGGACATTAAACGGACAAAAGGTGTGGGCGCGACAGCTCAATCCAGAGGGCGCTTCTACTCACATTGTCAACAACGGTAGCGACCTGTGGATTTTAGGACTCAAGACCGAAAAAGAAGGAACGGTGGTTGAAACCAACGGTGGCGGCAAAACCGAAATTTTGGGTGGATTAATTTATCCTGCCGGGGGCGGCGATCGCATTCCCTCTAACCGACCAGCCTTTATCAACAACAACTCTCACCTCAGCATTGCGGGCGTGGGTGAGTCCAAATACGTTAAGGGATCGTACAAAATTCTGGTGCAAGAAACCCGCAATGGCGAAACCAAAAACCTGATGAACGACAGCAACATGATTCGTCGAGTTAACGGGTTTGTGATTCCGCTATACAGCGGCTCCAGTCAGTCGAGCGATACTTTAGTGGGCACTACGGGCGCTAATTTGCTAGAAGGCGGAGCAGGTGGCGATCGCATGACGGGTTCTGGCGGTGCTGACACCTTTGTGTATCGCTCGCGCACCGATGGCTTTGACACGATTACCGATTTTGGCAGTGACGATCGCTTTCAGATCTCGGCCTCTGGGTTTGGTGGCGGTTTAAAGGCCGGAACAGGTTTGAGTACCAGCGCCTCGGCAACCGGAGTGTTTGTCAAAGGAAGTTCTCCCAAACCAGTTGACCTGAACGCCACCTTCTTATACAGCACCAGCACCGGAGTGTTGAGCTTTGACCCCGACGGCACCAGCCCCGGTGCAGCATTGGCGATCGCCAAACTCGAAAAAGCGCCAGCATTAAATGCTAATCAGTTTGCAGTGGTGAGCTAAACTGCTGACCTGGCCTGGTTCTGTAGGGGCGTTGAATTCAATGCCCCTACAGACAGTTGTGCCAGCATAACCGAGAGCGGCAGCTTATCGTGACTGGTTGAGAAAGCGGCTGGCGAGCGAAACGGCATCGCCAATGTCCACTTCTCCATCCCCATTGCTGTCTAAAAAAGCGTTCAGCACTGGGTTAGCGCCGCTGCGATTAGCAGAACGGTTCGCACCAGCCACATTTTGATTACCAGAGCCGCTTTGCAGCAAGCTTAAAACAATGGGCACCAACACTGGCAGCAGGCTTTGGATCGTTTCCGCATTCAACCCGGTGCGCTGTGCGGAATCTTGAACTGTAGCCTGCTGTTCCGCAGGTGAGAACAGAGATTCTACCGCTCTAGCATTGGGGCGAGTACCGCCGTATTGATTGACAATAGACTCGGCTTCCTCATAGCCATTGCGCGATCGCTTCTGTTGTAGTGAATTGCGAACGTGACTGCCAACCACCGACAACAACAACTGTGTCGTGCTAGCATTCATGCCGCGTCCTCCCGACACCTGCTGCACCGCTGTCAATATATTGCCAAGCTGGCTTGGACTCGCCTGTTGGTTTGGATTATTAATCGCACCAGCAATTTGATCAAACAGTCCCACGGCTAAATACTCTCTGCGTTGAAGTACAAGTAATTGAAAAAGGCACTTGTCCCAAAATAAAACGATCCGGTTTAGGTTCGGGGTTCGTTTGGGATGGGTACCTCAGTTATTGTTTCAAGTGATTAATCCAGGACTGGCCTAAGAGGATGTCTTAAAAGTATTAAGCTCCAACTCGAACCGCCCCTAATCCCCCAATTCTGGGGGACTTCCGAATCAATTCTATTTCTTTCAAAGTCCCCCAAGGTTGGGGGATTTAGGGGGCTGATTTAGGATGTTGAGCCATTCTCAGACACCCTCTAGTTGATATGTGCTGCGCTGTTAAACAGCCCCCCTTAAAGTCCCCAGCACTGGAGGGTTTTGCAACAGAATCGGCTCGCAAGTCCCCCAAGGTTGGGGGATTTAGGGGGTAAATGCAGCACATTCAATACGTTTAAAACATCCTCTAAGGCTCAGAAAAGCTCCGAGAAATTAGCCGACCGAAACCTGATTTGTTTCAACCGATTTGGCTCCGTTAACGCCCTTAGCAACACTCACCATGCGATCGAGCAACTGACGGTTAGGTACTTTGCCCTTCAACACAACAGTGCTACCCGTTTGCGCTACATAAACGGTGTCAACATCATCGATTTGCGAGTCTTCGTCGAACGCTAACGCTACTCGCTTAGCCAAACCGCTATCATCATATTCGCCGTTAAGTCCTACCCGTTCTGGGGGAACAGACTGCTGCTGCGTTGCGGAGCGAGAGGCTGCTTGAGGTGTAGACTGGGGAGCCGCTGCTGTACCCTGGTTAGCAGATTGTCCCTGAGCTGCTCCACGGTTTTGTGGCTTCTGCACACCAAATAATCGTTGTAAAAAACCCACTTTACTATTCTCCAGATTTATCAACATTACCTCACCCATTGAACGGTTCGAGGCAGGGATTGGCATCTTTCAAAGGAGCGAACTTCCTGTAGCCCAAAGTTCTACCCTGTGGTAGCGCAAGAAGCCTGATTTTGGTCTAACAACAGCAATCCAGGCATTCTCCAAAGGCCATCAGGAAGACAACCAATGACTTTATCGCTCAATTTTGATCGGCTGCTTGTTTCATTATTCAGGTTCTATCTAAAGGCTGAAGAACGGCTGAAGCACTTGAACAATCAAACTTTTGACGGTTGTATTTGTTGTTCTCGGGTGAGATGAAATAATTAGTACGCCACTGACTATCAGCTAACATTAACTAACACCAACGACACTTAATGACCGATTACACGTTTCCCCAATCGTCTTCTCGTCCAGCGCTTCCGGCAGAGCTTGAAAGCATCTTTGAAACACACCAAACTCCTGATGCTGTTTTTACCAATTTGATGCCCACTTTAGGGCAGGTATTAAATTGCGATCGCTGCTTTTTGTATCTCCGAAACCCGCGCACCCAGGTAGGCAAAGTCGTCTACTGCTGGCGGCGTAAGGCTGATTATCGTGATGTCACCGATCCAGAGTGGAAACCAGAACCAGAGCATTTATCGCAAGACGATCCGCTGTTTGCCGCTGCACTACGCGCCGAACCCTCTGTTTATGTGAACGACATTGAGACAGCCAGCCCTGAGGTGGTTAACGTTGAGTTTGAAAAAAAATACCTGCACCACCGTGCCCTGGTTCATGCCCATATTTGTCAGGACAACCTGTTGTGGGGCATCTTACAGCCCTGCATGATGGAGCAACCGCGCGAATGGGATGAAACCGATCGCGCCATAATCTTTAATGTGGTTCAAAAAATGACACCCTTGGCGATCGCCTATATCAAATCAGCCGGGATTTGAAGTCATTCCCTCCCTCCAAAGAATGAGGGCGAGCGAAATGGAGGTCACCTAGCGTATTAACAGGCTTTGAATGCCGTTCAGGAGAGATCGTTTTCTGTGAATTTTTGGCAACGCCTATCTAACGCATATTTGGAGAACAATCGGTTGTGATTACGCATTTAACAGAAAGCGGTTGGGAAATTATTTATCATCGCGCCCATGCCCTGCTAGCAGCGCAGATTGCAGGCCAGTGGCGACGCGCAGATGCGCCACCTCGGCTGTACGAAACCCTGGCCGCCATATCGCATCACGATGACCTGGAGCGGGAATGGGAAGGCGATCATCTTACAGAATCGGGCGCACCGCTAGATTTTCGGCTGGGAACCCAGTCATCGATTGACAAGTTGTATGATCTGGTGGACAGTGCCCGCTATCGCGGACGGTGGGTTGCCCTGTTAACGTCAATGCACCTCTCATTTCTAAACGAAAGTAAACGCGGCGACTCGGCCAAAATGGATAAGTTTTTGGACGATCAGCTAACGCTACAGGCAGAACTACGAACCGCCCTGGGCATCCCCAAAGACGAAGCTGCAGCCGCCTACGCCTTTATGGAGTGGTGCGATCAGCTTTCTCTAATTCTGTGTCAAAAGCGGCTACCTGCCGACGAGCGAGCCTTGGAAATTAGCACGCTGCCAGACGGTACACGTTATGACGTGTTGCAATTAAGCAACGGCTATATTACCGTTCAGCCCTGGTGTTTTGAATCTGAGAAGTTTGTGGTGAATGTTGAGGCGTGCTACCTTTCGCATGTGACCTTTAAGGACAACAAAGCATTGTCAAAAGCACTGCAAGCCGCTCCGATCAAAGAACTAACGTGGACGTTTGTAAAGCAGTAAATCTCTCGCAAGACAGTTGCAAGAGGCTGTATTTCTCAGTTCCCTTAAGTGGGTAGGAATTTAGTGCTAAACACAAAATGCCCTGCCCCTGTTATCTCAACGTATCTCAACATCGGTTTGGTCAATGTCACATCCCTTGGCAAAGGGGCATTGCTGAGAGATGGTTGCTACATTGCAGTTGGCGATCGCTGCCCTCTAGAGTCTGCTCAACCTTAGCCTATGAGTCGCGCACAGTATTTTCGTTTGCTGTTTTATGGAGTGGCAGTGTTAACCGTTGCTGTGGCACTGTTGCTCACTGTTTTGCTGCCTCAACTATTCAACTCAAACTCGTTTCAACTGTTTTATGCAGCCGTTGCGGTTAGTGCATGGTATGGCGGCATTCAGGCGGGTGTATTGGCGATCTTTCTTTCAGGTTTGGCTAATCTGTTTTTGCTGCCGCTGGTCTACCCAACTGTCCTCAACTTTAATCTAGTTACTGAACTGCTTGGCTTTGTGGTCGTATCGCTGCTGATTAGCGTCCTTTGTTCTCAACTGTGGACATCCGAGCGGCAAGTAAGAGCCAGTTTGCAGTCGCTACATGAAAGCGAACAACGCTTTCATCGCCTCACAGAATCCAACATCATTGGTATCTTGATAGCGACGGTCGAGGGGAAAGTTACCGAAGCCAATGATGCTTTTCTCAATATGGTGGGCTACTCCCGTGAGGAGTTATCAGCCGGGCGGGTTCACTGGCGCAACATGACCCCACCGGAATATCAAACCATGAGCGAACAGGCCATCAATGAGTTGCAAACCGTTGGAAAATGTCAGCCGTTTGAAAAAGAATACATTTGTAAAGACGGCTCACGCATTCCGGTGTTGGTGGCATCGTTGTTGTACGGCAAAGGCGAAGAGACTGTCATTAGCCTGGTGATGAACATCAGCGATCGCAAACAGGCCGAGGAAGAAAAAGTGCGGCTCCTGGCACACGAACAGGCAGCACGAGCCGAAGCCGAAGCGAATAAAGAGCAGATTTCAAAGATTCTGGAAAGTATTACCGATGGCTTCATTGCCTTTGATGTAACCTGGCGGTTCACTTACATTAACCACGAAGCCGCCAGAATCTTGGGGTGCGTCCCAGAAGAATTGCTCGGTCAAAACGTGTGGCAACGCTTCCCCGAATTAGACACTACGCAGTTTGCTCTACTGTGCCGCACCGTGATGATTGAGCAACGAGCCGGGGAGCTAGAAGATTATCTGCTGCTGGCAAATGCCTGGTTCACGGTACGAGCTTACCCTTCCGATGCCGGGATTGCCATTTATTTTCGAGATATCACCGAACGCAAACAGGCAGAAGATACGATCGACGCTCTCAATCGAGGGTTGCGGCGACGGGCTGGCGAATTGCAAACGCTGTTTAGCGTGATTCCCATCGGAATTTCAATTGCAGAAGATCCTGAATGCCATCACGTTCGCGTTAACCCTAACTTTGCTCACATCCTGGGGATTTCAGCCACCGCCAACGCCTCTCCAACCTCTCCTGAGATGGGCTTCCCACCTCCCTACAAGTTTTACCAGAACGGCGAAGAGTTGGCCGGAGAGCAACTCCCCTTACAACATGTGACAACGCACGGGGTAGAGTTACGAGACTTAGAAGTAGAAGTGGTGCGTGAAGATGGCGATCGCTTTAACCTGTTTGGTCATGCTGCGCCGCTGTTTGACGAACAGGGAAAACCCAGGGGAGCCGTTGCAGCGTTTTTAGATATCACCGAGCGCAAACGGGCAGAAGCCGAACTGCGAGAGAGTGAAGCCCGGTTTCGCATTTTAGCGGATTCGGCTCCCGTGATGATTTGGATGGCGGGCATAGACCAAAAGTGCTACTACTTCAACAAAGGCTGGTTAGATTTCACCGGACGAACCGCAGATATGGAGGTAGGCGACGGTTGGGCGACGGGAGTTCATCCAGATGATGTCCAGTCCTGCCTGGAGTCTTACTCACGGGCATTTGATGCTCGCGAAGAATTTATCATAGAGTATCGTTTGCGCCGTTACGATGGTGAGTACCGCTGGATTTTAGACCCTGGCGTGCCACGATACACCCCTGATGGGGTGTTTTTGGGCTACATCGGCTCTTGCATTGACATCACCGATCGCAAACGAGCAGAGGAGGAGCGCAACCAACTGCTAGAACGTGAGAAGCAGGCGCGTCAGCAGGCCGAAGTGATTAACCGCATGAAGGATGAGTTTCTGGCGACCCTGTCTCACGAGCTGCGATCGCCGCTCAATGCCATGTTAGGTTGGGCGCAAATGCTAAAACTACGAAAGCTCTCGGTGGAGCAGCAATCCCAGGCGATCGAAATCATCGAACGCAATGCCCGATCTCAATCTCAATTAATTGAAGACCTGCTGGATGTTTCTCGCATCATTACAGGCAAACTGCGGCTTAACATCCGCGCTGTTGAGTTAGTTACCGTCCTGGAAGCGGCCGCCGATACCGTTCGTCCGGCGGCAGAAGCGAAAAATATCAATCTGCGGCTCCAGCTCGATCGCAGCATTGAACCCATCGCCGGAGATAGCGATCGCTTGCAGCAAGTCTTCTGGAACATCCTATCGAATGCGATCAAGTTTACGCCGATTGGAGGGCAAGTCGAAATTCGCCTGACGCGGCTAACGCCCGATCGTCAATATCAGCCAACCAGCACCAGCGGGCTTTCCCAAGTTGCGCCCCCCAGTTCTATATTGTCGGATCATGTCCAAATTGAAGTCATTGATAACGGCTGCGGCATCAAACCCGAAATCTTGCCCTACATTTTTGAACGGTTTCGCCAGGCGGATAGTTCCACCACCCGCACGTATGGCGGTCTGGGTTTAGGGTTGGCGATCGTGCGTCATTTAATTGAACTCCACGGCGGTACAATTCATGCCGACTCCAAAGGGCTGGAGCAGGGTTCTACATTCACGGTACGGTTGCCGCTGGTTTCCCCATCCCGTTCAGAGAAACCGATTGTAGCAGAGTGGGCTAACCCCAGCGACTCCAAGGAGCCAGCCCCTCCCCCTCAGGCGACACTACAGGATGTTTGCATTCTGGTGGTTGATGATGAAGCCGATGCCAGAGAGGTAGCACGGGTCATTTTAGAACAGCAGGGTGCCACCGTTGCTACGGCCTCGTCCGTCACAGAAGCGATCGCCCATATGCAGCGGTCATTGCCCGATGTATTAATCAGCGATATTGGTATGCCTGATGAAGATGGCTATAGCTTAATTGAACGAGTCAGGGCGATCGCCATCGAGCAAGGGAAAGAAATTCCATCGGCGGCATTAACCGCCTATGCCCGTACAGAAGACCAGGCTCGCGCCCTTGCTGCTGGTTTTCAGGCTCACCTCACCAAACCGATTGAACCCACTGAATTAGTTGCAGCCGTCACGAGTTTACTGAATGGACATCAGTAGTGCAAGTCAGGTGCAGCAGGAACCTAACCATACGAATCGCCAATATGAAATTAGCCTGATCTGCATTCATGTGATTGTGGAATACTAATCGAGTTGGATCGGGTAGAGATAGGGATTAGTTCATGGACTATCAAGCACGGCTAAGGCGGTATGAACAGGAATTTGCCTGGGCGATCAGGCAATCGTTTCCCATGAGTGAGTTCACCTATAACGGATTCAAAGAGCTACAGCAAGCCCTCGATCTCAACAATGCCGATGTGTTACCGCTTGAACATCAGCTCATGGTTGATGCCGAAACCCGCTATGCAGCCTATCAAGACAAACTGCACCAGTACAAACAGCAGTTTATGCAGGCGATCGATCAGCAGTTTCCCTTGTCAAACTCAATGCGCGCAGAGTTTCAGGATCTGCAACAGACTCTAGCCATCAAAGATGCCGATATTCAACAAATTGAACGCCCTATTCTGGTTCGCAAAGAAGTTGAACAAGAGCGCCAGCCAGCGACAACAGCCGACCCAGCCGTTGCCGATCCATCCACCACGGTGATTCAATCTGAACCACCAGCCGTAGCCGAGCCGACACCCCAGACCGAAGCACAGGGCGGCTTGCAGCATGAGACGGATCCAGGTGAACAAGCATCACCAGAGAAAGAGAGCGATCGCCCCTCTGCCGATTGGGCAAATCACCTTAATACTGAAAAGGTTGAACTCCACGAACTCGTTGACTATACACCGCCCCCAGGCCATGCGGAGGTAACTTCGCCACCCGCTTCAGACGATCTGCCAACGCAAGACTCTCTCCCCAGTGATGAAGTCAATGAAACCTGGGATGATTCCGAGCAAAACTGGGACGAGCTAGACGAAATGGTGCATCCCGAATCTAACCTTGGTTGGGATGATACGACAACAAACGACGACCAGCCGCAGTGGGGAGACGAAACCGAAACCTCAGGCCAGTTGTGGGATGATCTGGCTGATACCACCGATCATGGAAACGGCACCAAAGAAACCGCTGCCAGCATCATGGCTGCTTTTATCACCAATGGTTCCACTCATACAGAGCGATCGCTCGACAACGAACCCATTACCTTACCGCCCAAGCCTGCCTTTGAAGACGATGACGATGATGACCCCAGAGAACACTACACTCGGCTAGAAAGCCTGTTAGAAGCAGGGTTATGGAAAGAAGCCGATCTGGAAACGATGTCTCTCATGCTGGCTAGAACAGGCCGCATTGAGCAGGGATGGCTAGACCAGAACGCCATTGAAGACTTTCCCTGTGTTGATCTGCGGATCATGAATGCTCTCTGGCTGCAATACAGCGAGGGACGATTTGGGTTCAGCGTTCAAAAACAAATTTATGATGAGTTACCCCATCGCACCGCGCTCGCCTTTGGCAAAGCAGTAGGATGGTGGGCGCGAGGGCTGGAATTCTTTAAGTATTATCCCTTTTTAGGTTTTGCCCGATCGGCACCGTCAGGTCACTTGCCAGCTAGATGGTTCTGGCAGCTTTCATGGCAAGAATCCAGCCAAATGGGAAATTTTTGGGGCGGCAGAGGCGGAGTGAGCCGCGATCGCTGGATGATAGCGCTGATGATGCGGCGAATCGAGCAGTGCAATTTATAGGAACATGCAGCATTGAAGCAATGGTGGTTGATCAATCATCATTACAAACAAGCAATGAACGAGTAATGATCCATCATTCCAGGCCTGAATTGGGTGCAGGATCGAGCGATCGCCGCCATGCCGCCCGCACCAGACGAATTTCATTGTAATCAAAGGTTTCACCCAGCTTGTCTCGAATCGATCGCAATGAGTCATCTCCTACGGTTTGAATAGCATGGCAAATCTGCTGTTGGCGTTCCACTGGCACCAGCTCAGTCACATTGATTGGGTGTCCTGATTCAATTAAGATCCCCAGATGATCGTAAATGGTGCTCAGCCGCAGGTTGCGCTTCTCGGCAATGTCTGCCGGGGAACAGCCCTGCTGATGCAATTCAAGGGTAAGCAGGTGCGTGGGGGATGCCGCTGACGCTGTAGAGGGGGGTGGTGCAGGGACAGGGCGCGTAGAAGGAGCCACTAAAGGTAAAAGAGTCAGTCCTTGCTCCTGGCGATAGGCGCGAATTTCTGCAATGAATCGATCGCCATATTGCTTGAGCTTGTGGCTTCCTACGCCAGAGATTTTGGAAAACTGTTCTAGCGTTTGGGGTTGCAGTTGTGCCATTAGCTTGAGGCTGGAATCGGCAAAGACCACATAGGGCGGCACCGACTGCTCATCGGCTAGCTGTTTCCGCAGGTGGCGCAATCGCCCAAACAGCACTTCTATCTCGGCACGGGTAGACGAAGTCGTTTCCATCTCATCTACCGCCCGTGGCACCGCAATGGCAACCGATCGCTGCTTTCGTAACACCTCCCAACTCAGCGCATTCAGCCGCAGCACCGGAAAGCCATCTGTCGTTTCTGCCACCAACCCTTGATGCAGCAGCGATCGCCCCAATGTGCGCCACATATCTGCCGTGCGGTCTTTGCCAATGCCGTAGGTCGATAGCTCGTTGTGGCGATACTGCATCACCTTTTGATTTTTCGAGCCGCGCAGCACATCAATGATGTGATTCATGCCAAATTTTTCGCGACATCGCGCCACACAAGAGAGAAATTTTTGCGCCTCAATGGTCCAATCTTCAATTGGCTGTGGATGCAAACAGTTATCGCAGTTGTTGCACCCGCCCTCAAACCGTTCGCCAAAGTAGCCCAACTGAATTCGACGGCGGCAGTCTGTTCCTTCTGCATAATCAATTACCTGCCGCAATTGCTGTCGTGCAATTCGCTGCTCGTTGGGATCGGGTTTTTGATCGATCAAATATTCAGCGGTTTTAATGTCGCCATAGCCAAAAAACAGAATGCACCGTGCCGCCTCGCCGTCTCGTCCGGCTCGACCCGATTCCTGGTAGTAGCCTTCGAGATTTCGTGGCGCATCGTAATGTACCACAAACCGCACATCGGGCTTGTTAATCCCCATGCCAAAGGCAACCGTTGCGACCATCACCCGCACGTCATCCCGAATAAAGCGAATCTGGTTTTCGCGCCGCGTTTGATCGTCTAATCCGGCATGGTAAGGCAAAGCAGCGATGCCATCGCGCTGCAATTGAGCAGTTAGCTCATCCACGCGTCTGCGGCTGAGGCAGTAGATAATGCCCGACCCTGGCGTTTGCTGGACAAATTGCAGCAGTTCGCTGTAAGCCCCGCGTGGCTTCAGCCGTACTTCGTAGTACAGATTTTGGCGGTTGAAGCTCGCCACATGCACAACGGGCTGGTTCAACTCTAACTGGGCAACAATGTCTTGCCGAACGCGATCGGTGGCGGTGGCCGTCAGCGCCAGGACGGGCACCTCTGGATAGCGGTCTCGCAGGGTGCGAAGTTGCCGATATTCGGGACGAAAATCGTGTCCCCATTCTGAAACGCAATGGGCTTCGTCGATCGCAAATGCAGTGACCCCAACCCGGGCGTTGATCTGATCGAGCAATGGCAAGAAGCGATCGCCCAACAGCCGCTCTGGAGCCACATACAGCAGCTTCACCTCACCCCTAAACACACTGGCTTCTCGTTGCCGCGTCTCGGCAGCACTGAGGCTACTGTTGAGAAAGGTGGCACCAATACCATTATCTTGCAGCGCCTGCACCTGATCTTGCATCAGCGCAATCAACGGTGACACAACCACCGTTAATCCGGGCTGGAGCAAGGCTGGCAACTGAAAACAAAGCGACTTACCGCCCCCAGTGGGCATAATTACCAGCAGATCCTGCTTTTGCAGCGCCGCTTCAATAATTTGCCGCTGACCAGGGCGGAACTGTTCGTAGCCAAAGTAATGCTTGAGCGCTTGCTCAAGGGAGGCGAAGTTAGGAGGGGTGAGGGAGATACTAGCCGACATTAACTAAACTTTGATGCACATCCGGTTAGAATGCCCCTGACAGAGGCGCGATTGATTCCGTATTGAGACGGATCTGGTTCATCGCGGTTACGACGATCGCCCATTTATCTTATCCTAGACTCACCTCTGCCCTGTTCCATTCCGTTCGAAAGCATGAAACTTCTTAGCCTTAGCAATGGTCATGGCGAAGACGCGATCGCGCTCCGCATTCTTCAGCAGCTTCAGCCGCATCCAGCCCATCCGAAACTAGCCGCCTTGCCATTGGTCGGAGAAGGGTATGCTTACATCCGCCACAGCATTCCCCTGTTAGAGCCAGTCAGACAAATGCCTTCCGGTGGCTTCATCTACATGGACAATCGGCAATTGGCACGCGATATCCGGGGCGGGCTGTTACAACTCACGCTGGCTCAGATCAAAGCCGTGAGGAAATGGGCGCGATCGGGCGGTATGGTTCTGGCAGTAGGCGACATTGTACCGCTGCTGTTTGCCTGGCTCAGCGGTGCCCCCTACGCCTTTGTCGGTACGGCTAAGTCAGACTACTATTTGCAGGATGAGGCGGGTTTGTTGCCACGCCATTCGTGGTTTGAACGGTTAGAAACCTGGTCAGGCTCGGTGTATTTACCCTGGGAGCGGTGGCTGATGAGCCATCCCCGTTGCAAGGCCGTATTCCCCAGAGATACGTTAACAACAACAATTCTGAAGGAATGGAATATTCCCGCTTTTGATCTGGGAAACCCGATGATGGACGGGCTAGAACCGTCTGGAATTCAGTTCAGGCTGGATGGAGAAGTGGGGAATGACGTAGAACGATCGCTCACCTTTGTATTACTTCCCGGTTCCAGAGCGCCAGAAGTCTATCAAAACTGGCAACTAATATTGCAAGCGGTCGCTGCCATCATGGTTCAGGGACGTTCCAAACGGCTTTTGTTCTTAGGTGCGATCGCGCCCCATCTTGACGTTGCGCCCTTGAGCCAGGCCCTGATTTCACAGGGATGGCAGCAGCAGCCGTCTACTCCCGATCTCAAATTTACGCAACGTGCCGCCACGCTCATTTTGAGCCAGTCGGCCTATAACGATTGCTTACACCAGGCTGATTTTGCGATCGCAATGGCTGGCACCGCTACAGAACAGTTTGTGGGTCTGGGAAAACCGGCCATTACATTGGTAGGAGAAGGGCCGCAGTTCACGCCCGCCTTTGCTGAAGCCCAAACTCGGTTGTTGGGTCCCTCGGCCATTTTAATTAAACAACCCGAGCAGGTGGTTAACGTCATTGATGCGCTGCTGCAAGACCCCGATCGCCTGCAACTCATTGCCGATAATGGCTATCGTCGCATGGGCGCACCCGGAGCCGCAAAACGCATTGCCGATCATCTGATGGAACTGGACTGGCAAGTGAACCGACGCTAGCGGCAGGGAAATGCGATCGCGGCCAGTACATCTGGGTTATGAAGGCGCTAGTGACCTTGATTCGGACGATGGCGTTAGGAAATGTGTAGAGATCGAAACCGAATCGATGAGTAGGATGACAATAGAAGCACAAGCACTGGTTTGTATTGAGATTTACATTATCAAGTTACAAATAATAGAACTCAAGTTAGTTACCAGCACCCTTCCCACAGCGTAACGTCATTTTAGGTCAAACCCGTTTCATCAAAAACCGCTCAGGCAACACGGGTGAACACAATTGATGGCCTGCTGTGAAGGGTGTGAAGAGTGCAAACGATGTAGAAGCACGGCAGGAATCATTGCGGCATCGGATACAAGCGTTAATCAATCTGTCCTCACATTTTCCTCAACGGGTTTCCTTACTCTGAAGAAAAGCGATCGCAGGAGGTGGAGATGAAGAGCTTTGATTATGTCATTTTGGGTGCAGGGCTGGGTGGGCTTTCTGCCGCTGCCTGTCTGGCTCGCCAGGGTCATGAAGTGGTCGTTTTAGAAAAACACTATTTGCCCGGTGGCTGCTGCCACACCTTTGATTACGGCGAGTATCGGTTTTGTGCCGATGTGCATTACATTTCCCAATGTGGTTCAGGTAAAACCATTGATCAATTGCTTAATTATCTTGAGCGCACGGTTCCCTTCAACTCACTTGATCCAGATTGTATTGATCGGGTCATTACGCCTGAGGTTGACTTCAACATTCCCCTGGGATGGAACACCCTGTGCGATCGGTTATTAGCCACGTTTCCAGACGAACAGGCCGCCATCCATCGCTACTGCAACGAGATTCAACAACTCCATCAAGATATCCATCATCTGGTGCGAGAGGTGCAATGGTATGACCAGAAGTGGTCAGATTGGTTGAAGCTACCCAAATACTGGAACCTCTTCTCTAAACGGAATTGGACACTGCAAGACTTGTACAATCGGGTTGGCCTCTCACCCAAACTTCAGAACCTGTTGGCGGGACAAAGTGGCGATTATGCCCTGCCGCCCAATGAAATTGCGCTCCTGACTCATACATCCCTGGTTTGGGATTATTCAGAAGGTGCCTATTATCCTAAACATCACTTTAAACATCTTGTTGACACAATTGTAGAGGCAATTACGGACAGAGGTGGAATGGTGCAGCTTTCAACGCCGGTTCAGCACATTGAAGTGTGCGATCGCCAGGTGCAGCATGTTACCACTGCCGAGGGAGATGTTTATCATGCGAAAAAGGCGTATATCAGCGACCTCGACCCCAAACTCACCGTTAATCTGATGCAGTCCCCTAATGCTCTCAGTCCGCGTGAATATCATCGTCTCACCAGCTATGAATACTCAGCCAGTGCGTTTAACATCTACCTGGGATTAGACAGTCGCTTTGAGCCAAAACGCTATGGCATTGGCAACTGGAATATCTGGTACTATCCAATGGGCAATCTCAACCGGGAATATCAGAAACAATTGCAGGGAGATCTCAGCCATCCCTGGATTTTTCTATCCTGTCCCACTATGAAATCCGATGAGCCAGGTATGGCACCTCCCGGGCACCATGTTCTAGAAATTGCCACTATTTGCCCCTATGAACCATTCAAACAACTCCACGAAACCGATCGCAAAGCCTATAAAGCTAAAAAGCGGGATGTATACCAACAAATTATGACCAGTGTGCGCGATTTGATTCCAGACGTGGATGCCTATACGCGAATGAAGCTTTACGGTACGCCGACGACCAGTGAGTATTACCTGGGGCAACCCCAGGGTAATATCTACGGAGCCAAATTAATTCCACAACAGGTAGGGTTAAATCGGTTAGGCTATACAACCGAATTGCCCAACCTCTTCTTTGTGGGAGCGAGTGCGGGTTATCCCAGTGTGCCTGGTGTAATTGGCAACGGTATGGACGTCGTTCAATTGCTCACGGGGCGATCGATCAGAAAGAAACAGGAACCGAAACAACTGGTAGGCACTAGATAACAGCGTTAAATGAACGCAACCAATCGTTAAAAGGTCATGTACTCACCCTCCACGTTCCGTGATGGAATGTGGAGGGTTGTTCAAGTTGCGCCCAACGGTCGATCATCTGCCGACCAGATGCTGCTGCGATCGACCGTTTCGTTCGGCTGGCTAAAAAGGGAACTGAGTTTGAGAATGAGTACGGTATGATTGAAGCTCTAAGACGAGCGAACACAGAAAGCTGAAACACTAAGAAAATCAGCATTCGTTCTCAGCTCTGTTTCAAACGGTAGAATACGTTACATTCTCAGCCGTTAGGCGGTCTATCGTCTTAGATGAACGTTTGTCTGAACGGCGAATACCTGTAGAAGCGTGTCTATAAAAAGTTGCACAACCAATCGCAAACTGGCTGAACCGTAATTTGCGTGCTGGCTGCACTTCTAACCCATCCGATTAAACCGTGCGATCGTTGCATTAAGGACTAAAAGGTATGGCGAAACCTGTTGTTCTAACCGTTGATGATGATCCAGATGTTCTACAAGCCGTATATCGTGATCTACGGCATCAATATGGCGATCGCTTTCGTATTGTTCGTGCCGATTCTGGTTCTTCGGCGCTAACCGCATTGCAACAAATAAAGTTGCGAAATGAACTGGTGGCGCTGTTTCTCGTTGACCAGCGGATGCCCCAAATGGGGGGTGTGGAATTTCTGGAACAGGCGATCGATGTCTTTCCCAACGCCAAACGAGCCTTGCTGACGGCCTATGCAGATACCGATGCCGCCATTCGCGCCATTAATCGCACCCGGATCGACTATTACCTGCTAAAACCCTGGGACCCACCAGAGGAGCGGCTGTATCCCGTTCTGGACGATTTGCTGGATGATTGGCTGGCCTCCTTCCGGCCTCCGTTTGAAGGCATTCGCGTCATCGGCAACCGCTGGTCGCCCCTGTCTCATCAGGTGAAAAACTTTCTGGCGCGAAACCAGATGCCGTATCAGTGGCTGGATATTGAACTAGAGAGCGAAGCCGCTCAACTGGTCGAATATGCCGAATCAGATGGTCGGCAACAGTTGCCGCTGGTGTTGTTTCCCGATGGCTCCCGCCTGGTGCAACCCTCCAATCGGGCGATCGCCGACAAAATTGGCCTAAAAACCCAGGCAGAACGTCCCTTCTATGACCTGGCGATCGTGGGTGGTGGGCCGGCGGGGCTGGCCGCCGCCGTTTATGGCGCATCCGAAGGACTCAGTACCGTCATGATTGAGCGAGAAGCACCGGGCGGGCAGGCAGGCTCCAGTTCTCGCATCGAGAATTACCTGGGGTTTCCGGTTGGGTTAAGCGGTATGGATTTAGCCCGCCGAGCCGTTACGCAAGCGCGACGCTTTGGCGTCGAGATTCTAACGCCTCAAGAAGTGACAGGGATTCGAATTACAGATCCCTACCGCATTCTGCAACTGGCAGACGGCAGTGAGATTAGTTGCCATGCGCTGCTCATTGCAACGGGGGTTTCGTACCGCAGGTTAGATATTCCTGGAATGGACAAACTCTGTGGGGCTGGCGTTTATTACGGTGCAGCCATGACCGAAGCCATTGCTTGCCAGGGTGAGGTGGTTTATGTGGTGGGCGGAGCCAACTCTGCTGGGCAGGCCGCTATGCACTTTTCCAAGTACGCTCGTGAAGTGATCATGCTGGTGCGATCGCCCCTGAGCAAGAGCATGTCCCAATACCTGATCGATCAGATCGCCTCGACAGACAACATCACCGTTTGCACAGGCTGTGTGGTAGAGGAAGTGAAAGGGGAAAGCAATCTGGAAGCGATCGTTATTCGCGATATGAATACAGGTGTCGTGGAGACAGTGAATACAACGTCTCTATTTATCTTCATTGGTGCAATGCCCAAAACCGACTGGCTAGACGGTGTTGTCGAGCGAGATGAACGGGGCTTTATCTTAACCGGGCCTGATTTAATGCACGATGGCCACCCGCCCAAACGGTGGAATTTGGAGCGCGATCCCTTCCTGCTAGAAAGCAGCGTTCCCGGCATTTTTGTTGCTGGAGATGCCCGTCATGGTTCAGTCAAACGAGTCGCCTCTGGTGTAGGAGAGGGATCAATCTCAGTGCAATTTATTCACCGTTACCTCAGCAGAGTATAGCTCTTGTCAACCGTAAGAGAGGTTTGCCCATGTTATGCATTGAGGAACTGACCGATCTTGAACCCTTTAACCAACTGCCCCAGGAACGGTTGAAGTGGATGTGCGATCGCGCCCAGGTCATTGAACTGCACGCTGGAGAAATACTGGTAAAGGAAGGAGATCCACCTCGTGGTGTGTTCATCGTTGTCAAGGGTCAGATCAAGATCACCCGCCACAGTGAGGGGGTTGATATCCCGCTAGGACGACATGATGCTCCGGCCTTTTTTGGGGAAACACAAGTGCTAACAGATACAGCCGTGCCAGTCACCCTGTGGGCGCTGACCGACTGCAACCTGTACAACATTGAAGGAGACGATTTTCGCAAACTGCTGCACGAATGTCGAGAGTTCGAGCGCATTGTGTTCCGCCTGGTCGAGAAACGATCGCGTGGGTTAGAGTCCTTCATTCGCGGACGTGAGAAAATGGCCGCACTGGGAACTCTGACGGCTGGACTGGCTCATGAACTCAACAATCCAGCCGCCGCTCTCGTTCGCGCCCTGCGAGAAATGCCAGCCGCTATTCTTGAACTTCAGCGGATGAACCTGGTCTATGGGCAACGGCAGGTTGAAGATGCCCATACTCAGCAATGGTTAAACTTGCGGGATCAGGGGTACGATGTCATCCTCAACGATCGCGCCGATCCGGTCACGTTGAGCGATCGCGAGGACAAACTGTTGGACTGGCTAGAAGAGTATGGTGTAAACCAGGCATGGAAACTAGCCGAACCACTGGCAGAAGGCAGTGTTGAAGCCGAAACGCTGTCTTCACTAATGGAACGGTGGCGAGATGACCCCACCGAGTTGCGAGAGATCGGCCTGCACTGGTTAGCTCTCTCGTTTGAAGTGATGATCATGATTAAACATGGGCTGCGCGGTGCTGAACGAATTTCGGAATTAGTGCAAGCAATGAAATCCTACTCCTATCTGGATCAGGGCGTCCAACAGGAAGTCGATGTACACCAGGGATTAGAGGACACATTGCGCCTGTTTGCCCATAAACTCAAGTATGGCGTTCAGGTTCAACGGAATTATGACAAACAGATTCCTAAAGTGCTGGCTTACGGTAGCGAACTCAATCAAGTGTGGACTAATTTAATTGATAATGCGATCGCTGCGATGGATGGTAAAGGAACCCTTGAGATTACAACCCATCACAGAAAAGGGTCAGTTCGGGTAGATATCGTAGATTCTGGCAGCGGCATTTCCCCTGAGATTCAGTCACGTATATTCGAGCCGTTCTTTACCACCAAGCTAGTAGGCCAAGGCTCCGGGTTGGGTCTGGATCTGGTGCGGCGAATTGTAGAAAATCGGCACCAGGGCAGCATTTTGTTTGAATCTAAGCCAGGGAGAACCTGCTTTTCCATTTGCTTACCCCTGACCGTATAGAGCCAATTTCAACAGCCAATGTGCTGTACTCGTCCCCTGAATTCCTCAACCTTGGGGACTTCCAAGCCGATTCTGTTTCAAAGTCTTCCAGAAGAGGCGGTTCGAGCGACAATCCGTCCCTTTAACGCATCCGCTTACGGTTACATTTATCCCACATCGGCACCTCTCGCCTGGCGATCGCCAAGCGGTAATGTGATGAGGAAGGTTGTACCATATCCCACCTGGCTATCGACGGTGATCTGGCCACTGTGCAGTTCTATAGCTCGTTTGGCGATCGCTAATCCCAGCCCGGTTCCAGGCACTTTGCCAACGTTGCAGCCGCGATAAAATGGCTGAAACAAATGCTCTAGATCGCCTGGTGGAATACCAATTCCATAATCTTGCACCTCAACACACACCGCTTCCACCGTGCCGGATACTCGCAAAACAACATTACAATCATCGGGCGAATACTTGATGGCATTTCCCACTAAATTGCTTAACGCATGCCACAAAAGCTTTTTATCAACCCAGGCAGAAATAGCATTGGGTTGATAAACAAAATCAATTTTGGGGCGATCGGCTGCACTCCACTGAACGGTTTCCAACAAAATGTGGCAAAACTCAACGATGTCTGTTTCTTCGGGGCAAAACGGTGTAGCGTGGTGTCCCGTTTGTCCCAAAGTAAGGACATCTTCAATCAGTTGATTCATTGTGGCAGCAGCAGCCTGAATGCGCTGAAGCAATTGCTGCTTCTTCGTTTCATCCATTTTATCGCTATAAACTCCCAACATAGTGGTTGCGAGTTGAATGGCTGAAATGGGATTGCGGAGTTCGTGGGACAGAATAGAAATATACTCAAACGATTCAGAGTTTGTGCTGTCTGGCGCTGGTGTCGCCTCGCTGGTGTAGTGTTCCACCAGAGAAAGCAAGGTGCTTTTCTCTTCCATCTCTATCTGGTGGCGCGCCAGGGCAATTTCAACACCCACTCGCAAATCATTTTTGTTGAACGGTTTGAGAATGTAGCCAAAGGGTCGGGTTAGTTTTGCCCGTGCCAGAGTTTGCTCATCAACATAGGCGGTGAGGTAAACCACCGGAAGTTGGTAGCGATCGCGCACTTGCTTGGCTAAGGCGACTCCATCCTGCTCTCCCTGAATCACAATATCGACCAGCACCAAGTCGGGATGGGTTTCCATGATGCGCTGCAACGCCGTTTCAGAGTCCGCCGCAATACCGACAACGCTATATCCTAATTCCTGTAGGCAACCCTCAATCTCTCTAGCGATTAAGATTTCATCTTCAACAATCAGAATCCTGGTGTTTGCCATATCTTGAATCGGTTCGCTACTCAGTGAGACGAATTCCATCTAAGTTGTCTGAGAAGTGCTAAGCCCAACTCGAACCGCTTCCTAATCCCCCATGTTTGGTAGCCTTCCGAATCATTCTGTCTTAAAGTCTCCCAAAATCGGAAGGTTGACAGGCTAATGCAGACTATTGCATCTTTCGCAGACAGCTTCTCAGAGGGTGATGAAACGTAGCAAATGGTCTGCATTGACCTCCTAAACTCCTCAACATGGAGAACGTTCAAGCCAATTCTGGTTCAAAGGTCACCAGAATTGGGAGATTAGCGCCTGCACTAAGCCAGAAAAGACAGCCGTTTAGGTTGCGCTTAACACGTCTACAGCATCCTTCTAAAGACTCAGCCATGAGCGGCTCCTACACGACGAGTGGCAGCATTTGTTCGCCACAGAAAAGACTGCTTATAACTTATCGTCAACGCTAAGAAAACATAACAATGCTAAGGTTCTTTAACTATTTTCAACATAAAACTTCAAGCTAAAACCGCTTGCGATACTCCAATACCGAAAAGGTCAATTGAAACCGAGTGCCACTGGAGCGATCGAGTGTCAAGTTGCCTCGAAGCTGTAGCGCTAAATCGTAGGTAATCTTGAGTCCTAAAGACTTCAGGTTCTCAAGATCCAGGTCGTCGGGAATGCCAACCCCGTTATCTTGAACCGTCAAGACATAGCTTGTAGGCTGTTGTGTTAGAGGTTGAGATAGCGCTGAGTGTCCTGCGCCTGCCGATGGAGAGGCCAGGTTAGATGCGGTGCGCTCTTCTAGCACGATGCAAATTTCGCCTGCTCGATGGTTTGGAAAAGCATGTTTTACGGCATTGGTCACCAACTCGTTCAACAGCAAACCACAGGGAATCGCCGTTTCAAGATTAAGTACAGTCGGACGCAAATGATAAACCAAGCGGATGGGGCTAGAACGAGTACTGTGGGCAGCCAGGATATTACTAACCAGGGATTGAATGTAGTCATCAAAGCTAAGTTGCCCTAAATTAGTCGATTGGTAAAACGTTTCATGAATTAACGCCATCGCCTGTAGCCGATTGCGGGTATCTGCCAAAGCATTGAACACAATGGCGTGTTGGGCAGCCCTTGCTTGTAGCCAGAGCATTGAGGAGATAACTTGCAGGTTATTTTTCACCCGATGATGAACTTCTTTTAGCAAAACTTCTTTTTCTTGCAGAGAGGTTCGCAGTTGCGCTTCAATTTGGCGACGCTCGCTCAGTTTGGTTTGAAGTTGCTGGTAAAGAGCTGACTGCTGAATGGCGATCGCCAGTTGGTTGGCAATTTGCTGCAACAATGCCACTTCTACCGCTTCCCACTGGCGGTAGTAAGCACAGCTATGCACCACCAGCACGCCCCAGAGATGAGGCTCCGTATCTTCCAAATTAAGCACAATTGGAGCAACCACCTTAGACTTCACTCCTGCTTCTCGGTGGAACGCGCTCAAACAAGAGACCCACTGATCCAGAGCCACATCTAAAATTACGCGAGGTTTGCCCTGTTGATAGTGGGCGTGGCATTCCGGCGGAAAACAGTCATCTTCCCAAAACATCGTGGCAGTGCTGGAGTACTCTGGCAGCACCGATTCTTTTAACACCACACCCGATGAGCTTGAAGTCAGGTGAAAAATTAAGGCTCGGTCTACCTGAAGCATTTGCCGCACTTCAGTGACCGTCGTATCAAGAATGCTCTCTAAATCCAGGGAGTGATGAATTTGTTGCGTCACCGTTCGTAATAGGTGTTCCCGTTCGGCAAACTGGCGGAGTGACTCTTCGGCTCGTTTGCGATCGCTAATGTCACTGGCGGTAGCGATCACCTGTTTAACCCTGCCCTCCTGATCAAGCTGAGGCTCTGCCGTGACCAGTAACCAGACCCTGTCTTGTGTAATCGGTCGATAAACCCCCAAAACGACATCCAGCACTGGCTGACGGGTCACAGTTGCCAGCACAACCGGATACTCTGCGGTTGGCATAGGCGACCCATCTTCCCGAATCACATCCCAAACAGCATCGAGTAGCGTTCGACTCAGCATTTCGTCTGCTGTAACTTCCATGAGTTCCAACATCTTGGAGTTAAACAGCAGTGGAATCAGCTCGGCATTGAAGACCACCACTCCCACCTGAAGGTCGGCAATCAGTCTGCGAAAATGAGCCTCACTGGCTTGTAGAGCCGCTTCTATCTGCTTGCGATGGCTGATGTCGGTAATTCGTACCAGGTTCATTTGCCGATGGGCAACCTGAATGCGCTTGGACGCAAAATTGCCCCAAAACGCATGCCCCTTGAATGTGCGGTACTCAATCTCCTGGCTCCAGACCCCTTGTCGGCTAAATTCTCTACGCAGCTTAAGCCTCTCTGCCTCTGAAAATGGAGTTTGATGCAGAGTGTGACCTTGAATGCCGACTAAATCCTGCTTGCGATCGGCTTCAAACAGTTCTATAGCGCGGCGGTTACAGTCCTCAATCAGTAAGCTGGACGGATCAACCAGAAAAATAGCATCTGCCGATTCTTCAAAGATGGCTTCAAACAGGTCTTTGCTGCGGCGAACCTCGACCTCTGCCAGTTTGCGATCGGTGATGTCAAACGACACACCATGCCACAGCACATCCCCATTGGGCTGCTGCTCTAGATGCGAACGGGTGTGAATCCATTTCAGCCGACCAGAGGGAGTGATAATTCGATACTCATGGCTAAGGGGTTGCAACGTTTTCACGCTCAGAGCAATGGCTTGCTGCAAAGCATCTACATCCTCTGCCACCACCATCGTTTCCAATAGGCTTAAATCGGCCTGAATTTTAGCTGGCTCTAGTTCAAAAACCTGCTGGCAGTTAGCGCTAATGTAAGTCAGGACGTTCCTATCACCACGTTTAAGATTTTGGTAAAGAACACCGGGTATATTGGTCGCTATGTGCTGAAGGCGGGCTTCGCTCTGGTATAGCGCTTCATTCCGTTGTATCAGTTCAGCCGTTCGTTTTTGTACTCGTTGTTCTAACTCCTGGTTGAGTTGCTGTACTTGTTGATAGAAGTTGGCCTGTTGAATGGCGATCGCCAGTTGGTCGGCAAACCGACAAGCCAAATAATGTTCATCCTCTGTAAACGTAGCGGGCAAAGGGGACTTGATTCCAACCAGGCAACCCCAAACGGCACCGTTTACTTCTAACGGAACCATTAACCAGGCAGCGGGTGCATGTTGTTGAGCCGCCTGGTTAATGGGGTCGCTCAGGGTATGTGTGTCTTCAACCAAAACAACTTCTCGCTGTTTTAAGCGTGCAGTCAGGGGATTGTTTGCATCTGCAATCTCAACGCCCAGGGTCGAGAGTAATTCTGGATGCCGAACCTGTTCTGTAATTGGCACCCAGCAATGTCGCTCTGGAAAGCGTTGAAGAATATTAACTAAATCAAGCTGCAACAGTTGGGCAAATTCGTGGGTTGCCGTTGAAAAAATCGTGTCCAGATCAAGCGAGTTGCGAATACTCTGAACAATCCGATTCAACGCCTGTTCCTGGTAGGCTTGCTGTCGTAGTGCCGCTTCGGTTGCTTTGAGTTCAGTAATATCCTGACTGGAACCCACCAAAAACTTCTGTCCGTGCTGGTTTTGAAAGCACACCTTTTTCGTCAGCAACCATCGAGTTTCGCCCATCAGGTTAGTGAGTGGTTCTTCAACAACATCTTCCAACCCGGTTTGAAAGACCTGCTGATCTTTCTGCCGAAAATGATCGGCTTGTTCTTCAGGAAAGAAGTCATAGTCTGAACGACCCAAGAAGTCATCTTCCGAGACCCCCGTTAACTCGCAAACCGCTCGGTTCACCAACACAAAGCGATACTGCTCATTTTTAACAAAGATAGTATCTGAGATGACATTGATGATCTGGTTCAAAAAGGCTCTCGATCGTTGCAGGTCTTCTTCTGCCTGCTTCAGGTTCGTCAGGTCGCGGGTGGTAACAACAACGCCAGTAACGGTGCCATCCAACTCTACGTAGGGGGCATAGGTCACACCAATAAAGCACCGCCGACCGTCCGCATCGTCCAACCATTCTTCGTATCGGACTGTTTCTCCGGCAAGACAGCGATCGAATTGAGGTTTTACCTGGCTCTGAAAACGGGCTTCCCCGATCACGTTACCAATGGTGTAGCCAATCAGGTTCTCTTGCTGCGTTTGCGCTCTGCTGAGGTAGGTCTGGTTAACCAACTGGTACGTGTAGGTACGATCAAGCAGGGCAATGCCATCTGGTGCACTGGATACAATCCGCTCATACCGCCGCAGAACCACGTCAGCGCGTTGGATGTGCCCTAGCAGCAGAACCACTACCCCTCCAATTCCCACACCTAGCCAGAACAATGCCAACGGCACCATTGTGATCACCCCCCCTTAATGGTTCCCTGGACGGATCGACGTTTTTTTGACAAATTGCCGCCAATGCATTTGATTTTTCTACGTTTAGCGATTATTCAAAGTTGTCACCACTATAGCGAAGGATTGCCGATCCCTTCTCGACAACACCCCATTCACTCAAGTGCCGTTTGAACTTTTGGGTGGATGAACGTTGCTAGACTGACGAGCGAGAGCCAGTTCCGTTCTAAAGTCTCTAAAAGATGGTTTGAAGTAGCCCAACAACCTGTAGGGGCGTGGTCATACCCTGCACCAAGCACGCCACGTCTGAGTCTAGTCAAGGGCGATCTTGCCGAATGCTACGCCCTTACAGCAGACGTTTAAGCAGACACTTAATCCGTTTCAAACAACCTCACACCCCCAAAATCCTGACAGAGTTCCAAATCGGTTGCTTTGGAGGTTACAGAACGCGACCCCCTTCCTAAATTTCTAAATTGCTGTGTGCCAGCTTCATTTGGCCTGGGAACAATGAGTATTAAACCACTTGAAATAGCGACTGGGAACCCTGCTCAACGGATGCGTCTCAGTCGCACCGTTTATTCCCTGCAAGAGTAGAGACTCAACCATATGGCTGTGAAACAGGACTTTCCGGGTTACTACATTACTGAGCAACTTTACGCGGGCACCAGAACACTTGTTTATCGAGGAATGCGGGAATTTGATCGAAAGGCAGTAGTGATCAAACTACTGAGAAATGAGTTTCCTAGTTTTGCGGAACTGGTGCAATTTCAGAATCAGTATGCCATTACCAAAAACCTCAACCTTCCGGGCATCATCCAGCCCTACAGCCTCGACTCCTATCACAACGGCTATCTCTTCGTGATGGAAGACGTTGGCGGCATTTCGTTGCGCCAATTCGCTAAAGACGAGCCGCTCTCGTTTAACCAGTTCCTTCCGATCGCCTGCCAGTTGGTAGAAACTCTACACCAATTGCACCAACATCGGGTGATTCACAAAGACATCAAACCCTCCAATATTCTGATTCATCCCGACTCGCTTCAGGTAAAACTGATCGACTTTTCCATCTCAACTCTTTTACCGCGAGAAACTCAGGACATCCAAAACCCAAATGTTCTGGAAGGCACTCTGGCCTATCTGTCACCGGAACAAACGGGACGCATGAACCGGGGAATTGACTACCGTAGCGATTTCTACTCGTTGGGAGTCACCTTTTTTGAACTGCTGACAGGACAAATGCCTTTCCAGTCCTGCGACCCAATGGAGTTGGTACATTGCCACCTGGCGAAGCAGCCGCCGATGATCCACAGTCTCAATCCGCTGATGCCCCCTATTCTGTCTGAGATTGTGGCTAAGTTAATGGCGAAAACGGCTGAAGATCGCTACCAGAGCGCGTTAGGGCTAAAACATGACCTGGAACAGTGCTTGTCCCAATATAAAGAAAAGGGAAACCTTGCATGGTTTTCGCTGGGGCAACGGGATATATGCGATCGCTTTCTGATTCCCGAACGGCTCTATGGCCGAGAAACTGAAGTGATTGAACTGCTGAGTGCCTTCAACCGGGTTAGCAGCGGCAATACCGAACTACTGCTTGTTGCGGGTTTCTCTGGCATTGGCAAAACCGCTGTAGTGAATGAAGTCCACAAGCCCATCGTGCGGCAGCGCGGCTACTTCATCAAAGGCAAGTACGACCAATTTCAGCGAAGCATCCCTTTTAGCGCATTTGTACAAGCTTTTCGTGACTTGATGGGGCAACTGCTGAATGAAACCGATACTCAACTGGCGCAATGGAAAACCTGCATTCTAGAAGCATTGGGTGAAAATGCCCAGGTCATTATAGAGGTGGTTCCTGAACTGGAGCAAATTATTGGTCAACAGCCTGCGGTTCCGGAACTCTCTGGTAGTGCCGCACAGAATCGCTTCAATCGACTGTTTCAGCAGTTCATTCAGGTGTTTACCACCGCAGACCATCCGTTGGTGGTATTTATTGACGACTTGCAGTGGGCTGATTCTGCTTCGCTCAATTTGCTCAAGCTATTGATGGATGAGACAGAGACAGGCTATCTATTGATTTTGGGAGCCTATCGCGATAACGAAGTGTTTGCAGCACACCCCTTAATGCTGACGCTGGAGGAAATTGAGAGGGCAAACGCAACGCTCAACACAATTGTCTTGACTCCGCTGAGTTCAACCGACATCAACCAACTGGTTGCAGATACATTGAGCTGTACAAAAGATCTTGCCTTGCCATTAACCGAGTTGGTATACCAAAAAACGCAGGGCAATCCTTTCTTTACCAGTCAATTTCTCAAGGCGTTACATGAGGACGATCTGATCACCTTCAACTTCAACGTCGGGCACTGGCAGTGTGATATTGCAGCCGTGCGATCGCTCGCCCTCACCGAAGATGTTGTCGAATTCATGGCGCTTCAACTGCAAAAATTGTCTGCTAAAACGCAGCATGTCCTGAAGCTAGCGGCCTGTATTGGCAATCAATTTCACTTGGCCACATTGGCCACCGTATATGAAAAGTCTCAGGCAGAGACGGCTGAGGATTTGTGGAAAGCGATCCAGGAAGGATTTATCATACCGACCAATGAAGTCTACAAATTTTATCAAAATTCATCATTAATCCACCGAAACGGGTCATTAGCCGAGAGCCAGGTAGACACTCAAAGGGCTGACGAACAGGGGTTAATGGCTGTTCGCTACAAATTCCTGCACGATCGCGTTCAACAGGCAGCCTACTCCCTCATTCCTGACTCTCAGAAGAAAGCATCTCATTTAAAAATCGGAAAATTACTGCTACAACATACCCCACCTGAAGCGCTTGAAACTAAAATTTTTGATATTGTTAATCAGTTAAATCAAGGAATTGAGATCGCCACTCAATTATCAGAAAAGAAAGAAACGGCTCAACTCAACCTGATTGCCGGGAGAAAAGCAAAGATTTCCACTGCGTATAAAGCAGCCGTCGAATATTTTGCGATCGGTTTAGAGCTGTTATCAGCAGATAGCTGGCAAACCGACTATGGGCTTACCTTTGGCCTGTATCGAGAACGCGCAGAATGTGAATACTTAACCGGTCATCTTGATCCAGCAGAAAAGCTGTTTGATGTTGCCTTGCATCACGCTCAAGATAAGTTTGACAAAGCCGATATTTACGCCATTCAAATGTATCTGAAAATGACTCAGGGCGAAAATATCCAGGCTGGGTTTGAAGCTGGACTCAAAGGGTTGAGCATCATGGGAATGCATCTACCGTCCACCGTCGAAGAACAGCAAGCCGCCATCACCGCTGAACTGGAAAAACTTCACACTAAACTGAAAACAGTTCGCCCAGCCGATCTGTTTGATCGACCCCAGATGACCGATCCCATCTATAAAGTCTGCATGAGTCTTTTAGCAGACCTTTGGGCAGCAGCCTACATGGGCGGCCATCAATATCTTTCACATCTAAGCCTGCTGTTAATGCTCAATACCTCATTAACTCACGGCAATGCTGAAGGTTCTGGTTTTGCTTACTGCCTGTATGGAATGAGTTTGGCTAACCAGGGAGACTACCAAACGGCGTATGAGTTTGGCACCTTGGCCCTGAAGCTAGACCGACATTTTAACAGTACTAAATTTATCTACAAAACCAATAACATCTTTGCACACACAATCAATCCCTATAACCAGCATCTAAAAACAAATCTACCGCTGTCTCGGCAATCGTTTCAAGCCAGCCAGGAAGGTGGAGATGTTGTGTTTGGGGTTTGGGCCGTTTCATTTCTGATTTGGGCGATGTTGGTAAAGGGCGATCGCCTATCCGATGTCTACGCAGAAACCGAAAAATATTTAAGCTACGTACAGCAGGTAAACGATATCAATATGCTGTATGCGTTTACGCTACAGCGACAGTTTATCCTGAACCTGCAAGACCTCTTGCCAGATACCGATTTGCTGCACGATCAAAATTACGACGATTGGAATCAGCATGACGTTCCCCATATCAATGTTTGGCGACAAAAGCGGAACTTTGAACATGGCATCAACTGGTATTGCTTTCTCAAACTACAGCTCTCGTACCTGTATGGTCGCTACAACGATGCCGTTCAAGCAGCGAAAGAGGCAGAGCCAACACTACCCTCTAATGCTGGTTTCTTCCCAATTATTCAATACTATTTCTATTACCCGCTTAGCTTAGCAGCACTCTATCCTACCGCTACATCAGAAGAGAAAAGCCAGTACTGGAGTGTTCTGCAACAGCATCAGCACATGGTCAAAACATGGGCAGATCATTGCCCAGAGAACTTTCAGCATCGATATCTTTTGCTGTCGGCTGAAATCGCCCGCATCTCTGGCCAGCGCATAGAAGCATTAGAAGCTTACGATCAGGCCATTTCAACCGCTAAAGCAAATGAATACCTGAATGAAGAAGCGATTGCTAATGAACTCGCAGCAACATTTTACCTGGAATGGGGCAAAGAACGGATTGCTCAAGAGTACATGACTGAAGCGTACTACTGTTATGCTCGTTGGGGATCTGCTGCCAAGATCAATGATCTGGAACAACGCTATCCACAGCTTTTAGCGCCTGTTTTGCAACAGCAGCAACAGCAGCAACAGCAGCCACTGATTGCCACTGAAACGATTTTCGCCCTATCTTCTGTCAACCAAACGTCCCCATCCAGCAGCATTTCAAATGCACTAGACCTGGCTGCGGTACTAAAAGCATCTCAATCTTTGTCTAGCGAGATGCAGCTTGATAAATTAATATTCACCTTGCTGGACATTGTCATTGAAAGTGCAGGCGCACAGAAGTGTGCATTGATGTTGTTGCAAGACAACCGTTTGATGTTGACGGCCGTCAAGTTTGCAAAGTCCTGCCCGTCAACCCTGGAAGCCATTCCAGTAGAAGACAGTGAGGAAATTCCAGTCAATCTTGTGAATGGAGTTAAACGCAGCCTTGAGACCACTGTAATTGTTGATGCAACCCATCATTCGCTGCTGCTATCTGACGCATACATTCAGCGGAACCAGCCCAGGAGTATTTTGTGTACGCCGATCCTGCATCAGGGTAAGTTGCTGGGTGTGTTGTATCTGGAAAATAATCTGGCGACAGGGGTATTCACCAGCGATCGCGTAGAACTGCTTAGCCTGTTATGTACCCAGTCGGCTATTTTCCTGGAAAATGCCCGTCTTTATCAGCAGTCGCAGGCTTATACCCAACAGTTAGAACGATCTCTAAACGCCCTACAAATCAGCGAAACCCGGTTGCGGAACCTGGCTGCCAACGTTCCAGGCATGATTTATCAGTTTTGTCTGGCCACCGATGGCTCTACCTGTACTCCCTATGCCAGTTCTGGTTGCTTCGAGCTGTACGAAGTGGAAGCGGAAGCAGCAATGGCAGGGACCCATGACTTATACCGGATGCATCATCCTGATGATCGTGCCGGTGTTGAACAGGCTATGCTCCACTCTGCCCAAACTTTGACTCCGTTTGTATACGAATGGCGAATTATCACCCCATCAGGAATCGTGAAGTGGGTGCAGTCTGCGGCTCAACCAGAGAGAAAAGCAGATGGTTCGATTGTGTGGGATGGCATTGTGATAGATGTTAGCGATCGCAAATATGCCGAAAAATCGTTGAAGCTGACTCAATTTGCGATCGATCGAGCCAGTTTGCCAGTTTGGTGGATTAAACCCAATGGTCAGGTTTCGTATGTAAATGCTGCGGCCTGTCGCGATTTGGGCTACTCTCAAGCAGATATTTTACAGAAATACGTCTGGGATTTTAATCCAGATCTTCTGCCAGAGTCGTGGGGAGAACACTGGCAGAGCCTGAAAGCAGAGGGATCATTTACCGTCGAAACGCGCAACGTTAACCAACTCGGAAACAGCTATCCGGTTGAAGTGAGGGCGAACTACCTTGAACTGGACGGGGAAGAATATAACTGTGCTTTTGTGAACAATATCAGTGAGCGCAAACGCGCTGAAGCACAGTTGCAGCAGCGAACACAGGAGCTAGAGCAAACCCTGCAAGAACTCCAAACCACCCAAACTCAGATGATTCAGGCAGAAAAAATGTCTAGCCTGGGGCAGCTAGTGGCTGGCGTTGCTCATGAAATTAATAACCCAGTTAACTTTATCTTTGGCAACCTCACCCACGCCAATGCTTATACTAAAGACATTCTGGGGTTGTTGGAACTGTACCAAAAGCATTACCCCACTCCCCATCCTGAAATTCAAACAGAAGCAGACACAATTGATCTAGGCTTCTTGCTGGAAGACCTGCCAAACCTGCTTTCTTCCATGCGAATTGGGGCAGAGCGGATTCAGAAAATAGTTGCCTCCCTCCGCACCTTTTCCCGTATGGATGAAGCCGAGGTAAAAGCAATTAACATTCACGATGGCATTGACAGCACGTTGATGATTTTACAGCATCGACTCAAAGCCAGACCCGATCATAGTGGCATTGCGGTGATCAAAGAGTACAGCAATTTGCCTGTAGTCGAATGTTATGCGGGACAACTCAATCAGGTGTTTATGAATGTATTGAGCAACGCGATCGATGCGTTGGAGGAGGCAATGGACAGCCAGAAATGGGTAGCCGGTAACACAACAGAGAACTTCAAACCCCAACCCTTATCACTTACACCCACCGTTAGTATTCGCACTCAACTTGTCAGTTCCGATCGAGCCGAAGTTCGCATTGCTGACAATGGGTTGGGCATGTCAGAAGCGGTGCGTCAACGGCTGTTTAATCCATTCTTCACCACAAAGCCCGTCGGTAAAGGTACAGGTATGGGGTTGTCAATTAGTTATCAAATCGTGACTGAAAAACATGGCGGTTCATTTACATGTATCTCATCGCCCGGACAAGGGGCTGAATTTATCATTCAAATCCCACTGCGGCAAACTCAATCGGGCACAGGTTGAGCGTCTCTTGTAACCGCAAGTTAATTGATGTTGTGAGAAGTTAACCTTCCAAACCTCTCGCCACCAAGCTGACTCAAACGAACTTGGACTGATACTGCGTCTTCAAAACTAATGAACGGCTGCTGGAATAACTAAAATGTTGAACATCATTAACAGTGCCCTATCGTCTAGTCAATATATTCCGCATGGTCACTGTTATCTCTGGCAAACGCCACTGGTTGCTCTGCATGTGGTGAGTAATGCACTCATTGCGATCGCTTATTTTTCCATTCCAGCACTCTTAATTTACTTTGTAAACAAGCGAAAAGATATTCCCTTTTCAGGCATATTCATGCTGTTTGGGGCATTTATCATTCTCTGCGGTGCTGGGCATCTATTCGATATCTGGACGCTCTGGCACCCAGATTACTGGCTGGCTGGTCTTGAACACGCCACAACGGCTCTGGTTTCTTGCATCACAGCCCTGCAAATGGTGACGCTGTTACCTCAATTCTTGGCGCTTAAAACCCCTGAACAGCTAGAAGCGATTAACCGAGAATTGCAGCAGGAAATCCTGGAGCGGCAGCGAACCGAAGCAGAACGCAACCGCGCCTATGAAGAAATGGAATTTCGGGTACAGGAGCGCACGGCTGATCTAAAACAGGCCAATACGGCTCTGCGAGAAAGTGAAGCCCGCTTTCAGCGGTTGGCCGCTAATGTGCCCGGAATGCTCTACCAATATCAGCAGGCTCCAGACGGTTCAACGTCATTGATCTATGCCTCAGATGCCTGTCGCGAAATCTATGAACTGGAACCAGAAGCGATGGCAACTGGATATTTTGAAGCCATTTATGCCGACGATCGCCAGCCGCGACAGCTCTTACTGCATCAGTCTGCCAGAGAACTCCAGGGCTTTGCCCATGAATGGCGCATCGTTGTGCCGTCCGGAGCGGTGAAGTGGATTCAGACGATCTCGAAACCGCGCCGAGAAGCGGATGGTTCAACGATTTGGGATGGCATTCAGATGGATGTGAGCGATCGCAAACGCACCGAAGACGAGCGCCAACGCATCCAGATAGAACGCCAACAGGTAGAAGCGAAGTTGCAGAAGGAGCGAGAATGCCTTAAAGCGATATTAGACAGTTTGTCTGACGGCATTGTTGCCTGTGACGAAGACAGACAGCTAATGCTGTTTAATAACGCCACCCGCGAATTTCATGGTTTACCCGAAGCTGCTTTGCCAGCAGAGCAGTGGACAGAATACTTCGACCTGTATTTAGGTGACGGCATAACGCCCATGCCAATGCACGAAATCCCCCTATTTCGAGCGTTTGAGGGAGAAATTGTGCATGAGAGTGAAATGGTGATTGCGCCAAAGCAGGGGAAACTGCGTACGTTACTGGCCAGCGGACGGGCGTTTTTTGACGCGGCTGGAAACAAACTGGGTGCCGTAGTAGCCATGCATGATATTAGCGAGCGAAAACAAGCCGAAAGCGCCTTGCAGGAAGCATTACGAGAAACAAAGTACCAGTCTCGCCTATTGCGAACGGTACTCGACTCGACGCAGGACTGGATTTTTGCTAAAGACAAAGACTTCCGCTACATCCTGGTCAATCGCAGCTACGCAGACGCAATCAATCAATCGATTGAGTCCATCCTTGGCAAGGATGATCTAGAGTTAGGCTTCTCGAAAGAGTTAGTCTTTGGCAATCCGGCAGCAGGCATTCGGGGATTCCGCACAGATGATCAGGCAGCTCTGATGGGCAAAGTCATCCATAATCCCTACGATCCAGCTACGGTAGCCGATGGCTCAACGCGAATCCTTGATACAAGCAAAACCCCGTTGTACGACTCAGACGAAACTATTTTCGCTGTGCTGGGGAGTAGCCGTGATATTACCGATCGCCACAATGCAGAAAAGGCATTACGTCGTTCTGAAGCTGAACTCAAAGAGAAAGCAGAAGAGTTGGAGCAAACGCTGCGGACGCTACGGCTTACTCAGATGCAAATGATTCAAGCCGAAAAAATGTCTGGTTTGGGTCAGCTTGTTGCCGGGATTGCTCACGAAATCAACAATCCAGTCAACTTTATTCATGGCAACATCACTCCGACGGGGGAATATACGCAAGATTTATTGCATCTGCTGGAACTGTATCAAGCTCAAGTACCGCAACCCACTCCAGAGATCCATACATTCATTGAGAACATTGATCTGGAATTTCTCAAACAGGATTTGCCCAAATTGCTGGATTCGATGAAGATGGGAACCCAACGCATTCGAGAAATTGTGTTGTCGCTACGCAACTTCTCGCGGCTGGATGAAGCTGAGATCAAAGCAGTTGATTTGCATGAAGGCATAGACAACACGCTCACTATTTTGGGCAATCGCCTCAACGCAAAAGCAGGACAGCCTGACATTCAAATTGTTAGACAGTATGGCGATCTGCCTCTGGTAGAGTGCTATGCCGGACAGTTAAATCAGGTGTTTATGAACATTTTGAATAATGCGATCGAGGCTCTTGAGCAACCGTCCTGTTTTGCGAACAACGTAGGAGGAAGTTCTCAGCTCTCAGGTGCAAACGAATGGCAAAACAAATCGTCTCACGCCTCATGTCTCCCGCTTCATCGTCCGTCTATTCTCATCCGCACTCAAGTGGTTGCGTCTCACCAGGTGCAGATTTGTATTGCAGACAATGGACTGGGAATGTCAGCCGAAGTGCAGCAAAAAGTGTTTGATCCATTTTTTACAACGAAACCCATTGGTAAAGGTACGGGAATGGGATTAGCCATTTGCTATCAAATTGTGGAGCAGCACCAGGGCAGCATTGAAGTTAGTTCTGTTCCAGGCCAGGGCACCGAGGTGCATGTTACGCTACCACGTTACCTAATTCCGCCAGACTCAATCGAGATGTTGGAGAGTTAAGCGAGTCAATTGCCGATAGCATTCAAACAAGGCGTTGCCTGTCAACACTTTAAAAAACCGTCCATCTCTGCTGAGTGAAACTCCGTGATTCTAATTTTGGTGGGCGATCGCCTATCTGCCATCCCGATCAAGCACAGGTGCAGTACAAGTTCATTGTTCATTCATTGCCCTCCCAAAACGAAGGCAGCGTGAGCCATCCCTCTTCTGCTCACAGCAGCAACCCATACAATATCCTGACATTAGTACACTGGTCATTCGTCCATTGGTCGAATCAACCAATGGTATGTGGATTTCTGAGCCTATTGGGGTGAGTAGGGTAACAGTACGGTGAAAGTGGTGCCTTGATGGATAATACTATCTACCTGAATGTGCCCCTGGTGGTTGTCAACAATCACTTTAGCGATCGCCAATCCTAAGCCTGACCCGGTACTGTAACTCGCCTTGTCATTGGTTTTTAATCCGGCATGGGTACGCGATGGGTCAACGCGGTAAAAACGATCGAATAAATGCGGAACGGCTTCTTCAGGAATGCCAATTCCAGTGTCGTTCACTTGTACCTGGATCATATGCATTCCCTGATGTTTGTTACGCTGTAACGCTATATCAACGGTTCCGGCGGTTGGCGTATATTGCACAGCATTGCTCACCAGATTGGTAAACAGCCGAATTAACTGATCGCGATCGCCCTGCATTGAATACAGCGATTCTGGTTCCTCCCCGGCTTGTTGGCTCGCTAGCGAAAGACGAATGTTCTTTTCGGTGGCGATTACCTGCTGTTCTTCAAGTACCTCCAACAGCAGTTCATCCAGGGCTACTGCATCAGCGCGGCGCGGTGCAATGCCGCTATCCTGACGAGCCAAAAACAGCAAGTCATCTACTAACCGCCCCAGGCGACGGGTCAACCGCTCCACCACCTGTAATTGCTGTTGCTGAAATTCGGGTTCTGGATCGGCCAGCGCCACCTGAACGTTTGTTTGAATTACAGCGATCGGATTGCGTAGCTCATGCGATGCATCTGCTGTAAACTGCTTCAGACGCTGATAGGAATCGCGCACCGGAGCCATTGCCAACCCCGACAAAAACCACCCGATAGCCGCGATCGCTCCTACCATTAACCCGGTGCCAACACTCAAATCCCGGATCAGTTGTCGGGTGGGTTTGGTGACTTCAAACCAGGGATGGCTAACGCGCAAATATCCCAACACCTGCCGTCCCACCTGCACCCGCTGCGTCACCTGCCGCAGCAGTTGATCGTCGGTTTGGTGAACCGTTTCTTCAGGGCTGTCGGTGTGTAAAGGCGTATCTAAGGGCGTTGCCAGTGTAGACCACAGCAGTTCTCCTGTGGGGCTAAACCATTCCAGATCAATGTGGTCGTCTTCAACGGTGTCAGCGTTATCACGAAAGCTGGCTTCAAAGTTGATACGAAGCGGTGGATCAAACCCTACGGTATCGGCATTGGGTGCCATTGGTTCAATTACAAGCGATCGCTGCACCACCTCTACAACGTGATTTAGCGTGTCGTCAATGCGTTCAATCAACGTACTGCGAACGTAAACATAAAATCCGCTGGCAAAGATCAGCAGCAATATTGCTGTAACTGTCGTGTACCAGAGCGCCAAACGCCGCCGAGTTGCTTGAAACATTAGAAATGGATCGATTGGGTTATTATTCTCACCTTAGCGATTCAAAGCACTACGATCGCAACCGAGACGGCACTTCCCGCCAAAACAGCGGAATGGCAACCAGTCCGGCAATGAACTGAATGCCACCAAAGATTAGGAGCGATGTGCCAAATCCAAACCGCAGTAGCTCTCCAAAGACGACGCTACCCACACCAAATCCGGTAAACAGGGCAAACACCTTCAGCCCCATCGTTTGCCCCAGTTTATCGTCGTCTCCTAAGTCCGTCACAATGCCGACAAACAGCGGTTGAGTCAGATCGTAGCCCAATGATAAAACCAGAACAGCCAGCGTCGTGCCAATGGCAGGAATATCCAAAATCATGGCCAGTCCAGCCAGCGCTGCCATCATTAACCCGATCGGAATCAGCCAGCGCCGCCCCCAGCGATCGACTGCTTTACCAATTAAATAATTTAACAGCAGGCCAGGAACACCATACCCCAAAATAGTTAAACCAATGCTGAGCGCATCCATGCTGTAGCGTTGTGATAAATACAGCCCCAGCCAGGTATACACACCCGAATGATAAATTCCGTTCCATAGCACGTACACATAGGTACGCTGTCCTCGAAAGTGAGCGAGAACCTGACTATAGCCGCTAAAAAGCTGACGAACAGACGGCAATTTCTCGACTTTAGGTGTATCAAACAGGGCACCATAGGGTTGCAGTCGCCAAAGAACGACAGCGGCGAGCGCCGCCGTTCCCACAAACAGCGATCGCCAGCCCACGAATGGCTCAAGAATGGCACCTCCTGCCGATCCGGCTGCCATGCCGCCTTCCATTGCAGCAAATACTAGACCCAGCCGATTTCCCCGTTGCTCGAAAGGAAACAAATCGCCAATCAACGCAAAGGTGAGCGGAATGACGCCACTGGCTCCAATACCAGTAAGCAATCTCCAGGTAGCCATTTGTCCAGCAGTTTGTGCCGTTGCTGTTAAAGCAGTACAGACCACAAAAATCGCTAGAGAGATGCGAATAATAGACCAGCGACCGCATCGATCGGATAGTATTCCATACAACAATGCCATCAGGGCATAAGACAACATGTAAGCCGGAACAATAAAACCGATCTCCTGCACGGGAACATTAAACACCTCAGCTAGGCGGGGAATCAGGGGAGCAATCATGTATCCCTGCAAAAAGATTAGCCCCGCCGCTGTAGACAGCAGCCAAAACAGATGGTTATGTTGCCTCAGGCGAACCACCTGATCTGCCGCTTCAGTGTGGGGCAAATGTTCAACAGATTTCTTGCGATCAGGCATGAATTTTTATAGAAAAACTGCTTTCCCTGCCAGCGATTGTTGTTTCACAACTTGAGCAAACAGACGGCTACGAACCCAACAAACACTGGAGCAGGTGATAACTTCAAAAAGTTACGGTTTCATGACAATTTTATGACAATTTCATGACAATGATGACATCGTCGATCGCTTTCCTATCGATTCAAGCCAGCGGTGACAGACAAGCTTCAACTCAACCACGGCTCTCAACCGTCTGCTGCTTTGAACTTAGCTCTTATTCGGTCAGGATGATAACGACGCCAATTCTAGAGACGAAGCCAGAAATTACGGTGTAGGGCATCAGGGTTAATGTACTGCCCCTGCCGCAACACCCCAAACAACATTTGAAGCCCTCCCAGTATCACCACAGTAAACAACGCCAATCTGGTATCGAGATGACAAACCGTCAGTGCCGCAATCACGGTCGTCATTACCACAGTCATTACCACAGTCATTGGCTCGATGGAATCTGAAACGTTGGTCGGGGTACCGTAACAAAGCCGACACAAATTGCGCCATACAGCCCTGCGATCGCCCCTAACACCCAACACCCAACACCTAAACGCTCAAGCACCATTGCTCAAAAATTGCTCAAAAAAATAGGACGCACCGTTGCGTCCCACCAATCCGCATTACTCAACCAAGTAATAGCACCTCTGAAATTTTGGAGAAATTCTAGAGACCGAACTCAGCTTACGCTTGATCGATCACTCGTTTTGCATCATCTTTAACATCTTCAACTGAATGGCGAAGTGCCGCTTCAGATTGTTTCGCTCTACCTTCGGCTTTATCTTTCGGGTCGCCAGTGACTTCCCCAGCAAACTCTTGAGCCTTGCCTTCGATATTCTTAGCAGTGGCCTCTATTCTATCTTCAATACTCATTTAGTAAGCCTCCAAAGGTTGAACGTTGTTTATTTTGAGGTAGAAGCGGTTTATTGCTTCGTTTATGCTCCTAATGTAATTAAAATAATTGCGTTTTGGTTCTGCCCAAAGAAATATTGTGCATCTGTCCAGGGACATTGACGGCTACATTTAGTCCTTAATAATGAAAGGGGCTGAATCGCTGTCAGTGTCTGCCTTCTGTATCCAGTTGATTTTCAAAAGAGTTGATCCAATTTAATTTCAAGGATTGCATCAGTCAAACGGATGATTATAATGAAACCGTTTGAATACAGTTAATATATTCAATAAATTAAGAAATTAGTCTTTATTAAACTCAAACGTTGTTGTTACTTGATCTGGCATAGAATGATGGCTCTAGTCGCCTGACTTAGCTCTAAAGACAATGCCCATTCGCACTCGAACCATTCGCCGCTTGCGAAGGAGGGTGAATCCGGTTCGCTGCATAGCGGTTCTAGCCTTCGTGATCCTGATGTTGAGCTGGATTGGGTTTGTTCTTATCCGTACGCCAACGGTTATTTTTCCCCCTGCGGCTCCGGTAAGTCTGGTTACCGTTTATGTGACAGACTACGGCTACCATTCCCGGCTCACGCTGCCAGAGCCAGATGGCTCTTTAATTCAATACACCTATGGCGATTGGCGCTACTTTGCTTTGAAGCAACAAAACCTGACCAGCGGACTCGCAGCCCTGCTGCTACCAACGCCAGCAACATTAGGTAGGCGTCAATACGAAAATTTTGAGAGTTTGCGACAATCTCTCGGTTCAAACTGGCAAGCGGTTTTGCACAGCGTTCCCGTAGCTGCAACCAGCGTTACCCGGTTAGTGGATAGATTAGATCGTCGCTATCAGCGCAACCTGCAAACTGAAGTGGTTCACCCTGACAGCGGACTAAGCTTCGTGCAAGACGATCAGGTCTATACGTTAGTTCACAACAGCAACCACGAACTGGTGGAATGGCTAGAGGCTTTAGGATGCCGGGTTGAAGGCTTTGTCACCTGGCCTAACTTTGAAGTGGAATCGGCGAATTGAGCAGAGTTGAGCAATGGGTTTCTGCGTCTCAATTGAACTAGCGCGGCAGCAAACCGTTAATTTTCTGCTGCCAGAGTTGATCAACGGTGACAAACTGATAGCCCTGCTGCAACAAGCGTGGAATGAGCTGATCCGCGATCGCCGCTACATCTTGGCCTCCATAATAGCCATCATGCAACACAATCAGTGAACCGTTTTGGGTTTGGGCTAACACACGTTGCACTGTCACCGCAACGCCGGGACGCAGCCAGTCTTCTGGGACAACGCTCCACATCACCGGACGATAGTTCCACTGCCGAAAGTAGGCTAACGTTTGCGGCGTAAACACACCCACCGGAGGGCGCACATCACGAACCCGCTGCTGTGCATCAGCAATACTAATGTGGCAAGCTTGGGCGATCGCCGCCTGCGTCTGCTCCAGGCTTTGCCGCAGCTCGCTCACCGAAAGTCGAGGAAACAGCCGATGCTGATAACCGTGTAACCCCACCCAATGCCCCCGTTGCCAGACCGCCTGCGCCACATCTGGACTGCGGTTTACACAAACGCCCAACCAGAAAAAACTGGCGGTAACCTGGTAGCGATCGAGTACCTGCAACAGTTGCAGCGTGTGTTGCGGATGCGGCCCATCATCAAACGTTAGGGCGATCGTCTTGGATGTTACATCCCCTGCCCACAAACAAGCAGAGAACGTAGGCTTGAGAAGTCGATATAAAACAGGATAAACCGGCGCAAACTGCATTGGCATGTCATTAACTGGTATGGCAAGCTCGTCTAACCCAGGCCGACTGCACCAACGAGGTCAGCACGTCTCCGGTCAACGGTCGCACTAGAAACCCATCAAGCCCTGGATTATCCTCCTGTTCTAGCCAACTGGGAGCATTACAGTCTGTTAAAGCCACAATCGTTGTTCCACATGCGTCCGCCAGATGACGCAACCCGTTAACCAACAGATCTGACCATTCGTGACGGCTTCCTGCCAGAATCACTAACGCTGGAGTGGATTGCTCGGTGTTGAACGTTACTTGATCCATCGAGTGGGCAAACACCAGCGGACAACTCAGTTGCGCCAAGGATGACTCTAACATTCGCAGATCATCACACTGTTGACCTAAGACCAGGACATAGTTTCGTGAGAGGTTCATAGTCTGCATAGACGCTATCCGTAATATAGAACCTCATCACCATTCAATAGCGCTGGGTTTATGAAGCAGAATGGCTCTGCCCATCTCTTTCAGGTTCATCCTTTAGGGTGGGGCGTTTCCATTTTTCTTAGCCTTCAACCCGTAACGTTTAACAATTTTTCTGCAAACGAAATCAAACGCAACAAACTTGTATTTACAGCCATTTTCATTTGCATTCACCACACTCCAAACCCTACGCCCATCTTAACGAGACTGTGGCTGACTCGATTGAGAACTGCTGTAAGTTGAAAAACGGTTTTTTGAAGTGGCCAGACGTTCTCTGGAGGGGTGTTCGAACAGCATCAGGTTTTACGGCGCTTCAATTCAGCTTGAATCGCCTGGGTGACGGTTTGAATCACTTTCACTCGCGCATAATGTTTGTCATTGGCTGCAACAAGATGCCAGGGCGCTTGTGGCGTATGAGTCCGGAGAATGGCCTGATTAACCGCCACATTGTATAGCGACCATTTCTCTCGGTTGCGCCAGTCTTCGTCCGTGAGTTTGTGCTGCTTAAACGGGTCATCGTCTCGTAGTTCAAACCGTTTAAGCTGCTCTTCTGGACTGATATCCAGCCAAAACTTCAGCAGCACATAGCCCGCATCGACCAACTGTGATTCAAATTCGTTGATTTCCCGATAGGCTCGCCGCCATTCTAAATCGGTGGCAAACCGCTCGATGCGCTCTACCAGAACTCGTCCATACCAACTGCGATCGAAAATTCCAATGGTGCCACCCGTAGGCAACTGTCGCCAAAACCGCCAGAGATAATGATGCTGCTTTTCCTCATCGGTTGGAGCAGCAAAGGCATAGACAAAATAACTGCGCGGATCGAGCGTATCGGTCAGACGTTTGATGGCTCCCCCTTTTCCGGCAGCATCCCAGCCCTCGAAGATAGCCAGCACTGGCACCTGATGGTTATGAATTTTGAGTTGCAGCTTTCGCAACTCTACCTGTTCGTGCTTGAGCTGGTCTTTGTAATCGTCTTCGGATAAGCTCAAACTCAAGTCCACTTGAGCCAGCAGGTCGGGTTCGGTCGGTTCTAACCGTTCTTGCAGCGGCATCTGGAGTGGCGGGCTGGTTGCCGCCGCCCGATCAAGCGCTTCAGTTAACACAGCGGCCACCTGCGTCAACACCTTTACCCTGGCCCAGCGCTGGCAATTGCCCTCTACCAACGTCCAGGGAGCCGCACCAGTACTGGTTTGAACTAGCATCTCTTCGGCCAGAGTAGAATAGCGATCGTAGGACTTGTGCTGCTGCCAATCTTCTGGCCGCACCCGCCACGCCTCCAGCGGATCGCCTGCATACTTCTTTAACCGACGCTTCAATTCATCCTGGCTGAGGTGAATCCAAAATTTGGCGATCGCTACACCATCATCTGCTAACTGTCGCTCAAAGGCATTGATTTGCTGCATCACCCTCGGAACCTGGCCATCTGGAAGGTGATCGAACAGCCGATCTTCCAGAACATGCATGTACCAACTGTGGTAATACAAGCCAATTTTGCCTCGGGCAGGCAGCTTTTGCCAAAAGCGCCATAACAATGGATAACGGCGTTCATCTGCGGTCGGAGTCAAGATGGGATAAACCGTGAACCCTCTAGGATCCATGCAGTCTGCCAGTTTTTTAACGATCGATCCTTTTCCGGCAGCAGCCCACCCTTCCAGCACAATCACCGTCAGCAATCGCTTTTCCCAGCAGGCCGCTTGCAGCGATCGCAGCCGCAGCATCAGTGCCTCTAACTGAGTACGATAGGTATCCTTATCAAGCGTTGTACTGAGATCGAGGGCATCGAGCATGAGTACGTTTCCCACCAAGTTTTCCACAGCAATGCACAGTTTTCCACAGATTTAAGTAGGTTTTCCACAGAAATCTTTAGAAAACTGTTCGTTTATATTACGTTTGCTAGCGGCAAGACGTTAGGGCTGATGTACCGTTTTAAACCACGTTACCACTGGTAACGCTTACTCCCATTCAATCGTGCCAGGTGGTTTGGAGGTGATATCGTACACCACGCGATTAACGCCCCTGACTTCATTAACGATACGGTTGGATACCGTTTCCAGGAAGTCATAAGGGACGCGAGACCAGTCCGCAGTCATCCCATCTTCGCTGGAAACCAATCGTAGAACAATGGGGTAAGCGTAGGTACGCTGGTCGCCCATGACACCTACACTACGGATGGGTAATAAGACGGCAAAGGCTTGCCAAAAATCGTGGTACATCCCCCGACGATTGATCTCTTGACGCACAATATAGTCGGCATCGCGCAAAATATCCAGCTTGTCATCTGATACTTCACCCAAAATTCGAATAGCCAAGCCGGGGCCAGGAAACGGATGGCGATTCACAATTTCTTCGGGCAACCCGATCGATCGCCCCACTTTGCGGACTTCGTCTTTAAACAGCTTCCGCAACGGCTCAACCAGCTTGAACCGCAGATCTTTTGGCAGTCCGCCAACGTTGTGGTGGCTCTTGATCTTAACGGCAACCCGCTCTCCCGTCTTCGGGTCAACATTGGTATCAGCAGACTCAATCACATCGGGATAGAGTGTGCCCTGAGCCAGGTAGTCAAATGGCCCCAGCCGTTTAGATTCTTCTTCAAACACTTGAATAAACTCGTGCCCAATGCGCTTGCGCTTCACTTCAGGATCGCTGATTCCCTCAATCTGCGAGAGAAAACGCTCACGGGCATCAACATACTCCACCGGAATATGAAACTGCTCCTGAAATAGCTTGACGAGCCGTTCGGGTTCGTATTTTCGCATGAAGCCCTGATCGATAAAGACACAGGTCAACTGGTCGCCAATGGCTCGATGCAGCAGAAAGGCCAGCGTTGAGGAATCAACCCCGCCAGACAGCGCTAGCAGCACCCGCTTATCGCCGACTTTGGCACGAATTTCTCGCACGGCTTCCTCAACAAAGGCAGAGGTTGTCCAGGTGGGTTCGCAGTCGCAAACGTGATAAACAAAGTTGCGAATTAAGGCCAACCCGCCCACCGAATGAACCACTTCGGGATGAAACTGTACTCCGTACAACTTCCGTTCGTGATGGGCGATCGCCGCACAGGGCGTGTTGTCTGTGTGAGCCAGCAGTTCAAATCCACCGGGCAAGCGAGCCACCGAATCTCCGTGGCTCATCCACATAGTGGTGCCGTCTTCCACGTTTGTTAATAAATCGGTTGGATCGTCGATATAAAGCGATGCTTTACCATACTCACCCCGCTCGGCTCGTTCCACTTCACCACCGAGTTGCTGCACCATCAGTTGCATTCCGTAGCACACACCCAGCACGGGAATCCCCAGATCCCAAATTCCCGGATCGCAGTGCGGAGCGCCCACATCATAAACAGAACTGGGGCCACCCGAGAAGATAATCCCTTTAGGGTTGAGTTGCTTTAACTGCTCTGGTGTCGTGCGGTAAGAGAGAACCTCTGAGTAGACTTGAGTTTCACGAATTCGACGGGCAATTAACTCAGAATACTGAGAGCCAAAATCCAGAATGACGATCATCTGGCGATCGAGTCGATTAAGCGAAGCGTCTGAAGAGGATTGGAGCGGTTGTTCAGTTTGAAGAGACACCGGAGATTCCTGATATAAAGCCTAGAATGGATCGAATAAACGAATAAAACAGCTTTTATACCGCCTGTATGAAAAAAAAGATTAAGAAGAAACAGAACTTATTATTTTAGATATTCTAACCAGAATATCAGAGATGGGGGAGAAGTTCGACGGCGGTTTTGCCGCGAGTGATAATTCTGCGATCGCGATCAAACAGGATAGCGCCCACTGCAACTGTGCGATCGCTGTGTGTTCGAATATAGTCCTGAGAGCGTTGTTCAATTTGACGAGCGATCGCGCCATACACCTGTTCGACCCAACGACTGCCCTCCGCATCCAGCAGCCGCAGATGGCTTAATGCCGCTTCAGCCGTGGCGCTATTAAAGACAGCCTGCACTTCAGCCGTGGGTAAGCCTTGATTGGCACAGTGAGCCGCCAAAATTTCGTGCCGCCCATCCGCTACGTGGTGATGCGTATGGAAAATGCCGCCCGCCAGCTTCATCAGTTTCCCGTGATAGCCAAACAGCAACACCCGCGACACGCCTTGAATTCCGGCTTCCACCAGCAACGAACCCAACCAGTTTGCTGTTTTGATCAGGCGATCGGCTGGAATACCGGAGCGTAGAGCCAGATCCAAACCATTTTCGCCAATGCAAAAAACCAGCCCATCATGCAGGTTGGCTTTTTGGCGCAACTCTGCTCGAAACAGGTCTAACTGACCCGGCGCACTCAAGGGATGGGCAATGCCAGACGTGCCCAGTAGCGACAGTCCTTCCACCACTCCAAACGCCGCATTGGAGGTGCGTTCAGCCAGCGCTTTTCCTTCGGGCAAAATAATAGTGACCCGCACCGTTTCATTCGCTTGCAGCCAGCCCGCCAGGTTTTCTTGCAACAGCCGACGCGCATAGGCATAAATGGCAGGCTGTGACCCGGCATCTACCCGTTGCCCAATCCCATCTCCGCCCAGCAGCACAATCGGCTCGGTTTGATCGGGTACGTTCCGCTCCACAACCGCCCATACTGGCGTATGCCGGGTTAAGTCCAGGTTATCACCAGGATCGCTGCGGGTAATCGCCAGAGCCGAGTTCGCGGTCAACCGTGCGACTTGTTCAATCGGAATCGTTGCCGTTTGGGCTGGCTCGATCAAATGAACAGACACTTCAGATAACGAGGTTACGTCCTGGCGCAACCAGCGGAGAGCAGCGATCGCCGCCGCACAGGCAAAGACTGGCAACGTGTAGCCAGAACGAGGAGGGGTAGAGTCGATCGCTAAATTAGCCAAGGCGTTGCACTACATCATCTACTTCATCTTGCCTTGAGCGACAAACCAAATGCGATCGGGTTCTGGCAGTTTGACGCGTTCGATAAGATCAAGGATAGGTCAACGCAATATTTGCACAATATTTGCAATAGTTTAAGGATCGGCAAAAACCGTGAATCGAGTCGATTACCTGCGGATTAGTCTGATCGATCGCTGCAACTTTCAATGTCAGTACTGTATGCCAGAGGGCGCAGAACTGGACTACATTCAGCAGCAGGATGTACTAACTCACGACGAACTGATAACGCTGGTACGGGAGGTGTTTATCCCCTGCGGCTTTACTCGGTTTCGCTTAACTGGAGGAGAACCCTTGCTGCGGCGTGGGGTGGTAGATATAGTGCGATCGATCGCCAACTGCCCTGAAACAGAAGACCTGTCTATGACCACCAACGCTTTTTTGTTGGCGGGTATGGCACACGATCTATATGACGCTGGGCTGCGACGCATCAACATCAGCCTGGATTCGTTAGAACCAGAAACGTTCGATCGCATGAGCGGCAACCGTGGGCGATCGCGCTGGCAGCAAGTGTGGAATGGCATCCAAACCGCCCATCGGGTTGGGTTCAATCCGCTGAAGCTAAACGTCGTTGTGATTCCGGGCATTAACGATCACGAAATATTAGACTTAGCCGCGCTAAGCATCGAGCGAGAGTGGCATGTGCGCTTTATTGAATTCATGCCCATCGGCAATGCAGGGTTGTTCAACCACAGCGGTTGGGTGAACTCAGAGGATCTGCGGCAGCAAATTCGGCAGCGCTGGGGGTTAACAGAAGGGCAGGTGCGTGGCAATGGCCCCGCCGACGTGTTCCAAATTCCGGGAGCTAGGGGAACACTGGGGTTCATTAGCCAAATGTCAGAATGTTTTTGCGATCGCTGTAACCGAATGCGCCTTTCGGCAGATGGGTGGCTACGGCCTTGCTTGTTGAATGAAACAGGGCAAATTGATTTTAGGACGGCACTCCGTTCTGGGATTTCACCCTCTACGCTTCAGGCACAGGTACAACAGCTACTGACCTTCAAATCTGAGATCAACTTCAAGCAGCGAGAATCTGGAACAACAGGGATCTACGGGCGCACGATGTCACAAATTGGCGGATAGCTCAGTTGAAAAACCGCCACATGGTTAAGTGCATCACTTGACAGATCCAATACAATCAGATTCGGAGTATAAGCTACAATACCTCAGTGGTGTGAATGAGTAATAATGACTAGCACGATTTTAGTTCCAAATCGATTGTCTGCTCCGCCTAATCCTCAGGCTGTAGTCTACGAACCCGGTTCTGCAAGCGACTCCGCTCCATTGTCTAACTGCACGGGAGACGCTTCTTCCCATTCGTCAGCACGTCAATTGCCCTATCAGCAGAACCACCAGGCTGAACTGTTGCACCTTCAGGCCGAAACAGAAGCGCTGTTGCAGCAGCTACAAACCCTCAAGCAGCAGCGCATGGCTGCCAGCCATCAGTCGTCCAATCACGAATAGAACCGTTCAGGATGAGTCGCATTGCCAGGTTAGGTTTTTGCTTGCAAAACTGACGAGCAAGCCTGATGTTCTATTGCGATCGCCGCCCATCAAGCGACCTCCTTTGCACTGCTCTTCAGTCTCGATTCCGCCGCTCTGCGACATGAAGAAATCTAGCGAGGGCAAGGAGTCTGTGTTATAAATGTTGAGGTTTGTTAACTGAGTGCCCGGTCGTAATTTACGCTACCGAATACTTCAGTAACAAGCCAATAGACAAGCGTATAGAAGGCGTTGCCTGCTATCTGTCTATGCAATAGACTTAGCAGGCTTTTTAAGTGCGAAAATACACGTTTCGTCAACCAGTACTGGAGAATTTCAATTGTTCATGACTGCATCAACAGTAAACGGCGAGAATGTGGCGACTGCCACCACTGAAATCGGCTCAAACCTCCGTCTTAAAGAGATTTTGCAGACTTTGCCACCCGACTGTTTCAAGAAAGATCGGCTTAAGGCATGGTCTTCAGTCGCGGTTAGCATTGCTGCGGTCTTTCTAGGCTACTGCGGGATTGCGATCGCCCCCTGGTTTCTCTTGCCTATAGCCTGGATTTTCACTGGAACAGCTCTTACGGGGTGGTTTGTTGTCGCGCACGATTGTGGGCATCGCTCGTTTGCCAACCGACGCTGGGTTAATGACCTGGTCGGGCATGTACTGATGATGCCATTGATGTATCCATTCCATAGCTGGCGCATTCTCCACAATTACCACCACACGCATACCAACAAACTCGACATTGACAATGCGTGGCAACCATTTCAGCCTGAGTTATACGACCAGGTTGATCCGTTCAGACGGAAGGGATATGAAGCGTTGCGAGGTCGTTTTTGGTGGATTGCGTCTATCGTCCATTGCTTTGGGCTTCATTTTGATTTAGCCAATTTTGCGCCCAAAGATCGAGACAAAATTAAGTTATCCATTGGGGTAGTCGTTGTGTTTGGGGCGATCGCCTTTCCGCTGTTAATTGCAACAACGGGGATATGGGGCTTTGTCAAATTTTGGTTACTGCCCTGGATGGTTTATCACTTCTGGATGAGTACGTTTACACTGGTGCATCACACCGATCCAGAGATTCCATTTGAAACCGTTGATAACTGGAACGCGGCTCAGGCGCAACTAACAGGCACCATTCACTGCAACTATCCCCGCTGGGTCGAAGTTCTTTGCCACGATATTAACGTCCACGTGCCGCACCACATCTCGACGGCAATTCCGTCCTATAAGCTGCGGATGGCACATCAAAGTTTGCAATCCAACTGGGGGGCACTGATGCGGCCAGAAAGTCAGTTTTCGTGGGCGCTGATGCGTCGCATTACCGATCGCTGCCATCTATATTCGGCTGAAACATGCTATCAGTCCTTTCAAGAGCATCATGACGCTCGCCAGTAATTAAGGCGCTCGTTAAGCTGCGATAAAAGTCGGTAGGCAAATGCCTACCGACTTTTTTGTTGGTTGCTGGAGAGCCGCACCTCCCCCCCCAAAGCAGCCGCATTCGATGACTTTTTTGATGAATTTACAGATGGGCAAAGCGATCGCTCGCCTCGATCAACGCCGAACGAATGCCCGGTTCCGCCATTGAGTGTCCGGCATCTGGAATCACCCTAAACTCCGCTTCTGGAAACGCTTTATGTAAATCCCAGGCCGACACCATCGGGCACACCACGTCGTAGCGTCCCTGCACAATTATCGTCGGCAGATGCCTAATGCGATCGCACTGCCGTAATAGCTGATCTTCCGTTTCTAAGAAGCCCTTATTAACAAAGTAGTGGCATTCAATTCGAGCAAACGCCGCTGCAAACTCATCTTGGCCAAACGCCTGTTGCAACCCCTGATCGGGATAGAGCTTACTCGTACTGGCCTCCCACACCGACCAGGCGCGAGCCGCTTCTAATCGAACATGGGGATCTGAACTGGTCAGCCGCGTATAGTAGGCTGCAATCAAGTCGTGGTGTTCCTCGGGTGGAATCGGTTCAAGGTAACGCTCCCAGGCATCTGGAAAGATCTTGCTTGCCCCCTCCTGGTAAAACCACTGCAATTCCTGCTGCCGCAACAAGAAAATACCGCGCAATATCAACCCTGTACAGCGATCGGGATGGGTTTGAGCATAAGCCAGCGATAAGGTGCTGCCCCAACTGCCACCAAACACCGTCCACTGCTTGATATTGAGATGCGATCGCAACTGTTCAATATCATTCACCAAATCCCAGGTTGTATTCTGCCGTAACTCAGCATGGGGCGTACTGCGGCCACAACCACGCTGATCAAACAGCACCACCCGCCACTTTTGCGGATCAAAATACTGACGATAGGCGGGAATGCAGCCCCCCCCTGGCCCACCATGCAAGAAAACAACAGGTGTTCCTTCAGGGTTGCCTACTTGTTCAAAGTAGAGGGTGTGTAAATCCGATACTGGCAGCGTTCCAGTATGATACGGCTCAATGGGGGGATATAGCTCTCTCACAGTTTTACAGCTCAGCAGTATGACATTCAAGCCAGAATAGCCTTGAGGACAACTTTACAGTAGCGGATGGCTTGGTGCATCAGGCTCTATCTTTTCACGGCTGTGCCTTTATGCCTGCAAGCGGGGGTTGCTCCGACTCGTTTTGTCGAATTGCAACACATGATTGAGAATAGACATGAAGCACTGGCTTGGGTTCTCTTTTTGAGATCTCAAGTCAACGAACCGACCGTTTAGAATTAAGAATCTAGCGATCGATCCTTGTATTTCACCATCTGACCGTTACCGCTTCCCTAATCCTGTCCAACTTGCAGCCTGAACCGTAGATAATCCCATGTTTAAGTCTCTCAGCGGCGCTCAAATTCGGCAAACCTTTCTCGATTTCTATGCAGCTAGAGGCCATCAAATATTGCCCAGTGCCTCTCTGGTGCCCGAAGATCCGACGGTGCTGCTGACGATCGCCGGAATGTTGCCCTTTAAGCCGATCTTCTTGGGGCAGCGAAAGTCGGAGTTTTTGCGTGCCACTACCTCGCAGAAGTGCATCCGCACCAACGATATTGAAAATGTGGGACGCACAGCGCGTCACCATACTTTCTTCGAGATGTTGGGGAACTTTAGCTTTGGCGACTACTTTAAAGAGAAGGCGATCGCCTGGGCGTGGGAACTGTCTACTGAGGTGTTTGGGTTGCCAGCCGAACGGGTGGTGGTCAGCGTCTTTCGTGAAGATGAAGAGGCGTTTGCCATCTGGCGTGACCAGATTGGCATTCCCTCCCACCGCATTATTCGCATGGATGAAGCGGATAACTTTTGGACTTCTGGCCCTACAGGTCCCTGTGGCCCTTGTTCTGAGCTGTACTACGACTTTCATCCCGAACGGGGCGATGACACGATTGATTTAGAAGACGACTCGCGCTTCATCGAGTTCTACAATCTGGTGTTCATGCAGTACAACCGGGATGCAGACGGCAACCTTACCCCACTTCAGGCGCAAAACATTGATACAGGGTTGGGGCTGGAGCGCATGGCACAGATTTTGCAGCAGGTGCCCAATAACTACGAAACCGATCTGATCTTGCCGATCGTGCAGACCGCAGCAACAATTGCTGGCATTGACTACGCCACATCAGACGAGAAAACGCAAGTCTCGCTAAAGGTGATCGGGGATCACATCCGAGCCGTGGTGCATCTCATTACCGATGGCGTAACTCCATCTAACACCGATCGCGGCTATGTGCTGCGTCGCTTGATTCGGCGGGTGGTGCGGCACGGACGGCTCATTGGTATCGATCGCCCCTTCACACCAGAGGTGGCCGAAGCGGCGATCGCCCTTAGCGAAGATGCCTATCCCAACGTTCGGGTGCGCGAAACCTCGATTAAATCAGAACTGCAACTGGAAGAATCCCGCTTTTTGGAAACCCTCGATCGGGGTGAAAAGCTGCTGGCTGAAATCATTACCCGGACGAAGAAGCAGATTTCTGGCAAAGATGCCTTTGTCCTGTACGACACCTACGGCTTTCCGCTGGAGTTAACCCAGGAAGTTGCCGAAGAGAAGGGGCTAACTGTGGATGCTGATGGCTTTGAGGCAGAAATGGAGAAACAGCGGCAGCGATCGCAAGCTGCCCACGAAACCATTGACCTGACGGTACAAGGCTCGATCGATCAGTTGGCCGAACACATCCACTCAACCGAGTTTTTGGGCTATACCGAGTTCTCCAGTTCTGCTCAGGTGGCAGCCTTGCTGGTAGAAGGCAAAGCGGTTGACCATGCATCTGCGGGTGCAACCGTGCAAATTATTCTGGATCAAACGCCGTTCTATGCCGAATCGGGTGGGCAAATTGGCGATCGTGGCTACCTCTCCGGCGACGACCTGCTGGTGCGGGTGGAAGACGTGCAAAAAGAATCAGATTTCTTTGTCCACTTTGGCCGAATTGAGCGGGGAACGCTGAAGGTGGGCGATACGGTGTCGGCTCAGATCGATCGCGCCTGCCGCCGTCGTGCCCAGGCAAACCATAGCGCAACTCACCTGCTGCAAGCGGCGCTGAAGAAATTTGTGGATGAGTCGATTTCGCAGGCTGGATCGTTAGTGGCGTTCGATCGCCTCCGGTTCGACTTCAACCTGTCGCGTCCTGTCACACCGGATGAGCTTCAGCAAATTGAAGAACAGGTCAACACCTGGATTGCCGAAGCGCATACCGCCCACATCACCGTAATGCCGTTGACCGAAGCCAAAGCCAAAGGCGCAACCGCCATGTTTGGCGAAAAATATGGTGACGAAGTGCGCGTGCTGGACTTTACTGGCGTTTCGATGGAACTGTGCGGTGGCACCCATGTTAGCAACACGGCTGAAATTGGCGTGTTCAAGATTGTCTCTGAGTCGGGCGTTGCGGCTGGCATTCGCCGCATTGAGGCGGTTGCTGGCTCTGCTGTATTGGACTACCTCAACGTGCGCGACAAAGTGGTGCGCGACTTGAGCGAACGCTTCAAAGCCAAGCCAGAAGAATTGCCCGATCGCGTCACGTCGCTGCAAATCGAACTGAAGCAAACGCAAAAACAGCTAGAGACATTGCGGGCTGAACTGGCGCTGGCGAAATCAGATCAGTTGCTTGACCAGGCTCAACCCGTTGGCTCCTTTAAGCTACTAGTGGCCGAAATGGCAGGGGCAGATCCCGAATCCCTCAAAACAGCGGCAGAACGCTTGCAGAAAAAACTGGGTGATGCGGCTGTTGTGCTGGGTTCAGTGCCCGAAGCCGACAAAGTTAGCCTGGTAGCAGCCTTTAGCAAGAGCGTTAACGACAAAGGCTTACAGGCTGGCAAATTTATTGGAGCGATCGCCAAAATTTGCGGTGGGGGTGGGGGTGGCCGTCCTAACCTGGCACAGGCGGGTGGACGCGACCCCAAGCAACTAGCAGTGGCACTAGAAACCGCTCGGCAGGAATTGGAGACTGGCTTGGGCTAACCTCTAACCAGTTCAAAGTTGGGGAAAGGGCAGCATTTTGGCGATACAGACCCAAGATGCTGCTCAACCAGCGTAAAGATTTGAATAAACTTCACGATTTCGCAGCACTGGATACACCCATGCTATAGCGCTGGAACACCAGTGATGTTAAGGTTTTAGTCCAGAAGATTGTTACCCAAAACTAAAGATAGTAGCCGTATCAAACGGTACCTCACGACGGGTCATTTGGCATCTACAGTGGATCTATCCTGGCGTACATTTTCTTCAATATCTCACTTCTAGAAACCCGTTGATTGGAGGGTGTAGTTACACCAATCGCCCAATCTCCATTGCAAGTAGGGTATGAGCCAGGTTGAAAGGGAAACTAAGCATGATTCATAACAACGGTGTTGGTTCAGGACAATCGCAAACTCAATTAGAGGCCGAACTAGAAGCGATCGCCGCTCTAATTAACAAAACAGCAATGCACCATCAACAGGACGGGCGATCGCTATTAGCCATCTTGCGGACATTAGAAGCGCTGCATCGCGACATCAGAGATGAGATGTTTCAGCAAACCTTGCCCGATAGCCGCCAGGAACTATACGCACTGCTGCGCGACATCGAAGCTCAAGGGGGATGGCCCTACATCCACCGCATGAAACTTCAGTCTATTTTAGGGAGAATGGCGCTAGACCAAACTGGCGAGTAAACCCTCAACCCCTAGCTGCCGCGAAATCGATAGAATTAGAACAGCTACGTATAGAAAGAAGCTCCATGATTCCTACCGTAATTGAACAATCTGGTCGTGGCGAACGCGCCTTTGACATTTATTCTCGCCTCTTGCGAGAACGCATCATCTTTCTAGGACAGCCCATTGATGCTGACGTCGCTAATCTGGTTGTGGCTCAAATGCTGTTTCTAGAAGCAGAAGATCCAGAGAAAGATATTTACATTTACGTCAACTCTCCAGGTGGTTCGGTGACAGCCGGAATGGGCATCTATGACACCATGCAACACATCCGTCCTGACATCTGCACCATCTGCGTTGGGCTTGCGGCTAGCATGGGGGCGTTCCTGTTAACGGCAGGCACCAAAGGCAAACGGATGAGCCTGCCCCATTCCCGTATCATGATTCACCAACCGCTAGGGGGAGCGCAGGGGCAAGCGGCTGATATTGAAATTCAAGCTAAGGAAATTCTGTACCACAAGCAGCGGCTCAATGACCTGCTGGTGAAGCACACCGGGCAAACCCTGGAACGCATTGAGCGAGATACCGATCGCGACTTTTTTATGTCTGCCGAAGAGTCTCTTGAGTATGGGTTAATCGACCAGGTGATTGACAAACACGCGATCGGCAGTCGTCCGGAACCAATCAACGCCTAGAGGATTTTTATACAAGGTCGGGGCGAAGCAGGCAGAGCAAAATGGGATGGAATAGCTAAACAATTGTCTGCCAACTGCTTTCCCCCTACACCCATTTTCATTCAAAAAGAAAAGGGCGAACGCTTGTTCGCCCTTTCTGCGTTTAAACGTTTTGCAGTTAAATCAGTGAATCGCTAGAGGACGGCTGCGATTCGAGATAGCGCAAGAAATCGACCAGTTCTTCATCATCCAACTCTTGCCGCGATCGCTTGCCGTAGGTTTGCTTTAAGTAGTCCCGGCCCTGTTCTTTTGTCCAGCCGAGACGCTTCATTTCTACCCAAATTTTGGCCAACTCATCCGAGCGATCGTTCGGTTCATCTGGAATAGGGCTTTTGGCGGCAGTTGAGCGACGACGAGATGGCTTTTCACCCACCATGTCGATCGGCAGTTGAGGCGAGGCATCGCCTTGCAACGGATCAGAGTTAAAGTTCATCTCAGCCAGATCGGGTTCCTCGTATGCACCCACCTCCATTTCTGGCAGAGGCGCGTCCGTGTCGATTATAGAAAACAGGTCGTCCTGCGGCTCGGAATAAGACGGACTGGCAGCAGATGCATGAGACGCATACGGTGCAGGAGCATCCCAGTCCATCAGCGATGAGGCACTAGGGGCAGGCTCAACCTCAGTTCCATTCATTGCAGTTGAACTCGCCGATCCTGAAAAATCAGCCGTTGACTTAGCCTTAACGGCTCTCAAACCAGGCGGTGACGCAAGCGGTGGCGGGTCGCTGAGCGGGTCAACCAAACTTAAACCTGAGGCGGAAGCGACTGGTGTGACTGGTGCGACTGGTGTGACTGGTGTGACTGGCGCGATCGAGGTCGGTTCAAGCCCCAGGGCGGTTAACGCTCTCACCTTGGCGCGGTCTTCAGCCGCCTCAATATCTGCCGCCGTTGCCATGCCCGTCGCTAGAGTGGTGCTACCCATCTGCACCAGCGCTCGGATAACATAGCTACCGTCATGAATGGTGATCAGTTCCGAGACAAGGCTGCCCGTAGGGTAGCGGCTTTGAAACTGACGAATCAGGGTTTGAACGTGAGAGAAATTAGGTGTCAACGGAATCAAGTCAATGAATGAGCAATGGATTGAACGACAGCAAATCGTTGCCTCTATTCTAGGAGCAAAGCTACACCTCTGTTTTTGACCGATCGCCCAACCTGGCTTTGCCTACCTCTGCAACCACAATATCTTTACAGATCTGCCTTAATCCCCATAGGCTATCGGTGGCTCAGGCTTGATAGTTTGGCAGACGTCCTTCGCCCGAACCCATCGATATCCCTAACCATTAATCCACTGTCGATGAAAATAAGTCGATGCTGAGACAGGCCGCATTGAATGGCTGAAAGCTTGATAGTCCTTTGATACCACCCTGGTGGCACAGTATGAGGGGCACAGTATGAGTGACATGGGAGCAGCGTCCACCCGCCCTGGTTCAGTGCCATTCTGCCATTCCGTTTGCTTTCCAGACAGATTTGTACCTAACAGAGGTTTCCAGGTTTATTTAGACGTTAAGCTAAGTTAATAGTTATTGGTGTTGGACTCATTTGTTTTTACAGTTGCGCTGTTCAGGTTGAAGCGTTCAAAGCTTGATGTTGAATCATTTCAAATGATATTGAACTAAATTGCGCTGACGCAAGGCAATATTATTCAAACACACTTAAATCCACTGTTTGCAAACCTAAACGATTAATTGATGCTTGATCAACTGCTGGATTACTCACCCAATTTTGGAGTTGACACTCTACTACTGCTACCCGTTCTAATCGCGTTGGAGGCTGTCTTATCGGCTGACAATGCGATCGCCCTGGCCGCGATCGCCCGTGGCCTGGAAGACGGTAAGATGCAGCGTCGGGCGCTCGATTTGGGACTGGTTGCTGCTTATGTACTGCGGGTAACGTTGATTTTAACGGCAACCTGGGTCATTCGCTTTTGGCAGTTTGAGCTGTTGGGTGCCCTCTACCTGCTCTGGTTAGTGTTTCAGTACTTCACGTCCAGTGGGGACGATGAACATTCCCATCGCGGTGCCCGCTTTGCCTCCCTATGGCAAGCCATTCCGGTCATTGCCCTCACCGATTTAGCCTTTTCGCTCGATAGTGTCACAACGGCGATCGCGGTTTCCAACGAACTCTGGCTGGTATTGGCGGGCGGCACGATTGGCGTAATCACACTACGGTTTATGGCTGGGTTGTTTATCCGCTGGCTCAAGGAGTTTGTTTATCTCGAAGATGCGGGTTATGTAACCGTCGCGCTGGTTGGGTTACGGCTGTTGGTCAGAGTTATCAATCCGGAGTTTGTTCCGCCCGAATGGGTCATGGTTCCGGCGATTGCCCTGATATTTCTGTGGGGCTTTTCCAAACGGGTTGAAGCACCAGAGCTAGTGGCTCAAGAAGAAATGGCTCTCAGGCTAGGAACAGAGACAGCAGAGGAGCCAAAAGAAGCGCAAGAGGTGTCGGCAGACTAAACCGCCGCACTGAGTTCGAGCCGCCAATCCGTAGATTGGCTTCCCAACAAGGTGGCTTCCCAACAAAGAAGGTGGGCTGGAATGAACCCAGCCCACCTTTTTGTTTGCCTCACTCTAGCCTCTGTCTCGAAGATGCGGGCACCCCAAACTGATCTGCTCAAACTGGCTCATGGTTGCTTAACGACGCTGCACATGGTTCAAAATGCCTCGGGCGATCGCCTCTGCCATCTTCGTTTGAAAGGCCGGATCTCTCAATTTAGCAGCATCATCTCGTCCGGTCACAAACCCAACCTCCACCAGCACCGACGGCATAGAGGTGTTCCGAATCACATAGAATTGGGCTTGCTTGACACCCCGATTCTGCATCCCTGTACTCTGAATAATGCTGGACTGAATCGACTGAGCCAAATCTCGTCCAGACTGGTGATAAAAGGTTTCCACTCCATTCACATCAGGTCGGCTCATGCTCAGCGCATTGGCATGAATGCTTACGAACAGGTCAGCATTCGCTCGCTCGGCAATTTGTACCCGTGGAGCCAGATCTAGCTCTCGATCATCCCGGCGAGTTAGCACGGCTTGAATGCCCTGTCGCTCTAAAATGCTGGCAACCTGTAGCGAAATTGAAGTGGTGATGTCTTTCTCTCGAAGTCCACCAATGCCAACCGCACCTGGATCTCGACCGCCATGCCCCGGATCAATCACAACAACGAGTCGTTCATTGGGCACCTGAGAAGACGGCGGCCTGGGTGTTGTGGTACTGGGAGGAGTTGATGCTGGAGGTGGAGCCGTTGCGACCGAAATTGGCAACACCTGTGCTTGCAGGTTTTGCTGGCTGAGCGATCGCTGAAATGCATTGGCCTCAGCCTGCGTGCGAAATAGCCCCACCTGCATCATCATTTGACCATTCACCGTCGTCCGAAACGCATCAGGTACAGCCGTTCTCACCCGCGATTGCTCGGTTGCTGTACTGGCTGGTACCACTACTCGATGCGTAAATGCGGTTGAGGGCACGGGGGCAGGAGTCGAGACCGGAGGAGTCGAGACGGGGGGACTAGTAACGGTAGCAATCGGCATGACTCTGGCTTGCAGATTTTGTTGAACGAGCGATCGCTGCAACGCATCGGCATCCGCCTGTGTTCGAAACAAACCCGCTTGCATCATCACCTGACCATCAATAGTGGTACGGAAGGCATTGGGCACAATGGTTTTCACCCGTGCTTGCTCCGTGTCTGTACTGGCTGGCACTACCACACGATGGCTAAAGCCCATAGACGCGGCTAAGGACGATGAAGTTGGGGCAGGAGAGGCACTGGAGGAACCCGGAGTAGGAATAGATGGACGGGGAGTAGGAGTGATTGGAACCGACGGCAAGGGCGCAGCAGCGACCGGAGGCGTTCCCGAACCAGGAACCGCAGATTGAGGCGGTGGGGGTAACGTTGGCAGCGTTTGAGAAGGTGCCGGGGCTGGTTGTGCTGCTGGTGGAGTGGCCGCTGGTGGAGTGGCCGTTGGTGGAGTGGCCGTTGGTGGAATGGTTGGTTGCGCTGCTGGTGGAGTGGCCGCTGGTGGAATGGTTGGTTGCGCTGCTGGTGGCGTAACTGGAGGAGCAGGCGAAGTCGCTCCTACCAAACTGTTGAGGGATTGATCCGTGGTGAGATAAATGTGACCAATCGGTTGACCATTATAAACACGCCGAGTCAGCCGCCAACCCGGATTGAGCTGAATTTTGGCAAACCCATCGGTTAAACCGTTTGTTTTACCAATTTCAATCGGCGCAGCGGTGCGATCGCTATTCGACACAGCAACCAGCTTGATGTCCCCGTTTTGTCGCATCGTGCGAATGCTGTAGCGTAATCCCAGATCTTCCCCGGCGACGCGCAACGAGTAGCCGTTGCTGTCGGCATTACGACCGCAAATTCCGGTAAAGTCGAACTTCAACAGTTCCGGTTCAACAATGGTGGGGCTTGCCCCCGTTTCAGTCCAACACGGACGGCTACTATTTAATTGTTCTAAAATCAGCAGTTTGTGGCCAGTTTGCCCTGCCGGAGCGGCGATCGCGGCAAACTTGTTTTGATCAACTTCCTGTTGCCCAAATGGAACCGAAGCAGCAGCAGGGTTAAGAGGGGCGAGTGTTCCAACACCCGCAGTAGCAGCAACAAAAGCAAGGCGGTGAGCAGCAGATTTCATCCCTAGTTGTCAAATCCTGAGGCAGTTTGCAATCGGCTAAAGGAAGGAGGCGGTTCCTCATCAAGCCTGCATTTATCCTCTATCAGAGACACTCAAATCTAGGCCAGATTGGTTCTAGTTGTTAATCTGGACATCTTTTTGCGTTTTTTCCGGATATAAAAAATTAGGGTCAACCCTGGTTCAATAAAGCATTTCAGGTGTGCGACCAGACCACTACTGCAATGTATCGAAACACAGTTAAGAGGGCGATCGCAAATTTGGCACGCGGTCGGGCACCTATAAAACAAAAAATCGTCCCCCGTATGGTGAGAGACTCTGGCGCTGCATCTATGGATCTAGTTTAGCGGAACTAAATTTTTCGTGGAACCGTCGCTGGTTCATCGAACGAACTGTCACAGTTCACAGCCGCAGTTGGGTTACTTCCCTAACTTCAATTAAGCCATGCACGATTACGGACAACCCTAGCCAAACTTTGTGGAAATTCTGTGAGGAAACAAGAGAGGGCACTCCTATCGGAATGCCCCGTCGTCTGCACAATACAGATTGAACAAAACTAATGCTATTCGTAAATCCAGGGAGTGATGGTGGGTTGCCAGCTTGCGAGTTCTTCGTCTTTAAACCAGAGGCCAATCTCTTGCTGAGCCGTTTCCGGCGCATCGGAACCGTGAATCAAGTTGCGACCAATGCTCACTCCAAAATCTCCCCGAATGGTACCGGGTTCAGCCGTCAAAGGATTGGTTGCCCCAATCAGTTTACGAGCAGAGGCGATCACACCCTCGCCTTCCCAAACCATTGCCACAACAGGGCCAGAGGTGATGAAGTCCACCAGTCCAGCAAAAAACGGTCTTTCTCGGTGAACACCATAGTGTTGTTCGGCCAGTTCGCGGCTGACACTCACCAGCTTTAAGCCCACCAGGGTAAAGCCTTTCGTTTCAAATCGGCGAATGATTTCGCCTACAATGGCTCGCTGTACGCCATCGGGCTTGACTGCAATGAATGTGCGTTCCAAGAGTGACTCCTATCAATTCAATGAATGCGCCAAATTCAGATTACCTCAGAAGGTTTCTGAAAATTTCAGAAGCCTAGCAACTGCCATCTTCTCATATCCCTTTCAAACCGTTAGCGATCGCACCATGCAGGTCAAGACGCAAGCTATCACGACTTTACGGGCGTTGGGGATCGCTGTAGCTTGCCAGGGTATTGCTTAGTCATACGCTAATGGGCGATCGCATCCGGTTAGTGGGTGGCCGATTAGCTTTAACCTTCAGTTAACCAAAACCTTTGTCTGTCCGTAGCTACAGCCTTTTATTTACCCTTTTTATTTAATGGAATTACGTTAAACTGGCTAATCGATGCATCAAAAGGGAGAACGGCATGGGGCAGTCAAACAGCGTACCGGTTGAACTAGACCAGAGCGCAGCGGGGCACATCCCCGTTGCAACCGAAACGCAACTCGCCCGCCGCTGGACGATTGAAAACAGTGAAGAACTCTACCGCATTACCGGGTGGGGAGAGCCTTATTTTTCAATTAACGCCGCCGGGCACATCACCGTTTCTCCCAAGGGCGATCGCGGTGGCTCGTTAGATTTATTTGAGTTAGTCAATGCACTGAAGCGACGCAACTTGGGGTTGCCGCTGTTGATTCGCTTTTCTGATATTTTAGAAGACCGGATTGAGCGGCTCAACGCCTGTTTTTCCAAAGCGATCGCCCGTTACAACTATGCAGGTGTCTATCGGGGCGTGTTTCCAGTCAAGTGCAACCAGCAGCGTCATTTGGTAGAAGACCTGGTTCGCTTTGGTAAACCGCATCAGTTTGGGCTGGAAGCTGGCTCCAAACCAGAATTGCTAATTGCCCTGGCAACGCTCAATACGCCCGATGCCCTGCTGATCTGCAACGGTTACAAAGACCAGGAGTATATTGAAACCGCTATGCTCGGTCAACGGCTGGGGCATACGCCGATTATTGTGCTAGAGCAAATCGAAGAAGTTGAATTTGTTATTGAAGCCAGCCGCAAGCTGCAAATTCAGCCAGTGCTGGGGGTTCGCGCTAAGTTGAGCGCTAAAGGAATTGGGCGGTGGGGCGCGTCGGCGGGCGATCGCGCCAAGTTTGGGCTAACCATTCCCGAAATGATCCGTGCCGTTGAGCAACTGCGTCAGGCCAATATGCTGGATTGTCTCCAGCTATTGCATTTCCACATCGGCTCACAGATTTCGGCCATCTCGGTCATCAAAGATGCCATTCGGGAAGCCAGCCAGATTTATGTTGAACTCGCCAAACTGGGTGCCAACATGAGGTATCTAGATGTGGGTGGCGGCCTGGGTGTAGACTACGACGGTTCCAAAACCAATTTCTACGCCTCCAAAAACTACAACATGCAAAACTACGCTAACGACGTAGTGGCAGAGATGAAAGAAGCCTGCGAGGAGCGGGGCTTAACCGTGCCCACGTTAATTAGCGAAAGCGGACGTGCGATCGCGGCTCATCAATCTGTTCTGGTGTTTGACATTTTGGGCACCAGTGAGGTGATGGCTGAAATGCCAGAACCGCTCACCGATCGCGAACACCTGATTATTCGCAACCTCTACGAAACCTATAACTCCATCAAAGTCGATAACTACCAGGAAGCCTACCACGACGCAACCCAGTTCAAAGACGAAGCCCTCAGTTTGTTTGGGTTTGGTTATGTGAGTTTGACCGAACGGGCAACCGCAGAGCGGCTGTATTGGGCGTGCTGCCAAAAAATACTGGCGATCGCGCGTCAGCAAGAATACGTCCCCGACGACCTGGAAGATCTAGAAAAGATCATGGCATCGATCTACTACATCAATCTATCGGTGTTTCAATCTGCTCCCGATAGTTGGGCGATCGATCAGCTCTTTCCCATCATGCCGATCCATCGGCTGGCAGAAGAACCCACCTGTCGCGCCACGCTGGCAGACCTCACCTGCGACAGCGACGGCAAGATCGATCAGTTTATTGATCTGCGAGATGTGAAATCGGTCTTAGAACTCCACCCGCTTAAACCAGAGGAGCCATATTACCTGGGTATGTTTTTGGGAGGGGCTTATCAAGAAACGATGGGCAATCTGCATAATTTATTTGGCGACACCAATGCGGTTCACATTCGCCTGACTCCCAAGGGCTACCAGATTGAACATGTAGTTAAAGGCGATACGATGCGAGAAGTATTGGGCTACGTGCAATATGACGTAGAAGACCTGCTTGAAAACATTCGTCGCCAGTCAGAACATGCGCTGCAAGAAAAGCGAATTACGCTAGAGGAATCACAGCTACTGCTACAAAACTATGAACGCAGTTTGAGCAGTTACACGTATCTGTCAGCTTGAGCGTATTGACTTGCAAAGTTGACTTGCAAAATTGACTTGCAAAACAGAGGCGATCGCTTCAACTCGTTTAAGAGGTTGTTTTAAAGCAGCAAATGCACTGCATTGTCCCCTACATTCCCCCGAATTGGGGGACTTTGAAACATCCTCTTCATCCATTTAGTGATGCATCAGCACACCATTAATGCAATCACAAGGATTACAGCAACACAACAATCAAGCCAAACAGCAACAGAATAGCCACCAAAGACGGGTAATCTATTGTTCTAAGTTCTGCCGTATCCTGTCTAAAGCCGCACGACAAACAGTAGAATTGATTCGAATTTTGTTGCACCAGTGCCTGTCTGGAACAGTTTGGACATTGATGCAATTGATGCAACGGTTCATGAGCCTGTAAACTCTCAGTTCTCATAACCAACTCTCCAGTCGAGGTTTCTGTTGATTAGTGAAAACGACCACTCCATTCGTGACAATCCCTGCTCGCTCAACGGGCGTTGAGTAACGATTGTTCACAATCGGTGGCTTGCTGAAGAGAACCATGGACTCCCAATAACTTATCCGTCTATGCAGCAACGCCGAAATTAATTGCGTTCAATACTGTCCAGCTCGTAGACTTACACTTCAAATCCTGACGATCGAAATCTTTTCCACCTGTATCAACCCTCATTAACCGAAAAAGTGCAGCTTGGTTAGAACTGCACTTTTTCAGGGTTATGAAGGGTGTAACCTGACAGACAAAATGGTTATTCTCACAATGATGTTCGTGAACTTAAGTAAACAACCTATTCGCTAGCTCATTGAGCAGGAAGGCCAAATGTGGGGATAGATGAGCTGTCGAATGAAATCATTTAAGGTTTGCCTTGCTCGATTTGCAGCTTCTTGTGTACGTGGGCCACAAACGCCGTCAATCGCTCCTACATAAAGACCCTGATTTTGCAAAACGGCTTGCAGTTCCTGAGAGCATATCTGAATACTCAGTAATAGTTGCTCTACTCGCACTACATCTAAAGCGTTCTGAAGCTTGGTCTGTTGCTGTTCAACAAACTCCTGGTCGATTAACTTCAACTCATGGGCAATTAAATGGTCAGCCTCATCGATTAACAAACTGAGCAAAGAATCATTTTCTGCTTTTTGCAAAATTGTATCCATGAGGTCTGCTTCATCCTCTGTCAGCACACACTTCACTGCCAAAGAGCAGTACTCACACAGCAAGTCTCTGTACTGGATGGACTCGCGGACAAACACCTCGTCTTGCATGCATTCTTCTCCGTTGCACGTTCCCATTGTTGCTACATTGCACTGAACGAACTACAAACTGACTTATTGCAGAGGATGTTTGAGACGTGCTAAACCCAACTCGAACCGCTCCCCAATTCCCCAATTTTAGGGAAGTACAGAGACAACTCTGTCTTAAAGTCCTCCAAAATCGGAGGATTTAAGGGGCTAATGCAGACTAGTGAATCTTTCTCAGACATCCTCTTACAGCGACTATTTACTTAGTGGCGTAACCGGCTTTCTTCGTGACAGGTTTATTGTAAAGATTCGATGAAGATACCTGAGAGGACAGGTGTTTCAGCCGTTTTTTACAGCGTTGCCCTCAAACGTTAAACTGGGTCAACGCAAAAGTGAGGCGATCGGGTTTTGTGATTTTGTCACATTAGGCACCCCTGATGACACTACACAGTAACTAGTGCTGGCTACAAATTATGTGTCTGCCTTTAACTCCTCCACCAGAAGATGTGTTAGATGTGGCAATCAGGGAAATCTTAATGCAAGACAGCCCCTACGCTTATTCCACGTTTACAACCATTCAGCGATACCTCAGACAATTTGGTTTATTGCCTCGCGTAGAAACTCACGACATTTTAGTAGAAGCCTACCTACGTGGAAAAGCGGTGCTCCGCAGCGGTGTTGTAATTAGAACTCCGCATGCGTGGCTGAAGCGAACGGCGTACAACATCGTTCGAGAAAAAAACCGGAAGTTAGCATCGCAGCAACCTGCCGACCCTGAAGTTTTAGACTTTTTGGGGAGAGCGTCCTATGAAAGCTGGTTGAGCCAGGAAACAATTAACCATCGTTTAACCGTTCTTTGGGAGGCATTCGAAACGCTGCGACAAAGTGAGCCAGAGGGGGCGGAGTTACTGGAATTGAAGACGATTCGAGGTCTATCGTGGCTAGAGGTACAAAACCATTTACAGGCTCAGGGTAGAGATGTTCCTAATACAGACGTGTTACGGCAACGGGCTTGTCGTGCCAAAAAGCATCTGCGTCAAATTTTTCATCAGGTTGAATCGAATGCTTGAGGGATTAGCCTGCTCTGCAAATGCTATTGATTGTTGAATCGCTCGATTCTCCGTATTAGAAATCTGGCGGCAAGCCGTAAGGTTGGCTGCTAAACATCAGACTGGCTGTAAACAAATCAGGTTACAGTGCGATCGCCCCTCATAAGTTGCACTCATCCATTACGCTGGTGCTAGTAGAACTTCATGCGATCGGCTCCCAATCTCTGTGCAATTCGATATCATCACCTTATTTCCCGATTTTTTCACCTCTCCACTCTGTTCTGGCCTGCTCGGTAGAGCGCTGGCCAAGCAAATAGCTACCGTTAATCTGGTCAATCCTCGCGACTTCACCACCGATAAACACCACAAAGTAGATGACGAACCCTACGGTGGTGGCGTTGGCATGTTGATGAAAGCAGAACCGATTTTTGCAGCGGTCGAGTCGGTTCCTGTATTGCCCCGGCGAGAAGTGATCTTGATGACACCGCAAGGTCAAACGATGAACCAGCCCATGTTTCAAGAATTAGCCGTAGGATATGACCAGTTAGTTCTGATCTGCGGACACTACGAAGGCGTTGACGAGCGGGTCTTAAATCTAGTTACCCGTGAAGTCTCCCTCGGCGATTTTGTGCTGACCTGTGGTGAAATTCCAGCACTCACTCTGTTAAATGGAGTGATTCGACTCAGACCCGGAACCGTTGGCAAAGAAGAATCCCTCAAAGCCGAAAGCTTTGAAGCCGGGTTGTTAGACTATCCGCAGTACACACGTCCGGCAGAGTTTCGCGGTTGGAAGGTGCCCGACGTGCTGCTATCGGGTAACCATGCCGAGATCGCCCGCTGGCGACATCAACAGCAGGTGCAACGAACGCGCGATCGCCGTCCCGATTTGTTAGAACAGTGGCAGGCTCAGCAACAATCCCAGTCCTGATCCGAGTTTTAACGCGTCGGGTGAACTAGGGCTATTTTTCAAAGCGCCGCATCAAGTACGCCACCCCAAAATCACCGTTGGGATGCCCCTCTAGCCGTTCTGCCAGCTCAAACACACGAGCCGCCAGGTCATCTCCCAGCTTTTCGACGGTGGCACGGCGCTCTTTTTCGGCGTAGTCCCGCTCTTTGACTTGCGTCTGCCATTCACTGGTAAACAAGCGCTCGATTGACGTATGCAGTCCTAGCGTTTCCAAAACATCCCATTCGCCGTGGTCACACCAAATGCCGCCGCAATTGCTGCATCGCTCCACATAAAACGGCGTTTTTAGCCCGACCTTGGCGCGAGCCAGATAATAACTGCACGCGGGGCACAGTGCCCCTTTCGTATCGTAGGGCGACTGGATATAGTCAACATCTAAGGTCGTTGGCAGTTTGGTCACGCCTGTAAGTCGTTGCCCCTGCTGCCAGGTTTCGTACTCCTCAGGCGGAATCCAGGTGCCCTTACAGTCCGGGCAACACTGGACGGCCAGTCCTCCGGCTAAGCTGCCAGCAACCAATTCTGTTTTTCTATCTTTTGGACACTGCACAACTTGTCTCCATCAAGCCTTGTTTCATTAAACCATCTGGTATCGGGTGAGGAGAGAGGAGAAGCGAATTTGCAGTTCAATTCCTGGGTTAGCGGCTCTCTCCGGGTTCCGGTTGGTCTTCGTGCAACAGAGTATCACAATAGCGAAGCAACAGATGGAGGCGATCGCGCATCTGCACCTGCCGCTTTTGGGCGGTCAGCGGCTGCCGAGCGGCCTGCAAAAACATCACATCCATCCCCAGCAATCGCAGTTGCTTGTTGATCTCGGTGTGGATGGCTTGCACCCTGGAGGCATCAACCGAGTTCAACGCGGCTAGCTCCAAGCTGGCAACGCGCAGTTGAAAAAATTGTTGTAATTCTGAGAATTGCAACTGTAATCCTGCTGAATCAGCAACATTCTGCGAAATAGCCGTGCTGAACCGATGTAATATCTGCTGAAACGCTTGATGTTCCTCGTAGTCTCGCCCTTGTAACATGAAGTTAACGTCTGCGACAGAATTTTGTCTCAAGACTCAGTGTAAAGAAATTTGTATATACTGTGTAGAACAAGAGTCCTCACGTTTTCGTCAGACCGGGCAAACTATCCGCTAACCTTAACTTTATTCAAAGCTCATCCGAAACGTTAAAGGATGTTTCCTGCTATGGACTCGCCGTTCTGCTCTATCGCTAAGGCAGAGCCGAGTTCGTCAATTTTTATTAGCCTTATCTGCTTATTCGCTGGCAGTACTATTGTGAATTCAGTTGTACTGCTCAAGCGTCCTACATCAATCGATGTTTGTATACGCGCATACACCCAGTGCCGTAGAATCGGCAAACATTCATCTACCGTTGAGCACATTTTGATTCCAGGCGTGACCAGTATGAACGTAATCACGGCTCCAACTCTTCCCAGCGATATCACTCTCCCGGAGTGGCTACGGGAATGTTTAATTGCTCAAAATTCGCTACGGTGCGATTTGCCAGAGCGCGATCGCCAGGAGCAAGGGCTAATCTGCCAGGCGTTTGATTTTGCCTATTGTCTACATGAAGGACAAAACCGCGCCTCCGGAGAACCTTACATCTGCCACCCGATCGCCGTTGCCGGGTTACTGCGAGATCTAGGAGGCAGCGGAGCTATGATTGCCGCTGGCTTCTTGCACGACGTTGTTGAAGATACAGAGGTCACTCCCGAAGAAATTGAACGGCGCTTTGGTGCAGAAGTACGTCACCTTGTTGAAGGAGTCACTAAGCTATCAAAGTTCAACTTCTCCAGCAAAACAGAGCGTCAGGCCGAAAACTTCCGCCGCATGTTTTTGGCGATGGCGCAGGACATTCGCGTGATTGTGGTCAAGTTAGCCGATCGGCTACACAATATGCGAACGCTAGAACACTTGCCCGACGACAAGCGCCGCCGCATTGCCCTGGAAACCCGCGAGATCTTTGCCCCGTTAGCCAACCGTCTGGGAATTGGTCGCTTTAAGTGGGAACTGGAAGATCTGTCGTTTAAGTATCTGGAACCGGAAGCCTATCGGCAGATGCAGCAGTTTGTCACCGACAAACGAGTCGATCGCGAAGCCCGGTTAGATCGAATCGCTGAGCTGTTGCGAAGTCATTTAACCGAGTTGGGAATCAAATGCCACGAGTTGAGCGGTCGCCCCAAGCACCTCTACGGCATTTACCAAAAAATGCAGCGGCAGCAGAAGCAATTCCACGAAATCTACGATGTTGCCGCCATTCGCGTCATGGTAGAAACCAAAGATGAATGCTACCGCGCTCTAGCAGTTGTGCATGATTCTTTTTGTCCCATTCCTGGCCGCTTTAAAGACTACATCGGCTTACCCAAACCCAATCGCTACCAGTCGCTACATACGGTGGTGATTGGCCCCCACGGTCGCCCGGTCGAAGTCCAGATTCGGACGCTTGAGATGCATCACATCGCTGAGTATGGAATCGCCGCCCACTGGAAATACAAAGAAACGGGCGGGTCTAGCACTACTAAATTGACCACAGAAGACGAGAAATTTACCTGGCTGCGTCAACTGCTGGAGTGGCAAAGCGACCTGAAAGACGCTCAGGAATATCTGGAAAATGTCAAAGATAATCTATTCGATGATGACGTTTATGTCTTCACGCCGAAAGGAGATGTCGTGCCGCTCAACCGGGGTGCTACGCCCATCGATTTTGCATACCGTATCCACACCGAAATTGGTAATCACTGTTCCGGGGCACGCGTTAACGATCGCATGGTAACCCTGGATACTCCGTTGCACAACGGCGACATCGTCGATATTTTAACGCAAAAAAATTCTCATCCCAGCCTGGATTGGCTCAACTTTGCCGTTACTACTGGCGCTCGTAACCGCATTCGGCAGTGGTATAAGCGATCGCACCGGGATGAAAACATCGATCGCGGTCGCGACATGCTAGAAAAAGAGCTGGGCAAGAACGGCTTCGAAGCGTTGTTGAAATCCGATCCGATGCAGGCGGTCGCCGAACGATGTAACTACCAGTCGGTAGAAGACTTGCTGGCGGCTCTTGGCTATGGTGAAGTCACTTTAAACTTGGTTGTAAACCGCATTCGAGAAGCGATTAAAGCGCAACAGCCGATCGCTCCAGCGCTCCCGTCAGCGGATGATACCGACGCAGCCATCCGTGCGGCAACCATGGCCGCACCTCCTCGTTCATTTCCTAGCGCAAAAGACTCACCCATTGCAGGGGTTGAAGGACTGCTTTACAACCTGGCAAAATGCTGTAACCCCGTGCCAGGAGAACCTATTCTGGGAGTCGTTACCCTGGGCAGTCGCGGTATTTCCATCCATCGTCAGGGCTGTCAAAACACCGAAAGTATTCCGGGCGATCGCCTCATTCCAGTCAGTTGGAATCCTGTTGAAACTAAGGGACGGCCGCAAACCTATCTGGTTCAAATCCAGATTGAAGTCATCGACCGAGTTGGTGTTCTCAAAGACGTACTGGCACGCCTGTCCGATTACGACATCAACGTTCGCAGCGCTCAGGTCAAAACCATCCCCGGACAGACCGCCTTCATCAACCTCGGCATTGACATCCGGGATCATTCCCAGCTTGAGAAAACCTTCACTCAAATTCGCAAGATGAGCGACATCATCAACCTGCGCCGCGTAAGCCAGGTTGATGAGCCGACAGACAAGTCTTAAACCTCTTAAAACTGTCGCAAGAACCGCAGGTCGCTAGCATAAATCCGACGAATATCGTCGAGCTGGTGCAGCACCATTGCCAAGCGCTCAATGCCCAAACCTGCTGCAAATCCCGTGTACACTTCTGGGTCATAGCCCACCGCTTTTAACACGTTGGGATCAACCATGCCACAGCCCATAATCTCCAGCCAGCGTCCTCGCCACTGCACATCCACTTCCGCCGATGGCTCGGTGAATGGGAAAAAGCTAGGACGAAAGCGAACCGCCACATCACCAAATAGGGCTTCTAAGAATACCTTAATCGTGCCCTTCAAATCGGTGAACGTCAGACCTTCATCGACCGCTAAAATTTCAACCTGATGGAAGACCGCCGTATGGGTAGCATCAACCGTATCACGACGGTAGCATCGCCCTGGAGCAACGATCCGAATGGGGGGATCGTTTGCTTCCATATAGCGAACCTGTACCGTTGAGGTGTGGGTTCGCAACAAGTTGCCGTCTGGAAGATACAGAGTATCCTGCATGTCGCGAGCAGGATGATCTTTCAGGAAGTTCAGCGCTTCAAAATTGTAATAGTCTGTCTCCATTTCTGGGCCCTGGGCGATGGTGTAGCCTAAGCCAACAAAAATATCGATCACCCGCTCGGCGGTGCTGGTCAGCGGGTGGGCATGCCCCTGAGCGCGATAAACACCGGGCATAGTGACATCTAGCGATTCTGCTGACAGTTGCGCTTCGATCTGTGCCGCCTGTAGCGCGGTTCGTTTTTGCTCCAGGTCAGCCTGGAGCCAATCCTTAACCTGGTTGGCTAATGCTCCAATCCGAGGTCGCTCTGTAGCGTCCAGCTTTCCCATGCCGCCCAAGACCTGAGAAAGGCTGCCCTTCTTCCCTAAATACTTAATCCGCAGTTGTTCAAGCTGTTCAAGGGTTTCAGCCGTGGCGATCGCCTGCTGAGCATCCTGCCGTAGCACTGCTAATTGGTTCTCAAGATCACCAGACTGTGTGGTCATGCCAGAAGTCATCAATAAATAGAAGTCAATACAATAGAAGGCTCCATCTTTACCAGTGTACGAGGTCAACCAGGCAGTGTGGAACCGATCGCCCCTGTCATTATGAAACATTAGGGACGTAAATGCGACGCGGCGACCGCTCCAGCACAAAAACTCTGAAAAATTTTGCTGAAATAGCCACAACCATCCAGCCTTTCTCAGGTCAGGCCGTTGTCTCGCTCCACCTCACCAACCTCTAACCTCACAGACCTCTAAACTGGATTGAAGCCGCTCCCAATAAACCATCATCCTTCATTGAATATCAAGAGTTCATGAACGTTTTAATCAGCAACGATGACGGCATTTTTGCCCTCGGAGTTCGAACCTTAGCCAATCACTTAGCTGCCGCCGGCCACCAAATTACGGTCGTTTGCCCAGACCAGGAGCGATCGGCCACTGGACATGGTTTAACCTTGCATCATCCCATTCGAGCAGAGGTGGTCGAGTCCAACTTTCATCCTTCGGTCAAAGCCTGGGCCTGTTCAGGTACCCCATCCGATTGTGTCAAGCTGGCGCTATGGGCGTTGATGGATAAGCATCCCGACATTGTGCTGTCTGGTATCAATCACGGTTCAAACCTGGGAACCGATATTCTTTACTCTGGTACTGTTTCAGCCGCAATGGAAGGCTTAATTGAGGGCATTCCCAGCGTTGCCTTCAGCCTTGCCAGCTTTTCATCCCAAAACTTTCAGGTGGGCGCTGATTTTGCCCAAACCCTGCTCGACCAACTCGCCAAACAGCCGCTAGCCAAACCCATGCTGTTAAACGTCAATATTCCAGCCGTTGAGCCAGAGGAAATTGCCGGGGTTGCATTCACGCGGCAGGGCGTTCGTCGCTATATTGACACCTTCCAAAAACGGGTCGATCCGCGCGGCAAGACCTATTACTGGCTAGCAGGAGAAGTGCTTGAAGAAGTAGCCCAGCCAGATTTAGAATTCATGGTTGTTGCTAAGCTCGACGCGGCCAAAATTGATATTGAAAACTTACGGCAATCTTTGACAGATGTACAGGCAATTCGTCACAACTACATTACAATTACTCCATTGCAATACAACCTAACCTGCGGCTCAGGGCTGGCAGACTTGCAAAGCTGGCAGCTAGGGTTTCCTAACCGTTAACCTATTCATGCACCAGGGCTAGAAACGGCCTCGCTTGAGGCAACCATCAGAAAACCATTCAACCCACCGCTGGCACGGGCGCTTTAGTCAAATCAAGCCCTTTTGTGGCTGGCAACGGGGGACAGGTAGGGTGTTTTGTAAAGTTTTCTACCAATCTGATGTAGAAGTAATTTTCATAGAACAATGCTTACCAAAATCTGGGTTAACTAAGATTAAGGTAGTGGATGCTGAGCGTGGAGGCTCATCTCTGAAGACGCGGTAGAATCCGGCAAGAAACACTCATGGCTAACATGCAAGACCAATTCACGGTTCGTTTTTGGGGTGTGAGAGGAAGCATTGCCTGCCCGGGTGAGAGTACAGTCCGCTATGGCGGCAATACGTCTTGTGTTGAGATGAAAGTTGGCGGACGCCGCTTGATTTTTGACGGGGGCACAGGGTTAAGGGGGCTGGGGCAATCGTTGCTGCCCGCAATGCCCTTAGAAGCACATATGTTTTTTACCCACTCTCACTGGGATCACATTCAAGGCTTTCCGTTTTTTGTACCGGCCTTTGTGAAGGGCAATCGGTTTAAAATTTACGGAGCGATCGCACCCAATGGTTCCACCATTGAACAGCGCCTCAATGACCAGATGCTGCATCCCAACTTTCCGGTGCCGCTTCAAATCATGGGTGCCAATTTAGAATTCCACGATTTAGAAATCGGCGAATCGGTTCAAATTGACGACATTCTGGTTGAGAACGCGCTGCTGTGCCATCCCGGCGAAGCGGTCGGCTATCGCATCAACTGGCGTGGTCACGCTGCCGCCTATGTGACCGATACCGAACATTTTCCCGATCGCCTCGACGAAAACGTTTTGTGGCTGGCTCGAAACGCGGATCTGCTGATTTACGATGCCACCTACACCGACGACGAATATTATTCTGAAAAGTCCAGCAAAATCGGCTGGGGGCATTCTACCTGGCAAGAAGCCGTTAAAGTAGCAAAAGCAGCCAACGTCAAAAAGCTTGTCATCTTTCACCACGATCCGCTCCATAACGACAACTTTATGGATCAGATCAAGGAAAATACGGCGCAGCAGTTCCCCAATAGCGTTGTTGCCTGGGAAGGATTGGAAATTGACCTGGTCACCATGCCAACGGTAGTCACAGAAGCAACGCCAGAAGCTCAAGTCTCAGCGTCTTAATCCAGCGATTTCACTAAATTTAGGTAGCCAGAGCTAGGGAAGTCTGTCCAAGTGTGTCAGAATGTAAAGCGTGTGGATCACTTCATCTCTTGACACCGTTAAAACACCAACAGCCGTTGCCCTGGGAAACTTTGACGGAATCCATCGGGGGCACCGACAGGTTATTCAACCTATTCTGCCGAGCCAGCTTGATTTGCCGCAGGCGGATAGCAAGCGAATGGGTTTCCAGGAGACAGATACCCCATGCCGCCATGCTAGAGCAGACAACGAGCCGTTGCCGGAGCAAGCTACCCCTGCCGTTCCGTATGCAACCGTAGTAACGTTCCACCCCCACCCCCAACAGTTTTTTAGCGGCCAGCAGCGCACTTTGCTAACGCCATTGGATGAGAAGGTACGGTACTTGCAAGCGCTGGGGGTCGAGCAGTTGGTTTTATTACCGTTCGATGGTGCTTTGGCAGCCATGTCACCCGAACAATTTGTCGATAGGGTTTTGCTGAAGCAACTGCAAGCCAGACAGATCAGCGTTGGGCAAGATTTTTGCTTTGGCCGGAATCGAGCGGGTACCACAGCAGTCTTACAGGCGATCGCCGCTACGTACGGAATTTCAGTACAGATTGCGCCCCTTTTTACGCAGGAGGGACAACGGGTGAGCAGTTCTGCGATTCGACAGGCGCTAGAAAAAGGTGATGTAAGGCAGGCGAATCGACTGCTTGGCAGAGCCTACACGTTAGTCGGAGAGGTCGTTCAAGGGCAACAGATGGGCAGAACATTAGGGTTTCCAACCGCCAATCTCCATCTGCCGCCTGAGAAGTTCCTGCCACGCCAGGGAGTGTATTCTGTTTGGGTTTCTGGTGTAGACTCCAGCCCAGACACGGCTCCCCTGCCAGGGGTGATGAATATTGGCAACCGTCCTACCGTAAACGGCATGGCGCAGACGATCGAAGTTCATCTGCTGGGTTGGACGGGTGATTTGTATGGAAAGGTATTAACGGTGAGTCTGGACACCTTTCTGCGTCCTGAGCAGAAGTTTGAGTCCCTGGATGCCCTCAAAGCGCAAATTCAGGCTGATTGTGTTCAGGCGCGATCGCTACTAAATGCCTCCCATTTTGCCTGAAGATGCAGAAGTTAAGTATATTCCCCCACCCCACTCCAGGACAGGACTGCAATGATAAAGCGGGTGCCCATTCATAACAGCCACTATGCGGGAAAGCATTGAGCGACTGACACAAAATCTGGGTCATGCCATTGTTGGTAAAGCTGACGCAATCCAACTGGTACTTGTAGCACTTTTTTCAGGAGGCCATGCGCTGCTAGAAGATGTTCCCGGTGTGGGCAAAACGTTACTAGCGCGATCGTTGGCGCAATCCATTGATGGCCAGTTTCAGCGGATTCAGTGTACACCTGATTTACTCCCAACTGACATCACCGGAACCAATATCTGGAATCCGCGCAGCGGCGAGTTTGAGTTTTTACCAGGGCCAGTCTTTGCCAACGTATTGCTAGCCGACGAAATTAATCGCGCTACCCCACGTACCCAGTCGGCACTGTTAGAGGTGATGGAAGAGCAGCAGGTCACCGTGGATGGCAGCTCTCGGCGGGTGCCTAGCCCCTTCTTTGTCATCGCCACACAGAACCCGGTAGAGTACCAGGGCACTTTTCCGCTCCCCGAAGCCCAGATGGATCGATTTGCCCTATCGCTTAGTTTGGGTTATCCCAGCGAAGCAGAAGAGCTGCAAATGCTGCAACACCTGCAAGCGCCAGGAAGTGCCCATCCATTAAAACCTTGCATTTCTCTGGCAGAAGTGCAGGAACTGCGCCGTCTGTGTGCTCAGGTACATGTTGAAATGCATCTTAAGCAGTACATGCTCGATCTGGTTCGCTCGACGCGTCAGGATGAAGACATTCTGCTGGGTGCCAGTCCGCGTGGGACAGTAGCACTCTATCGTGCCAGCCAGGCTCTGGCCTGGTTAAACGGCAGAGACTATGCCATTCCCGATGATGTCAAGCGGCTCTGCCCTCATGTCCTCGCGCATCGCCTGATTCTGGCGGGAGGCCGCAAAGCGAGGCCAGTGGTCGATCGATTGCTGCACTCAATCCCGATTCCGTAGGCACAATTTAAGCAGATTAGCGGATTAAATAGCGGTCATTACTGCCTGATAAAAAGTGTAGAAAAAAGCCAAATTGGTGATGGACATCACTTTACGATGTGCCAAAGTTCATCAGACTGTAAGAAAGTCTGAAAACGTCACCCTGTTCCCATTGAGTGCAATGCAAACTCAGGTCAATCTACCGGAAGCCACGATTGAACAAATTGTCAATCGTATCTTTAGCTCACGCCGAATCACTCGAGCCGATCAAGAACGATTTATGTCTGCACTACTCTCCAAAAAATCGATTAGCGAACCTGAGAAGAAGCAAATCGATCGCGTCTTTGAGGCATTACGAAATGGGCTTTTGAGAGTGGTGGACTAATTCCCCAAGCAACAGCCAGTACACTACAACTGTTCGCCGATCGTCATGTCCGATCGGCCATTGCCCTCCAGCGCCGTTGCCCTTGTGCTAGCCGCTGACTAGCTAAATATATCGAGCTGTTCGGTTGGCACCGCTTCAGGGCTGTACTTTGCGTTGCCGTTTTTCGCCTGCGGTGAATGACCACCGCGCAACCCAACCGCAATGCGAGAGTGCTTCTCGATTTGTGCCATCACTTGTCGCGCGCGTTGAATCACCGAGGCTGGCAAGCCTGCTAGCCGTCCCGCTTCGATGCCATAGGAACGATCGGCTCCTCCAGGTCGCACCTGATGCAAAAAGATGATTTGATCGGGCAGTTCTTTTACGGTCACCTGGTAGTTGGCGACGTTCGGCAAAATCGAAGCTAACTCATTCAGTTCGTGATAGTGGGTTGCAAAAATCGTACGGGCCGTAATCTCGGTAGCCAAATGTTCTGCGACAGACCAGGCGATCGCCAGTCCATCAAAGGTGGCTGTGCCTCGACCAATTTCATCCAGCAACACCAGCGACTTTGGCGTGGCATGGTTCAAGATATTCGCTGTTTCGTTCATCTCGACCATAAAAGTAGACTGCCCGGTTGCTAAATCGTCTACGGCTCCCACACGGGTAAAAATGCGATCGCAAATGCCCAACAGTGCCGAGCGAGCCGGGACAAAGCTACCAACCTGTGCCATCAACTGAATCAGCCCGACTTGTCGCAGATAGCAGCTTTTACCGCTGGCGTTGGGGCCAGTTAGCACAATTAAGTCTGGAACCACAGAGTCATCGCGGCATCCCAAATCAGTGGAGTTGGGGACAAAAAATCCGGCAGGTAACGACTGCTCAACCACCGGATGCCGTCCGGCTTCAATACTGATGTCGCGACCTGTGATGATTTGAGGACAGCAATACCCCTGATACACCGCAATTTCTGCTAAGCCGCACAGCACGTCAACAGCGGCAATCGAGCGGGCGATCGCGCGAATCAGTTCGGCATGTTGACTAACCTCTTCCCTCAATTGATTAAAAATGCCGTACTCTAACTGATTGCTGTCTGCACGGGCATTTAAGATGGCGCTTTCCTTATCTTTTAGCTCAACCGTGATGTAGCGCTCTTCATTGGTCAGCGTTTGTTTGCGGATGTAACCCTCGGGCGGGGTGTCGTGAGATTTGGCGTTGGCTTTAGACCGCGAGATGCTGATGTAATAACCAAAGGTTTTATTGAAGCCCACCTTTAACGATGAAATACCCGTTCGCTGGCGCTCAGAGGTTTCCAACTGCGCGATCCACTGCTGGTCGGCTTCAATCTGCTGACGCATCTGGTCTAGCTGTGGATTGACCCCCACTCGGATCAGATGTCCCTCGGTTAGATGCAGCGGCGGATTGTCTACCAGGTGCGATCGCAACAGTTTTCCCAACTGCTCCAGGACAGGGGGCACCGTTTGTAGCACGGTGAGATAATGGGACTTAGCGGTTGCCACCACTTCAGCCAGATCGGGCAACTTCGCCAGGGAATCGGCCAGTGCGACCAAATCCCGGGCATTCGCGGTTCCTGCGCCCGATCGCCCCGTCAGTCGTTCCAGGTCATAAATTTGCTTCAAAAGCTGCTGCAAGGTTTGACGCAAAGCGCCATGATCGACCAGTTCTTGAATCGTGGTTTGCCGTGCTTCAATTGTTTGAATATCCAGCAGCGGTTGCAGGAGCCAGCGGCGTAAAGCTCGCCCTCCCATCGCTGTCACGGTTTTGTCTAAAGCCCATAGGAGAGAGCCGTGAAACGTACCGTCCCGCACCGTCTGAGTAATCTCTAAATTACGTCGCGTCTGGTGGTCGAGCGTTAAATACTCGGTCAGTGTGTAGGTGCAGAGCGGCTGCAACAGCACCTGTGTTGCTTTTTGCGTATCTTCTAGATACTCCAACAGCCCCCCGGCTGCTCGCACAGCCAACGGCAACTGTTCACACCCCATGCCCTCCAGCGATCGCACGCGAAATTGTTCCAGCAGGCGTTGGCGGGCTTCACTGCTGCTAAATGGGGTTTGCGATCGCATCGTGTAACAAAACTGCGGCGGCAAGTAGTCGGGCAGGTGAGTTGACTTTTCTCCCGGACGCAACAGCCCACCCAGATCGGGAGCGTTCGTGGGAACCAGCACTTCAGACGGCTGTAACCGCATCAGTTCTTGCGTCAGTTGTTCCAGACCACTGGACTGCGTGGTTAAAAATTCTCCGGTGGAAATGTCGGCATAGGCCAATCCCCAATGGGCACCAGCAACGACGACTGCCGCCAAAAAATTATTACGACGGGCATTGAGCATCCCCTCTTCCAACACCGTTCCCGGTGTGATGACCCGTGTGATTTCTCGCTGCACCAGGCGACCCTGAACCTCGGCAGCATCTTCCACCTGGTCGCAAACAGCAACGGCATAGCCTTTCTCGACCAGCAAGGCACAGTAGCGATCGAGCGCATGATGGGGAATTCCAGCTAGCGGCACTCGCCCAATTTCTTCACCGCTATGTTTACTGGTTAGAACCAGTTCTAATTCACGGGCAACGGTAATGGCATCTTGAAAGAACGTTTCAAAGAAGTCTCCAATTCGATACAGCAACAACGCATGGGGATAGTGATCTTTAATCTCCACGTAGTGGCGCATCATCGGCGTGAGCTTGTCTCGCTCGACAGCACGATGATCGGCATAGCGAACGGCGTGCTTTACCAATCGCTCTGGCAGGTCGCTAACCGGATCTGGAGACGAATCTGAAGATGGCGATGCAGGAAACTCAGACATGGACGGGCATACAAAGAATAGAATCGGCAGTTTTTGTGGCTTACTTGTTTGTGGCTTACTTGTTTGTGGCTCAACAGTGTAGCGCGAGAAAATCTGCCCTAAAGCCTAAGTTAGCGTATTTCAGAGGATATCCAACGCAAAAACTAGGACAAGTGTCCTCTAAATAATAGGCCGAAGCAATGCCCTTGCCGGAGACATTCCCTACTTTTCAAACCTCCTCTGAATAGCGCCAGCTAACACGCCTGAGTTCCCTCTGTGTCCCCTCTATCCTCTAACCGTGGCGCTTTTGGTGCCAGTTCCAGGCATGGGTAAGAATTTGATGGATATCGGCGTATTGCGATTTCCAGCCCAACATGGCGATCGCTTTTTCACTGCTGCCCACCAACGCTGGTGGATCGCCAGGGCGGCGATCGCCCTCCACTATTTTGATTGTGCGGCCTGTTACCTGCTGCGCGGCATCAATGACTTCTTTTACCGAAAACCCATTGCCGTTGCCCAGGTTGAATAACTGGCTATCCCCCCCTTTCAGCAGATACTCTAGCCCCAACACATGCGCCGTTGCCAGATCGGCCACATGAATGTAGTCCCGAATACAGGTACCGTCGGGGGTGGGATAATCGGTGCCAAAGACAGAAATAGAGTCTCGCTTGCCCAGAGCCGCCATCAACACCAGGGGAATTAGATGCGTTTCGGGGTTATGGTCTTCGCCTAACCGTCCATCTGGATCGGCTCCGGCAGCATTGAAGTAGCGGAAGCAAACCGACTTGAACTGATGCGCCACATCAAAATCGGCCAAAATCCGCTCGACCATTAATTTCGTCGCACCGTAGGGATTGATCGGATCTTGAGGATGATCTTCTGGAATCGGAACCGTTTTGGGAACCCCATAGGTGGCACAGGTGGATGAAAACACAAACTTCTTGATGTTGGCTGCTATCATCGCTTCGAGCAATGTGAGCGTACCAATGACGTTGTTGCGGTAGTATTTAGCCGGATCGGTAACGGATTCTCCCACATAGGCATAGGCAGCAAAATGCATCACAGCCGCAATATCGTGTGTGGAAAAAAGCTGATCGAGCAACGCGCGATCGTTAGTGTCTCCCACAATTAACTTGGCCTGCAACACGTCTTCTACTAGTTCCCGATGCCCATAGACCAGGTTGTCCAATACAACGACGTTGTAACCTGATTGCTGTAGAGCCAACACGGCATGGGAACCAATGTAGCCTGCTCCTCCCGTCACTAAAATGGTTGCCTGATCATTCGACATCACTACCCATCCTTAAACGCACTGCCTTGACATTGATTTATAACAGTTAAGTCAAACTTCTCCATCATTTAAAGCGCGTTTTAAGACCAAGTTTGCGTAATCTTCAAGTTTGGTCAACGGTTTGTTCGCATTTAGATTGCAGTCGAGTTGCGGTGGAACTGGCGACCAACGGTTCCCTGTTCCCTTGAATCACCCCAAAGGACATGACTAGGAAGTGGCTACATAACAAACCAGTTGGGCGAGCCGCTGGCGTAGTGTTTCCAGGCCAAGGCGATCGCTGGCCGAAATAAATACCGCCTGGGGATATTCTTCCTGGGCATACGCCAGAGTATTGCTATCGACCTCGTCAATTTTGTTAAACGCCAGTAATGCTGGCCCCGGTGTAACAGGCATTTCTGACAAGATTGCCATCACAGCACGGAGCTGGCTCTGCCATGCCGGATGGGAGAGGTCAACCACATGCAGCAGGGCATCGGCCTCCGTCACTTCTTCCAGCGTTGCCCGAAAGGCATCCATCAGCGAAGGTGGCAGTTCGTGAATAAATCCCACGGTATCGGTTAAGACCAGATTAATGGGTTCTTGCGTCACCGGGTCAGGCACGGCTAAGCGCCGCGTGGTTGGATCAAGCGTGGCAAAGAGCTGATCGGCGGTGTAAATTTCGGCGTTTGTTAACACGTTTAACAAGGTCGATTTTCCGGCATTGGTGTAGCCTGCGATCGCGATCGAGGGCACTTCTTGATGCTGCCGTTGCTGCCGCAGGCGAGAACGATGTGCCTGAAGCTGGTTGACCTCCTGCTGTAACCGAGAAATGCGTCGTTGAATTGCTCGTCGCTCGGTTTCCAGCTTGGTTTCTCCGGGGCCTCGGGTACCAATTCCACCTCCCAATCGGGACATGGTTCGACCGCGCCCAGCCAGACGCGGCATCATGTACTCTAGCTGAGCCAATTCGACTTGCAGCTTTCCGGCTCGCGACTGTGCCCGCTGGGCAAAGATATCCAGAATCACTTCCGTGCGATCGACCACCCGGATGCCAATTTGAACTTCCAAATTTCGCACCTGAGCAGGTGATAAATCTCGATCGAACACGACCAGGTTGGCACCGATGGTTTGAGCCATCAACGCAATTTCTTGCACCTTTCCTTCTCCCACAACCGTTTGGGGATGAGGGCGCGATCGCTTCTGCCGCAACACTTGCAGCACTTCTCCACCCGCCGTTTCGACCAAGCGTCCCAGTTCTGCTAACCCGTCTTGAAACCGTTGTGCCGTGTCATTGCTGGTCATCACACCAACCAGCAGTACCCGGTCATGCTCAGGGCTAACCTGTTGAGCCACATAATCGCGGCGAAATTCTTCTTCTAACCCCTCGGTTAAATCAAGGAAATCTTGCTTCGTGATGACATCCAGGCTGAGCGGCGGCGACACCGTCCACCGTGCCTCTGGATGCGGCACGAGATGAGCCAGGTACGCTTCTTTAACATAGCCAGTTGCGCCTCCACCTCGACGCTCAAAGCCGCCCCCCGACAGAGTTAAAACGACCAGCGCATCCAGCCGCTGGAGCGCCATTGCCGTCAACGTAGCATCATTCGGCGATTCTGGTTTCAGGTGAGTTGCAACACAGCGAATCCCAGACAGACGCTCTGCACCATAGCGAGGCAGTTCCAGGGGAGGAATTTGAGTTTTGCTTAAGCTGCCGACCCCTACCCGAATGACCTGACCCCGTCGATTGATGTAAGCACAGATGGGTTGATTGATATCAGTACTGATTGCAGCCAGACGTTGGGCAAACTCGGGCGTTGTGAGACGATCGCCCGGCAGTCGCTGGTGATAGAGCCGCTGAAGCTGCTTGAGCTGGCTGGATTTTAATCCTTGGAGTTGACCGTAAATAGTTTCGATAGGCACATCTGACCAGGCGCTGGTCTTTTAAATCAACTCCTTCCATTTTACTGACCCTGGTCGGAATTGAGGTAACGCCAGGGAGTGAGCGATCGCTTCACCTGCCGAACCAATTGCATCATGCTGTGCCAGAGGGAGGGCTGTTCAATGCCCAATGCCTGGTTATAGCTGTCGTAGGCTTCCGGATAACGACACATACGATGCAACGCCACACCGCGAAAGGTCCAGGCTTCCGAATCGTAGGGGCGAAGCGCCAAGGCAATATCACAACTCATCAGCGCTTCTGCATAGCGCTCTAGATGAATTAAGACCACACCACGAAAAATCCAGGTTTCGTGCCGCTCAGGTTGGAGTTCCAGGGCTTTGTCAAAACTTTGTAACGCTTCGGCATATTGACCCATATTAGCCAGCACTTCACCTCGCTCATGCCACGTGGTGCTGTTGTTTGGGTTAGTTGCGACAGCTTGATCAAGCTTGACAAGGAGTTTGTTCATAACGATTGACATGAAAGGACATTTACACCCCGCATCCCACACATGACCCAACGCTGATTACTGCTAAACCTAGCCAGACGACAGGAAACTAGCGTACTACTGGAGTTGATGCAGCCCTTCTTAGAACAAGTTGTTTGAATGTTACCCCTGACAAAGCTGATGCTATCCATCCAAAAACCGATTGCTTAATTATCGCTTAATTAAAGCATCACAACATCAGCCTGTTTGAATAGTAACCTTTATTGGTTATTTCGCAACTGCAACTTTACGGTACATCGGCAACTCTCGGCAAACGCACTGAGGCCAACCGAGATCCTACAATACCTCGCAAGCTTAGTATCTAGCTTTGCAGTAAATCAGCGGTGAATTACTTGCAACCTGCCCATTTCTTTGCAAAATATTCCGTACTTTTGTTGAAAGTTAAAGAAAGATTGCCTTGGAGAATCTGCAATCAAAACTATGTTTTCAGTTTCGGCAAAACCTCACCCCTGAAGGGTTTCACCCCTTTGGCACTTTAATTTATCTTGGCTATCTTCGGTTGAGAGTTTAGTATTCAAACTGTTTTTCCCGGCAATTTCTCTCTGTCCAACGTTTCAAGCAAGTATAAAACGTTTGTTCATCTTTTCTGTTTGACTGGTCAAGAAGTTACTTCAATTTGGGTGAAACAGTTACCCCATCCACTTACGACACGGCGCTTTATAGGGGTACATCAATGTCACGAGATGCTCTGGTTGTTGGAATTAATACCTATCAGCATCTACCGGGGCTACAGGCTCCAGCACAGGACGCAGAGGCGATCGCCCAACAGCTTGAAGCCCACGGTGAATTTCGGGTGCGTCGCTTACCTGAAATTATCCAGGCGGGGCAACCGCAGGTAGGGCTTAAAACCAAACTAACCCTGCGAGAACTGGAAGCAGCTCTGGTGAGTCTCTTCAAACCCAAAGGAAACAATGTTCCGCACACGGCACTGTTTTACTTTTCAGGGCATGGGATTCAGAAAGAGGCCGGCATTCAAGAAGGGTATCTGGCTGTTAGTGATGTTCAGCCGGAGGTTGGCTTCTATGGCCTATCGCTGTTCTGGCTGCGCCGACTGCTGCAAGAGAGTCCGGTACGGCAGCGGGTGATTTGGCTGGACTGCTGCCATAGCGGTGAGTTACTCAACTTCTTAGAAGCCGATCCAGGCGCTCGTCCCGGTACCGATCGCCTATTTATGGCAGCATCTCGCGAGTACGAATCTGCTTACGAATCCTTAGACAGTCCCTACAGCGTGTTCACCCAATCGCTGCTGACCGGGCTTGACCCCAACCGAGTGGCAACGGGAATTGTGACCAATCATTCCCTCACCGACTGGGTCAGCAATACGCTCAAAGGCGAACTGCAACAACCGTTATTTGAAAGTTCTGGTAGTGAAATTATTCTGACGCGCAGTGCCAGTCCGACTCCAACGGTCAACGTTGCGCCGACCTCAATGATTTGTCCCTATCGCGGGTTGGAGTACTTTGATGAAGCCCACGCTGAATATTTTTTTGGACGAGAGGATTTAACCGATCAACTGCTTGAAAAACTGCGGGCAGGCCGTTTTTTGGCTGTAGTTGGCGCGTCGGGTAGCGGGAAGTCGTCGGTCGTCAGAGCAGGGTTAGTCGCAGAACTGCGCCGGGGTAAAAAATTCTCGGGCAGCGATCGCTGGCAGATTAAGCTGCTAACCCCAACCGAACACCCCCTCAAAAGCTTAACGGCGGCCTTCATTGACCCAGACGCGACAGGTTTGGAGCGAGCCGAGCAACTGCGCCGAGCCGAAACATTCTTGCAAGATGGCGGGATTGGTTTAGCGCAGTTGGTTCGAGCCAGCTTACCCACCGAAGCCTCCACCTCAGGCTTCAATTCTAGAGTTCGTTCCCATCTATTGCTGGTCATTGACCAGTTTGAAGAGGTATTTACGCTCTGTCATGGCCCCCAGGAAGAATACGAGCGGCATCATTTTTTCAACTGTTTGTTTGGCGCACTGCAAGCGGCTGAGGGGTGCCTTAGCCTGGTGATTGTCCTGCGAGCCGACTTCTTTAGCAAATGCTCCTTATATGAAGGATTGGCGCGCCAAATTGAGCAAAATTTGGTGATGGTTACACCGCTCAGCTATGACCAAATTAAATCCACGATCGTTCGTCCGGCACAGAAAGTGGGGTTGGTCTGCGACCCTAATTTGGTTTACACCATGTTGCTGGATGTCATCGGCGCACCGGGCGAGTTACCGCTATTGCAATACACCCTGTTAGAACTCTGGCAGCGACGGCAGCACGAACCCGATGGCACCGCCCGACTTACCTTGGATACTTACACAGAACTGGGGGGCGTTCGGGGGACACTGCAAAAACGAGCCACCGAAATTTTTTACAGCCTGCTGCCAGAAGAACAGCAAATAACGAAACGAATTTTTCTGGCGTTAACCCAACTGGGAGAGGGCACTGAAGATACTCGTCGCCGCATTCTCAAGGCAGAGTTGATCAGTCCAACCTTTCCAGTGGAGCTGATCGAACGAGCGCTAGAAAAGCTAGTAGCCGCCAAACTGGTGGTTACAAGTCAAGAGAATGGGGAAGCCCACCCCACGAAAGAAGGTTGGAACACCACAGAGCTGAGTTTGGCACCAACGTCCAGACCTGCAACCTATCAAGACGCGATCGATGTAGCCCACGAAGCTCTAATCCGTAACTGGCCGTTGTTGCGAGGATGGCTCGATGAAAATCGGGAAATGCTGCGGCGGCAACGGCGAATTGAACGTGCGGCGCAAGAATGGCACAAAATGGGGCAACCAATGGGTACAGATTACCTATTGCGGGGCAGCCGTTTGATGGATGCGGAAGATTTTGCTACGACCTATCCTCAAGAGCTATCGGCGCTAGGACAGCGATATTTGACGGTTAGCCAAACCGAGAGCCAGCGGGCACGCCAGGAATTGCGGCTGCTCAAGATTGCGATTCCTTCGGTGCTGCTAATTGCTTTGATTGCGACCTTTCATCAATATCACAACGTCTTACGCACTCAAGCAGAGAAGGAACAGCAGCTCCAGATCGCCACCTCACGGGCACGAGCGGCGATCGCTCAGTCAATTTTGCAAGAACCAAATGGCGACCCGATGGCCGCGTTACTTATTAGCCGTCTGGCGGTGGAAGAAGATCATTCCACCTACGAAGCTCAGTCTAGTTTACGCGCGGTGCTGCAAAATTTACGCTTACAGGTTGAGTTGCAGGGGCATCGGCAGACGGTTCATCGGCTAGTCTTCAGTCCAGATCAGCAACACCTGGCCACCGCTAGCGCCGACGGCACAATTCGCCTGTGGTCGTTGAACGCTCAGACGATTCAAACTGGCACATTAACCGCCAAACACACCCTAACGTGGGTCAGTTCTGAGGCTCCTGCCCCTGATTCAACGGAGGACACCACCCCTGCGGACGTTGCGGATTTAGCGTTTAATTCAACCGGAAGTCTGGTAGCTGCGATCGCCCACAACTCCTCCCAGGTCAATGTGTGGTCAGTTGAAACAGGTACCCTGATCTCACGATTCACCAGCGACCAGGCCGTTACCCGGATGGCCTTCAGCCCCAAAGCAAACTGGATTGCCGTCGCCAGTTCCGATCGCAGCGTCTCCATTTGGCAGGCCGAAACTGGACAATTGCTAACAAAACTGCCTGCGATTGACGGAGTTCATAGCCTTCAGTTCAGCCCAGACGGCAGTTTACTGTTAACCGCCAGCAGCGATGGTAAAGCCCAACTGTGGCGGTTAACCACCGATGCCAATCAAAGGGTGCAGGTACAACGAGCCATCACTCTTGTTCATCCCAATGCGATCAACAGTGCCAGTTTTAGCCCCAGCGGACAGTGGATAGCAACGGCTTGCGATGATGGCAGAACGCGGCTGTGGACAACAGCAACCGGCCAGTTGCATCAGGTTCTATCACAAACCTCACCCACCGGATTGCAACAAATCGTTTCGCTTGGGGGTGGAGTCGTTCCACCTCAGACGGTGGCTGAAGCTCGAATTCAACCCGTAACCCAAATTTTGTTTAGCCCGAATGAGGAATTGTTAGCCGTTTCTAGTTTGAACCAACGCATCTGGCTGTGGAATGTTGATTCTGGTCAGCTCCAAACTGAACTATCTACCAGCCGAGATGTGGAGGGACTGAGCTATACCGGCATAGAACCGATCGCCTTCAGCCCAGATAGCCGACTGATTGTAACGGCAAACCATAATCAAATGAACCAGGACAGCTTGTTTGCGGCTCATCTATGGGATACCCAAACCGGACAGTCCGTGGGCGATTTAGCTGGACATATTGGAGCAATAGAAGATGCTCAGTTTAGCCCCGATGGAACCTACGTTGCGACGGCTGATGCCAGTGGCGCTGTGCGGCTATGGGCGGCTGAGTTGGGCGGTGAATTGCCCAGCGTGAAACCGCTACATGCCTGGGTGCAATGGGCTGCTTTTGCCTATCCTCCCCCAGATCCTTCCAGGGCACCCGCTAAAGATGCGGCTGATACAAACCAATCGGCAAATGCGATCGCCGATTTAGTAACCGTTACGACTGAAGGAACCTGGCAGCATTGGATCTTTGATCATGCAACTCCCCTGGCAGAGCCACGTTCTAGCTCGCCATTAAACTCTCCCCTGCCAAACCATGTGGCGAATCTTGAGCCTCGAAACGTTTGGCAGTCCCTGTGGTTGCCGATCAAACGCCGATTTAGAGCGCTTCATCCGGCGCTATCCTCCAACACTCAAGAGTTGACAGACAGTACGCCGTTGCCGCCCTTACCGGTGCGATCGCCCCAATCATCACCAGAAAACCCTCCTACAGCGGAGACCACTCCCGCACTGACTGGCATTGCGCTCAGCGTTGACGGACAGTTGACAGCATCGGCTACGGTTGAGGGCACCGTTGAAATTCGCCAGGTGCAGGCGAACCAGGACAGCCAACTACGGCACCGAATTCAAGTTTCCCCCGATCACTCTTCCTCTGCTGAGTCCTCTAAAGATCTAACCGCTCGGCCTCATCCGGTCATCGTCCGGCAAATTAGCTTTAGCCCTGATGGTGATACGCTGCTGGGAGTTGGAGATGATGCCACGGTGCGCCTCTGGGATACCCACTCCGGTCAGATTCTCCAAATTTTAGAAGGGCACCAGGCGGCGATTCAACAAGCCAGCTTTAGCCAGGACGGCCAGTGGATTGTGACAGCCAGTGCCGATCAAACCGTTCGAGTCTGGAACGCCACGTCTGGACGATTACTCAAAACCCTGCCGCAACAAAATCAGGTCAATAGCGCTAGCTTTAGCCCTAATGGTGAGCAAATTGTGACCGCCAGCGGAGACGGCACGGCCAGCGTTATTGATACACAGTCTGGCTTACTGCGAGTATTGTTGAATGGTCACCGAGGAGCCGTACTGGATGCCCGATTTAGCCCAGACGGTGGAACGATTGTAACAGCCAGCAAAGACGGTACAGCCCGTCTGTGGGATGCCAAAACGGGAGTAGAACAGGCTCAATTGCGTCCTGCTTATCTCAATAGCGAAGCCGGAGCAATGCTGCAAGCCTTTTTTAGCCCAGATGGGCAACACATTGCCGCATTGGCAGAAGATGGTCGAGTTTATCTCTGGGCGGCGACCTGGGAAATGTTGCTGAAACTGGCGCGCGATCGCAGCCTCCGACAACTGACAGCAGAGGAATGTATTCGCTATTTGCGGCTAACGCCGAATACCTGCCCCATCTTTGAAACGGTGCAGACGGCGCTTTAATGCTTTCCTGAATCCGAAGATGCAGGTGCAATTCTGCATAACTTAAAACCGTAGCTGGTTCAGAACCCTTCCAACAGCCATTCCGATGCCCGTTCACCCAGGTCAACTGGGATGCTCACCGCTTTACCTAAACGGGGGCGATCGCGCGTTTGTTCAATATGGGTCTGCACCTGTTCGACACTGCCCCAGGCATTTAAGTAACTGGCCACTGTATCTAAGTGGGCAAAGTATTCCGTTTCAGTCATGGGAAAAGAAGCCTGCTCCAGGTATTTCCACATTACTTGGACAAAAATTTTTCCTTGCACACGCCGAATTTGGACATCAAACGATCGTCCCCACTTCGTTAATAACAGTTGGTGCAGATCTTCTCCAGTCATAGCTTCCTTTCACGTAATTCTTCACATTTCGTTACGAAAGTGATGCCAATTGCTTCAATAGATGATCCTGTTCTGAGGAGATGTAATAATACTTCTAGAAAAACTGTAAACCTATTACCTGAGATAGTGAACGCTGTCTTGTGTAATAGCCAAATCTCACTTGTCCTCGCGCTTTTGTCTGTCTACGTTTAACTGAGAAGCAGGCTTAAAAAAGATATAGGATCAAGCGCAGACCCGTTTGCCAAAACCTGTTCTTAAACCATAGCTCGGCTCAAATCATGGCTCAAATCTCTGGAACTTCCGATGTACCCGATATGGGTCGTCGTCAATTTATGAACTTGCTCACGTTTGGAGCAGTAACAGGTACTGCTCTGGGTGCGCTCTATCCCGTTGTTAAATACTTCATTCCACCGTCTAGCGGTGGTGGCGGTGGCGGTGTCACCGCTAAAGACGCGCTAGGCAACGACATTGTGGTGAGTACGTTTCTCTCCAGCCACGCTGCGGGCGATCGCGTTTTAGCGCAAGGATTGAAAGGTGACCCAACCTATGTGGTGGTTGAAGGGGATGGGTCGATCGCAAACTACGGTCTTAATGCCGTTTGTACTCACCTCGGTTGCGTTGTACCGTGGAATGCCAGCGAGAACAAATTTATTTGCCCTTGTCACGGTTCCCAGTACAACAATGAAGGTAAGGTAGTGCGTGGTCCCGCTCCACTTTCGTTGGCATTAGCTCATGCCACTGTGACGGAAGAGGACAAAATCGCGTTTACCAACTGGTCTGAGACAGACTTCCGCACGGGTGAAGACCCGTGGTGGTCTTAAGTATTGCTTGGGTTGAGGGTTGGGCGATTCGTTGCAGCTCAATGCTCGGTTCTTAAAACTGATTCAAATGATCCTTTGTCGTGGAACATCGGCTACACATGAAAGCATTTTTTTCGACACGTTTGTTGCCCTGTGGCGTTAGGGCGATCGCCAAAAGCGCGCTGGTTGCCTTGGTGGCAATGACACTGTTCTTAGCCAGCGATTTTGTCATGCCTCAGGCGGCGGCTGCCTATCCATTTTGGGCACAGCAAAATTATGAGACACCTCGCGAAGCCACCGGGCGGATTGTTTGTGCCAACTGTCACTTAGCGGCAAAACCCGCAGAAATTGAAGTTCCCCAGTCGGTTTTACCCGACACTGTATTTCAAGCAGTGGTCAAAATTCCGTACGACACCAGCATCCAGCAGGTGCAGGGAAATGGTGAGAAAGGCCCTCTGAATGTAGGTGCCGTGCTAATTCTGCCAGAAGGGTTCAAAATTGCCCCTGAAGACAGAATTCCTGAAGAGATGAGAGAGGAGGTTGGCCCCAGCTATTTATTCCAACCCTATAGTGAAACGCAAGAAAATATTGTGTTGGTTGGGCCTTTACCCGGTGAGCAGTATCAAGAGATTGTCTTCCCGGTACTCTCTCCCGATCCAGGCAGCGATAAGTCGGCTCACTTCGGCAAATATCAGATTAACCTGGGCGCTAACCGTGGGCGCGGACAGGTTTATCCGACTGGAGAGAAGAGCAACAACACGGTTTACAACGCTTCTGTCGCTGGAACGATCGCTCAAATTGCCAAGACAGATGATGGCGGTTACGAGGTGACGATTCAACCCGCAGAGGGTGCCGCAGTTGTCGATACTATTCCTGCGGGGCCTGAACTGCTGGTCTCTGAAGGCGAGGAAGTAACCAATGGTGCCGCGTTGACCTCTAATCCCAACGTTGGTGGATTTGGGCAGAAGGATGCTGAGATTGTACTCCAAAGCCCCACCCGCGTTAAGGGCCTTGTCGCGTTTGTAGCAGCGGTAATGCTGTCTCAAATTATGTTGGTCTTGAAGAAGAAGCAAGTAGAACGCGTTCAAGAAGCTGAAATGAGCTTCTAGTTCGTTTGAGTTTGCTGAATCCATCAAAAAAGCACCTGAATTCAGGTGCTTTTTTGATGCGCGATCGCCTCTATCTTAAGACAGAGTTTGCATGGAGGGTCACACCCCTCTTGTGCTATGTAACATCGGTTGCCATGATGAAGCTCAGTGACGATTTTCAGGAACTTAAGCCCTCAAGCCCGACAGTTTGAGGGTTTTTACTGTTTTGGATGAACAACGTGCAAGGGGTCAGCCAACACCAATCATGTTGGGTCAGTCATCGCCCTGAATGCAGGGTGGGAATGCTACAGAGATTCAAAGGTAGCCATGAATCCGTCCAGGGTCATGCACGCTTCCATAAAGTCTTCGGCATCGCTGACGTTTTCGACCTGATATTCCATAATGCGGCGTTCGTCATCCTTCATTTTCTTAGAAGCCAACGGGGTACCTGCATACTGAGTTGCGATCGCATTAAAGGCTTTGGCATGGTGGCGCCAACTGTCGGCAGAACATTGAATAATTACTCGCCACATCATTGAAGCTCCCGGTATGGTTGATTACAAGCCGTCCAGCAACCATTGTGTCATTGAGGAGCGCACCTCAGGTAAGAATCGTCAGCAGGAGGATGCCTTAAGGATTGGCCTTTGGCAAGGGACTGGCTTGCTCGGCAAACCCAATCCTGGCTAATCGACTGAGCGGCGATCGGGATAGTTGGTAAGCAATCCATCAACATTGGACAACGAATCAACGGCGTTTACAGCAAGGTGGTGAGTGTTAACGCTGGCCAAACAGCCCGCGTATCCAAATCTTCCCGGTTACATACAGCGGCAATTGGTAATGTTCAACGAGCAGCCAACCCACCAGTAACAGGTGAAACGTAAACGTACATGCTACCCACACGGTAGGAAACCAGGCCCAATTGCTATCGGGAAGAGGAGGGAAAACGTGGGATGACAGCCAAACGATCGCCGCTGGCAGAACAACCAGAGCGCTACCCACCATCCAAACTAATGCCGTGAGATTAAGCTCATCTCGGTAGGCTACTGTCCAGTTTTGCCCATTCCAGCGCCAGGCCATTGGCTGAGAGCTATCCACCACCTGTACCGTTTGCTCTGGCAGGTTGGCGGTGAAAATGTGGCGACAAAAGTTGCAGGCAAATGCGTCCATCAGGGTTAGCCCGGTTATTTGTCCATGACGGCACACCGGACAAATAAAGCTTTCTTGGTAGCTCAGGCGGACGGATTCACCAGACCGTGACTTCGTACGATGGGTTGTAGGGCGATCTGGAGTGGGCTTGGTCATAGCAATCGATAGAGGATGAAAAGATCAAGACTAAATTGCCAGCGGAAGAAATACGTTAGTCAAAAGCAACCTCATCTTAAAAAGAGGCGATCGCAGCCCAGTCCTAAAGTCTGTACCATCATCAGACGCCAACCCTGCTGGCATGTGCTGAGAGTTTAAGCCATCACAGATTACCAACAGACCGATAGACCTCAACTCCATCTTGCTCTAGCACAACAACTGGTTCCTGATCGGCACCCACCTCAATCCGTTTGACTTGAATCCTACCGTTTGCCAAGTTGTCTCCCACGCTAACATATCGGCTGCTACTCTCATTGGGCACCGCAATAATGGCGCTGGTTCTTCCACCAACTTGGATGACGCCGCTCACCTCGATTTGGCTTGCCAGATCGCCAGGGGCACTCACTGGGTTAGGCAATGGAGCCGCCGCTACGGAAGGCGGAGAGGCGATCGCCGCAGGCGCAGGTACAGGCACAGGGGAAATGGCGCTCGAGGCCGGAGGATTGGCTGGAGCCGCAGACGGTGAAGCCGGGGCGACAGCCGTTGTATTGGGAACTGGCTGCTGCGGAATGGCTGGTGGTGGGGCAACCGCAGGAGACGGGTTGCGGTAAACAACGGCAGGAGGCGCGCTTAAAACAGTGGGCGGCGGCGGCACTAAAGTGGGTACGGGAATCAGCGATTCATCAACCGGAGCAAACTGGGGCAGTTGAGCCGATGGCCTGGGAGCGGTTGTCGGCGTTGCAGGCAGTGGAGGAGCAGCATCGTTTGCCGCTGGTTGAGGAACGGCGGCCGCCTCTGGCTCGATCGCAGAAATAGTAACCGAGCGATCGGCTACCGTGTGGCCAGAGCAGCCCGCAACCAAAAGAGCAACCCCAGCACCACTGGCAGTCCACCATTGAGCGTTCATGTCAACTCCCTCGCATCCTCAACCCTCAGGATAACTTTGATTTTTGATCGTGACCGCTCAGCAGCAAAAAGAAACAATAACCATAGGAGTTACGATCGCTGCAACTCCTATGGTTATTGGGGTAACTGCATGACCGAACGGTAATGCGCTTCCATTTGCGCCATCATTGGCGATTGGCGGTTCACTTGCCATTGGCTGTGGTCAAATAAGCCCTGCTTCAACTGCTCCATGTCCACGGTTGCCACGGCACCGTTGGCAACAATTTGCTGACCGTTCACCCAAACGCTATGAACCGCCTGTACAGGACGACCGAGTACTAGCAAACCGATGGGGTCAGTTCTAGGCAAAAGCGACAGGCTGGTGAGGTCATACAGCACGACATCGGCTTTTTTGCCCACGTCTAGTGTTCCAACCTGCTCGGCCTGGTTGAGTCCAGTGGCTCCACCCAGGGCGGCAATTTCAACAGCCTGCCGGGGAGTAATCCACTGGCGGTAGTCCAGGTCAGTGATGTTGTGCAAGATGGAGCCAATTTTGATCGCTTCTAGCAGGTCTTGCGAGTCGTTGCTGGCGGCTCCATCGCAGCCAAACGCAATGTTAACGCCAGCTTGGCGATATTTCAGCATGGGAGCAATGCCGCTACCCAGCCGCAAGTTGCTGAGAGGATTGTGTACAACGGTCGATCGCGTCTCTGCCAGGATTTCAATATCAGCATCATCTAACCAAACGCAGTGCGCCAGGGAGGTGCGCCGACCCAGGAAACCAAGCTGCTTGAGGTGTTCGACTGCGCTGCACCCATATTTTTCCTGCGCTAGAAGTTTTTGCGCTTTGGTTTCCAGCAGGTGAGCATGGCGGCAAAGGGTATGGCGATCGCTTAACTCCACACAGCCTTGAAACAGCGCATCTGAGCAAAGCTGAATTCCCGTAGGAGCCAACATAATGTTGATGCCCTCGTCGGGACGGTGAAATGTCTCTACCGTGTTCTGCATCAAGTCCAGCGTGGCCTGGGTGCTGCGAAGGTAGGGTTCGTGTTCCACATCGGCACCACCAGACGGAACGCCAGATGTAATCGATTCATCCTGGATCAGAGGGCCAATAAAGGCGCGAATGCCCACCTCTCGGTAAGCCCGAACAGCAGCGGCGATCGTCTCTTCTTCTTGTCCAGGAATCAATACAAGGTGGTCAACCACCGTAGTGCCACCCGAAAGGAGGGTTTCAACGGCGGTGCCAAGGGCGCTGAGGTAAATTTGCTCTGGCTCTAGCGGCGTAAAGTCATACAGTTCAGCGATCCATAGCTCCAGGGGGCGAGGGGGAATGATGCCACGCTGCCACATTTCGGACGAGTGGGTATGGGCATTGACAAATCCAGGCAGCAGCAGTTTGTTGCGACCGTCGATTGCCGTTCCGTTGACTTCTAGCCCTGGCGCAACAGCGGTAATGCGATCGCCTTCAATTTGAACATCGACCGTTTCGTACCCTTGTTCAGTTGGGATTAAAACATTCTGAATGGTGAAACCCATAGACCCCTCGCTGCAAATCCTTAAGGAGCAATAACAACATGCTAAGAATCTATCGTTTCGAGATAGATTGAACTGTCGTGGGAAATGCCCCAGAGCAGAATATTACCACTCAGTCACTCTACCCCAGGGAGCTTCATTTGTGCTGGAATACATCACTTTACCTGACGACGTTTTACCTCCGGTTGCCCCCTATAGCCATGCAGTACGGGCGGGCGATTTACTGTTTATAACCGGGCAGCTCGCAGAAGATCCGGCCACTGGCAAAGTCGTTAAAGGGTCAATTGAAGAACAAACGCGCCGAGTTATGGATAACCTCAAACTGGTGTTAGACCATGCAGGGAGCGGCTTCGATCGCATTGCGATGGCTCGAATTTTTGTAACGGATTTTCGCGTCTTTCCCACCGTTAACGAAATCTATGCCTCCTACTTTCCGGGCGATCGCCTGCCATGCCGCACAACGGTGGGTGTCATTGCGCTGGCTGGGTTGGGAGATGTGGAAATCGATCTGGTTGCCTACTGTGGCGAATAAGTGGCGAATAAGTGGCGAATAAACTGCATCGCTGCGGTCAGGCCGCTTTTCTGTTCCCTGTTCCAGTTCGTGTGATCCAATACTGCAACTCGTTCCGTTTTGCACTACCCATTAAAACCATGAGCAATATCAACCAATCATTCTGTATGACCTGCACACACTATGAATCGACCCTTGAAACCGCTAGGAATTGCGCCTAACGCCTGGTTGGTAGACAGCGAAACGGCAGACATTAGCCGTGCTCCGTTGCCGCCACGACCGATCGCCCTTCCCACAGAGACGAAAAAACTGCGGCTCGACTTAGCCAAAGCGGCGATCGTTGTGGTGGATATGCAAAACGACTTTTGCCATCCCGATGGCTGGTTAGCGCATATCGGCGTTGATGTCACCCCGGCACGAGCGCCGATCGCCCCTCTGGTGGCCTTACTGCCTCACCTGCGAACGGCGAATGTCCCCGTGGTTTGGTTGAACTGGGGCAATCGTCCCGATTTATTCAACATTAGCGCTGGACTGCGCCATGTCTATAATCCCACGGGCGAAGGGGTGGGGTTGGGCGATCCCCTGCCTAAAAACGGAGCGCCTGTGCTTACTGTGGGCGGTTGGGCAGCGGCGGTGGTTGATGAACTGGTGCAGGAACCGCAAGACGTTAAGGTTGACAAATACCGCATGAGTGGTTTTTGGGACACGCCGTTAGACAGCATTTTGCGAAATCTAGGCAAAACGACGCTGTTCTTTGCTGGAGTGAACGCCGATCAGTGTGTGATGGCAACGTTGCAAGATGCTAATTTCCTGGGCTATGACTGCATCTTGCTGCGAGACTGCACAGCCACCACCTCGCCAGAGTACTGCCTGCAAGCCACCCTCTATAACACCAACCAGTGTTTTGGCTTTGTGAGTGACTCTCAGGCGCTATTGGCAGCGATCGCCAACGGTTAGCCGTGCCGTTTAACGCGGTGTATTGAGTTGAGAGCAGCAATGGATGGAGTGAACGCTGAGTCCTTTTCATATTCCGCTGTATTCCCAGGCTCCAGTCTCTAACCCATAACTCCCTTCTCAGGAGGAACCCCAATGGACACAACCTGCGTTATCCCAGTCCTAAAAACGCCAAAAGACTACCAGGCTTACCGGATCAGCCCAACAGATACGAATCGGCTGGCGATCGTGTTTGACCCAACGATCGCCAATATGTCTTTGACCTACTGTGTCGAGATTTTTGATGTGGGCGGCAAAACTCCTCCCAATCGGCATCTGTCAGCCGTTGAGATGTTCTTTATTCTAAAGGGAGAAGGAGTAGCCACTTGTGACGGTAAGCAAATCACGATTCAAGCGGGTGACAGCATTTTGGTGCCACCAACGGGAACGCATGTGATCGAAAATGTGGGATCTGGACGACTATATGCACTTTGCATCATGGTTCCGAATGAAGACTTTGCCGAACTTATTCGCAGCGGCACTCCGGTTGAGCTAGATGAACAGGATCTAGCCGTATTGAGCCGCTCGGATGCGCTGGTTTCGTGCTAGAGGCCAAGACAGGCACACTATAACCGTCTGCAACGGCTGAACGTTGCTCCTTCCGGTTGCTCTGGACGAAAAAGGGATACTGAGCGGTTTGTTTTCCGTTTGGTGCAGACAGCCGCCTGCACCTGTTCTCCACTTTTAGGGGAGCAACGTCTGGGGGAGCAACTGCTTTTGAACCACTTCTTTTAGTTTCTCCTCATGCTGTCCGTTCGTCCTAAACAAACCATGTCGATGCTCACCCGCGACGGAGTGCGGCTCGATGCTGATGTCTACAGTCCCCATGCAGACGGCGAGTTTCCCGTTCTGCTGATGCGGCAACCCTATGGACGGGCGATCGCCTCTACGGTAGTCTATGCCCATCCCACCTGGTATGCCGCACATGGATACATTGTGGTGATTCAAGATGTGCGAGGACGGGGAACCTCGGAAGGAGAGTTTGATCTATTTGCCCATGAAATAGAGGATGGAGGCGACACGGTGGCCTGGGCGGCAAGCCTACCGGGAAGCAGCGGCCAGGTAGGAATGTATGGTTTCTCGTATCAGGGAATGACTCAGCTCTATGCTGCCGCTGCCCGTCCGTCGGCTCTAAAGACCATTTGCCCCAGTATGGTTGGCTATGACCTGTATGCCGATTGGGCCTATGAAGGGGGCGCGTTTTGCCTGCAATCTAACCTGGGTTGGGCGTTTCAACTGGCGGCAGAAACGGCACGGCGCAAGCGGGATGAGGATGCCTATTGTACGCTCTATGCGGCTGCCCGCAATCCACCCTTGCACGACCCGGTTTGCGCCCGGTCGGGAATTTTGCATCAGCTTGCACCCGAATCTCACTATCACGACTGGCTGAATCATCCTCAACCCGATGAGTATTGGCAGAATCTCTCGCCCAAGGCGCATTTAAACGATATCGACATGCCCATGCTTCACATTGGCGGTTGGTTTGATCCGTATATGCGCGGCACCCTGCGGTTGTATCGAGAGATGGCAGCCCGTAGCGCCTGTTCACACCATCTCATTATTGGCCCGTGGGCACATTTGCCCTGGGGTCGCAAGGTGGGCGCAGTAGACTACGGTGATGCGGCTAATACGCCGATCGATCGCCTCCAAATTCGCTGGTTTGACCAGTTCCTCAAAGGACTGGATACCGGGTTGCTCAACGCCGCTCCTGTCAACCTGTTTGAAATGGGTAGCAATCGCTGGCGGACGTTCAACACCTTTCCTGCCAGTTCTCCCCAGGCTTATTTTTTAGCCACCACCGGGCTAGCCAGCATGAGCACAAGCGAAGGTACGCTGACCCTCTCACCGTCTACCAGCCACCACGATACGTTTATCCACGATCCCTGGCGACCCGTTCCGTCCCTCGGTGGTCACGCGTCTATGCCATCGGGATCGTTCGATCGCTCCAGCCTCGATTGCCGTTCCGACCTGGTCACTTACACCTCTGCTCCACTAAACGAAGACCTACATCTGGCAGGAGAAGTCATTGCCGAACTTTACTGCACTGCCGATGCCCCCAGTTTTGACCTGTGTGCTGTTTTATCTGAAGTTAAACCCAACGGCAGCGTTTACAACGTGACGCAGGGCTATCAGCGGATTGACAGCACGTCTGAGCCTGAACCGTTACGCCTTCGGCTGCAACCTATCTGTATCTGCATTGCCAACGGAAATGCTCTGAGGCTAAGTATCAGTGCGGCGTGTTTTCCAGCCTATGCGGTTAATCCCGGTACGGGCACTCATGCGGGTAACAGTCGCCTGGTTGAGGCTCAAGTTATCGCTCTAACGCTGCGTTGCGGTGAACAGTCTCCCTCCCACCTTGTTCTGCCTGTCAATGATTAGGATGGATTGACCTGGATACAATAAACACAAAAGCTATTATCATCTGGTGCAGACAATGAACGGCGAGACAAGGAAGCTAAGCTAAAACTTCATTCCTCGCGCGGTGTGCAGGAATCCTGGATCGTAAACTGACAACGGCAACAAATTGAAGTTTACCGTCGTGAAAACGCTAGGCTAGTATTAACGGCAACGCTGTTCAATAACGAGACGTTGATTTCCCCACTGTTACCTGGTTTTGACTGCCCTATCGCTCGATTGTTTAGCCCATGACTGCTCCTTCAGAACTAGAAACCGCATCGGCACAAAACTCAAAAGTCACTGCTGCTACTGGACACGAGAAGGCAGCAGAAGACGATGATTTTTTTGACGAAGTCCCCGACGATGTTGAGATGTCGCTGTTCGACCATTTAGAAGAACTGCGGATGCGGATTTTCTATTCGCTCATTGCAGTAGTGCTTGGTGTCATCGGTTGCTTTGTTTTCGTCAATCGCATTGTGGGATTGCTAGAAATTCCGGCACAGGGTGTCAAGTTTTTGCAGCTTTCACCGGGCGAATACTTCTTCGTATCGATCAAAGTGGCTGGATACAGCGGACTCCTGGTGGCTAGCCCGTTTGTGCTATATCAAATTATTCAGTTTGTGTTGCCAGGGTTGACCCGGCGAGAACGCCGACTGGTGGGGCCAATTGTGTTAGGGTCAAGCGTTTTATTCGTTGCTGGTCTGTTTTTCTCCTATGTTGCTTTAATCCCTGCGGCTCTAAACTTCTTTATCAACTATGGCGAGGGTGTGGTCGAGCAGTTGTGGTCGATCGATCGCTATTTTGAATTTGTGTTGCTGCTGCTGTTTAGCACAGGGTTAGCCTTCCAGATTCCAGTGATTCAGCTTTTGTTGGGCTTGTTGAGAATTGTGGACTCAAAGCAAATGCTGGCGGGCTGGCGGTTTGTGATTCTAGGCGCGGCTGTTTTGGGCGCGGTGCTGACACCTTCCACCGATCCAGTGACGCAAAGCTTGCTCGCTGGAGCGGTTCTGGGGCTTTATTTTGGCGGAATCGGCATGGTTAAGCTGATCGGACGCTAAGCATTATGGGGCACATTACCAACGCGGATTTTGACCAGGTGTAGATCCGTGTTGGCAAGGTGGTCAACGTTGAAGCATTCCCCAGGGCGCGAAAGCCTGCCTACAAGCTCTGGATTGACTTTGGTGAACTAGGCATCAAAACATCAAGCGCTCAAATCACGGCACTTTACAGCCAGGAGGATCTGCGCGATCGCCTCATCATGGCAGTGAGCAACGTTCTACCCCGACAAGTCGTCGATTTCATGTCCGAGGTGCTGGTCTTAGTCCAGCCCGATCGCCCTGTACCGCTGGGGGCACGTTTACTCTAAGCGATCGCCTTTGCTGCAAAAGTGGTCTGTGGCTGAGCTAATAAACGCCTCGTTCAGCGTCGTTTCTACTGGACAATTGCTGGACAATTAAACTAATGCAACATCACTCCAGGCAGTGTAAAACGGCTAGCCGCCCTGCCTCAAATCAGGCTTTGTAAAGATACGCATTAGCACTTGAAGATTAGACGAAGCTTCAGGGAAACTACGGTTTCGCTTAGAAGGATGTACATAGGATGCGTTTGAAATCTAAATCGCACCCTTGTTGAGCGTGGCGAAACACCCCCCCAAAAAAGCATACACGTCCAAACATACAAGCACTGACACAGAAGCACTGACACAGAAGCACTGACACAGAAGCACTGACACAGAAGCACTGACACAGAAGCACTGACACAGTAGTTGCCTTTAAGTCCTTTAAGACAGGAGATGAAAGATGCTCACTAAGTTTAATCCGACTGAGTTGCAGGATATTCAAAACTATTACGAGCAGAACGGCTACGTTATTGTCAGCAAGCTGCTGCAAGAATCCGCCATCGACAACTTTTTGAAGGAATACAATCGATTTAAGGCAAGACCGTTCTATGTCTTTCGATCGCAGGACACCAATCAGCCCGAATTGATTCGCTCTAATGAGCAGGGATTTTTAGAACATTCAATCCTTGATCCACAAAACCTGGTGTTTGCAAAAGGCTTTACGTCAACGGTGGAGAAATGCATCACTTCAACCGCCATTTCTAACCTGTTGAAGCAGCTCTCTGGGAAGGACAAGCACATCATCTGGCAGTCGATGTTTTTTGACAAATCCACCGGAACAGTTGCTCACCAAGATCACTATTATTTAGACACTGACCCTGCTGGACATTTGATTGCGGCCTGGTTTGCGCTAGAAGATATCCATCCCGATGCAGGCTGCTTTTTTGTGGTGCCGGGTAGCCACCGGGGAGAGGTATTGGAACGAACCGCTTCCGGCTTCAAGGATCATGAAGATTTTGTTTCCAGAACCCAACAGCTGATTTCAGAAAACAATTACCAGTTCAAACCCTGCCCTCTGGCCAAAGGCGATGTTTTATTCTGGCATCCGTTCACGGTACATGGTGCCTTTACAAACATCAATCCTCAATATAGCCGCAAGTCGTTTACAGCTCACTTTGTTCCGGAGGGAATGAACTGGAGACGGCAAGCGAGTTTGCCAGAAAAAGTGGCTTCAAGCAACCCCAACGTTTACTTCTGGAAGCGCGATCGGCTGATGGATCATTTGCGCTTTTTCAAGAACTACGCCGATTTCACCATTGCCCAAGCCACCAAACGCAAGCCGAAAATGGAAATGCGGGGCATTGAATACGAACAGAAATCGTAGCGATCGCGCCTCCGCCCCATTCGCGGTTCAGTAAAATACCATCCAGGGTGCATCCTGGTTAAGCTGAAAGAGGCACTAACGGATACACTCAGAGTTTAGTTCGATCCCTGAGTGGTACATTCCGATTCAATCGGCTGACTTAATTTCATGATTGCGCTGTCCTCCAGCTTAAAATTCAGGCTTTCAACGCCCCTCAACATCGGCTCGCTCGTTGTCCATAGCCGGGTTTTGCAGTCACCCCTTTCAGGCGTAACCGATCTGGCATTTCGACGGTTAGTGCGACGCTATGCGCCTGATTCCATGATGTACACCGAGATGGTACATGCCAGTGGTTTGCGGCACGCCAGACAACTGCCCAAAATCATGGAAATTGACCCAAACGAGCGCCCCATTAGCATTCAACTGTTTGACTGTCGTCCTGACTTTTTGGCAGATGCTGCCCAAATGGCCGTAGAAGAAGGAGCCGACACGATCGACATCAACATGGGCTGTCCAGTTAACAAAATCACCAAGAACGGCGGCGGTTCGTCGCTCCTGCGCGATCCGAAAATGGCAGAGGCGATCGTGCGGGCGGTGGTCAACGCCGTTAACCTGCCAGTTACCGTTAAAACGCGCATTGGTTGGTCAGATGACGAAATCAACGCCGTCGAGTTTGCCAAACGCTTAGAAGATGCGGGTGCCCAAATGCTGACCTTACACGGACGCACCCGTGCCCAGGGCTACACGGGCACCGCACGATGGGAATGGATTGCACGCGTCAAAGAGGCGTTGTCCATTCCGGTGATTGCCAACGGTGACATTTTCTCGGTCGAATCGGCCATTCGTTGCCTGGAATTGACGGGAGCCGACGGAGTGATGTGTTCACGCGGCACACTGGGCTACCCTTTCCTGGTGGGTGAAATTGACCACTTTTTCAAAACGGGAGAACAGCGCCAACCGCCCACGGCAATTGAACGTCTTCAATGTGCCCGTGAGCATCTTCATCTGCTGTGGCAGAACAAGGGCGATCGCGGCATTCGTCAGGCGCGAAAACACATGACCTGGTATGCCAAAGGCTTTTCTGGAGCGGCTGAGTTGCGGAATCACCTGTGTTTAATTGAGACGGTTGAACAGGGGTGCCAGCTCATTGAGGATGCGATCGAACAGTTGGCTTTCAGCCGTCATGGCATTGATGCAGTAGAGCCAGCCGTCCTGTCGGTTTCACCTTAAAAAACGCAGACCTCATTGAGAATCTACGCTTTCGTTTCTGAATCGCCTGGACACAGGAACCGTTACGAATCGGGCTGAACGACATAGTCAGATTCCATCGGCTCGGCTATGCCCGCTTGCACCATTGCCTGATAAATCAAAGCTGCAATTTCGGCTCGCGTTGATTCCTGGTTGGGTTCTAGCTGCTCGGTGTTGGGATAATTGACAACCAACCCCGATTCCGTAGCGGCGGCCACTGAGTTAGTCGCATAATCTGGAATGGCATCGGCATCCTCATAGGTTTGCACCACAGTTTGAGGATCTTGGGGTGGAGACAGTTCTAACCCACGGGTCAGCGCTACCAGCGCTTGCACCTTGGGAATCTGCTGATTGGGGTTGAAAACGCCCCCCGGATATCCTTCTAAAAAGCCGATTTGATAGGAGCGATCGATCGATGGACTGGCCCAAAAGTCAGCCGGAACGTCTTCAAAGTCGGCAGCGTCACGGCCAACCGGATTCTGCTCAAACGCCGATTCAATCATCGCGGCAAACTCGGCACGGGTGACGGGCTGGTTAGGCTTAAAGGTACCATCTGGGAAACCGCTCAAAACACCGCGATCGACCAGTGCCGCAATAAAGGGAGCCGCCCAATAGTCAGATGGCACATCCGAAAATCCGGTGTCAACGGGCGCAGCTTCAGGAGATGCCTCTGTTACCGCTGCATCACCTTGAGTTGCCGGAGCTTCAGCCCCAGGGGTGAGCGGAACCGGAACGGGAACCAGCGACGGCAATTGTTGGGGCGATCGCCCCAACGGTCGCTCTGCGGAGGGTTGCGTCAGCAGGGGCAACGGCGCACGTTCGGTCTGCTCCGGAAATAGCTGATCTGCAACAATGGCGCTGGAGGGATCGATTTCTGGCTGGGTGGCAGTATCGGGCAATGCCGTTGAACGTGGCGCATCCGTTGCTGGCGCAGCCAATAGACCAAAGACATCAAAGCCGGGGGCAACAGTACGGTTCAGCACCCAAAAGAAAATGCTGCCGATCGCCAAAAACGCAATGACAACCGCCAGCAGTTCATCAAACCCCAACGGGCTTCTTTCGGGTGGCGGGGAACTGGGG
>NZ_JADEWO010000016.1 GCF_015207605.1 Oculatella sp. LEGE 06141
TGGGGGGGCTGGGAAAAACCGCACTCTCGCTTAAACTAGCACACCAGATTCAAGATCGGTTCGAGTACGTTGTGTGGCGATCGCTGCGGAATGCGCCACCGCTCAAATCGGTGTTGTCCAGCATTGTTCGGTTTTTGTCGAACGGGAAAGAAACCGAGACGGATGTGTCCGGCTTTATTGATTATCTAAATCGGCATCGCTGCCTGATTCTATTGGACAATGCCGACTCGGTTCTGCGTAGCGGCGCTCGAACGCTACACGATCGAACGGGATATTATCTGGATGGCTATGCTGACTATGGCGACTTGATCCAGCAACTTGGAGCCGTTCCTCATCAGAGCTGTATTCTGATGACGAGTCGAGAAAAGCACCGCGAATTGGTGGTGCTTGAGGGAGCCACTAGACCCGTTCGAGCCATGCAGCTCACGGGTTTGTCTGAAGCAGAGGGACGAGAGCTATTTGCCGAAGTGGGCAAGTTTACCGGGTCAGATCATGAGTGGTCAATGCTGATGGCGCACTATGCCGGAAATCCACTGGCGCTGAAAATTACGGCTTCTGCCATTCATGAAATCTTGAATGGAGATATCTCCAGGTTCATTCAAGACTACCTCAGGCGCGGCCAGGTGTTTTTTGATGATATCAATGATCTAATCGCTCGGCAGTTCGAGCGGTTGTCCAATGCCGAGCAAGAAGTGATGTATTGGCTGGCGATCGCGCGTGAACCTGTTTCATCTTCAGAGCTACAAGCCGATATTGTATCCCCTACCTCGCAACATGAACTAATTGCAAGCTTGCTATCCTTACGCAGGCGATGTTTAATTGAGCGCAACTCTGACCTGTTTACACAACAGCCCGTCATTATGGAGTATGTCACCAGCCATTTTATTAAGGTCATTAAACAAGAGATTCTCGATCGAAAGATTCAACGGTTTAATAGCCATGCGCTGATTAAAGCTCAAGGAAAAGATCATATTCGAGAAATTCAAACCCGTCTCATTTTACAGCCGTTGGTTAATCAACTTCTTGCTGTATTAGGCAGCAAGGGAGCCGTTGAGTCGCAGTTAAAAACGATTATTTCGTGGCTCCACCACCAGTTTTCGGATCAGCCAGGTTACGGAGGCGGCAATAGTTTAAATGTGCTGTGCCAACTGGGTGTGGAGTTGAACGGGTACGACTTTTCAAATTTAGCGATTTGGCAGGCAGACTTGCGCGGTCAACGGCTCCATCACGTTAATTTTTCCAATGCCGACTTAACCCACTCTATCTTTACTCAGGCATTTAGCAGCGTTCTTTCGATCGCAGCCAGTCCCAATGGGGAACAGTTAGCAACGGGAGATGCCGACGGGCATATTTACCTGTGGCAAGTCGCTGATTTCAAGCAGCTTCAAACAATGGACGGGCATACCAATTGGGTCAGAGCCTTAGCCTTTAGTCCCAATGGTAATTTACTCGCAAGCGGCAGTAGCGATCATACGGTTAGACTCTGGGATGTAAAAACGGGGCGCTGTTTGAAAACCTTGAGAGGCCATGCCAGCCGGGTGTGGACGATCGCCTTCAGTCCCGATGGTGAGATGTTAGCCAGTGCCAGTAACGATCAAACCGTGCGGTGGTGGTCTGTTCGTAGCGGCGAACTAATTGGGTTGGTGCCAGCGCAAACGGGTATTCGTTCGATCGCGTTTCAGCCTGATGGCCGTTCTATCTTAGCGATGGGGCATGAGGATGGTACAGTCCACTGGTGGGATTTATCGACCCATACTTTCTTAAGAAAACTGACGGCTCATGCAGAACCAGTCCTATGTTTGGCCTTTCATCCGCGTGGCGAAATTCTGGTTACGGGTAGCAGCGATCAAACCATTAAACTATGGCAGATCAGCGATGATCAATGCCTCAAGGTGTTGAGCGAACATACCAAAGCCGTTCAAGTGATTGCCTTTAGTGCAGACGGGCAGCGGTTTGTTAGCGGTAGTGGTGACCATACGTTGCGGCTTTGGGCACTGGATCAAAATGCCAGTTTGAAACGGCTGCTGGGGCATGTGGGCAGAATTCATGCGGCAACGTTCATTCATGGTGGTGCGGCGATCGCCAGCGGCAGCAGCGATCAGGCTATTAAATTATGGGATGTGGAATGCGGGCACTGTTTTAGAACACTACAGGGCTATTCCAATTGGAATTTGTCGGTTGCGTTTAGTTCAGATGAACAACTGCTAGCGAGCGGCGGAAATGATACAAACGTCAGGCTGTGGCATGTGAAAACAGGTCGGCTTGAACAAACGTTGAGCGGACATTCCAGCCAGGTGCAAACCGTTGCCTTTAGCTACCACAAACAGTGGCTTGCCAGCGGCAGTGAAGATGGCACGATCAAACTGTGGGACGTGGATACTGGAGCCTGTATGTGGACACTGGCTGCCCATGACAACATTGTTTGGATGCTCGATTTTGGCGGGGGCGATCGCACATTGGTTAGCGCCAGTAGCGACTGTACTGTCAAAGTCTGGAATAGCCAAACGGGGGAGTGTCTGCATGTTCTACCCCACCCCAATACTCAAGTATGGTCTGCTACGATCAGCCCTGATGGGCAACTGATTGCCAGCGGCAGCGACGATGGCACGGTTCGTCTCTGGGACAGTAAAACGGGGGAATGCCTTAACCAATTAAAACTTCACACGGCACAGGTGTGGAAAGTGAGCTTTAGTCCTGATGGAGAGACGCTGATCAGTTGCAGCAATGATTTAACCGTGAAGTGGCTGAACGTCCACACTGGACAGTGCTTTAAAACGGTAGACGGATTCACAGACGAAGTACTCAGCGTTGCCTTTACTGCTGATAACCAAATTCTGGTCAGTGACAGCAGTTTGGGTCATTCCAGCATCAAGGTTTGGAACATCAATACTCAAGAATGTGTGGCGGTGTTTGACGGTCACGAGGACGGTGTGTGGTCTACCACCCTGAGTTCAAGCGGCCAACTGCTAGCTAGCACCAGCCGCGATGAAACCATTCGACTGTGGAACAGTGCGACTGGGGAGTGTTTGAACGTGTTGCGCGTCAACAAGCCCTATGAACACTTAAATATTGCTGGCGTTCGTGGATTAACCGACGCGCAACGCGCCACCCTGAAAGCGTTGGGAGCAGTGGAACGCCAAACTTAACGCATCGCCTGATAGTGAATTAATACTCGTTTTAATTGATCTAATGGCAGGGCATAGGCCACGCGATCGTGCAGCCCTTTCATGGTTTCAGCCATTGACAAGGCATTGAGAATGGCTTCTTCTACCGCTTCAGCAACCGCATCGAAAAAAGCATTCATCTGGCCGTGGGGAACCATTTCCAGCGATCGCAGCGTTGAACAGTTGCAGGGCAAGTGATTGCCCGTTGCAAAAGCCAGGAAAATATCACCACTGCTGTTGTGCCCGGTGCCGCCCACCCGTGCCAAACCCACGGTGGCTCGTTTGGCTAAGCGCTTGCATTGAGCTGGAAGCAGCGGTGCGTCGGTCGCAATCACAACAATAATTGAACCATCCCAAGGTGAAGTAACCCACGGCAACGCAATCTGGTGGTGATCAATGTCGCGACCTACCGGGGCACCATTCACGCGCAGCAAGGAGCGATCGCCATAATTTGCTTGTACCAGCACCCCCAGAGTATAGCTACCGCAAGCCACACTCACCAGACGGGAAGCCGTGCCAATCCCTCCTTTGAAGGCATGGCAAATCATGCCAGTGCCGCCACCCACGTTTCCTTCATCGACCGATCCGCTGCTGGCCTTAGCCAGGGCTTGATAAACATGCTCTTTGGTGACATGAAAAGCGTTGATATCATTGAGCCAGCCATCGTAGGTTTCAGCGACTACCGGCAACAGAAAGCCATCGTCTTTACCATGATCGACCCAGTAGGAAATGAGCGCATCGTGTACCGCTCCTACAGCATAGGTATTAGTAATGCCAATCACCGACCCCAGCATTCCAGATTCTTCCAGCCACAGCATCCCTGTCATCTCGCCATTGCCGTTAAAGGCGTAGTGTCCTGCAAAGGCATAATCCGTCCAGATTGCCCCATCCCGTGGCACGATCGCCGTTACCCCTGTTCGAGCCACTCGCGGCTGATCGTACAGCAGGGTGGTATGACCCACCAGAACCCCTGGCACGTCTGTAATAGCATTATGTTTACCGGTTGGAAAGGTGCCAATTGTAATGCCCAAATTTCGGATGCGATCGCGGCTCATATCGTACGTGTAGACTTGGATAATCCAATAGTTATACCAGGTACTTTGCACGTAGTTCAGCGGCTTACACGATGAAATAAAGCTTGGGTCACGCTTGCCGAACGTTTCAAAGCTCCCCAGATGGAGGGCTTAGCGCCTGCGGTTAAGCCAGAACAGGAAGCAGTTTGACCATTAGCACTTTTAAAATAGCCCCTTATACTCCATTAGCAACGAGACCTAAAATTGGAGTCTTGGGCAACTTGAGACTGGTCAACATTTGGGTTACAGCAGAACGCTCAGTTTTACCCAGCCGAACCACTAGAAGCACTCCATCGGTTCGAGTAGCCAGCACATTGGCATCCGCCAGACCAATCAATGATGGCGTGTCATAAATTACGAGATCGAAGGACTGAAGCATATCATCCATCAAATAATGCATGACGTATGATGAGAGCAACTTGGTTGAATCGGCCTGGATCTGTCCGGCAGGAATGACGTACAAATCAACAGACTCCAGCGGCTTCTGGATCACGTCGCTCAGGGACGACTCTCCGATCAGCAAATTGCTGAGTCCCTTAGGATGGGCAAAGTTTAACCACGTGTGAAGCTGCGAATGGCGTAAATCAGCATCAATGAGCAATACTCGTTTTCCCATTTCTGCGGCTGTTCGAGCCAGATTAAGGGCGATCGTCGATTTACCATCGCTGGAACCTGCTGAACTGACAACCAGGGATTGAATCGGTTGACCGAGATTGGCCAACTGAATATTCGTGTGGAGCAGTCTCAATGCATCTATAAATATTGACGAATCATCAAGAGTGTTTCCAGGCAACAACGTTTGCATCAGTGAGCGTCTGTTGGCCATTTCCTCCGATGAGAAAGACATCCTCTCCTCTGACGTTAGTTTGTCTGAATCCAGGAAGAACTGGCTTTGAATACTTGCCAGATGCGAGTACCACGGAATCGCCCCCAGCACTGGTAATTTAGTATGTTGTTGTAGTTCTTCAGCGGTGCGATAAACATCCGTTAGTTTTTCAAGCATGAAAGCCGCACCCAACCCGGCGGCCAACCCAGCAAAACAGCCCATCATCAGGCCACGCTTAACGTCAGGAGAAATAGGTGCCCCCGGTTGCACTGGTTCCCTGACAACTTGCCAGGGAATTTCCTTCTGAGCCGCTTCAATTTGCAGGTTTTCACGGGCTGCCAAAAAGCGGTTAAGGCTTTCGGTTGTCACTTGCAGTTCTCGCTGCAAATCGTTGTACCGTCGTTCGATCACGGGCAATTGCTGTATCTGTTGGTTCAATTTTTGTTGCGCCTGATCGATCGCCTGACGCTGTACTTCTAATGCCCGAATTTCGGTGGTGACCGCAGCCAATTCGGTTCCTACAATGCGCTCGGCTTCCTGACTGATCAAGGGCAACAGATTTCGCTGCTTCTCTCGTAACACTTGAATGGCAAGATTCTGCTCCTGAAAACGAGTCAACTCCACTGCAATCTCAGCATCTATTTGCTTCATCTGGCTAACGAGCTGCTGATAGGCGGGCGAGTTATTGAGCGTGGCGATTGCTCCTGCTTCGTCTTTTAAGTTATTCAAACGAAAGTTGGCTTGTGATAATGCCTGTTCAACCGTCTGCCGTTGCTGAGTTAAGCTCTCAACCTGGCTTGTAATTTGCCCTGCATAACTGGCTGGATCAATAAAGTTGTATTCCTGTCGAAACGCTTGCAGGTCTTGCTGAAGCTGATCAACCCGCTCTTGACTGGACGGTAACTGGTTTTCAACAAATTGGATGCCCTGGCGCAAGTTGGTTTGTCGTTCTTTGGAGCTGTATTCTAAGTACTCTTGAGCCGCTTGTTTTAATACAGCCTGAACTCGCGCCGGGTCGGTATCCTGATAGCGAATTTCCAGGATTTTGGTCTTTCCCAAACGACTAATACTTAATTGACCCGGAATGGACTCATAGCCGAGTCCTGGGTAGGCATCTTGCAACCCTTCTGCAATGTCTGTCAATAGCTCTGGGCTTCGCAGAACTTGAATTTGGGTTTCATAATCCAGCTCAGAGCGGCCTGAACTTCCACTTGAACCTGAGGTTAGTTCTGATACGTTGCGATCGCTGCTGTTAACGGGTTCAACCAATAGCTGAAACTGACCTTCATACACGGGCTGTTCGGTCAGGGTTGAGGCAGACATAAACGTCATCACCGTAATCGCTACGCCTGCAATGACGAGCGATCGCCGCCGTACCATTGCCAGCAACTGCTTGACGTTCCAATCCTCTTTGGGTTCATCTGGTGCTGGCAGGGTTGGCACCGGAAGCAGGTTGGGCTGTAATGGCGGTAAAGACCGATCACCCTGGTGGCTGTTTAAAGACTCAGAGGAGGCATTCTCCATTGTTCATTTTGCTAGGTTGATGGTGTGCAGGGAACGATACAAAACGCACAGGTGAATGAGAACGAACGCGGTTAAAACGGCAACAGACGAAAAAGGGGATTGAGCATAAAGAAAGACCCTAGCAGGCTGGAGAGTCCATCCGAGAGTCTGGCAAACCCAGTGCGATTGACTACAATAATGTCGTTATTTCGTACAATAGGGTTCGTGTTAGGGTCAATGCCTTGAGTCAGGTCAACCTGAACCTCCTGTTCAGACAACGTACCGTTTGGATTAAGCCGCAGCAACTTGACGGTGCGTTGTGCCCGTGGCCCCAACCCCCCTGCCGCGATGATGGCCTGGTTCAATGTGGCGTTAGACGGTACATCTACTGAACCCGGTGCTCCAACTTCACCAATCACACTGACTTGAATAGCCGTCGGAGAGATATTAGCCGATCCTAGCTGAATAGCTTCTGCCGTCGTCAGTTCTCCTGCGGTTGGAATGAGGATGGTGTCTCCTGCTTGCAGAATTAAATCCTGGCTCAGATCGCCCGACTGCACCAGTTGCCAAAGGTTGATGTTGATGAGCTGTTCTGCGCCTCTGCGAGTCGCGCGTCGAATCTGGATCTCGCGAAGGTCGGCTGAGGGCGTAATGCCACCAGCTGTTTGGATTGCCTGAGTCAGCGTCGGGCGATTGCCAATCCCTCCCTGCAACTTATAGGCACCGGGGCGATTGACTTCTCCAATTAAGGCAATGTCAATCATCTCGTTTGTATTGCTTGCCAGATTGGAATCCGCCAGTTGGGCGGTTTCGGCCAGGTTCACTTCACTGGTGGCGGCAATGAAAATAGTATCGCCATCTCTCAGGCTCAGATTTTGGCTTAAGTCGCCATTCTGTAAAAAGTCCCACAAATTGACGGTAATGGTTTGCGGGGAGCCAGAACGAGTGGGTCGGCGTATTTCAATTTGCCGAAGATTGGCTGCTTGAGTTGCGCCTCCAGCCGTTTGGATAATTTGCGTCAGTGTGGGAAATTGGGCACCCCCAACCAGGGGTAATGTGTACAGTCCAGGCTGTCCAACTTCTCCTAAAATACCGATTTGCAATGGACGAGCCGCTATGAGACCAATCGTGACTCTAGGATGGCGCAGTTCAGCGCTATAACGAGACGAAATGGCATCTCCAGCCTCTCTCAGGGTCATGCCTTTAACTGAAATACTGCCGACGGTAGGCATGTTCAGGGTGCCATCCACCAAAACCTGGTATTGACCGTTGTATTCAGGGACGTTGAAGAAGCTGACTGAGATGCTGTCTCCCGGCCCTAGCGTATAGGTTTCATCAACGTTTGTAGGGCTAACACCATTTGTCGGCGTTGCGTTTGAAGCCGCTTGAACCAGAACTACATCTGCTGGAGCATCACTGCCGTTGGTTGGCGACCCTTCGTTCGCGGTGCGCTCATCAGGTGCAACGTCATCAGCTAGCGAAAACAGTGCTACTTCCCTGGCAATTTGCGATCGCACAGTGGTGGGTAGTTCGCCCGGACTGGACTTTAAGGAACGGGCAACAATGGCGTCCCAGGGCAGATGGCTAGTGTCTGGTGGAGTGACGGTTGGATAAACGAGTGGCTGGGTTTCCGATCCGATCGGTTTGGGTAGAGAAGCTGGAACGGCTGATGCTGTCTCTGCGAATGGAGGAGGTGCATGGAGGGGGAGGGGCGATCGCTTGAGAGCCGATCGACTCACAGCCATTGATTCAGGAACAACAGTAGTAGCTGATTGCTTAAACTGATGTTTTGCAGAAAGATGCTTAGCCTCTAATGCTGGGTTTGGAAGCGAGGGTTGAGGAGAAGCTTGGACGTTTACATTTGGCTCGTGAGCCACCACAAACCCAATTCGGCTAAGAGCCGTTGCTGATAGAGATAGAATAAATACCGCACGCATTAAGGGATACCCTATTGCAATCTTAAATAAACGGTTGTGACTGGAATGAACTGTAACACCTATCGCTAAAGACATCTCCATCAACGCCTGTAACACCTCAATACGTATTGCTCTAGATGCTTGAGGGTTGGCAAGTGATATCAGAACGCATCAACCTGTCTAAACGGCTTTTTGAAATGAGTCTCAGATATACTCCTTACTACCAACGTTTACATACCGATCAGGAGAGACACTTAAAGATTTTGCTGATTACCAGTAGCGGTTTGTGAAGTTTTGTCAGTGCTGTTTTGTAGTACTGTCTTGCCTGGGGGTGGCTGCCAACCGCTGCCGCTAATTATTCTGACTGGCTTAATACACGCTGAAGGGCGTGGAGCTAGTCAAAAATCCTATCAATATAGAAGTTCGCTTATGGGTTGCCGCTCGGAGAAAGTCAGTTGGCTCGGCAATCTGTCTTCGTGTGCTGCGTTGCACAAGCATTAATTAACCCACATTACGTATCGCCAGCTTTTGTTTAGCTGCGGCTCCAACCTCCTGCTAAACGCTGATTGAAATTCAAACGAATTTCCCATATACCACTTCGAAACCTAAATGTACCTACTTAAATCAACCATGTGATTTTACTTAATTGATATACACAGACCGTTGATCTAAAACTAATCGGCAATTGATCTCGTGTGCTGAGAATAAGATTCGTCTCTCTACTTCTATAAACGGACAAGGATTGATCAGCAATTGCTCGGATTGTTTTCAGCCTATTTACTTACCTTAAATAGGTGATTTTGTGTCGAGGTCAGTTTAGAAAACAGATTGAGATGGAACTTTAAAAAATGCTTAGAGCGCTTTGTTTCAGCCTGGTTCAGGAGATTGCCTCAGCAGAAATAGAGATCAATAAGCAAACTACATATAAAAGTGGTAGTTACTTAAAGATAAAGTGAAGCTAGAAACTTTTTATACAAAGGTCATCAATATAGCTTTAGTATCAATTCAACTTCGAGATACAGGGTTATTGAAGTAGGCAGTTCCACGTAAGAGATTGTACTGAGCAAAGTAACTGAACAAAAGCTGCCTTGTTAGCTAGCATCACCACATTCGTTAGCAAACTCTCAATAGGTATTTATCTCAACGACGACTTAAGACGGGTTTTGAGCATCTCAGCAATTGTCACTCCAAACTCCCGGTTCAATGTGGGACGCCTGTACAAAACCATCAATTTTGATTCACAAGTATTTCTACATGGTGCCGTTCTGGAATGGTGTTACGTTCAACCATTGAGAATAAGCCAGTATTCTCTAACAGGTTTTGATATATTTCTCCAGACCTCAATCTATCTGAAGCAGGTAGATCCCTTCAGTTAACATTGAGGGTTTGGTTGAGATACAAGGGGAGCCTCTGCCAGGTTGTTTTAGAGTTGCAGACTCGTTTTGTAGTCTTTTCATCCACTCCTCGCCGTTTCCTAATCCTCATGTTGCTGTCTTTGTACTATCTGCTGGTTTTTGTCTTGGCCGCAGTGATTGTAATTTGGAGTACTCCCCTAGTTCGCGCGTTTGCGCTTCAGCATGGATATGTTGATTTGCCTGGAACACGTAAGGTTCATCGTCGTCCTATCGTGCGGCTAGGCGGTATTGCAATCTGTATTGGAACGTTGATTCCGCTTATCCTTGTATTTGGATTGGGCGGATTTGACCATCTACCGCCTGAAACGGTTTCCAGTATTGGCTGGGTGATGCTGGGAAGCAGCAGCTTTTTCCTGATCGGTTTAGTAGATGATCTCATCGGTTTGTCGCCCTTATTGAGGCTGTTTATGCAAGGGGGAGTTTCTAGCCTCATTTGGATGCTGGGTGTTCAGATTGAGTTCCTCACTGTTCCGGGCATGGACATTGTTCATCTAGGCTGGCTTAGTTTACCCGTGACGGTTATCTGGTTAACAGGTGTTGTGAACGCAATTAACTGGATTGATGGTCTGGATGGTTTAGCGTCTGGTGTGTCTGGTATTGCGGCGGCGGCACTCTTTACGGTTTGCCTCTTTACAGGAGATCTGGCGGCGGCGGCTGTTGTCATCGCTCTTGCTGGAAGTTTGTTGGGTTTCCTGTACTACAACTTCAATCCAGCCCAAATTTTCATGGGAGACAGCGGCTCCTATTTCATTGGCTTCACCATTGCGGGCATCAGCGTGGTTGGATTGGTTAAAAGTGCGGCGGCTACTGCGATTCTAATACCGCTTTTCGTTTTGGCAGTGCCTATTTTAGACATGTCAGCCGTGATTGTAGCTCGGTTGTGCAACGGGCGATCGCCCTTTAGAGCCGATCGGCGGCATCTCCATCATCGGCTATTGCAAGCGGGACTTTCCCATCGCTTCACAGTTCTGGTGATTTATGTTTTAACCTTCTGGTCTGGAAGTTTAGCGATCGCATTTGCCGGGGTTCCTACCAGTACAGCTATCCTGGCTAGCGCAACTGGGTTACTAGGGTGTACGACCTGGAAAGCATTCCGCTCTATTCGTCATTGATTCCGTCAGCATTCATTTACTGCAATTAAGTTGCAGGTTGGTTGGGCTAAGAAACCAGGGCATCTATCAACTTTGCGGATTATCCGCCATTTGAACATCACTTTTATTAGGTTGGTAGCATTCGTGAAACTAAACTATCGGCTCAAAAAAACCACCTGGTTCGGCTTTGATTCCATTGATGCTGTAACACAGCCCTTTGTTCAAACGAAACGCCCAATTAAACTCTCGGTGATTACTCAGTTCTTTCCTCCAGATTTTGCGGCAACGGGGCAACTGCTGGATGAACTGGTTCGACACTTGGGAGAGCAAGGAATAGACGTTAAAGTATTTACTGGACAACCAGGCTATGCGTTTCGGGCGACTAATGCTCCAATCTATGAAAAGAAGGGATTGGTGCAAATTAAGCGATCGCGCACATCGCAAATGTGGCCTCAGCGCATTCGTGGTAAAGCGGTAAATGGTCTCATCTTTAGCGTGCGAGCCATTTTACATTTGCTAAAGAACTGCCGCCGCCGCGATTTGGTCTTGATCACCACGGCACCTCCCTTTCTGCCTGTGTTGGGGTATCTGGCTCATCTCTGGTTTGGTATGCCGTATGTTTGCCTGCTTTACGATTTGTACCCAGATATTGCTGTTGAGTTGGGAGTGGTTCCGGCACAGCACTGGGTGGCTCGGGTATGGCGAAACGTGAATCGTCTTGTTTGGCGCAATGCCGAAAAAATTATTGTACTCAGCCCGGCGATGAAACAGCGAGTAATATCTGCTTGTCCGGATGTGGCTGATAAGGTTTCGGTGATTCACAGTTGGGCAGATCCGGAGCGTATTGTACCGATCGCCAAGAATAAAAATTGGTTTGCCTGGAAACACAACTTAGTGAAAAAGTTTACCGTTTTGTATTCCGGCAACATGGGTCGTTGTCATGATATGGACACGATTCTGGAAGCAGCCAAGCGATTACAAGATGACCCGATCGAATTCGTCTTCATCGGTGGCGGAGCTGGACGTGATGTCCTCATTGAAGAGGTTCAGCAGTTTGGACTAAAGAATTTTCAATTTTTGCCTTACCAGGACAAAGAGATACTACCTTATTCATTAACAGCTTGCGATCTATCTTTGGTAAGTGTAAGCCCTGGAATGGAGAACTTAGTAGCACCGAGTAAACTGTATTCGGCATTATCAGCAGGGCGTCCGATCGCGGTGATTTGTTCTAAGGAGTCGTATCTGAACCAGATCATTAAGGATGCTGACTGTGGTGCCACGTTTGAAAATGGCGACGGCCAGCGGCTGGCTGAGTTTATTCGCCACCTCAGTGTGGATCAACGTTTGGCTGAAAATATGGGCAATGCAGGGCGTCGATATTTGCAGCGACATTTCACGCCCACGGTGATTGCAAAGCAGTATTTTGGGTTAATCAATCAAGCGTTTGCCAATGCTTGGAAGTGATGAGATGATACATGGTTCATGCTAGGCAAATGTAATGACGACAAATATCAAGCCAGCATGAATTAACCCCATTCCGTCTTGATTAATGCTGTAGAACTATCTAGGATCGAATCAATATCAGAGTGATATTAGAGATATTTCTACGGTGTAATCGCTAAGTTTCAGGGTGCAAATGCTTCTACCAACACTGCACTGATGGAATGGTGAAACTAGCGATATCTGCTTCAGCTATCTAACAACTGAGACAAAGCTCATCCTTGATTGTTCCCAGTTCCATGTCATAAGCAGAACGTCGTGATGTTGCGTCTTAACGTCAGTTGCCTTGCGGGTTGAGTTCGATACACGTAAACGGTTCAAGGTACACACAAGGTAAATTCAACTATGAACTTCAAAAACATTGGCCTTGGCTTGGTAGCAACTGCAGCTGCTGTATCAAGCGTCGCTTTAGCCCAAGCTCCTGCACATGCTTTTTTCATCGGTGGAACAGCAGACTATGAACCATTAGGATCATTGCCAGCAACTCTTAAATTAACCGATGGTGCAATAATTAACGATGCCCAGTTCACAGCAACAGTCGCTAACTTGGAAATCAAGGACTTAAAGCTCTTATCTGGTTCTACTGCTGGTGGTTTCTATAATGCTAGCTACGAAAGAGTCAGTAGCTACATAACTGGCTTCAAGTTTAACGGTGTAGAGGCGGTCTTTGACCTTGCTGCAGGGAACGAAGTTGCTTTCAATGGTGCACCTGGTGTCGCTTCTGGCTCTGTTGACTACAATCTAAGTGGTATTATCAGAAGACAAGATGGTACAGGAGCCTTGGCCCAGGTTGTTGGCAGTCTTAATTCAGCAGGTGAAAATACAAGGACTGCAAACTTCTCTCTAACATTCGGTCAAGTTACCGAAATTCCTACCCCTGCTCTATTACCCGGTTTAGTGGGAATGAGCATTGCAGCCCTTCGCAAAAAGCGTAAGGATGAGGAGTTGAATGCAGGTGTTGAGCGTGCTGAAGCCCGCGCTTAATCAGGTAGTACGTTTCTTTTAGCTCTTTATTTTCGTGTTTTGCTTGGTTGGGTTGAGGATTAGAAGTTTTACACGATCCTAAAAATACATACGGATTGGTTAGGTTTTACAACCTCTCAACCCAACTTCTTTCTTTGAGGTCTGATTTCTCGATCGCATCTGTTCTTGGTTAACTTTACCTTCATTAGTCACTATGGCATCTATTTCTTCCCCCGCCCCTAATGCTGCTGGTTTCTACAGTGCCAAAGGATTTTGTCAAATTGTTGGTTTTGTTTGTTTAGCAGGGTTCATCATTGATGTTGTTGTTTTAGCCCTGCCTCCTGATATCGGTAATCTTCAATGGCGTGCAGGTTTGATGCAGCAGGTTTCAGACCGGAGCATTGTGCTTCTGCTTGGCACCGCCTTAACCCTGTTTGGCTGCATTGAAAACCGTCGGTGGTTAAAGCGGCTTTCTAGAGTGTCTTTAATTATTGGTGTTGCCTTTGTTCTCTCGTCTTTAATCGTTGTTGCCGATAGCGCCAAACTACAGCAGCAGGCGGTTAGTACCATTAGTAATCAGGAATCGCAGCTACAAACTCAAATTCAAACGGCACAGACTAACCCCAGTGCAGTCGGTGAAAATGTAACCTCACAAGATTTGCAACGGTTCTCAAAAGAGCTAACCAGTCAGGCTAATGCCTTAAAGAGCAATGCAAAAACCAGCGCGTTGAAACTGGCAACAGCGAGTGTGGGTAACTTGGTTGTGATCGGCTTGGGAATGATTAGCCTTGGGCTATATGGAATGCGGTTACGCATCAGATAATTTTTCATGAAACTGCCAACGATTAATCAATCCGCTAGCTCTCTGCTACATCAAAGTCTCAAAAATACCCATAACCGAATTGTTGCTTTGGGTCTATTGGCGAGTCTTTGTTACTTTCCTGCTTGGCTTGCAGATCTCGTCATTGGAACCCTTCATGGTTCAGCCAGTGTATTGATGGTCTTGGCGATTGCCTATGGTGTCTTCCACATTCGCAGCGATCGCCGCTATCTTACCAAGCTCAAAGCAGATTCAGAAGAGCGGTTTCTTGGATATCTCCTGATAGGGTCTGCCATCTTGATGATTCCCTTCGGCTTTTATGCTGAATGGGCACAACGGCTCATCTGGATGATCATTCTGGCAGGGATTGCTTGCAGCACTTGGGGAATCCACTTTTTCAAGCGGTATCCATTACCCGTCTTTATGATTGTCTTGGGATTATTTCCTCAACCTACAATTGTTAGCAAAGCAGTTTGGGAAGCTTTCACTCCACCCCAAATGCTTGAGCGATTGATGGCCTGGAGCGGTACGTTAGGACTCAGGGCAATTGGTCAGCAGGCTGAGAGGGTAAATACTATCATTTCTTTGCCTGCTGGTTCGGTGGATGTGGCTTGGGGATGTAGCGGATTTGATATGGCAACTATCATGGCGATCGCCAGCTTGCTTTTAGGACTTTTCCTGAAGCAAAAATTGCCAAAAGTCGTTCTCATGATTGGAATCGGTGTTGGTCTTGCTCTCCTGGCTAATATTCCTCGCATTATGCTGATGGCAATGGCAGAAGCCTATTGGGGAAAGGCATCATTCGAGTTTTGGCATGGCTTTTGGGGAGGACAAATCTTTTCCTCAATTCTGTTCACCATTTATTATTACGTGGTGATGGCGATGGTTAAACGGAGAAGTTCTAAAGCTGTTTCTCAAGACTATTAGACGATGTTTGAAGAGTATCGAGCTATGGTATTTGTCCCCCAAATTCCCCAGTTTTGGGGAACTTCCAGTCCAGTTCTCCAAAAATAGAGGGCAAATTGGGTAACAATCCTGATCTTTAATGCATCTTGGTAAAGATAGCTCACTCGCCTGATAATTCAATGGTTTTGAGGATTTTTGGTACACGAGTAATGTAAGATTTGGGTGCTTAATTGGCAGAGGGATAAAACTTGCATCACTGCCTATGCAATTGTCCTTTTGAGGAAGAAGTTAGGCGATCGCGCACTTAATAGTTTTAATTGTTGCAGTTCTTTAAGTTGGCTAAAATATCTGAAAATGAAGCGACTACAAACTCATAAAAAGAACTCGTAAATACAGCTAATTTGTGCTGATTTTGCTTTGACTTCCTGTAAAAGGAAATAGATGAGAGATAGCATAATGAGTTCCAACCATTAATTTCTTAAACTAAGCCTAGTTCAAGCGTATTGAATCGTTCTCAATACTAAAGCAACATCTAAATAGTTCATTTCCTAAGGAGTTGGGCTTCGATGGTCAGTTGATCTCAGTCCCTCCACCGTAACCTTCTTCTCATGTCTTTCATTGGAAAAGAGGAGGTCGAATTGCAGAGAAGGTGTGACCGAAATCGAAAGCGCTCTAAGCGGCGAGCTATATTTTGTCCTGCCCACAATTGTTATTTAGATAGCGTTAGTCAAAAGTATCCTTTGTTTGCCGATCGCCCTGGCCAACTACAGCAGCGTGGAGTGAATCGGCGCGATGCATTAATGCTCATTGCCAATCAAACGGCTGTTTCAATTAATGGAGAGTGGCTCGAATCCTTTTGGTGTAAGGAGTGCCAGGAAACCAAGTGGTATCACGTTAAAAAGGAAGGCGATCGCGCCTATGAGGTGAGGATTGCACCACAGGAGTTGTGGCAGCAAGTTCATGGGGTAATTCAACCGCTGGGTAACCCTTCGGTTAGTGAGTTTACTCGGCGGCATTCTCGAATGTTAGGATTCAACGGAGTTAAGGACTTTCGGTTTGTAGTTTGAAGTGCAACGTTTAGAAGCAGACTGCTTGAGAGACAATCGAGTTGTGCATACGGATAGCTCCTTCATTTGAGGGAGCTATTTAACTTTGTTGGTGAATAGAAAAAGCAACAACCGAAACTATTGGTAGATAAGGTGTATTTGGTAAAGCCATAACACACCATCAAACAAGGATTAGATGATTGTGAAACAACTTAAGGCGACTTTGAATTCTCCTGCTTATCGTTTAATTAGCGCTACAGCTTGTCGAAATTGGTCGCTATTAGCAATAGTTTTACTTACTAATTTATTCAGTGCTCTATTAGAAGGCAGTACTCTTGGAGTTATTTATCTAGCGATTTCTCTGCTTTCAGATAGTCAGAAGCAGCAGTTCCCTCCATTGTTGGAGCGCCTGCTATCAATTGTATCCTTACCAAATGAAATTCTATTTCTGGGATTGCTAGGGCTTGCTGTAGTGTTGCAGGCTTTGTTGGCGCTAAGCAACTATGGCAACAAGGTGAGTGCAGCCTATCTATCAGCTCGGGCACAGCCTCAAGTGACAGGTCGAGTGTTTGAGCAAATTATGTCGTTTAGCTTTGCCTGTGCCAGTCACTATAAAATTGGCGACTTACTAAATTTTGCTAACAGTGCAGCGAGCAGTGTTAATAACCAGATTCAAACTCTGAATGGCTTAATTGTTAGTTTAACGTTCAATATTGTTTATGCCGCCATTTTAGTTAGTCTGTCACCCCTTTTAGCCGTAGTCGCTGTTGTTCTAGCCGTTGTCATGGTCATTATCCAGCGGCAGTTGCTGCCCCGTTTAAGAGCTGCGGCTCATCGACTGAACTCTGCTCAAGTAGAACTAAGTAAGCGGATGACAGAAAATATTCAAGCGCTGCGATTACTTCACACCTTTGGAACTCAGCAACGAGCAACAGATGAAGTCACGCTATTGTTACGAGATGTACAAATCCAGCTACAGCAAAGGGCGCGAATATTCTATCTGCCGGAACCAATCTTAGATATATTGCCTATCTTGTCTCTGGCAATTTTGGCGGCCTTATCCTTTAGCATGAGTGATACACCGGAAACGATTTTGCCGCTGTTGGTGACATTTCTGCTAGCGTTGCAACGACTATCGATTCGTTTGCGTGGCGTAGCTGGGGCCTTTACTCAATTAGCAGATAACAGCGCCAACATGCAACGACTCAACAGTATTCTGGAAACTAGCGATAAGCAGTTTGCCTTGGTTGGACGTGAGACGTTTGAGTTTCTCCAAACGGATATTTGCTTTGAGGACGTAAGTCTCTCATATACTGCTGATCAGTCCCTAGCTTTGCAGAACGTGAATTTTAGAATTCCCAAAAACCAGGTAACAGCACTAGTAGGGCAATCGGGGGCTGGAAAGTCTTCGATTGTAGATCTGTTAATTGGACTATATCAACCAAGTCTAGGCCGTATTGCAGTTAATGGAAAAGACTTGCAAAATTACAATCAAGCGAGTTGGAGACAGCATATTGGCGTAGTTAGCCAAGATACATTCATCTTCAACACCAGCATTTTAGACAATCTGCGCTATGGTGCACCAGAGGCAACGTTTGAGGAGGTGACAGAAGCAGCAAAAGCTGCCCAAGCGCATCAATTTATCTTAGACTTGCCAGATAGTTATGAAACAACGGTAGGTGAGCGAGGTTACCGCCTATCAGGAGGACAACGGCAACGTCTAGCACTCGCTAGAGCAATTTTGAAGCAGCCTGAGATTTTGATTTTGGATGAAGCAACCAGTGCATTGGATAGTGAATCAGAGCGATTGATTCAGCAGGCCTTAGCCGAATTTCAACAGAATCGAACCGTGATAGTAATTGCCCATCGCCTATCAACAATTGTTGCAGCAGATCAAATTGTAGTTTTGGAAAAAGGACAATTGGTAGAACAAGGAAGCCACAGAACTTTGATACAAAAACAAGGGCGTTATGCTCACTATTGGAATTTGCAAACTCAAGAAATAGCTGTTTGATATACAGGTCGAATGGTGAACAAACTAATGCTTCTTGAATTTCTAATAATGTCGTTTTTATAAAGTTTGACAGGAGTAAGTAAAAATGTAGTTAAAGAGCTTTTGATTTTGCTTGCTCTTGCATTAGTTGATTTACAAGGATCATATTTTTCTATAGCTATTTCTTTTATCAGTCACAATAGGGAATAGAGAAAATGCTGAAATCGTTGTAAAGATGTCAAGTTTATCTAGTGAAAAATATGTGGGAACTTTGTTTAAGTCGTGTGATGCTCTGCTACGTCAAATCATGTTTTAGGAGAAAAAATTGGGATGATCATTCTTCTTCAATCGGTTAGGGATTGCTTAGTCGATAAGCTATATCAATGGCTGCTTCTAGCTGAACAGCGCCATACTATCAACAAGAATGAAAGATGGGTATCCAAACTGAAGAAACGAGGACAAAATCTACACATTTTTGGTTCAGTTTATGTAAGTGGTGCAGAGCATATTGAAGTTGGTAATAACGTTCATATTGGCGAAAATACATTTATTCGAGCCAGTGGAGGTTTGAAGATTGGTAATAACACATTCATTAGTCGAAATCTAGTGCTGTATACAGTTAATCACCAGTATCACGGCAATCACCTTCCTTTTGATGCAACTTCAGTCAAAAAGCCTGTTGAAATTGGACATAATGTATGGATTGGTATGAATGTTTGCATTACTCCCGGAACAAAAATTGGCGATGGTGCAATCATTGGTATGGGAGCAGTGGTTTCTGGAGAAGTCCCTCCTCTGAGTATTGTAGGCAATCAAAAATTTCGGATTTTAGGGTATCGTGATTCAGAACATTATCAAAACCTTGTAGCAAAAGAACTATATAAAGGTGTAAATGATATTACTTCAAAAGAGCAGTTTGATGTGTTATATGAAATTCCTAATCGTTAAAATTATTTCTCTCCAGAATTTACAGTTTAGATTGTGTGTCTGTATTAATTATTAATTCAAAGTTTGGGCAACTTGGAAACAGCTTATTACTAAATTCACATGTAATTCTTTTGCTATTGAATACAAATCGGCTGTTACCAATATTCCTTTCGATGATTGCTCAAAGTTTTTTTGTATTTACAGTAAACAATTTTTTGTGTAGTTATCCTAGTACCTCTCTTTCAATTCTTGCAATATTAATTAAGAAATTCAAGCTTAGAGGAAAAATCACTTCTACGTCACGAAAAGCCATTTCAGAACTAAAAATGTAATGGATTACCAACTGACTAAATGAGAATATTGCTACTGTTAATCTTTACTTCTCGGAAGAATTGATTTTAGAAGTCCCATTTTTTTGAACTTGCTAATCACTAAAAGGATAATTACATTGACAGGTTGATGGTTTCGTTTACCTGAAAAGGTTGGGAAGCATAGTAATGCAATTCGGTTTTATTTCTCTTCATTACTGAAATTTCCAAGATGGCGTTAAAACCTCGCCCAAAAAGCTAGAAATCAATCAGAGATTCTCGTTGGAGAGTGTATTTGCCAAGGAGTCTATAGTAAATGGAGAAAAGGTCAGTTTTTCTATAGTTCATTTGCTTATTTGAGGCTTATAGATCGGATCTCTGAAATGTTCTCCACTAGGAAAATTTCGTTTTTAATTGTTCCACACACCACAAGAATATTTTTTCAAATCCCGTTTAGATGACACGTTTAGGACAGGGCATTTAATAGAAGACTGCTATTTGCTTGCTGAATGTGATTGTATTGTAGGACCTCCAAGCAGTTTTTACCCTGTGGGCAGCTTCTATGGAGAGAAACCTACCATGTCTACGATATAGAGTGTTCACCTCAATTTGAGGATTTCAAGTTTCAAGAAGATTTATTGTACAAATCTTAATTTGGAAAGACTTTAAAGTAGATGTTGATTTTACAAGATTCTCAACCTCTTATAAGTGTTGTAATTCCTTGTTATAACACTGACCAGTTTATTGGAGAAGCGATCGCCAGTGCTCTCAATCAAACCTACCCAAATGTGGAAATCATTGTGGTTGACGATGGATCGAGCGATCGCAGCTTAGAAGTCATTCAATCCTTTGGCGATCGCATTCGGTTCGACAGCATCAACCATCGGGGTGCCTGTGCAGCTCGCAACCGGGGTTTAGAGTTGAGTAAGGGGGAATATATTCAGTTTCTAGACGCTGATGATCTCTTATTACCTACTAAACTCGAACGACAAGTTCCGTTACTAACTTCTGGTGAAGCAGACCTTGTTTTTTGCAAGGGTTACATCTTTGGTGATGGTCGTCCGACACGTCCTAAGAAAAGCCAAATTGAATCCCCCGTTGGAATTGATCCGTTTGTCTACTGCTTAAACCAAGGACTAAGTACAGAAGGTCCATTGCACCGGAGGAGCGGTATTGAGAAAGTAGGCCGGTTTACGGAAGGATTACTCCGTGCTCAAGAGTATGATTTGCACCTTCGGCTTGCTGCAACAAACATCAGACTACGTTTGTTGAATGAACATCTTTACAAGCATAGGAACCACGATAATTCCTCAAGGATTACAAAGTCTAAACTGTCGCCAGATCATCTGCTCCAGCTCTTTCTAGATCTTGAAACAAGATTAATGGCAGGGGAACCATATGAAATGTCAAAGGAGCGAGTTCAAGCTCTTGCAAGTAAGATTTTTCAGCACTCAATATACGCTTTTCGCAACGGTTGTGAGGAAACTGCATTAGAAGGTTTTGATAGAGCAAGAAAGCGTTCTAAGAAATTTGATTATGCAGAGCGAAGTTGGTACAAAGGCTTGGCAAATTTCGTGCACCCCCTATACATTGAACGTTTCCTTAACCAGGGACGAATGTATAGAGAACTTTTCTTAAAGAGCTAAGGCTTCAGTTATTTATTCAGAGAAATAGGTAAAAGATAATGACTTTACGTGGTGCTGTTTTTGGTTGGTATCACAATCAAAATGCTGGGGATGATCGTATTGCTCAATGTATTGAAATGTGGTTGGATGACCATCAACTAACCTTTCTACCTCATACTGAAACTCCTCCCATTGAGATATTACAAAGGAGCGATTATGTCATTTTGGGAGGCGGCAGTATCGCGAACCAGGTTTACGGCGCATTCAAAGATATGCGCAGATGGATAGCTAAGGTGGAAATTCCTGTATTTGGTGTGAGCTTAACTGTTAGTCAACATGAAGCCTTTAAGTATGAACTCAGCAGCATTTCGCAAACTGGAGGATTAATTTGGACGCGTGACCGCAAAACATTAGAGTGGCTTAATTTCAAAGATGATGATGTTATCTTTGGACCGGATATTTCGTGGCTGTATCCACGATACTTTCCCCATGAAACTCGTCATGATCTTGTTGGAGTGAATTTTCGCCCCTGGGATAAAGTGCATTGGGAACCCCAATCATGGAATATCGCTCTTAAGCAAAGTTTGGGAGACACAGCGATTTCATGGCCCCTTTGTTTTGGAAAGGATGCAGATTCAAGCATTCTCAAGGAAATACTCAAAGTAAATCCCTGCTCTGCTGAATTTGATCCAACGGTACCAAGCCGAAGCAAGTTGGTTGTTGCAATGCGGTATCACGCAATCATTTTTGCGATCCAGGCTGGCACTCCATTTATTGCCATTGATAACACCCGAAAAGTTAGAGATTTATTGGAGCAAGTTAACTTACAACATATCTCAGTTCCATTAAATGATCCTAGTCAATTCACGCCTATGCTGGATTACGTTAGCAAGAACATTGATACTTCATTGCTAACGCAAATCACTCAAAAGATGACAACTCAGACTTGGGAAGTTGCAAATCATGTGAAACAGAAAATAGAAGAATCTGCTTATATTTATCGAGAACGTAGAAAGAGATTAATCTTCAGAATTAGTCAGAAATTAAGCAAATTGACTTCTTGAGGCTCTAAAGAATTTTAGAAGAACAGATAAGGTATATAGCTATGGCAATCAGTTTGCAAAAGAGAGTGAACACTATAACCTCCTACATTGTTCGACCCTATACCTACCCCTTTCTACTGCGTTTAATTAAAACCACGCTCTTTGGCGGCTCCACGTCGCTGGATCACACCCAAGATAAGGCCACTATTTGGTGCCGGAGACGAGCAATTAATACAACAGAAGCTATTCACAAAATTACGGGTTGTGAATTATTAGCTCCAATCAGTTGTACTTTTGAATCTATCTTTAAACAAGCAGAGTCTAGGATTAGCCAGTGCCCACAAAAAATGGGAGGTGCAGGCAACCTTGATTTAATTTATTCTATTGCTCACTATCTTAAAGCTGTACGGGTAATTGAAACGGGAGTTGCTTACGGTTGGTCATCCTTAGCAATTTTATTAGCTATTTCAAAGCAATCATCTCCTTGCCTTATAAGCACAAACTTACACTATTCACGCTATGGAGACGATAGCTACGTCGGTTGCGCTGTTCCAAATGACTTAAAGCAATTTTGGACTATCTTGCGAGAAGCCGATCGCATTGCGCTGCCAAAAGCGTTAGCAATGTTTCCTGAGTACGACTTGTGCCACTATGACAGCGATAAAACTTACGGTGGAAGAATTTGGGCTTATCCATTGCTATGGCAGTCTTTAAGGATTGGGGGCTGCTTTGTTTCAGACGACATTGGCGACAACCTCGCATTTGCACATTTTTGCAAAATGGTACGAACCAACCCAATCGTTGTAAGGATGCCAAGTTCAACTGGTGAAAAGTATGTAGGCATTCTTGTCAAAAGAGACCGTCTACCACCACGCCAAATAATGTTTTGAATGTCGCACCAAATGAACGTCTAAGAATTTAAGTAGCTATGCGAATTGCATTTGTTACTCCAGAATTTGTCACTGAACCATCTTATTCTGGAGGACTAGCCAATTACCTTGGACGAGTGACCGTTGCACTTGCCGAACAAGGACATGATGTTCATGTGTTTACACGAGCGCAGCAGAATGAAACACTTAAATTTCAAGGCGTAACGGTTCATCGGGTTGTTCCCCTTTGGGATCAGCGCATGATACTTGACCATGTTGATCCACTAATTCCAAAAGTATTCTATAACCCGTACCAAGATTTCAAAGCAGCTTGGTGTTTATGGAAAAGATGGTTATCTGTTCAACAACACGTCCAGTTTGATATAGTTCAAGTTGCCAATGTGATGGCAGTTGGACTATTTTTCCGTTGGGAACGATACGTTCCCGTAGTCACTCGCATGTCTAGCTACCGCCCCTTTTGGGATACCGCCGCTGGAATTCAGCAGACCAGCGGAGTGAAGCTACGCTGGTTGATGGAAAAATTGGCAGTAAAAAGAACCCGATGGATTTATGCACCAACTTATTTTGTAGCTGGGCAGGTACAAAAGGGGTATGGCATCCCAAAAGTCAACGTGATTGAAACCCCCTTCTTTGTGGAACAACCAACCTGTGATACAGCGCTCTTTGAGGAGACAGCTAAGGGGAAATCCTACATCCTCTACTTTGGCAGAATGACACAAATGAAAGGAGTGCATATCCTCGTAGAGGCATTGCCTCGTTTGTTAAACGACTATCCGGAAATGCATGTCTTGTTCATTGGTGGGAGTGGCCCTGCCCCAACTGGCCAGCCTATGAATGAGTACATTTCTGAACAATTGCACTCCTTTGGCGATCGGGTCAAAGTTTTGCCATCCATGCGTCATGATAAGTTATACCCCTTTATTCAACAAGCAAAAGTAATTGCCTTACCGTCTTTAATTGACAATTTGCCGAACACTTGCTTAGAAGCAATGGGGTTAGGCAAAGTGGTTGTGGCAACAACAGGCTCCTGCTTTGAACAGGTCATTGAACCTAGCGTCTCTGGAATATTAGTGAATCCAGGAGATCCGCCTGCTCTAGCTGATGGAATTCGCAAAGCGTGGAACTTAAATGAGCACGAACAAGCTGAGATGGAGTTGCAGGCGCAAAACAGCATTACAAAGCTGCATCCCACTCAAGCCATTCCTCGGTTGCTTGACTATTACCAATCCATTATTCAGAACCAGCAAGCTGGGTAAATTCATGTCTTTACTTGGAGAAACAGTTTATAAGCTGAAGTCTCGCTTTCAGCATGGTTTTGGAACAGCCCACTATCAAGATATAGTTAGACCTCGCATTCTTAATACAAAACCGATCGCCAACACCACCGATCGCACCTGCGAGATTCACGTTCTTACCTATGAGAAAGACTGGCTCAATCTCATTTGGGCACTAAAAACGTTTTACTACTATTCTCAACGCCACTATGCGCTTTGCATCCACGATGACGGCACCCTAACGGCTGACAACCGAGCAACCTTGCAACATCACTTTCCCAACGCTCGCATTATCGCTCGCCCAAGCGCTGACGTTCGTGTACTCTCAGCTTTGCAATCCCATCCTCGTTGCTTAGAGTTTCGCAAAACCAATCATCTCTCACCCAAAGTGTTTGATTTTGCCGAGTATTTGGAGAGCGATCGTATGTTACTGCTAGATAGCGATGTGCTGTTCTACAAAGAACCCACCGTCCTCTTGCAGCGGCTTGAGAATCCTAATTATTCTCTCAATACTGTAAATGGAGATGTTGCAAGCGCTTACACCATTGACCCTGAAGTTGTCAAAGCTAAATGTGGGTTTGACGTGATCGAGCGCTTCAACTCCGGTCTCGGCTTAATTCATAAAGCGTCACTCAACTTAGATTGGATAGAAGAGTTTCTAAGCTTGCCCGATATCTTGGGGCACTTTTGGCGAATTGAACAGACACTGTACGCCCTCTGTAGTTCTCGGTTTGGGACCGAGCTACTTCCGCCCGAATACGATGTGCATCTTGAGGGCAGTATTAACAGCCTTCCGTGTCGTCACTATGTCGGTAAGATTCGCCATCTAATGTATAGCGAAGGAATTCGGCACCTAGTAGACAACGGCTTTCTCAAAGCTTTAAGGAATAGCTAGACGCAGCTGGCGTGCCAGTTCTAGACAGCTATGAAAGGATTTTAAGCACTCCTATGTGCTGGCAGAAACTTCTCCATTCTTAGCGCTGGTCTGAGAAGTATTAAACATTCTGCATCGGCCCCCTAAATCCCCCAATTTTGGGGGACTTCCTATCCAATTCCGTTCCAAAGTTCCTCAGTTCTGGGGGATTTGGGAGGCAGTTTGAGTTACGATTAGCACTTTTAAGACATCCTCTTAAATTTCAAATCAGCTCCAAAGTTTTTAGAGTTTGAAAATTTGGGGAACGGAGACAGCAAAATTGTTGATACTTAAACAATCCTTAAAAGAGCGATCGTTTTTATCAGTACGGTTTGCCCTTTTGCTTCATGCTTTATAAGCCTTGCTTAAGCAGTTGCAGATATTGTTTAAGCGTTTACTGATATTACTCCAGGAGTATCAGGTTATGTTTCAGCATCAACTGTTTACACTTATACATTGATGGATATTAATTAAACTTTTTAAGATATCACTGAAACGATTGTCTTCTTTTCTAACTGATTTGATATTCAAGCCTAATGCAGTGTGATGATGGAAGCTATGGTAAGCAGGAACTTAACAGTCCGCCGCTACCCGACAAAAGTACTTGTCTGTTAAACTGCTGGATCAGTGGCTGTGTTGCATACGGAAATGGCGATCGCGTTAACTCTAGTAAGGTGGTCTAGATCCCCCTAAATTCATAACAGAAATTTAGGGGGAGGACAATTAGAGATTATCTGAAAAGTATCAACCGTTCTGCATAGCCCCCCAAGTCTCCCAACCTTAGCAGGGCTAATTCATCACGGTCAGAGACAATCCAAATGCCTTGAGTTCTCGTTTTACAGAGATAAAACAGTTCAGAGAAGGGTTGGAACGGGGTCTTTGTCACGCGAAGCGCCCCCTCAATCCCCCAAATTGGGGGACTTCCGAGCATCTGTTTCAAAGTCCCCCAATTTGGGGGATTAGGAGGCGAATGCAGCCGAGTTGCCACGGTTCAAACCGTCCTCTGGAGTACTGTACGGAACCTCCACTTATGCATTACCAGCCAATTGATATCTACACTACCTGAAGCAATATTCAGAGGACTGGGTTTACCTCATCAGCTATTGCAGTGACCAGGAAAAATCTACTGAGGACAATTTCTAAATTTGATGAAGGGACACTGATTCTTCCGCATCCTCTCTAATAGAGAGGTACAAACAAACTGGTTAACCTGATCAGTGTTAATCCATCAGGGAGGCATCAATTATGTCCAGGAGAAAAAGAAGCTCTAAAGTTTTGGAAAAAGCGGAACGTCGAGCGGCAAGCTTGCGCTCCATTAATACTGCATTAGATTTAGGCAATGGTTTAAGCATTGAGGCGTATTTCAGCATGATTGAAGAAATGCGCTCAGAGCTTGCCAGCTACAATACTGCTCTTTCCGGAATCGATAAAACATATAGCAATGTTTTAGAGCTTGAGAGAAAATTAGGTGATTTCTCAGAACTGATCCTCCTTGGTGTTGCCACACGATATGGCAAAAGCAGTGATGAATATGTGATGGCAGGTGGAGCTCGTAAAGTTAGCCGCAGACGACCACTACGAGAAGTGGTAGATTCATCCAGCAGCTGACCTGCTTAATTGCAAATCACTCAATTGAAACATTAGCTTGCATTCATCAAGCTGCTTGCCCTTCTGCTATGTCCGACTGTAAAACAGCAGAAGGGCATCCTTATGTCATCTGCTCACCCTGCTGCATAACCATCAGCACCATGACTCAAAATGCCGATTCCTCTACTCTGCATGTTTTAATGATGCCGGATTATCGACCAGATAATCCCTATCAAAGCTTGCTCTCAGAAGGGTTACTAGCAGAAGGAGTTGAGAGTTCATTTCCAACAGGCTATCGGCGGGTTTTTCCAATTTTTAGAGCCATTACCTCTAGCCCGACAAAAATTGATGTTCTGCATCTCCATTGGCTCGATCCTTATACGAAAAGCAACCATCGAATTACAAAATTAATTTATACAATCAAATTTCTTATTGATATCCTGTTAACTCGTCTAGCAGGTGTAAAGGTAGTTTGGACAATTCATAATCGGATTCCTCATAACTCCAAATTTCCCAAGCTCGATCGCTGGACTCGTTGCATGTTGTCAAAACTAGTCGATCGCATCATTGTGCATCACCCGTCTGCGTTAGAGGAACTAGCTCAAACGTATCAGTTTAATCCTACTAAGGCTACAGTTATTCCTCACGGTCACTACCGACAAGTGTATGGAAATTTGAGTAACTCTTTAGAAGCAAGAGAAAAACTTGGATTACCCCTATCAGGGCGGATCTATCTCAATCTTGGAATGTTGAAACCTTATAAAGGAATTGAGCGACTGTTGGAGGTTTGGCAAAAAAATCATGAACTATTTGCCGAAGACACGCTCCTGATTGCGGGGCAAGCTTTAATTGAAGAGTATGGGCTTAAGTTATCTCAGCAAGTTGCTCAAACAAAAAATGCTATTTTACATCTTGGCTTTGTAGATGATAACCAAATCCCGCTTTATTTTAGTGCTACAGATGTGATTGTATTGCCATTTGAATCAATTCTCACGTCAGGGAGTTTGATTTTGGCCATGTCTTTCAATAAACCAATCATCGCTCCTTGCGTTCCTGGTATTCTCGAAACATTAGGTGCTGCCAATCATTTGCTTTATGATTCTAATGATCCACAAGGTTTACTGTATGCCCTTAAGGAGAGTACTCAAATTGACCTTAAACAATTGGGTGAGATAGTCAAACACGAATGCGATCAATTGGACTGGCGAGCAATTGGACAGAAGATGTTTCAGGTGTATCAAAATAGTTGAGTTGTTTTCAGCAGAGATAAACTCTAATTCAGCTTGAAATTTTACGAGGACGATCATTCCTTGGCAGTTTAATTGATTCTATTTGGAATGACTCATATCAAACCATTGCTTAAAACCAAAGCATATAAGAGGATGTGCTCGAGTTGATTACTTTCAAGATTTATCTATGAAGCCACCAAAAATCACCCTGCTTACCTGTACCCATAACGGGGAGAGAACCATTGAACAAGCTTTGGAAGCGATCGCCAATCAAACTGATGTTTCCAGGGATCTCTTCGAGGTTCTTGTAATTGACAATGCTTCTAGCGATCGCACATCAGAAATTGCAAAAACAGCTATTCAACGCCTCAACTTAAATGGACGAGTTTTGCTTGAATCCTGCATTGGAAAAATCAATGCATTTCTGAAAGGAGTGCAAGAAGCACAAGGTGAACTAATTAGCATCATTGATGATGACAATCTGATTGAGCCAGGCTTCATCCGTTATACCCTCGAAATCTTTGAACATTACCCCAACGTGGGTATGTCAGGATCCAAAAACCAGATCATTGTTAACCAACCTCTCCCGTCCTGGTTTGTATGGGTTAGCGGACGTTATGGCTGCGCTCAACCTTTTTTGGAGAACAGCGAACAAGATCCGGACGGTAGAGTAATTGCTAAAAATGGCATTATTGCTGGTGCTGGTTCAACCTTTCGAGTTAGGCCTCTCTTAAACTGTTTAGAAAAAGGATACAGCTTTTTTAATGACACTCAGCGCGGCAAGAAGATGAAGGTAACTGGTGAAGATACTGAACTTTGCTGGCTGATACGTAGTCTTGGTTACCGATTTGCCCACGATCCACGTATTCAGATTCGTCATGTAATTAAAGCAGATCGTTTGGAGCTGCAACATTTTGAAGTTCTGTCTAAAACAATCGGGGCGGGAAGCATTGGCGTTGATCCCTTTATGTTTACTCATAAACATAAAGGTAGACAGTTACCTATTCAATGGACGTGGCAGTGGCAATTGCTATCAAAGTTGAAACGTTATTTTAGCTTAATAATTCTTCAAAGTTTTAGTAATATAGACGAGGAGCAAAAATTTAAGAATTGGAGGGATAAATTAGAGTGCATGGGCGCTATCCAGCGAATATTGTATGAACGGAATAAATACACTAAGCATATTCGGCAGGTAGCATCTGGGGAGTGGACTGAGTTCCGGGTTCAGTAGATGAGACTTTGAGAACTAATCCAATGAATCAATCCCCTATTGTCAGTATTCTTATTCCCTGCTACAACGCCGATCGCTGGATTGCTCAAGCGATTCAAAGTGCTCTCGATCAAACTTACCCAAATAGGGAAGTGGTTGTAGTTGATGATGGGTCAAGCGATCGAAGTCTAGAAATTATCAAAAGCTTTGGCGATCGCATCCGTTGGGAAACAGGAGCCAATGGAGGTGGTAATGTAGCAAGAAATCGGTTATTAGAACTGAGTACGGGAGAATGGTTGCAATATTTAGATGCGGATGACTACTTGCTGCCTGACAAAATTGAGAAGCAAATCCAGTTTCTGACCCAGAATTCCAATGCTGATGTTATCTACAGTCCTCACATCACTGAAGAATTAGGGGAGGATGGTGTATTCCATAATGCTCCTGCGATCGCAAATCTCCCTTTACCTCATGACCTGTGGCTGCTTGCCATCCAGTGGAAATTACCTCAGACTGGAGGGCTACTGATTTGCAAACAAGCCTTGATTGACATTAATGGTTGGCGTGAAGACCTGAAACATTGCCAGGACTACGATTTATATGTTCGATTCCTGATGGCAAACAAACGATTTGCCTATTGTGAACAGGCAGGTGCAGTTTATCGCTGGTGGTGTAGTGGTACCGTTACTCGCAGAAAAATAGCCGAGATTTATCGCGATCGGCTAGGAGTACAGAATGCGATCGAATCTCATTTATCTGCAATTGGACAACTCACCAAAACGAGAAGCGATGCCATTAATCAGGCACGATTTGAATATGCTCGCAGAATTTACTCATGGGATAAGCAGTGGGCAGTTCAAGTCGCCTCAACAATAAGAAGCAGTAACCCTCAGTTTGAACCGTGTAGTCGAGTTGCTCCCAGTTTCTATCGCCGCATTTATAAAGCGATCGGCTTTACTGGAGCTGAGTACGTTGCAGAAGTGAAACGCAAGGTTTGGAAGTAACGGGTCTTGGGAGAATACATCTATGGAATTATGCGAAGTAAGAATTCCAACCTATAAACGTCCACAACTGCTCGAACGGGCACTTAACAGCTTGGTAAATCAGGACTATCGCAATTGGGTTGCTTTAGTGATGGACGACTCACCCTATCAAGAGGGTAGGTCTGTTGCTGAAAAGTTTAGAGACGAACGGATTCAGTATACTCCTAACTTAAAAAACCTTGGCTGTGCAGGAAACATTAACCGAGCTTTTACCTCGAAAAGTTTAGCGGGCGGTATGTACGCTTGTATTCTTGAGGATGACAACTGGTTAATGCCAACATTCCTTTCGGAAAATATTGCATCACTCAAAACCCATGACGTTGATCTACTCCTTCGAAATCAAGAGATTTGGCTCCAGGACAAAGATATTTCAAAAGCAACAGGCAGAACCACCCGAGGAGATTGGTTTACAAATCGCGTTTATACGCCGCTAGAATTACACGCGCATCTGTTTTATTTTGAGGGTATCTCTAATGGTGGTTTATTCTGGCAAACCTCTCTCCAATCGAACCTTCAAGTCAGCAATTGTGTTATTGATTCAGGCTTACAGGAATACTGCCGCACTCTACAAATTCACGAAAACCTGTATTTTGAACCTAAGCCGTTGTGTTATTGGTCGGAAATGCCGTCTGCTTTGTCATTAAGAAATGCCGTTGACAATCGGAGTTTTGGTCGTGGCGTTCAAACCATCAAACGCAATCTTCTAAAAAAATATGGAGAAACTATTGCTCGAGAAGTCATCCGCATTGCTGAACGCCTAGATAAGCAAACAGATTTGGAAGTTTCTTTATTGGATAGCTTATTTACAAAATATGAGTTTCGGCAGCTGAGCCTAACACAACGCGTTTACCAATATTTGAAATCTTACGCCAAATTCAAACTTGTCCAAAATCCACTTCATCTCTATTTTTCTGCCCATTCCGACGAACCAGCCTTACCTGCTAATCCCCAAATGATTTAAATCTGAGATGACAGTTCAACTTCCCATTTCTGCATTGGTGCCTACTCGCCACCGTTCATTACCTCTTGCTCGAACACTCAACAGCCTTGCCCAACAGTCATCGCAGCCTATCGAAATGATTATAGTAGATGGTTCAGACGATGATGAAACCCAACGCCTTTGCCAAAGCTCAATTCCAGGACTACTCACTCAGATTAAATATTATCGAGCAACAGAAATTGGGGCTGCAACTCAGCGTAACCAGGCGATTGATCGAGCTACGCAAGAGTTTATCTGGCTGATGGATGACGACATTTTGTTGGAACCAGAATGCTTGGCACGTTTGTGGGATGCTTTGCAGAGCAGTCCATTCATCGGTGGAGTAAACGCAATGATTACTAATCAACGTTATTTGCCACCCGGTCGTATCAGCCGCACCTTATTTCAGTTCCTACATGGGAAAGTTGAGAAGAGCTATGCTGGAAAGTGTATTGGTCCTGCGCTCAATCTATTGCCCGAAGATGATCATACATTACCTGAGATTGTCTCAGTAGATTGGCTCAATACAACTTGCGCGCTTTACCGCCGCGAGGCGTTACCCACCCCTCTATTTTCCGCAAACTTCGTTGGTTATTCGTTGATGGAAGATGTGACCCTGTCATTAATAGTAGGGAAACACTGGAAATTGGCTAATGCTCGTACAGCTCGTATTTTTCATGACAGTCAACCAGGTGACCATAAAAATAATCCAGCCATTTTAGCAAAAATGGAATTGGTGAATCGCCATTTCGTCATGACTCGAATTCTTGAACGACAAAATCTTAGAGATTACTTGAATTTAACAATACTTCAATTGTTTGAGATCGCAGCACTATTACAGGATATAAAAGGGTGGCGATCGCTCCCAGCAGTTTTAAGTGGAAAAATAAATGGCTTAGCTCAGATCTTACGAACCGAGCAGCTAGAATCCACTCCAAAATAGATACAACGACTCATCACTTAAAGAATTAATTATGCATCGTTTGATTCAAGGAATTAGTAGTCGATGGCGTAACTTTTACTACCGATTAATCGGCGTGAAGCTCAATGGTTACGTTTGGATGCAACAAATTGACATTCCTCAAAATTTCAAAAATGTTGAGATTGAAGGAGCCTGTGCCCTAGATCGAGGAGTGGTACTCTTGTGTAGCGGTGAAGCCACCTCAACTCCCAAGATCCATATCGGTGCTCATACTTATATTAATCGCAATACTTTCATTGATGCATCTTTCTCTATTACCATTGGCCAACACTGTGGCATTGGGCCAGGGTGCTATATTACCGATCACGATCACGGTTATGTTGAACTTCTACCTCCACTATCTCAACCCCTGATTTCACAACCTACTCATATTGGTAATCAGGTTTGGATTGGAGCAAATGTCACCATCCTGAAAGGCGTGACGATTGGAAACGATGCAGTGATTGGAGCAGGCAGTGTGGTAACGAAAGATATACCCGAAAGGGCTATCGCCGTTGGAGTTCCCGCTAAAGTCATTCGTTACAAGCATCAGAGCACCGAAGCCATCAGCGCTGAACTTATTGCCTCAGCCCATGAACAGCCATGAACAATTGCAATATCAGCGTTGTTATTCCCACTTATAACCGCCCCAAGCAACTCCTAGTAGCGATTGAGGAAATCTTTGCGTGTAATCCTCGACCTGACGAAATCATTGTTCACATTGATGGCAGTGATAATGTTACCGAAGCTGCATTACATCAAAGTGAGTTCAAAGATATTGTAATCATCAAAAACCCTATTCAAGTGGGGCCTGGGGGTGGTCGAAATGTAGCGATCGCCCGTGCTAAGAATACAATCGTTGCTAGCTTTGATGATGACTCTTACCCGCTAGACCCAGATTATTTTAGTCGTTTACTTCAGCTGTTTGAACAGTTCCCCAAAGCTGCCGTCATTGGAGCAGCCATCTACCATATTGGAGAAGAAGTAAAGCCCGATGAGCAAAACATACGATGGGAATCCGCCTTTGTTGGCTGTGGCTGTGCCTATCGAAAAGACATATTTTTACAAACAAATGGCTATGTCGAACTTCCTGTTGCCTATGGCATGGAAGAAGTTGATCTAGCTCTACGCCTACATCACCAAGGCTGGGGTATTCTAATTAGCCCCTGGCTCCGGGTATTTCATGATAGCAAGTTAGAACACCATAGCAGCCCTCAAGTTACCGCTGCTAGCATTGCAAATTTGGCGTTATTAGCATATTTACGTTATCCCCCTAGTCTTTGGTGGCTAGGCATTGGGCAATGCTTAAATCGAATGGTTTGGTTGATGAGGCATCAACGGTTTGCGGGCATCATGGATGGGGTGTTCACGGTACCTAGGCTCATTCGCCAACACCAACACCATCGCCAAGTCATTACATCGCAATCCCTATTGTCATATCTTCGTTTGCGCCGCAATGTTGTTTCTATTCCGCTGTCTCAGGTGTCTTGCCAATGAGCCATCCTGCTTGGATTTGCTGCCAACTAGGTGCACGGGAATATTACGCTATTCCGCGTGCTCTGCATCAAGCAAGGCAGCTTTCGCTACTGCTCACAGATGCTTGGGTTCCACCAAATTCCTTACTCACCAAGCTGCCAGGTGCATCATTCAAAGCATTGCAAGAGCGGTATCATCCTGACTTAGCGCAGGCCCCCGTTCCAGGATTCAACAACTCACTACTCCAATTTGAGTTGACCCAACGGATTCGCAGAACGGTAGGTTGGGAGCGGATGATTGCTCGAAACAACTGGTTTCAAACTCAAACCCTACGGCAGCTCAAGCAGATAGCACCCAAGTTTTCTAAATTTGGCGATCGCCCAATCCTCTTCACATATAGCTATGCCGCATTGGATCTACTCCGCTTTGCTAAACAGCAGGGCTGGTACACCGTTTTAGGGCAAATTGATCCAGGCATTGCGGAAGAAAAAATTGTGCTTGAAGAATACACCGCGCATCCCGATCTAGCACCTGCTTGGAAACCGACTCCTGACGGATATTGGGCTAGATGGAGACAGGAGTGTGATTTGGCCGATTGCATTCTGGTCAACTCATCCTGGTCAAAACAGCTCTTAGAAGAAGCGGGTATCAATGCCAATAAAGTTGAAATCGTTCCTTTGGTTTATGATCCTCCTAGTGCAGCCAGTCAGTTCCACCGCAGCTACCCGAAACAATTTACGACGGATCGCCCGTTGAAAGCGCTGTTTCTAGGTCTAGTCACTCTTCGTAAAGGCGTTGCTGCACTCTTAGACACTATCAAACGTTTGGAAGGAAAACCGATTGAATTCTGGATGGTAGGTTCACAGCAAATCACAATTCCAGTTGAATTGCAAAACCATCCACAAGTTCATTGGGTAGAGCATGTACCACGCAGCCAAACCCATCAGTACTATCAGCAAGCAGACGTGTTTCTGTTTCCAACCTTATCTGATGGATTTGGTCTAACACAGTTGGAAGCACAAGCCTGGAAGCTTCCCATCATTGCCTCTCAATCTTGTGGAGAGGTTGTAGTAAATGGCATTAATGGGCTAAGACTAAATGAAATTACGGGAGAAGCGATCGCCACTTATCTCCTCGACCTCCTAAGGTACCCCGATCGGCTGCAACAGCTTTCAGATCAATCGATTCATCCGTCTCAATGTAGCTTAAATCATTTGTCCAATAAGCTTCAATCCCTAGCGATCAAGCTCAGTAACTGATCCTCTTAAGAACAAGAAAGTGGTAAGCATGACCTCCAGGAAAATTCAAGCGGTTTTCTACTCCATCGTCCCCTCTCCTTACCAGCGGGATTTGTTCTATGAGTTATCACGATCGCCAGATGTAGATATCACCGTTCATTATTTAGAGCCTGCCAGTCCAGACTCTCCTTGGCCAGAGAAACCCTTACAGCCCTATGAACATATCCTGCCTGGAACTTATCTTTCCTGGGGATTGTCACGCTTTCATCTAAACTGGCATTTGCCGAACTTGAATCAAGCGGATGTCATTGTTCTCAATGGGTATCAGAATTTGACTAGCCAACTGATCCTGCACGGCTGGGCCAATCGGATTCCCTGTATCTTCTGGGGAGAGAAGATGGTTGCGGGTGCCGACGGGCTAAAAGGAAGGCTCCAGCAAGTTCTGGCTCAAGGATTGGAGCAATGCCACGCGATCGCCGCCATTGGTACCCGTGCCGAACAGGATTATCGGCAACGGTTTCCTGGCAAACCCGTTTACAACATTCCTTATTACTGCGATCTCTCAAAATTTGCAGTTGACATCCCACAACGGCCTCGTGACCCAATCACAATTCTGTTTTGTGGTCAAATGATTGAACGTAAGGGTGTTGATCTGCTGCTCACTGCGTTCGATCGACTCATTCAATTGGGTCTAAATGCCCACTTGCTGTTGGTAGGGCGAGAAGCCGAATTACCCCACATGCTGGAACCACTACCTGATGAGACGCGATCGCACATTAAATATGTGGGCTTCCAAGATCCAGATAGCTTGCACCCATTCTTCCGGCAAGCCGATCTCTTCGTCCTTCCCAGTCGCTATGACGGTTGGGGTGTAGTTGTCAATCAAGCGCTGGGGGCCGGATTACCGATTATTTGTTCCGATGCCGTTGGAGCAGCATATGACATCATTCAACCGGGAGTTAATGGACATATTTTTCCGGCAGGGGATGTGGATGCCTTAACAGAAGCACTCGTTCATTTTGTTCAAGATCCTCAAAGGATTCGATCCGCCAGTCAATCGTCTCAAGAAAAAGCTGCTCTATGGTCTCCTGTTGCAGGAGCTGACCGTTGGATTCAAGTTTTTCAGCATCTAACGAATCAACAAGACTTGGCGGAAACCATCTCCTGCAACGTTTGATTTATATTCATCCATCTGCTTACGAAACTCATCATGGTCGATCGCCGTTTGCGGGTTCTGTTTTTAGCCTCCTATTTTCCCAAACCTGATAACCCATTGATGGGAACATGGGCATTGGCGCAAGCACAGGCATTGGCCAAACAAGACATTGATCTTAAGGTTGTTTCGTTTACCTCATGGGTTCCCAAACTTCTGGCACAAACATCCGGTGCAAAGGCATATGCCAACTGTCCTGAACGCTACTGCTGGGATGGCAGTGTTGAAGTTGAATATCCCCGTTGGCTATATTATCCAGTCCCTCCACTCAAAACGTGGGCCTATTCTAATCCAGTCCCCTATCTAAACATGGCTTGGTGGTCGGCCCAAGAAAAGCTGCAACAGATTATTCAAGAATTTCAACCGGATGTTTTGTTTTGTCATCACAGTTTACCGAACGGTTGGATCGTCGCTCACTTGCCACCTCAGAATCGCCCCCCAATTATTACCCTAGACCATGACTTTGACGAGATTGCGGATTGCCACCATTACCCACGTCGTAAAGCGGCAATGCAGTTTGTTTCAGAGCAAGTTAGCACGATGCTGGCGGTTTCTAATCGCATGGCCAATGACTTGCGATCGCTATTTCCATCAGCCAACGTAATTACCCAACACAATGGCGTTGAACCGATTCCTGCCAGTTTCTTTCAGCAGAAACGACCTGTCGAGCTGAACGGTAAGAAGGTCATTTTAACGTGTGCTCTATTTGCCGAGCGCAAGGGCATTCCGTTACTCGTTGAAGCATTTGGCTTAATTGCGTCCCAACATCCTGATGCCATTCTCCGGATTATTGGTTCTGGGCCAGAAGAAGAAAGAATTAAGAATACTATTACAGATCTGAATCTGGCTCATCAAGTACACATGGTTGGAAAAAAGCCTCATCACGAGGTATTGCAGGAAATGATTTGGGCCGACTGCTTTGCCCTAGTTGGTTGGGATGAACCCTTTGCTACCGTTTATTTGGAGGCAATGGCATCTGGAAAAGCAATTATTTGCTGCAATGACGGTGGCATCACCGATGTCGTTCAGGATGGTGTGCATGGCTATACTGTACCGCCCAAAGATGTAAACGCGACAGCCGCTGCTCTCGATCGGATATTGAGCAACAATGCAAAATGTCACGAAATGGGACACAACGCTCAACGTTTGATTTCGGAGAAATTAACTTGGGATGCCAAGACACAAGAATTAATTCAGCTATGTAAACAAGCTGTAGATCAACCACAATCAATTGTCGCTGTTTAAAGGGTGCCAATATGTCATGGTCAGGCTATCCAACTGAATTGAAAGCTTATTCTGATCCCAAAACGTATTATCCACCTGCCCCCGCAATGGCAGGAACGGCATGCTTGTTAGCTGGGTTATTTTTAGCCTATAGCCTTTATCAATCGGAAACCACACCCGCAACTATGGCGAGGGCAGCAGCCATTCCGGTCGGGGTCAGTTTTCTGGTTAGCGTCTTCTTCGATAGCCGCAAGGGACTCTGGAATCTTTTTCGCACTGACCTACTCTGTTTGATTGGGATCTATGGACTTACCCTGGCCGAATTTCTGTTTCCCCAGGAAGAGTTTGATGCCATGACCACAGTAGCGCAAACTGCCAATTCCTTGAATATGACGCTGCTGGGAACTGCTGGATTGGCGATCGGTCGTCACCTAGTTGCTCCGAAACCAATGCAGTCGCGCTGGCTGCAGCTTCAAGAGATTTCAAATAAAGCGTTGTTTAATGTCTATGTAGTCTCAGCGCTGCTTGGTTTTCTCTACATGTTGATGTCCGTCGATTTTGATCCAGTTGCATTCATTGAGGGAATGCTAGGGCCACGATTCACAGAACCTTGGCAACGTGGAAGATTGGGGGGCTGGAACAGTTTGCTGACGGAGTTAGGGTTACTTCGTTACGTTATTCCTCCTTTAGCCGGAGTGATTTGGAACAGGCGTCGGTTTTATCCAGCTTGGCAAATGCTAATCATGGCGGCTATCTTTGCCTTGACATTATTTCACGGCTTTTCAGGTGGAACACGCAACATCTTTGTCGCTTATATCGCTACCTTCCTCATGGGATATTTGCTGACGTTACCAAAAACCACCTTTAGAAATACAGTAATTCCGATTCTGATTGCTGCCTGGATTTCTGTCTATGGCTCCTATCACATGCTGGAATTTAGAACTATGGGGCTGCGTAACTATATTGAAAATCGTGTTTATGAGAGCGAGTCTACCCGTGACACTTTGGCCGTTGATTACAACTTATCCTCCATTGGTCCCCTAGTGGATGCCATGCCAGCAAGGCATCCTTTTCTAGGAATGGAAATTATTACCTGGTCATTAGTCAGACCAATTCCGCGTGTCTTTCTTCCAGGTAAGCCAGAGGGATTAAGTGTCAGCATTGAAGAAATTGTGGGGGCGGAAGGATGGACAGTCGCCGTGACCTATCTGGGTGAAAGCTACATGATGGCAGGCTGGTTGGGCGTCATTGGCATGTCGCTCTTCCTTGGAGCACTGGCAGCTTGGTGGAATCGGATGGCCATGCGACATCAATCAGACTACGCATTGGTGGTGTATGCACTAGGCTTCTTTGCTGCAGGAATTACCATGCGGAGTATGTTTATGTTGACGACTGCAATCTTACCAGTGCTTGCATTGGTAGCGTTTCAAAAATATGGTCCAATCCGCTGATACTCAACATGAAAATTCTGCATGTGATTCCATCTCTGGGGGTGAGTTTAGGCGGTCCATCTCAGGTGGCGATGAATTTGGTCAAAGCTCTGCGTGATCTCAGCATTGATACAGAAATCATCGCTACAAATTATGACCATCCACAGCCGTTAGATGTGCCTTTAAATCAGCGAGTAGACTACTGTTTTGAAAGTGGATCGGTTCCAGTTTGGTTCTTGCCTTACAACCCGCCTGCTGTAAAAGAATTTATTTTCTCTAAAGCATTGACAATATGGTGCTGGCAGCATCTTCATCGCTATGATGTGCTGGATAATCACTACTTATTCTCCTATGCATCTACCTGTGCTGCCGCGATCGCCCACCGCAAGAAGATACCCTACACCATTCGAACAATGGGTCAATTGTCACCCTGGGCATTGGCGCAAAGTCGAGTCAAAAAACAACTCTACACAGCCTTGATCGAACGCCGTAATTTACACAATGCAGCAGCAATTCATTGCACAACTCCAGCTGAAGCAGACGATGTTCGCAGCTTTGGGATTAACACTCCAACCATTACCCTACCATTGGGTGTTAATTTACCAGAGGTCTATCCAAATGCTAGAGCAGAGCTGCGACAGAAGTATCGTATTCCGTCTGATACTCCGGTTGTTCTATTTCTCTCCCGTTTACATTATAAGAAACGCCCCGATTTATTATTAGAGTCCCTTTCTTATCTCAAGGCACAGCGATTTTGTTTTCATGCCATTTTTGCAGGTTCGGGAGAAGTTGACTATCTAGCACAATTGAAGAATTTAACCACATCGTTAGGGCTAGACGATTGCGTTTCATTTCCTGGCCTAGTTGTTGGAAAAGACAAAGATTTGCTGTTGCAGGGATCGGATTTATTTGTATTACCATCCTTTTCAGAGAACTTTGGCATTGCTGTTGCTGAAGCGCTAGTGGCCGGTTGTCCTGTAGTCATTACTCCAGGGATTCAAATCGCGCCTGATATTGCTTCAGCGCAAGCCGGATTCGTTGTTGAGGGGGCAAAAGAGTCCGTTGCTGAGGCGATCGCACAACTCCTAAAGTCTCCAGAACTCCGGCACGAGTATGGAATGAATGGCCAGCGGTTAGCTAGAGAACGCTACTCCTGGAGGGCGATCGCACAGGAACTCACTACGGTGTATCAAGCTATTATTGATCGCCAACCTCTGTCACATTAAAGCTTCATCTAGTTGAATAATTATCAATTCATTACCACCAATGAAACGCTTGCGCCGTCGATTTAGGGGAACCGAATTGCTGCGGTTTGCTATTTTAGGGGTTTTGATTGGTTGGATCAGCATTATTCCAGTACGGTTAGCGATCGCATCCCATCAATCGCCCCATCCGGAGGGCATTTTCATATTGGGAGGCGATCCCAGTCGAGAAGCGGCTGCCGCAACAATTGCCAAATACTATCCAACATTGGATATTTGGGTTTCCGGCAGTAGCGAAACCCCGGAACGGGCAAAAGCTATTTTTCGTGCAGCAGGCGTCGCTGTCGAACGGCTCACCCTCGATTATGCAGCAAGCGATACCGTCACAAATTTTACAACCCTTGTACCAGAGTTTAAGCAGCGCAACCTTCGTCACCTGTATCTGGTTACATCTGATTTCCATATGTCGCGAGCAAAGGCGATCGCCACAATTGTTTTAGGCAGCCAAGGAATCACCTTCACCCCTGTCTCTGTTCCCAGTAATGAAGAAAAGGAATCAACGCTCCGGATTGTACGAGACATTTGTCGATCGTTCCTTTGGTTAATTACAGGCCAAACCGGTGCAACGCTGGGCGAATCCCTCATTCAAAAATTGGCTCATCTTCAGGTGAGGGGACTTTAAACCAGTCTTGTTGCAGCCAGTGTCAGTGCAGAACGGTTATACCATCATCAGCTTTATAGCCTTGCTGCCCTGTTCCAAAAAACAGTGGCAAATGATGACATAGCGGCATGACATAGCACTAAAATTCGCCGTTAGAATACTGAAAGCAGTTTGTCCTACAACTGTAATCAGGATTTGACATGGTTATGTGCAGTCATGCTCTACCCTTCTCTGCGAAGACGCTTGTTAATGGGATGGTTTATTGCAGGAATTTTAGTTGCCCTGCTAGGTGTTATTCCAGTGCGGTTGGCGATCGCTCGTTATCAAGCACCTTATCCACAAGCAATTCTAACGCTGGGTGGAGATCCTAGACGGGAACAGTTAGCAGCGCAGCTTGCACAAGACAACGCTGCGTTGAAGGTGTGGATTTCAACGGGGCAAACGCCTGAAAAAAGCCAAGCAATATTTCAGGCGATCGGGGTCAGTGAAGAGCGTTACCATCTCGATTTTCGAGCGACAGATACAGTAACGAACTTCACGACGCTTGTACCAGAGTTTAAGCGTCGTGGAATTCAGCATATTTACGTGGTTACGTCTGATTACCACATGCCACGGGCAATGGTCATCGCTACGATTGTTTTGGGCTATGAGGGCATTGCTTTTACCCCGGTTTCTGTTCCCTCTACTCGATCTGAGGAATCGTGGCTGCGGATCGTGCGGGATGGCGGGCGATCTTTGCTGTGGATTGCAACAGGACGAACTGGCGTAAGAGTAGGGCGATCGCTGCAAGAGACGCTCTTACGCTGGATGTAGCAGAACGGTGGTGACGTGATGAGCGTTAGCGTTTAGTATACGTCTTCAAACGAATCTGAAGCGTATAACTCCAATTTCAGAAAATACTACGACTGCTTTCAGTATTGACGCTAAAGATTATGAAGCAAACTGGTAACAATAACAACACAGTAATTGTAGTAACATAAAGACAAGGTGAATCTACGTACGTAACAGTAGAAACTCAGTATAGAAAACGTATACTCAAATGGTGCCTCGGTATTGAGTATCTATTCGTTTTAATGCTGTTCCCGCTGATGTTGTTTGGCTCAATGCTACATCAGAGTCAGAGCAGCTCAGTTTTACAGGACTGTATCACCACGAACACTCACAAGGTAAACCTCGCTCAAGATCAAGGCCGCAAATTGCTTGTACTTAACCGTGTAAGGTGCCTACCTCAATTTTCGATATCACTGTCGGAATGGATAGCGTTTCTACCACTCTCAACCCGCCCTTTTGCTGGTCATTCAACCTCACACTTAATCTCCGAGGGTGGATAGAACTTTGTTGATATGGTCACAGCACATTCACATTCAGGACAATCATGAAACAACAACTCTTAACTGGTGCTCTCGCCGTAGGCGCTGTAGCAATTGGTTCTTTAGTGCAGGTAAATCCTGCAGAAGCACTCACTTTAACTAGCCAGTTGTTGGGAGATCCACGCGCAAACAACCCAGATGGATTAATTGTTGACGTAACAGTTAAAACGGGTACAGATGCTGGGCTGTCAACTAACCAGGCGCTTTGGACTGTGGACATTAATTCTCCACTGCATTCGAACATCAAACTTGGACAATTTTTCTTCAATCTTGCAAATGCAGCAGCCAGCAATTACACGTTCTCTGGATTCAACCCTACAGGTTGGGCAATTCAAACACCAGCTAATAATGCTAATGGCTCAGGTAGTGCTGACTTTATCTTCAAGGCTCTAGATCCATCGGGACCACCTAATGCTGCTAACGTGACAAACAACACCAACCTCTCCTTTATAATGACTAAGGGCTTAGGAGCAATCACAGAAGCCGATTTTCTGACCGCTCCTTTCGCTACAAGTAACAACAACCTCCTTGGTTCTTTTCACTTAGGAGCGCATTTGCAATCACTGACGGTTAACGCAACAACTTGTCCTTCAAAGAGTACATGTCGTGACAGTGGATTTGCAAGGGGCAACTATACCTCTACTCCTATTCCAACTCCCGCCCTGCTTCCTGGCTTGATTGGTATGGGCGTTGCGGCTCTACGGAAGAAGAAGGGTGAGCAAAATTTGGAATCGGTAGCACAAGAAGCTTAGGAAGACATTTGTAATCTTGATAGGCTTCGAATGATATTGATTTATTGACCCTCAAACATCTCAATATCTCCTCTTAGTGAAGGAGTGGTTAAGCATCACAAAATCCCCCTTGAAAAGGCAGGGCTACTTTATTGTCGTTGGAGAAATCATAGAAGCCTTGAGTCTTCGTTCAGCCTCAAATGGTACCTAAACGAGAAATGAATGTTACAGATTTTCTTTGATGACCTTTAATTAGCCCTGCTTTGAAAAGGGGAATTTTATAGAAGTTGGCATAGTCGTTCTTTAGTCTCACCTTCCAAGTCGTGTAAAGCTTACTGGAAAAGAGATTGATTGTTGTTATGTTTATTCCCCCTTTCTTGAGGAATCAATGAAAAACTTTCTGGCTGGCACCTTGATTGCAGGCACATTAGCAATCAGCTCTTTGATGCAGGCGTGCCCTGCCGAAGCCGTCACATTTGAGTCTTTGCCGCTTCTAACTGATAACGACTTTCGAGACCTTCTCAATTCTGGTGACTTTGTTGAAAGTTTTGTGGTTGAGGGACGAATTGGAACCGGATCTAGCGGAATACACAGCGAACGAGAGTTGGGAATCAACAATTTATTGGGTCAACCGCTAGTTGCTGGTCAACTTGCAAATTGGGCAAGCCCTTACAATTTTTCTTTAATGTTTGATGGCAATAACATCACCTACAAACTTGATAATCAAACATTGACTACAACGGTGGGAGCAAAGGTTAATCGCATCTTGGTTCGTACTTTTGCTCAAAGCGGTAAAGGTAACGTAACCCTATCCGATCTAGTGTTCAATGGTGAAGTCTTCAGTGGACTCTTAACTTCTGATGGAGCTGGTGGAAATGATGTCTCATACTTGAATATCACTGGCTTTTCTACGCCGTTTACTTTAACTGGGAAAGCTTTAATTTCCGCTAATAATGGAGCTGCACGCTCTCAATTAGCCTACCAATTTAAAGCAGGTTTTTCTCCAGAGCCTATCCCTACTCCGGCTTTGCTTCCTGGTCTGATCGGTATGGGTGTTGCGGTTCTGCGTAAGAAGCAAGATGAGGAAGATGTGGAAGCGGTAGCACAAGATGCCTAGAAGCTCTTAAGGGACGTTCCTAACCACCGTTCATAACAATTGAATCAACACGATCGCACACCCACTTCTATTCGTGCGATCGCTTTTTTATCATGCAAAAGAGTAATAGAGTTTCCTATGTATCTCGATCGCTACACCACTGGAAGCTATACACCGGGCGCACCCTATTGGAAACAACTCCTGTGGTATTTCATTGGTTCACCTTTGGTGCAAAGCTATTGGCTACCGATGTCAGGGCTAAAAGTTTGGTTACTGCAACAATTTGGTGCGGCGATCGGTCAAGGTGTACGAATTAAAACAGGTGTACGAGTCAAATTTCCCTGGCGGCTCACCCTTGGCGATTTTGTCTGGATTGGGGAAGATGCCTGGATTGATAACCTGGCGCAGGTAACGATCGAGAGTCACGTTTGTATTTCCCAGGGGGTTTATCTGTGTACCGGAAATCACAATTGGAGTGAGCCTGATTTTCGATTAATTACCGCACCGATTCATATTCAAGCAGGCAGTTGGATTGCAGCAAAAGCGGTTATTGGTCCCGGAGTCACGGTCGGCCAAGGAGCCGTGTTGACATTGGGCGGAGTCACGGTGCGATCGCTCGAACCAATGACGATTTATGCGGGTAATCCAGCACAGGCCATCAAACCCAGAAAGGTAAGCGAGCTACAGCCCCTTTTGCCAGATCTGAGCGATCGCATGAGTGAAGAGCGGTGTTGAACCAATGACTCCAGCTTGAGCAATCGCCGAACGGATCGAACTATGCGCGTGTTGCAAACCGGGACGCGCCCGCTGCGGCGATCGACACCAGCAGGATGGCGATCATGGCACGAAGGCTGAGGGTTTCTCCTAACACAATGAACCCAATCAGTGCGGCGGCCACGGGTTCTAAACTGAGCAACACGCCAAAGAGTTGCACTGGCAAAAAGCGAAGCGCCTCCAGTTCAAATGAATAGGGAATCGCTGAGGATAGTAACGCCACCCCAAACCCAACCAGCAGCACGATAGGGTTCAACAGATCCGAGCCACCCGACCAGATCCCAATGGGCAACAGCACCACAGTACCAACCGCCATCGCCAAGGCCAGTCCGGCTCCGCCCGGTAGCGCCCGACCCACCCTGGCCGAAAGAAGAATATAAGCCGCCCAAAAGCCCCCTGCGAGAAAGGCCAAAGCAATGCCAATCGGGTCCAGCACAAGCCCACCAATCGGTGTGAGTAGCCCAATGCCAATTGCGGCCAGCACTACCCACAGGCCATCCAGCAGTTTGCGAGAGTTGGCGATCGCCACTCCCAACGGGCCAATAAATTCGATCGTGACTCCAATCCCTAGCGGAATCCGCTCAACCGCCAGATAAAAGGTCAGGTTCATCAGGGATAATGCCAGCCCAAATAATACCAGCGATCGCCAGTGGCTTTGCCAGTCTTGCTTTTGCGGTTTCCACAGCAGCAACAGCACGATCGCCGCAAACCCAACCCGAAGCAGTGCCACCCCTGCCGGATTCATCACTTCAAACAATCGTTTAGCGATCGCTGAACCCAGTTGAGTCGAGCCAATCGCCAGGAAAAGAAGGCTGGTCGGAGGAATGGTTGGAATGGAACGGAGAAGCTTCATGCGAATCTAGCGAAATCCAGTAGGTAGACACACATCATTTGACCATTGATAGCCGTTGATAGCCGTTGGAAACGTCATTCGCATCCCTCACCGGATTAGACCAAACCGCTACCAGACTGCAAGTCGGCCATCAGCAAGTTGATCCGTTCTGCCACATCTGCCTTACCTTCCGGGTCAGCCTCGCGCAGAAACACGTCTAGAATGAACCAGCGGCACAGCAACGGGTCTGTTTGCACCAAATTCAGCATGATGCCGTTTAGCACTTCGGTGAGCAGTGATTCTGGCAGGCGATGTAAATGGTCGCAAATGGCGATCGCATCTCCCAATTTGCGGGTCTGGTTGGTAACGACGATCGCGGCAACGACCGCATTAACCAGGCTGTTCAGGCTATCTTCTAAATCATCCATGCGTCAGGGGAAGCACGACGGCTGCAAACAAGGCATTTCTGTCCAAAATTTGTCCAAAATTTGTTCAAAAGAGTATTAAGCAATTGAACCGTCCTGACCCAGCCTCTATCTTTAGATAGAGAGGGTTTGTTCTATTTTTTGCCAGATAATAGCTTATCCACTTGTAGAATAAGCTGCATCTTGCCGCGTCAATCAGGATTCGTTTAAGTTTTATCCTGGTAGAGACACTGTCATTCCCAAAACAATACCTTGTCACGTCACCTGAAGGTTTAAGCTATGTCCACTGCATCCGCTCCTGGCGACACAGATCAACTCGATCTGAGGCAGCTTTTGCGAACGTTGACTGAAGTCAAGAAAGGTAATTTTTCGGCACGAATGCCCTCTGACCAAACGGGCATGGCTGGAAAAATTGCTGATACGCTCAACGACATCATTGAGATGAATGAGCAAATGACCCAGGAGTTAGCGCGAGTCAGCAATGCGGTTGGCAAGGACGGCAAAATCGATCAACGGGCATCGCTGGACAACGCCAAAGGGGCGTGGACGGAATCCGTTCATTCCGTCAACACCTTAATTTCCGACCTGGTGCAGCCGATGGAGGAAACCACTCGCGTCATTCGTGCGGTTGCCAATGGGGATTTGTCGCAGGCGATCGCCACCGAAATCGACGGCAGACCATTGCGAGGGGAATTTCTGCAAACGGCCACTATTGTCAACACAATGGTAGGTCAGCTCAACTCCTTTGCCTTCGAGGTCACAAAAGTGGCGCGGGAAGTGGGCACCGAAGGCAAGCTGGGGGTACAGGCCGAAGTGCAGGGCGTGGCGGGCACCTGGAAAGACCTGACCGACAGCGTAAACCTGATGGCCGGAAACCTGACGGCACAGGTGCGAAACATTGCCGAAGTGACCACAGCCGTTGCCAATGGCGATCTGTCTAAAAAAATTACGGTGGGTGTCAGGGGCGAAATTCTGGAGCTGAAAAACACGATCAATACAATGGTGGATCAGCTCAATTCCTTTGCCTCCGAAGTAACGCGCGTGGCGCGGGAAGTGGGCACCGAAGGCAAGCTGGGGGTGCAGGCGGAAGTGCAGGGCGTGGCGGGTACCTGGAAAGACCTGACCGACAGCGTGAACTCAATGGCCGGAAACCTGACGGCACAGGTGCGAAACATTGCCGACGTAACCACAGCCGTCGCCAATGGCGATCTCTCCAAGAAGATTACGGTGGACGTGAAGGGCGAAATTCTGGAGCTGAAGAACACGATCAACATCATGGTGGATCAGCTCAACTCCTTTGCCTCCGAGGTAACGCGCGTAGCGCGGGAAGTGGGTGCCGAAGGTAAGCTAGGCGGTCAGGCGCAGGTTCCTGGGGTAGCGGGGACGTGGAAAGACCTGACGGATTCGGTCAACTTCATGGCGGGCAGTGTGACGGCACAGGTGCGGAACATTGCCGAAGTGACGACCGCCGTTGCCAATGGCGATCTCTCCAAGAAGATTACGGTGGACGTGAAGGGCGAGATTCAAGAGCTGAAAAACACGATCAACATCATGGTGGATCAGCTCAATTCCTTTGCTTCCGAAGTAACGCGCGTGGCGCGGGAAGTGGGCACCGAAGGCAAGCTGGGGGTACAGGCCGAAGTGCAGGGCGTGGCGGGTACCTGGAAAGACCTGACCGACAGCGTGAACTCGATGGCTGGAAACCTGACGGCACAGGTGCGAAACATTGCCGACGTAACCACAGCCGTCGCCAATGGCGATCTGTCTAAAAAGATTACGGTGGACGTGAAGGGCGAAATTCTGGAGCTGAAGAACACGATTAATACAATGGTGGATCAGCTCAGTTCCTTTGCCTCCGAGGTAACGCGCGTGGCGCGGGAAGTGGGCACCGAAGGCAAGCTGGGGGTACAGGCGGAAGTGCAGGGCGTAGCGGGTACCTGGAAAGACCTGACCGACAACGTGAACTCGATGGCCGGAAACCTGACGGCACAGGTGCGAAATATTGCTGAAGTCGCCACGGCGATCGCCAACGGTGATCTCTCCAAGAAAATCACCGTCCAGGTGAAGGGCGAAATTCTGGAGCTGAAGAACACAATCAACATCATGGTGGATCAGCTCAGTTCCTTTGCCTCCGAGGTAACGCGCGTGGCGCGGGAAGTCGGATCGGAGGGCAAGCTGGGGGTGCAGGCGGACGTGCGGGGCGTAGCGGGGACGTGGAAAGACCTCACCGATTCGGTCAACTTCATGGCGGGTAGCCTGACGGCACAGGTGCGAAATATTGCAGCGGTAACCACAGCTGTCGCCAATGGCGATCTGTCTAAAAAGATTACGGTAGACGTAAAGGGCGAGATCCTGGAGCTGAAAAACACGGTTAATACAATGGTGGATCAGCTCAACTCCTTTGCCTCGGAGGTAACGCGCGTGGCGCGGGAGGTGGGGTCAGAGGGCAAGCTGGGGGTACAGGCAGAGGTTCCGGGCGTAGCGGGGACGTGGAAAGACCTCACCGATTCGGTCAACTTTATGGCGGGTAGCCTGACGGCACAGGTGCGAAACATTGCCGAAGTAACGACAGCGGTGGCGAATGGCGATCTCTCCAAGAAGATCACGGTAGACGTAAAGGGCGAAATTCTGGAGCTGAAAAACACAATCAACACGATGGTGGATCAGCTCAATTCCTTTGCCTCCGAAGTAACGCGCGTGGCGCGGGAAGTGGGCACCGAAGGCAAGTTGGGTGTGCAAGCCTACGTGCGGGGGGTGGCGGGTACCTGGAAAGACCTGACCGACAACGTGAACCTGATGGCGGGTAACCTGACAGCGCAGGTGCGAAACATTGCTGGAGTGGCCACGGCGATCGCCAATGGTGATCTCTCCAAAAAAATTACGGTAGACGTAAAGGGCGAAATTTTAGACCTGAAAAACACGATCAACACAATGGTGGATCAGCTTAGCTCCTTTGCCTCGGAGGTGACGCGCGTGGCGCGGGAGGTGGGCACCGAGGGCAAGCTGGGTGGGCAGGCGCAGGTGAAAGGCGTAGCGGGTACCTGGAAGGACTTGACCGACAATGTGAACTCGATGGCCGGGAACCTGACCGCACAGGTGCGAGGCATTGCCAAAGTGGTGACAGCCGTGGCGAATGGCGACCTCAAACGCAAGCTGATGCTGGATGCCAAAGGCGAGATTGAAACGCTGGCCGACACCATCAACGAGATGATCGACACGCTGGCGACGTTTGCCGACCAGGTAACGACCGTGGCGCGGGAAGTGGGCATTGAAGGCAAGCTGGGTGGGCAGGCCAAAGTGCCCGGAGCCTCTGGCACCTGGAGAGCCTTAACCGACAACGTCAACGAACTGGCGGCAAACTTGACCACGCAGGTACGGGCGATCGCAGAAGTAGCAACAGCGGTAACGAAGGGCGATTTAACCCGATCGATCGCAGTTGAGGCGCAGGGGGAAGTGGCCGCGCTGAAGGACAACATCAACCAGATGATTGCCAACCTGCGAGAGACGACCCAAAAGAATACCGAGCAGGACTGGCTCAAAACCAACCTGGCTAAATTCACTCGCATGTTGCAGGGGCAGCGCGACCTGGAAACGGTGTCCAAGCTGATTCTGTCTGAGTTGGCTCCTCTGGTTCGGGCGCAACACGGTGTCTTTTACCTGATGGAGGTGGGCGAAAATCATCCCCCCTATCTCAAGCTGCTGAGCACCTACGCCTATCGCAAGCGCAAGCATTTGGCGAATCGCTTCCAGTTGGGTGAAGGACTGGTGGGACAGTGCGCTCTGGAAAAAGAGCCAATCTTACTGACCGAAGTGCCCCAGGATTACGTCAAAATTAGTTCTGGGTTGGGTGAAGCGACTCCCATGAGCGCCGTGGTGTTGCCTGTGCTGTTTGAGGGGCATGTGACAGCGGTGATTGAGCTGGCCTCCTTCCATCAATTCAACGACATTCACCTTACTTTCTTTGATCAGCTGACTGAAAGTATTGCGATCGTGCTGAATACGATCGCCGCCAGCATGAGAACCGAGGAACTGTTGAAACAGTCTCAGTCTCTGGCGGAAGAACTCCAGATGCAGCAAAAAGAACTGACCGAAACCAATCAGCGTCTAGAGCAGCAAGCGCAGTCGTTGCGCGCCTCGGAAGAGTTGCTCAAGAATCAGCAGGATGAGTTGCAGCAAACCAACGAGGAACTGGAGGAAAAAGCCGAACTGTTAGCGCTACAAAACCGAGAAGTAGAGCGGAAGAACCGCGAAATCGAGCAAGCGCGCAGTTCTCTGGAGGAGAAAGCCGAGCAGCTAGCGCTCACGTCCCGGTACAAGTCGGAGTTTCTCGCCAATATGTCGCACGAGCTGCGAACCCCGCTCAATAGTTTGCTGATTCTGGCACGGCTGCTGGGCGAAAACAGCGAAAATAACCTGACGCAAAAGCAGGTGGAATACGCGCGTACCATTCACTCGGCGGGTAATGATCTGCTGGGGCTAATCAACGATATTCTCGATCTGGCTAAGATTGAGTCGGGCACGATGTCGGTTGATGTTGAGCAAACGCTGTTCAGCGAGTTGCGCGAGCAGATCGATCGCACGTTCCGCCAAACTGCAATCGATCGCGCGCTCGATTTTCAAATTAACGTTGGTGAGCAGTTGCCTCGCGCCATCTACACCGATTTGAAGCGGCTGCAACAGGTATTGAAAAATCTGTTAGCCAACGCCTTCAAGTTTACCGAGCGAGGCCGAGTTAGCCTGACCATTAGCGTTGCCACCCAGGGTTGGAGCCGCGATCGCAACACCCTAAACCAGGCCGATACGGTCATAGCCTTTAGCGTTACCGATACGGGAATTGGGATTGCGCCCGAAAAACAGCGAATTATTTTTGAAGCCTTCCAGCAAGCGGATGGTACGACCTCCCGCAAGTACGGCGGTACGGGGCTAGGCTTGTCAATCAGCCGCGAAATTGCTCAACTGTTAGGCGGCGAGATTCAGATCCAGAGCCAACTGGGGCAAGGCAGCACCTTTACACTCTATCTGCCGCAAACCTACACCCCTGCCCCAGGAGCGAGCAACTCGGAGCCAACGGTTAGAAGTGCAGGGCTATCACAAATGAGGAGCGATAGGCTGGCGGCGGCTCCTCCCCTACCGGAGCTGTCATCGTCTGCACTGTTAGCTAACCGAGACGTGGCTGACGACCTGGACTCTATCAATGAAGGCGATTGTGTCTTACTGATCATTGAGGATGATGTCAACTTTGCTCAAATTCTATTGAGCATGGCGAGAGAGCAGGGATTCAAAGGGCTGGTGGCAACGCGCAGCAACATTGGGCTGATCATGGCACGCGAGTTCAAACCAGTGGCCATTATGTTGGATGTTCGCCTGCCCGATATGGACGGCTGGACGGTATTGGATCAACTCAAGCACGATCCCAATACTCGCCACATTCCGGTTCACATGATGTCGATTGAGGAGGGGCAACAGCGGAGTTTGCAACTGGGAGCGATCGCCTTTCTGCAAAAGCCTGCCAGCAGTGAAACACTGTCTGCCGCGTTGTCTAGCCTGAAGGGGTTTGTTGAACGTCCAGTCAAAAATCTGCTGGTGGTCGAAGACGACGAAACCCAACGCCTCAGCATTGTTGAATTGATTGGCAACAGTGATGTCAGCACCACTGCCGTGGGTAGCGGTTCCGCTGCCCTGGAAGCGCTGCAATCGGGACACTTTGACTGTGTTGTCTTGGATTTGGGCTTGCCCGACATGAACGGCTTTGAACTGATCGAGCAGATTAAACAGCAGCCCAATTCAGGCTATCTGCCCGTCATCATCTATACCGCCAAAGAGCTAACGGCTCACGAGGAAACGGAACTGCGGCGAATCTCAGACACTATTATTGTGAAAGATGTGCGATCGCCCGAACGGTTGCTGGACGAAACAGCGCTGTTTCTCCATCGCGTCCAGGCCAACTTACCAGAACCTCAACGGTTGATGCTAGAGCAAATTCAGCAGAGCGACCCGATTTTGGTTGGTAAGAAGGTGCTAGTGGTTGACGACGATGTGCGAAATGTATTTGCTTTAACCAGTTTGCTAGAGCGCTATCAGATGCAGGTGGTTTACGCCGAAAACGGTCGAGATGCGATTGAGTTGCTGCAAAGCAATCCCGACACTCACATCGTGATTATGGATGTGATGATGCCAGAAATGGACGGCTACGAAACAATGCAACTGATTCGTCAAGTGGAACAGTTTCAGATGTTGCCGATGATTGCGTTGACAGCCAAGGCGATGAAGGGCGATCGCGAGAAGTGTATAGAAGCTGGAGCCTCCGACTACATCACCAAACCAGTGGATACAGAGCAACTGCTCTCGCTACTGCGGGTATGGCTATATCAATAACGAGATAGCCACACGACATAAAATGATGCTGGTTTGGTTGTCTTTACCAACGGAGGCCCGCTGCCTCCGTTGCGTTGGTTCTGGCGGAATGGCTACAGGATAGTGGCGATTTCCTTGAGGAAAACGCGGCTGAACGGCTCGTCGGCGTTGAGTTGATACTGTTCTATCAAGCCTCCTCGCTGAATTGAAACATGATCATCCCGCTTCACCACAATAGTGGAGTCATGAAATACATCTCGCTTCAGCATCATTTCGGTATCCGTTGGATTATCTAAAATCACAACGTTGCTGCCGTGGTAAAACATGCCGTCCCGCTGCAATACGTCTTCCTGATATTCAACCATCAGTAAATCAAGTTTGGGATTTCGCAGCAGGTTCGAGACATTGATGTTGTAATCGCTATGGAGATTCTTCTCGGCGCGGTTAACCAGAACGGCCTCCTGGCAAACGGCTCCAACCACCCAATCGGGGTGCTGCAACAGAATAAAATCAATCATTTCCTGAAGTTCATGCACCCGAACATGGTTGAACGTGATGATGGGAATCCTGGCATCTTCCTTGGATTCGAAGAATGTTTCCATCACATGAGATGTAACATCCACACTCTCGCCCATGGCCGGTTTAAGGTGCATGTAAATGCCCGGAGCCGCATTGATTTCGATGATGCCAAAGTTGCCGTCTTTCCACGATTTAGACAAATCGTGAGCCACTACATCAATCCCCAAACAGGTAAGGCGGAAATGTTGAGCAATATCCTGGGTGAGGATGATGTTGTCCGGGTGGACGGCATGAGTTGCGTCAATGCTTAACCCTCCAGACGATAAGTTGGCCACCTTACGAAGATAGACGGTGCGATCGCGCTCAAGCACACTATCTAACGTCAATCCCTGCTGTTCCAGATACATGTGCATCGCTTCGTCCGTCTTAATCTTGCCAAGCGGCGACGTTGGCGTATCGATGCGGGCAGGCAAACGGTTCTCGCGGTCAATTAATTCTGCAATGGTTAGCTGTCCATCCCCTACGACATACGCCGGACGGCGCTCTGTTGCTGCTACAAACCGACCGTTGACGCAAAGCATACGAAAATCTTTCCCAGAAATGCTGGTTTCTACAATAATTCGCACACTTTCATCTTCTGGAATTGCCTGTAACGCTCGATGGTACGCTTCTTCTAGCTCAACGGCATCTTGCACGTCTGCCGTCACACCGATACCCTTGTGACCCGAAACTGGCTTAACCGCTACAGGATAACCAATCCGAGCGGCGACAGCCAGTGCCGCCTTACGCGATCGCACCACTTCTCCCTTGGGTACCGGAAAACCTAAGGTTCCTAAGAAGGCTTTGCAATCGTCTTTGCGGGTTGTAAAGTCAGAATCGAGATGGCTATCACCGTCAAAGGTGGTAGCCACACCACGCACCTGCCTGCGGCCATACCCATACTGCATCAGCCCTTCATCCCATAGATAGAAGGTCGGGATCTCTTTGTTGTGGGCAGCACGCAACAGAGCGTAGACGGTGGGGCCACCATACACTGATTGCCGAAACAGCCCCTGGATGACTTCGATCTGGTCTTTTATCTCAAATTCTTCGTGCTGATTGATGGCCTCAAACCAGTCCCAAACGCTGTAGACAACCGCTCGGCAGGTACGGGCATGGAGACACTCAATCCCGATCCGGGTGTGGCTGCCGTGAGGACTGACGCTCCAACGCTCGAAGTACAAGTCCATCTCCAGCTTGTTAACCTCGGACACAGTTCGAGCAAACAAGTGAGTATAGGAGTCGTAACGCTCTTCTAGTAAATGAGGGTAGCGATCGCCCACCGCGGCGATGTACTGATCTAACGGCAGCAGTTTTTGGGGCTGAACCAGCGTCAAATCGAACACAAACGCGGCTGTGTCAAGGTAGGGATTCGGCCCTACATAATGTTGACAGTTGAAGACATCAAATGCGTCAGTCGATCTGGCATTAACGCGTGTGGCGTTGGTCTCTTGATCCAAAACCATTAGATTATAGGGGCTATACAGTGCAATTTACCTAGATACAATAGTGAGTTTTCAAGAGCGCGGCATCTATCAATGGGCACGAACGTCCATTTCCTAAACCCAACTCTCAGCGATTTTTGCGGCTTGAAGCAGACTACCTGGTGCTCGACATTAAGGGTCAGAGAAGGTCGCCTGTTGAACGACTGCCACTTCCAGGTTCAACTTTTCGGCAACCTGTTGAACCGTAAGTCCCATTTCTAAGAGCATTGGGATCATTTCAAACTTCGCTTCCAGTCGGCCTTCTTCTCGGCCTTCTTCTCGGCCTTCTTCCTTTGCTTCTTGATAAACTCTAGTTTGCTCCAGTGTTAATCCCAGCATTGCTTCAACCTCAGCGCGATCAAGGTTAACAAACTTGTAGACAGCGATCGTTGCCACTATGTCTATTATCTCAGCCGCAGACAGATTTGCGCTATCTCCCTGCCTGGCTCTGGCAATCAAAGATTTGGCCTGTTGCACAAGCTGTTCCTGTGGTTCAACCATTAAGCGAAACAGGCTGCGTTCCATAGACGGTTCGTTTGCGCGATCTAACTCGTTCAGATAGAGGCACTGCACCTGATCGCTGCTCAGTAATGCCCGGTGCGTGGTTGCATCGTCTGGCTCTAAACCACGATTGGGAAAAATCAACGCCCCCTGCCAATCGTTGTAACGAGCTTGACTGCGATACAGGTAAAGAAATAATTCAGAAAAGAAGCGATGGTAGAGGGATTGGTCTTTTTGAAACTGCACCTCTACAAAAAATACGGTTTTGGATGTGGCGTTGTCTGGTGGCAAGAACACACCATCAATGCGAAAATTCGGCTCTTTTACCTCTACAGACTCAAAGCGATAGCCCTGAGCTTGTTCCAGTGGGATGTCAATTAGAATGAAAAACAGCGTTGGAAACCGTTTGAAAATTTGATAGAAGATGGCATCGCGTCTCATATTGGGGTATTGAGAAACCAGGCTCGATCTTAAGCTAAACAGGTAAGCTCATACCCCGATTTAGCAACGCCTGTTACTGCACATGTTTCTAGAAGACAGCACATTACCCTCTGGATGGATGATGTCAATTGCTTGCCAAACTGCTCTAATCAGTAAACGACGTGGCTGTAATTTGAGTTGCTATCCGACATCGCCTAACCTTGCCTGACATTGCCTATTGACATTGCCTATTGACATTGCCTATTGACATTGCCTATAGACAGGGGAAGCCGGAGCGGTTTGTCACCATTGCTGGTCGTTCGCTGATCGTTGAAGAGGGACATGGCGCTAATTACTGTTCATCAAGAAGGGCTGTATTGTGAACAAGGTGGGTTTCACATTGACCCCTGGCGGCCTGTAGACTGTGCCCTCATTACCCATGCCCATTCTGACCATGCCCGTTCGGGTTCACACCACTACCTAGCTACTCATCGTTCGGAAGGCATTTTGAGACGGCGCTTAGGCAATGACATTAACCTGCAAGGAGTGGAGTATGGGCAGAAAATCAAGCTAGGTAATACCTGGGTATCGTTTCATCCCGCTGGACATGTGCTTGGTTCAGCGCAAATTCGGGTGGAATACCGGGATGAGGTTTGGGTGGTTTCGGGCGACTATAAGCGCAATGATGATCCAACCTGTGATGCGTTTGAGGTAGTTCCCTGCGATACATTCATTACAGAAGCAACTTTTGGATTACCCATCTACAAATGGCAGACAGGAAAACAAACGTGTCAGCAGATTTACGATTGGTGGCAGGGCGATCGCGATCGCCCCTCGTTATTGTTTTGTTATGCCTTCGGTAAGGCACAGCGAATACTGGGTGAGTTGACTCAGTTGACCGAGCAGCCTGTTTATGTGCATGGAGCCGTTCATGTTTTAACAGAGATTTACAGGCAGGCAGGTATAGCAATGGTAGAGACCATTCCGGCCTCCGAGCTGCCCCGTAGCCATTCGTTCAACGGGGCGTTAATTCTGGCACCACCCTCGGCCTACCGTTCAACCTGGATGAGACGATTTCCACAGCCTCAAACCGGATTTGCGTCGGGTTGGATGGCGGTTCGGGGTGCCCGCCGCCGTCGTGGATATGAACGTGGATTTGTTTTGTCCGACCATGCCGATTGGCAGGGGTTAGTCGATACGGTGTTGCAGACACAGGCCAAAACAGTGTATGTAACGCATGGGCAAACAGAGGTGCTCTCGCGCTATCTCAGCGAAGTCCATCACATCAATGCCCTGCCGTTGAATACCTTATTCGAGGGCGAGGGAGATATCTGATGAAACGCTTTACACGGCTCTATCAGCAAATTGATGCCACTACCTCAATTAATGAAAAGGTAAGAGTGTTGCAGCATTATTTTCAAGATGAACTGCCGCACAATGCTGTGTGGGGGCTGTATTTGCTGCTGGGGAAGATTCGTAGACGACTGATTACATCTAAAACGCTGCGAGACATTTTTCTGCAAGTCTCTGATATTCCAGAATGGTTGTTTCAGGAGTGTCATGCTCATGTTGGCGATTCTGCTGAGACGATCGCCCTGCTGCTACACGAAACGCCGCTGAAACGTCACCAGACATCGGCTTCGGATAATACTAAACCGGATATTGCCCTGCACGAATGGATGGAGGTCATCATTCCTCAAGTCAAAGGTGTGAAATCGGATGAGGCACTCAGGCAGTTGGTGGTGTCGTGGTGGTCATCGTTGGATGATATTGAAGTATTCGTGCTAAACAAAGTTTTGACGGGCGCTTTTCGGATGGGAGCCTCTGAAAAGCTGGTGATTAAGGGACTATCTGCCGCCTTTGGCATTTCGGAGTCGGTGTTGGCGCATCGGCTGATGGGCGATTTTGAACCCACGGTTGAGTTTTATCAACAGCTTACTGCCCGGGCGGCAGAGGAACAGCGATCGCCCAGTAGACCTTACCCGTTTTTCCTGGCCTCTCCATTGGATGAGGAAAAGTTTCAAACTGAAGATGTTTGGCGCTGGCAGGCCGAGTGGAAATGGGATGGCATTCGTGCCCAAATCATTCGACGAGCCGATGAACTTTTTATCTGGTCGCGGGGCGAAGATTTAATTACTCACCAATTTCCTGAATTTGAAGCCGTCTTCCTGCAACTGCCAGATGGTGTGGTGCTGGATGGGGAAATTCTGGGTTGGATGGGCGATCGCCCCTTACCTTTCAACCATTTGCAAAAGCGCCTGGGTCGAAAAAAGGTGACGCAAAAAGTTATAGACGAGAACCCCGTTCATTTTATTGCCTACGATCTGCTGGAGCAGGATGGAGCAGACATTCGTGAGCAGCCGTTGTTGAAGCGCCGTCAATCCCTGGTTGATGTTTTAGCAACGATCGACTCTCCGTTGGTGCATGGCTCACCCACCTTGACGGTTGAATCCTTTGAGCAGGTGAAAGCCCTGAGGCAACACTCGCGCGATCGCGGTGCGGAAGGATTAATGCTGAAGGCGATCGACAGTCCATATTTGGTGGGTCGCAAACGCGGGTATTGGTGGAAATATAAAGTCGATCCATTATCATTGGATGCGGTGTTGCTCTATGCTCAGGCGGGAAGCGGCAAGCGGGCGAATCTGTTTACAGACTATACCTTTGCCCTCTGGAACCAGGGTGAATTAGTACCCTTTGCTAAAGCCTACTCTGGGTTAGATAATCAAGAAATTGACGAACTCGACCGCTGGATTCGCAAACATACCATTGAGAAATTTGGCCCGGTGCGATCGGTTGAACCCGTTTATGTTTTTGAAATTGGCTTTGAAGGCATTGCTCAATCGACACGCCACAAATCTGGCATTTCGGTACGCTTTCCGCGCATTTTGCGCTGGCGGAAAGATAAACCCGTTGAAGAGGCTGACACGCTGCAAACGGCCTGTAACCTGCTCAATGCGGGAAATTGACGACTCCCTAGCGGTTAGGGCAGGAGGGCATATCGTCGCCCAGCAGCAGCCTGGCCAAACTGGGTAATGCTTCACCATAGGTTGGGTGAATGTGTACCGATTGTTCTAACACCTGCCAGGTCGCTTTCGTCTCCATCAGAGACAGAAAGACGTGAACCAGTTCGGCAGTTTCATAGCCGACCAGCGTTGCACCAAGAATGCGATCGCTGTCCTGGTCAATGACCATCCGGTAGAAGCCGAGATCGTGTCCCCATTCAATTGCACGCGCAATGCTGGACATGGGTAGCGTCACACAGCGAGCATTGATACCGTGCTGTTTGGCCTGGTCGAACGTCATGCCAACACGCCCAACTTGCGGTTCGGTGTAAACGGCATAGCCCAAGACGCGATCGTCGCGGGTTCGCTGTTCGCCACACAAAATGGCCTTTAAGCGGCGGTAGTCTTCCCAGGACACATGGGTAAATGCAGGCTGTTTGGCAACGTCCCCGATCGCGTAAACACCGGGACAGGTTGTTTGAAACTGCTCATCAATGGTGACGAATCCCTGCCGATCCAATTCCACCCCGGTGGCCGCTACATTCAACGCACTGGTGTTTGGTTTTCGGCCAGTGACAACGAGCAAAGCTTCACCCTGAAGGGATTCACCCGTGCTTAACTCTAGCGTAAACACGCCGCTGGCATGAGTGACCTGTTCGGTTGTGGCGTTGAAGTGAAGCGAGATGCCATCTTGCCCCAATGCCTCTGCCAGGGTTGCGCTAACATCGGGTTCTTCCTGAGACAGAAGGCGATCGCCCCTGACAATGAGATGCGTTTGGCTGCCCAATCGCGCTAACCCCTGCCCCAGCTCCAGCCCGATATAGCCCCCACCAATGACCAACAGGCGAGGCGGTAACTCCTGCAAATCAAAGAAATTTCGGTTCGTTAGATAAGGGGTTTCGGCTAAACCAGGAAGGTTGGGAATGAGTGATGATGTTCCTGTATTGATCACAACAATGGGCGCTTGTACGGTAACATCACCTCCTGTAACAGTATGGCGATCGCTGAACGAGGCTTCGGCACAGACCACCGTGACCCCTGCACCGTCCAACCGTTGTTTAATACCTTGATTAAACTGGTGACGAATGCCCCGAACTCGCTCCATTACAGCCGGAAAATCGACCTCAACCTGAGCATGAACACCAAGATTGGCGGCTCGATGTGCCCGTCCTGCGGCATGAGCGGCGGCTAAAAACGCCTTGGAGGGGGTACAGCCGTAGTTGATACAGCTTCCACCCAGCGCATCCCGCTCAAACAAAACAACCTTGCGTCCTTCTTTGGCAAAGTCAGCCGCTAATGGAATTCCACCCTGTCCGCTACCGATCACAATGACATCTGCTGTTTCCATTGGTCTCCTGATTTGAATGAGTGGGGTGTGGGCGATCGCACTATGACACGATTAGTGTATTGCTGAATAGCACAACTCAAGGATTGTAAATTAAATAACCTGCAAAATTAAGGGGCTGTGTTAAGAGGGTGTCTGAGAATGGCTCAACATTCTAAATTAGCCCCCTAAATCCCCCAATTTTGGGGGACTTTGAAACAGAATTGATTCGGAAGTTCCCGTTCGGCTGAGCGCTCACGTCGAAGCCAATTTTGGGGGATTAGGGGGCGGTTCGAGTTGGAGCTTAGCACTTTTAAGACATCCTCTAAAAGTGCTAAGCCCAAGCCGTGACCTTCAATTCATCTGTTTATTCTGCAACGCCACTTACAGCCATTTTCATTTGCATTCACCACACACCAAACCCCGTCCCAGCTTGGCGAGACTGTGGCTGACTCGATTGAGAACTGCTGTAAAACGCCTGAAGAACAAGCACTGCCATCTCTCTATATGGACTATCACATCGCAATCAATTAGCGGTCTCTGTACGTTTTTGGTGTCATGCCAGTTAACTGCCGAAACTGTTTGCTTAAATGGCTGTGGCTATTGAACCCACACATTAAGGCAATGTCCATAATTGATTGATCGGTTTGTTTCAACAACTGCTTTGCCCGTTCTATGCGTTGTTGAAGCAAATATTGATAAGGAGTCGTGCCGATCGACTGCTTAAACAGATGGCTGAAATGAAATTGACTAATCCCAATCAAGGCGGCTAAGTCGGCAAGCTTGATGTCTTGATGCAAGTACTCATTGATGTATTCCAGGACTTGCAGAACTTGACGCTGAGGCAGGCCACCTTCGTATATGGAAGGGCGAGATGAAGCCGCTGCATATTGTCTGAGCAAATGCACAGCCAACACGTTTGCAAGGGATTCAATGTAGAGCTTGCCGCCCAAGCTTTCGTGTTTTAGCTCAGCCAGAAGCAGCAGTCCAATCGATTCCAGGTGCGGATCGCGAATGCGAAACTCGGGCAGCAATTCGAGCTGATCGAGATTGACATCAATGGTTTCTCTGGCGACGTTCTGAATAAAACGAGAAGCAATGCGAATTTGCAAGTACTGGTCTTCTGCATCCCAACGGGCAAAAAGCGGCATCCTGGCAGGTGTGATAGAAATATGGCCTTTGCCGTATAGCCCGGTGTAAGTTTTACCGCCTTTCACCTGCAACAAACGAACGGGACGAGGTGCCAGCGATAAACAAATCGTGTGTTCATCGCTACAATGACAGTTGCCTTCGCCTGGAGGGTGTTGAAATTGTTCGACCAGGATATTTTCCCAACCCTGATTTTGGCTAGACAAGATGGGTAAGCCCGTTAGTTCTGTGGGCTGGGTAGCTGGATTCATCATGCAAACCCTATCGCTCTAGATCTGATTGTATTCACTTTTGGGTGACTCTTGCTGAGACGCTGGAAAAATTAACCGCAATTTTTTGACAGCGGCGCAGGAATTAGATAGCTGAGGGTTGGGAAGTTTTCTAGGCTGGAAGGGTAATGCAGCCGGAGGAACTATGGCACACATTCTGCATATTGATTCCAGTCCCAGAGGTGAGCGATCGCGCTCTCGTCGCATGACCAGGGAGTTTGTTGAACAGTGGAAGCAAACGCATCCGGATGATATGGTCACCTATCGCGATCTGGGTCGCCATCCTGTTCCCCATCTAGATGAACCGTGGATTGCAGCGGCTTTCACCCCACCAGAGCAGCATACCCCGGAAATGCAGGCAGCAATTCGCGTCAGCGATCAACTGGTGGATGAATTCCTGGCGGCGGATATATATGTCATTGGGCTTCCCATGTACAACTTCAGCGTTCCCACGATGTTTAAGGGGTACATTGACCAGATTGTGCGGATGGGGCGAACGGTGGCGTATGAACCGGAGGACGTGGAAAACCCTTATAAACCGCTGGTGTTGGGTAAAAAAATGTTTGTGATCACAGCACGATGGGATTCTGGTTTTGGCCCCGGTGAGCGCTATGGGTCAATGAACCATCAAGATCCCTACATCGTCTCAGTGTTTGGCTTTATTGGTATCACTGATATTACCTTTGTCCACGTTGAGAATGATCAGGTTGATAGTGAAAGTTTGGCGCGATCGATCGCAGCAGCTCGTACTAAAATTGCTCAACTGGTTTCAGCGTGACGTGATGCAACACCCGTAATTAAAGGGTATTGCTGAATACATGGATGAAGTTTGGAGATGCAATGCAATGTTTTTGGGGCAGGCATTGCATTGCTGCCCTGTCTCTGGTCTATCTCGATCGCCTCTAATAAAGCTTGGATCGCTTTGCCGCAACACTTAAAGCGTTGCGGCAATCATTATGCATAAAACGTTCGAACTAGAATACAGTAAAGAAAATTCTTGAGTTGGCAACCTACTAATCTGGCTGAATCATTAGTTGAATGGCACTGAAATAAGTGCGTTCATTCCGGGCTTCGACTACGCTCAGCCCTCGTTGGTGGGGGCTGAGCGTAGTCGAAGCCCAGTCTATACTAATAGCGCAGCTTTATTTCAGTGCCATTCAACCATTAGTTGGTTCGGCAGCGCGGAGGTTTCACCATGCAGGATGCACCACACAACTCGATTCATCCGCTATCACGGGCTGAATGGCGTGATTGGCTGGCAACACATCACACTCGCACCGAGGGAATCTGGTTGGTTAGCTACAAAAAAGCGACCGGAAAGCCCCGCTTTGATTACAATGATGCGGTTGAAGAAGCGCTTTGTTTTGGATGGGTAGACAGCAAGCCCAATACACTGGATGCAGAGCGATCGCTCCTATGGTTTGCGCCGCGAAAAGCTGGGTCTGGGTGGTCGAAACCGAACAAAGAACGCATTGAAAAGATGATGACTGCGGGATTAATGGCAGAAGCTGGATTGGCAAAGGTCGAAGCGGCGAAACAAGACGGCTCATGGAATGCCCTGGATGCGATCGAGGCATTGGAGATTCCGCCTGATCTGGAAGAGGCGCTGGCATCGTACCCATCAGCACGGATCAACTTTGAAGCCTTTCCCCGTTCGGTTAAACGCGGCATTCTGGAGTGGATTGCGATCGCCAAGAAGCCCGAAACCAGAGCAAAGCGAATTGACGAAACAGCACGGCTAGCCAACGATAATATTCGAGCGAATCAATGGCGACCCTATTAACCCGGCAATAAAAGATTTGGCATAAGGGATTGGGGTTCGACTCCGCTCACCCCACACGGAAGCGAGTGCTGAGCGGAGTCCAAACACGGTTTGCCCTAAGAACAATGGCTGCCAGGTTAATAGCTCACGGGCAATTCCCCCGATGCTGGATTCTGGGAGACAATAGAAGGGAGATTGCATATTACTGGCAGAGTACTGGTATGAATTTGCCTGCTGGCCCCAAACTTCCCCAGTCTTTGAGAATCATTCATTCTCTGTTTCGCCCGACCGAAGCCCTGGAAACCTATCGTCACCGTTTTGGCGATACATTTACCCTGACGGCACCGGGTAATGCGCCGCTGGTTGTGTGCAGCCATCCTGATGATCTTCAGGTCATTTTTGCTAATCCGGCGCGGTTCGATTCGGGTAAAGGGAATCAGATCTTGCGATTTTTGCTGGGAGAGCAGTCGCTCATTTTGCTGGATGGCGATCGCCATCAGCGCCAGCGCCAGTTGTTAACGCCTCCCTTTCATGGTGAGCGAATGCGAACGTATGGTCAGCTCATTGGTGATATCACGCAGCAGGTGATTGAACAATGGACAGTGGGTGAGTCCCTGGTGGTTCGGTTGCCGATGCAGGCAATTACCCTGACCGTGATTTTGCGAGCAGTGTTTGGTTTATCTGAAGGCGATCGCCTGGAGCAACTCAAAGGGCTGTTAACCCAGTTGCTAGATTCGATTAGTTCGCCGCTCAGTGCCAGTGTTCTGTTTTTCGCATCGTTGCAAAAGGACTGGGGGGAATGGAGTCCGTGGGGACGGTTTTTGCGGCTGAAACAGCAGGTCGATCAATTGCTCTATGCCGAAATTCGCGATCGCCGCAGATCTGCCGACCCTAACCGCACCGATATTCTCTCATTGCTGCTGTCTGCCCGGGATGAAGCAGGTCAGCCGATGAGCGATGAAGAGCTGCACGACGAGTTAATGACCCTGTTAGTCGCCGGACATGAGACAACGGCATCGTCCTTAAGCTGGGCACTGTACTGGGTTTATACCCAGCCGGATAGGTACCATCGGCTGCGGCACGAACTGAAAACGGTGGCGGCAGGTGACCCAATGGCAATTACACAACTGCCCTATTTAACAGCCATTTGTCAGGAAACGCTGCGAATTTATCCGATCGCCATGTTTTCGTTTCCACGCATTCTGAAAGCACCAATGCAGTTCAGCACGTATAGCTTAGAGGCTGGAACATGGCTGCTCCCCTGCATTTATCTGACCCATCAACGCCCTGATGTGTACCCCAACCCCAAAGAGTTTCGGCCAGAGCGCTTCCTGGAGCGGCAGTTTTCACCCTATGAATATTTGCCGTTTGGCGGCAGCAACCGTCGCTGCATTGGCATGGCCTTTGCTCAATTTGAAATGAAGCTGGTGTTGGCTACCATTGTTTCGCAGGTTGAGTTAGCACTCAGCCACCCTCGTTCTGTTCGTCCCGTCCGCCGGGGGTTAACCCTTGCCCCTGCTGCCGGATTACGTATGACCGTTGTTAACTCTACCCGGAGTGACACTTAATATACGGTCATCCCGATGATGGAATACAGCATCATGACCTGACCTCATAGAGTTCCCTGATGCAAACCACCATCGACTTGCAGCATCACGCCATTCACATAAGCGGCTGCCGGAGAGCAGAGAAACACAGCAACATTGGCAAATTCGTCTGGGGTTCCCATTCGCCCCAGCGGAATTGCGGCAGAGGCCGCCGCTAACTCGGCATCGAGCGATCGCCCGCTTTTAGCCATTCGTGACTGAATCAACTCTTCTACCCGTTGGGTGTAAGTCCAGCCGGGTAAGATGCTGTTCACCCGAATCCGATCGCTGGCCAGTTCCTGGCTCAATGTTTTGGTTAGCCCCACAACGGCTAAACGGATCGAGTTGGATAAAATCAGGTTTTGAATGGGTTGCTTGGTTGATGATGATGTAATCGTCAAAATGGCCGGAGCAGTAGATTGACGCAGGTAAGGTAGGGCAGCTTGAATCGATCGCACCGTACTCATGAGGAGTAAGTTCACAGCCGACTCCCAGGCCGCCATTGGCAACTCTTCAAACTGCCCGGAGGGAGGGCCGCCGGAGTTGGTCACTAAAATATCTAACCCGCCAAATCGATCGACCGTGGATTGAACCACCCGATCGATATCATTACAATCGGTAACATCTGCTCGTAATGATATTACTTCTGCTCCAGTTTCAGCCACAATTTGAGTTGCAGTGGTTTCAATGAGTTCACTGCGAGCGCAAATGGCAACGTTTGCACCCTCACGGGCAAACTGTAAAGCGGTTGCTCTGCCTAATCCTTTGCTGGCAGCCAGCACAAGCACAACCTTACCTTGAAGCTGTAGATCCATATTGGTAGCAATTGGTGTGATCAATGAGAGCGTTTTAGACTATCGTGAAATGAATCGAATTTTGCTGACTCCATTCAAACCAATCTGACTTAAATTAAATCATTGTTCTGTTCTTTCATTAGAATCAACGATTAAATCATCGTTCAGTTGTGAGGAAATTTAACCATGAGCAACAGCGATCGCACTCAACCCTCTGCCAAGGTATCTGATCCGACCCTTGCCAAACTGTTAGAAATAGAGGCTACTCTTGCGGCTCATGCGGCTGAGCTGCAAGGGCAATTAGAATCCATTCAACAGAAACGAAAAAGCCTTGGGTCGGTGATTACCATGTTCAATGGAAACCATAATCCCGCTGCAATGACATCGGCTGCAGCCGTACTCGGTCACAGTGAAGCACCCACTTCGCCAGCCACCACTACTCCGTCTGCCCTTGCGAGCCCCCCTGCAGACACGGCTGCTACTGAGTCATCCAGTGCGGGAAAATCCAAAGCAGGGAAATCCACCGCCACAGCCACTCCATCACAGAAGTCGCAATCATCTGGTGGCACATCCAGTGCAGCGAAGAAGCCCCGCACGACCAGAGCAGCCAAAAAAGACGAGAATTGGCAGAAATATGTTCGAGAGGAATTTGCTCAAACCTCTCTTCCAGCAGCCGTTTCCACTATTTTGCAAAACCAGCCGAAGGAGATCTTTGGCATTCCTGATTTCTTGGAGACTATTTTTCTGGATGAGATGCCCAAGGAAGCGCGCAATAAAGCTAGCAACCGGATATCAAACATTTTGTCCACTGGCCTAAAAGACAACAAATGGTATCGCGGCAGAATGGGACACTATAGCGCCTCATCTACAGCAGCCATGTCTGACCTGGCATCGTAACGGCTGAACGGCGGCTGTTCGATGTCCTGATCCTCTAAGACAGGTGAGGAATACGAGGTTCAGGTTGTGCGAATGAGTTGAGCAATAGCCATAATCAACGTATCGGGTTCAATGGGTTTGGGCAAATGCTGCTGAAACCCTGCCGAAAGCGCCTGCCGTTGATTGTATTCTCCGGCATAGGCGGTAAGCGCGATCGCCGGAATGTTACCACCCTGGGCGATCGGCAACTTTCTAATTTGTCGCATCAAGGTATAGCCATCCATCATTGGCATACCAATATCGCTGAGTAACAAATCCGGCGTGTGGTTCACCAAAAGCTGCAACGCGTCATGGGCAGAGGTGGCTGTCATCACCGTTGCACCTGCCTGTTGCAGCACAAACGTGGCAAATTCGCGCATATCGGGTTCATCATCAACGACCAATACACACGTTCCCCGTAATGGCTGAACCGCAGCAACTTGAGCAGTGGATGGGGTTTCCTCTAAAGAGTAGGACGTTTGGTTTAACAGCGGTAGCTTAACGGTAAAGGTGGCTCCTAACCCTTCCCCTGGACTGTCAGCCTGAACGGTGCCGCCGTGTAATTCAACCAGATACCGCACAATGGCAAGCCCCAAGCCCAGGCCACCAAATCGGCGGGTAATGGTGCTGTCTGCCTGTCGAAAGTAATCAAACACGTAGGGTAAAAAATCGCGGTGAATGCCCTTGCCCGTATCGGTTACGGTGATCTGCGCGTATCCCGGATGTGGTGCAGCGGCCAGGTCTGCCGTTGGACACTTCTCGTCTGGCTGGATGTCTAGCCGTACCGTAACCGAATCCCCCGCAGACGTGAACTTTACCGCGTTAGATACCAAATTCCAAACGATCTGCTGGAGACGGGTGGGGTCACCTGCCACTCGCCCCACCTGTGGATCAAATACAGTTTGAATTTGGATAGACTTAGCCTCTGCGGCTAACCGAACTGTTTCAATGGCCGACTCAATGACGGGTATTAAGTGAACAGGGCCAATGCTGAGGCTGAGCTTGCCTTGCAAAATGCGAGAGATATCCAACAGATCCTCAATTAATTGGGTTTGCAGTTTGGCATTGCGCTCGATTGTTTCCAGGGCACGATCGGTTGTGGCTTTATCTAACTGGCGCGATCGCAGCAGCCGTGACCAGCCCAAAATGGGGTTTAGGGGCGATCGCAGCTCGTGGGACAACACCGCCAAAAACTCATCTTTCACGCGGTTTGCCGATTCAGCCAGCTCGCGGGCGACTCGTTCTGCCTTGTAGAGCCGCAGCCGTTCTTCGTCTTGCTGTTGTTGGCGGGTCACATCCACGGTCACGCCGTCAAATCGAATAGGCTTACCTTTCTCGTCATAAAAGGCAGAGCCAATTGCTCGAATCCAGCGCACTTGCTGATCGGGAGTGATGACGCGATAGATGGTGTCGAAACTGTTGTGGTTGAGAATCGATTGCTCGATCGCCTGTTGCGTTGTCTCTCGATCATCCGGGTGGAGACATTGATAGAACTGCTCAATAGTGACCTCTAGATCAAGCGGTAGGCCAAAGTGTTCCTTGCAGGTGTTACTCCACTCCAAGTGATCGAACGGCAAATCGCAAAACCAGATTCCCAGCTCAGACGCTCCCAACACCAGTTCCAGCCGCTCACGGCTCGTTTGCAGCGTGTTTTCCATGCGCTTGCGGCTGGTGATGTCCTGGAAATATACGCAAATGCCACCCCCGTCTAACGGATAGGCATGACAATCTAACCAGATATTGAGGGGACGGTAATGCTCTTCCAAGTGAACCGCAACCTGATCATGCATGGCACGATTGAATTCGTTGTAAAACGAGAGAGAGACGGTATCTGGAAATACGTCCCAAATGCTACGGCCTATAATTTCGTCTCGCTTCACTCCTAAAATGGTTTCGCCTCGAAGATTCAAATAGGTGTAGCGCCACTGGTCGTCAAAGGCGCTAAAGCCTTCAGTCATGCTTTCTAAAATATCCAGAGTTCGCTGATTGGCTGCCTGAAGGTTAGCATCTGCCTGCTTCCGCTCGGTTACATCCAGCACCAGACACAGCGCAGACTCAAAGTTTCCCTGCTCATTAAACAGGGCAGAGGTGTACCACTCACAGTGAATCACCGCACCAGATTTCGTAAAGTTACGGGTTTCCAGACGGTTACGCTGGTTCTGTCCACACAGGAGTTGGGCGATCGCCTGATGCACCTGGGGGCGATCGGCAGGATAGACAAAATTCCAGTCGTCAGGACGTTTCCCCAACACCTCCTCAGCCGTCCAGCCAAAAATAGCTTCCGCTTGCGACGACCAGCGCGATACGCGGTATTGGCAGTCCCATTCCACCACGCCTAGCGGTGTATTTTCCACATGAAAGACCAGCCGTTGCATTGCAGCCTGCAACGCTTTTTCCATTTGCCGACGCTGTGTAATGCTTTCGAAGGCTACCCCGACGCAGTGGTTTGGCAACGGAAACGCTTTGATCGAAAACACTCCACTGATCCGTTCGTCATCATAATGCACTTCGTCGATGTCTTTGGTTTGCCCTGTTTTGATGACTTCGGCATACTCTCGCACAAGATTGGAGCCTGCCAGCGATGGAAAGCTTTCCGCGATTGTGCTGCCAACCAACGCTTCAAAATCGGTACCAAGGATTTGATTGGATGCCGGGTTCGCCAGCAGCAATTGTAGTGAATCGGGGTTGTCTAAATCCTGCAACTGCCAAACGGCCAAACCAAGTTGGGTGCTTTTAACGATGTCAGCGTAGCGTTGAATTTGCTCCTCAGCTTGCTTTTGTTCTGTAATATCCAGAAAGTAAATCGACATGCCCTGAGGTGATGGATACAGCCGGACTGAAATCCATTTGTTGAACGTGAGATAAAATTCCTCGTAGGCGATCGCCTTCTGCTCTGCCATCGCCTGTTGAATCAGCGTGTGGCCGCGAGTGCCCACCAGTTCAGGAAATATATCCCAGGCATTGTTACCCAGCAGTTCCGCTTTGGGCTTACCCAGCAAATATTCCGCTTGAGAATTGACGTAGGTATAGCGCCACTGGCGATCTAAACTGACAAAGCCATCGCTAATGCTCTCTAAAATAGTATTGGTTGGTGGCGGCAATGGGTGAGGGTGCTGCTGTGATAAAGCCTGAGCGGTGGCCGTTTCCAAACGAGCCACTTGCTGGCGCAATGCGTTAACTTCGGCTAGAAGCTCTTCCCTAGTCGGTTGCGCCTGTTGTCTATCAGGATTCTCACGTTCCACTCCTGGTGTCTCCGCTGCCACTGCTTGAGGTTATTAGTCCAGTTGTCTAACCTTTACCGCTGCCTCAAGATTGCATAATAGGCTCTCGCTTTAGATCTTTCAAACCTTACACCGAACCATGCTGCTTGCCACTCATCTTCAGGGAGATTATAGAAGGCGATTGCCGCATGGGATGCGAAGAAAGAATAGTCTCCCCGCTTGAAGCAGTATTGCTGGAGATCATGGATACTGAGTTCAAAACAAATGGCAGCGCAGATCAGTTTATAGCGAGTATGAGTCAGTATTTTGCAACGGTTGCTCGGGGATTAGAATCACTTGCGGCTCAGGAATTAGAGCAACTGGGTGCTCGTTCTGTAGAGCCAGGATTTTGCGGTGCCGCTTTTGAGGGCGATCGCACCCTACTGTATCGGGTCAACCTGTGGGCCAGGTTACCGTTCCGCATTCTGATGAAACTTCATCAGTTTCCCTGCCACGATGCCAACGATCTCTATAGCGGCATTCAAACCCTCGACTGGTCGAATTATGTAACCCCCGACCTGACGCTGGCCGTCAATGCGACAGGTAAAAATGAACACCTCAACCACACTCACTTCACGGCGCTCCAGGTAAAAAAGGCGATCGTTGACCAGCAGCAAGACAGGTTGGGCGATCGCTCCAACGTAGAACTGCAAGACCCGGATGTGCGGATTACGGTTCACATCGATCGCGATTTGTGTACGGTGAGCCTCGACAGTTCTGGTAATAGCCTGCACCGCCGAGGGTATCGTCCTGCTGTGGGTTCTGCTCCTTTAAAGGAATCGCTGGCAGCAGCGCTGATTCAACTGGCTGGCTGGCAACCAGAGCAAATGTTTTATGACCCGCTCTGTGGTTCCGGCACATTACCCCTGGAAGCCAGCTTAAAAGCGCTCAACATTGCACCGGGGCTGTTTCGTGAGCGTTTTGGGTTTGAAACCTGGCTCGACTTCGATCTGGATCTGCTAGAACACCTGATTCGAGAGGCAGAAGACAGCCAGCGAGAAACCCTACCCGCCCCCATTTGGGGAAGCGATCGCGATGAAGGCGTGATTGAGCAGGCGATCGCCAATGCCACAAGCTGCGGCGTATTGGATCATGTCTGGTTCTCGCAAATCGACCTGAACGATGTTGTTGCCCCCACCGACAGCGGCGTGTTATTCTGCAACCCACCCTATGGCGAACGGCTGGGGCGAGACAGCGACCTGGGAGCCTTTTACAAGCAGTTAGGCGACGTGCTAAAACAACGCTTCAAAGGCTGGACGGCATTTGTGCTGAGTGGCAACAAGGAACTGTCTCAATTCATTGGACTTAAATCTTCGCAGCGGATTGCAGTCTACAACGGATCGTTGCCCTGTCAGTTAATGAAATATGAGCTGTACTAGAGAATGATGCTGCTATTTTGTTTGCAACCCAGCCCGATTTGAGTATGTTACGACTAACCGAAGTAAAGCTCCCGCTCGATCATCCTGAAGAGGCCATCAAAGCGGCCATTCTCAAAAAGCTGCACCTCGCTCCAGACGATTTGATTGGCTATTCCATCTTCAAGCGCAGCTACGATGCTCGCAAAAAGGACGATATTACCCTGGTTTACATTCTGGATGTAGAAACAACTCAGGATAAGCGTCTGCTTCAGCGCTGCAAAAAAGACCCGCATGTGATGGTTACACCAGACCTGCGCTATCGCCCGGTGGCGCAGGCTCCCAGCCAGTTACCCAGCCGACCCATTGTGATTGGCATGGGGCCTTGCGGCATGTTTGCCGGGTTGTTGCTGGCTCAAATGGGGTTCCGTCCGATCATTTTGGAACGCGGCAAACGGGTGCGCGATCGCACCGCCGATACCTTCGCTTTCTGGCGCAAAAGAGACGAACTTAACCTGGAATCGAACGTCCAGTTTGGTGAAGGCGGTGCGGGTACCTTTTCGGATGGCAAGCTCTACAGCCAGGTGCGAGATCCAAAGCACTATGGGCGTAAGGTACTCGAAGAGCTGGTGAATGCCGGAGCGTCACCTGAGATTTTGTATGTCAACAAACCGCATATTGGCACCTTTAAGCTGGTTGGTATTGTTCAAAGTATCCGCGCCCGGATTGAAGCGCTGGGTGGCGAAATTCGCTTTCAAAGTCGGGTTGAAGACATCCAGATCGAAAACGGACGGGTGCAGGGAGTCATTCTGGACAGTGGAGAACAAATGGACAGCCAGCATGTGATTCTGGCGGTGGGTCACAGTGCCCGTGATACCTTCGAAATGCTGTTCGACCGGGGGGTATACATCGAAGCGAAGCCGTTTTCGATCGGCTTTCGGGTGGAACATCCGCAAACCCTGATCGATCGCTGTCGGTTTGGCGACTATGCAGGGCATCGGCTCCTGGGAGCTGCGGATTACAAACTGGTTCACCATTGCCAAAACGGTCGCTCTGTTTATAGCTTCTGCATGTGTCCGGGTGGACTGGTGGTTGCCGCCGCTTCGGAGCCAGGGCGAGTTGTAACCAACGGCATGAGCCAATATTCGCGCAATGAGCGCAATGCCAACAGCGCGATCGTCGTTGGTATCACGCCAGATGACTACCCAGGCCATGCATTAGCCGGAATGGCTCTGCAACGCCAGCTAGAATCACGGGCGTTTGAGTTGGGTGGCGGCACCTATGAGGCACCGGGGCAACTGGTGGGCGATTTTCTGGCCGATCGCCCCTCTACAGCGCTAGGCAGCGTTAAACCGTCCTACGAACCGGGGGTGCGTCTGGGTGATTTGAGCCAGAGCCTACCAGATTATGCGATCGCCGCCATTCGGGAAGCGCTTCCGGCTTTTGACAAACAAATCAACGGATTCGCCATGAACGATGCCGTTCTCACTGGAGTAGAAACCCGTACCTCATCACCGATTCGGATTAAGCGCAGGGACGATTACCAGAGCCTCAATACAGCAGGTCTTTACCCGGCGGGCGAAGGAGCCGGATACGCAGGGGGCATTCTATCGGCAGGCATTGACGGCATTAAGGTGGCGGAAGCCGTTGCCCTCAGCATTCTGCAAACGGTACCTCAGCCCGTTTGAGGCAGGTTCAATAGAGCTGGTTCACAGTTCAAGTTCGCCAAATTCCACCACAAAGAGTTGACCAGAGACAGAAACTCGATCGCCATCTACTAATTTGCGTCCGCGTCGAGTTTCCGTCTCGCCATTCACTTCTACTTCACCAAACTGAATGAGTACTTTGGCATCGCCTCCCGATTGCACAGCGCCAACAAATTTGAGGAATTGGTCGAGCTTAATGGTTTCTGCTTCTGTCATAATGGGCGATCGCCTAATCTAAGCCGCTAGCTTGCCGCTGATACGTTGCAATAACGCTAAACTCATCGACTAGATCATTGTAAAGGCGACGATAGCTTTCAAACAGGGAGTGATAGGTTTGCGTCAGCTTTAAATCAGGCTGGTGGCGATCGGTAATGCGAATCAACCCCTGCACATCCAACAGGTTGGGCAACGCTCCCACGGCGTGCATAGCCAGGGCAGCGGCTCCAAACCCGCTGCCTTCATACACTTCTGGCGCGAGAACTTCGTAACCAAACAGATCGGCCATCATTTGCCGCCACGCTTTAGATCGAGCAAACCCGCCAGAGGCGCGAATGGTATGGCTGTCGCCGCCTAACTCCTGTAGAATCACCGTGACATCGTAAACCGCATAGAGAATCCCTTCCAGCACGGCACGAATAAAGTGTGCCCGTTCGTGGTGCAGTGCCACCCCAAAGAACACCCCTCTGGCATCCGTATTCCAGTGAGGCGCACGTTCTCCCGACAAGAAGGGTAAACACAATAACCCAGCCGACCCAGCCGGAACGGTAGCCGCTTCTTGAATGATGATGTCGTAGGGATCGAGGTGTTCTCGCTCGGCACGTTGTACCTCAACCTGGCAGAAGCGATCGCGGAACCAGCGCAGCACAATACCCGCACTGTTGGTTGCGCCGCCAATCACCCAGTGGTTTTCCGTCAGGGCATAGCAGAATGTACGTCCCTGGCGATCGGTAACAGGCTGGGGAACAACCATCCGCACCGCCCCACTGGTGCCAATGGTGATGGCAACTTGATCCGGGGAAATGGCACCAACGCCCAGGTTCGCTAAAACGCCATCGCTGGCTCCCACCACAAACGGCGTGTCAGGATCTAAGCCAGTCATTTCAGCGCATCGTGCCTTCATGCCACGCAGGATGTAGGTCGTTGGCACCAATTCGCTGAGCTGACCGGGATGAATTCCAGCGATCGCCAGCGCTTCTGCATCCCAATCCAGCGTGGTGAGGTTAAACAATCCCGTGGCTGAGGCGATCGAGTAATCCACCACATAGCGGCCAAAGAGCTGATAAAGAACGTATTCTTTAACCGAAATGAACTTCGCCGCTTGACGAAACAGCTCCGGTTCATTGTCGCGCAGCCACATGAGCTTGGTCAGCGGTGACATGGGATGAATTGGCGTTCCGGTGCGCTGGTAGATCTTGAAACCCGTATCGTCTTGCTTCAGCCGCTCCGCCTGGGCAAAACTGCGGCTATCCGCCCAAATGATGCTGTTGGTCAGCGGATAGTTGTCGGCATCCACGGCAATTAAGCTGTGCATGGCCGAACTAACGCCAATGGCTCCGATCTCTTGAGCAGAACAATTGGTCGTTTGAATAGCATCGCGAATCGTTGTCACGACCGCCTTAAACAGCTCCTCCGGATCTTGTTCCGACCAACCCGGTTTGGGAGCGAGCAAATCATACTTGTAGTTTGCGATGCCTTTCATCACTCCGGTTTCAGAGAAGACGATCGCTTTTGTACTGGTTGTTCCGATGTCAATGCCAATAAAGTAGGCCATTCTCTCGGTTCCTCACACAAAGAAACTAATGATCAAGACAACAATGAACCCGGTTAACCCAATCAGGGTTTCCATTACTGTCCATGATTTAAGGGTATTACTTTCGCTCATGCCTAAGTAACGGCTAACCAGCCAGAAACCAGAATCGTTCACATGGGAAAGAACAGTGGCACCGGAGGCAATGGCGATCGTCACCAGTCCCACCAGAGGCGCTGAGTAGGTACCAGTTTGTAGAATGGGGGCAACCAGGCCAGCCGCCGTTACCATTGAAACGGTTGCCGAACCCTGGGAAACGCGCACTGCCGTTGCCAGCAGAAACGCCAATACGATGATCGGTAGATTGAAGGTGGCCATAGCACCCGCCAATGCTTCCCCCACACCACTTTCTACCAGAACTCGACCCAGAACCCCACCAGCGCCAGTGACCAGGATAATCAACCCAACTGGTTCTAGCGATTTAGTAGCAATTCGCTGAATCTCGCTGGATGTCATACCGCGTTGCGTACCCAAGAAGTAGAACGAGAGCAGTGCAGCAACAATCAGCGCCACAAACGGGTGTCCAATGAAACCCAGCAGATTGCGAACAACATTCCCTTCTGGCAGCAAAATGCCCGAAATGGTATTGAGCAGGATAAGCACCAGGGGAACGGCAATGAGCGTCACCAACAGCCCAAAACTGGGTGGTTCGATGGCGGCTTGTTTTGCCATAACGGCATCTTCTGCCCCTTCATCTCGCTCCTGTTCAATTTTCATGTACTCAGGAACCGTGAGATGAATTTGACCGCCGATGTATTTGCCAAAGAGGACACCACCAATGATCATGGCGGGTATGCCAGCGATGATACCAAACAAAATGACCCAGCCTAAGTCGGCACCCAATAAGGAGGCAACGGCAACCGGGCCGGGCGTTGGAGGAATATAACTGTGGGCGATCGCCAACCCTGCCGCCAGCGGAATTGCATAATACAGAAGAGACTTCTTCGTCCGTTCTGCCAAGCCATAAATTAGCGGGATTAGAATAATCAAGCCCACGTCGAAAAACACAGGAATGGCGACCAAAAATCCGGTTAAGCCCAATGCCCACTGCGCTCGATCTTCACCAAACTTAGCGACCAGCGTTCGAGCCAGTTGTTCTGCTCCACCCGAAACTCGCAGCATCTCGCCAAACATGGTACCCAAGCCCACCACAATGGCGATAAATCCCAGGGTGTTTCCCATCCCGGTTTGGATCACCCCTGTGATTTCGTTGAGCGGAATTCCCCCTGCTAAGGCCACGAAAAAACTGGCAATTAATAGTGAAACAAATGCTTGTAGTCGCAAACCAATAACGAGAAATAGCAGCAATGCAATACCCAGCACCGCCACAAGAATCAATACTCCTGGTGACATGACTTTTATCGTCAAAAGCTCTACATTTTTCCATTTTGGAACGAATACAGCGGCAGAAAAATAAATTAATTTGTAGTGTAGAGAAAATATGTCTTTAGGCTTATTCCTTCTGACGCGAATTCAATCAAAAAGCCAGTTTTTTAAGCAAAATTCACCTGCTTGGGGCAGGGCTATAAACAAAGATGACATGAAAGTTAACAGGAAGAATCAACAATCAATTAGTAGAAACCAGCGTTGTGTTAACGCTAAGTTCATCTCAATTGAAGGCATTATTTTTTCGTTCCACTCTATTTTTAGTGGAGAAATAGGCGATCGTTCAATTGTGACAATATGATGACTTTCTTCTCATCAAGCGACCGTATTACCTCTGGCATCTACCGCTTTTGCAATGACCCCAATTCAATTTCGTCTGCGTTTTTTTCGATTGGCTCTGGTCAATATCCTGGCTAATTTATTAGTTCCCCTGGCCGGATTAGTAGACACGGCGTTCCTCGGTCACTTAGCCGATATTCGGCATCTGGCTGGTGTGGCACTGGCAACGGTGCTATTTAACTATATTTATTGGACGTTTGGCTTTTTACGCATGGCGACCACGGGAACTACTGCTCAAGCGCAAGGACGGCAAGACGACTGGCTGGTGATGCTAATTGGGGTACGAAATGCCAGCATTGCCATCGTCCTGGGAGGAATTATTTTACTGTTGCAATACCCGATTAGAGAGCTGGGGTTTGTGCTGTTGAGTGCGACTCCAGAGGTGAAAGCGTCGGGTCAGGCGTATTATGACGCAATGATCTGGGGGGCACCCGCCACGTTGCTCAACTTTGTGCTAATCGGTTGGTTTTTAGGCCGCGAGCAGGGCGGGAAAGTGTTCGTTTTGTCTGCTGTTTCTAGCGGTGCCAATGTGGGATTAGACTACTGGTTCATTACTCAGTTGGGCTGGGCGAGTGCGGGTGCGGGTGCGGCTACAGCCATGAGCCAGTATTTGGCGGTGTGGGTGGGTTTAGGGTTTATCTGGTATGAACTGCCCCAACTGCGATCGCGTCTGGCACCCACTGCGGTATTCGCCCCATCTTCCTCTCTGATGCAGCAGATTATTGACCCGGTGGCATTAAAGGCTGCCTTTACGCTTAACCGCGATATCTTAATCCGCACCTTTGCGTTGGTGTCAACCTTTGCCCTGTTTACCAACATTAGCGCCACGTTGGGCACCGTGATATTAGCCGCTAACACCGTGCTAATGCAGGTTGTATCGTTAGCCGCCTATTTTGTTGATGGGTTAGCCTTTGCCACAGAGAGCTTTGCTGGCACCTTTCGCGGGCAACGATCGATCGCGCAGTTATCGTCGTTGGTGCGGCTAGCAGGAAGCATTAGCTTACTGTTGGGACTGGCCTTTGCTGTTGGGTTTATTCTGCTGCCGGAGTCACTGTTTGGTCTGCTGACCAGCCATGCGGATGTGTTGGCTCAAATTCGTCGTTCGGTGTGGTGGTTGCTGCCAGTGTTGGGGTTTGGTTCCCTGGCCTATATGCTCGACGGCTATTTTCTGGGGCTAACCGAAGGGCGAGCGTTGCGGCAATCGACCCTGGCAGCCGCTATTGTGGGCTGTGTCCCGATGGCGATCGCGGCCTGGCAGTTTCCCAGCACTCAGTTATTGTGGTTTGCCCTGACCCTATTTATGGCAACACGGGCAATTACGCTAGGCTGGCGCGTCCCTCGAACCCTGGTTGATGACACATATTCTAATCCAGATTAAACCAGCGCTGGTTTGAGCGGTACGATGGGCGATCGCCTCGCATAGTTTTTCAAACACCACCCTATTGATCCTCAGATGTTTCTGGCGTTTGAGGATTATGATGAGCCGCAACCTTACTGCTAGTCTGCTGCTGGCTCTGCTGCAACTAGGACTCTTCAGCCCGGTGTTATCCCCGGCTCTGGCTCTGGTTGATTTGGATCAGCCCACGATCGTATCCCCTTCGCTGGCAGGGGCGATCGCGGCTGACTTTGTGCCACCCAATCGGGGCATTCCAGAACGGCGGCAAGGGGGCGGCACTCGCTGAGATCTTAACCCGATAATGACCCACTACCCGATAACGACCCACTCTTACAGCCATTTTCATTTGCATTCACCACGCCTCAAACCCTACACTCCGCACCCATCCTGGCGAGACTGTGGCTGACTCGATTGAGAACTGCTGTAATGGGTGTTCTCTGCCCTGCATTCAGCAATGGCTTAAAATTTGAGCCGTTTGCGGTAATTGTAGACCGATTCGACTAACCCAATGGCAATGAAATTAGTTAACAGTGCCGATCGCCCATAACTGAGCCAGGGTAACGGAATACCCGCCACTGGAGCCAACCCTACCGTCATGCCAATGTTGACCAAAACCTGAAACACAAGCATCGACAAAACACCGATCGCCAACAGCGACCCAAAATTATCTTTGGCATTTTGGGCAATAATCACCAACCGCAAGCAAACGAGCCAAAAGATGAGCAAAACGACCAGGGCTCCTACAAACCCCAATTCTTCGCCAATGGCTGAAAAAATAAAATCGGTATGCTGCTCTGGAATGAAATTGAGCTGGGTTTGGGTTCCTTGATTTAAACCTTGACCAAACAGCTGACCTGCCCCAATCGCAATGCGAGATTGAATCAGGTGATATCCTCCACCCAGCGGATCGCGGTGTGGATCAAGAAAGAGAATCAGGCGATCGCGCTGATAATCGTGCAGCAACTCCCACAGCAAGTGACCGATTCCACCTGCGATCAAGTTAATCGTGGTTGCACTAATGGTGCCAACCAACCGCCAGGGCAGCGATCGCCATGCCACAATGCCGACAATGCCAACCCAGACAAACCAGACATGGAGGCTGGCGCTAAACAATATGGCAGAGATTAACGGAGAAAAAAGGAGAACTAGCCAACCTGGGTTCATATTGCCCCAGTAGAGCATACCGAAGGTTATGGCACCAAAGACCAGAGAAGTGCCCAGATCCGGCTGAAGAAACACCAGTACCCAGGGAACCGCTGCAACCGCTAGAATTCGAGCAACCTGAGCAACTGAGGAAATTAACCGTTTCTGAATCAGTGAGGCCAGGGTAATAATTAGCCCAACCTTGGCAAACTCAGACGGTTGAATGTTAAAGCCGCCAATTGTAATCCAGCGTTGGGCACCCAGTTCAGTGGTGCCCACCACCATCACTGCCAACAGCAACAGGTTAGTGATGCCATAGATCAGCCAATGCCATCTCAGCATGACTTCGTAGCGCCATTGAGCGATCGCCAGCGCCAGGAGCACCCCAACGACACCGATGATCCAGTGCTGTCTCCAATCGATCCAGTCCTGGTTTAGCCCAACACTGCGAATCATCAAGCTACCCAGCACCGTTAAACCCAGCACCAACAGCAACAGAAACCAATCGGCTTCTTGCCAGGGAGCAGTGAGAAACCTCCAACGAATACGGCTGACGTTTTGTTTCAGCATGGTATCAATATGATGTACTAACTGCTGATCGTCAGCCTACCGTGTCTCGTCCCTTTTCATCACCTCCGGTTGCTAATTCAGGTGTGTCTTGATTCAATCTTTGTGATTGCGGCGATCGCCTAATCTGGAATAATACCTACGTTCACTCTGTTGTCTCGTTGGCAGAACTGGGTCATTCTTTGTTGCGATGCCTATAGACGCGGGTGCCTGATACACGCTGAACGCGGCTAACCAGCCTACTGATTCTTAAAAATGGGAGATCCTGTGAATCAATCGATCGCTAACCAAGTTGTTATTGTCACTGGAGCCGCACAGGGCATTGGGGAATGTGTTGCGCGGCATCTAGCCAGGCAGGGCGCAACCCTGGCGTTAGCAGATATTCAGGGAGATAAGGTGGCATCTGTGCAAACCAGCCTGTCCCAAACTGGCGTAAACGCTAAGTCGTATTATGTTGATATTGCCGATACGACAGTGGTAAAAGCGGCGATCGCCTCAATTCTGCACGATTTTGGCCGTATCGATGCCCTGGTAAATGTGGCGGGTCTTGATGCTCCTCCTGGCTTGGCCTGGGAAATCACAGAGGACGACTGGCGCCGAGTCATTGATGTAGACCTCAACGGCCAATGGTGGATGATTCAAGCGGTTTTGCCTCACATGATGGCACAGCGCAGCGGCAAAATTGTGACCATTAGCTCGATCTCGGCGCGGCGACCGTTTCCTGACCATACTCCGGCCTATGCGGCCGCTAAGGCGGGTTTAATTGGGCTAACCAACAGCCTTGCAACACAGCTTGAGGCTTACGGCATTTTGGTTAACTGCATTCTACCCGGCATGATCGGCACGGGTACCGACATCAATATGACCCAGGAAGAGAAAGACCAGTACCAGCAAACCTTTCCGCTGGGAATTGTGGGGCCAGAACCCGTAGCCAGTGCGGTGAGCTACCTGTTGGCCGAGTCGGGCGATTGGATCAGCGGCACAGCGATGAACGTGAGCGGTGGCGGCATCAGAGGCATTTAGCCGATATCATCTTGCCCTAATGTTTGCATGGACGGCAGGGTGCCAGCGTGCCTGAAGCGTACGGTGGGGAATTACTGCAACAGCAGCATCGTGGTTGGTCATACTCGTTCAGAGCCGCGATCAAACACTCTGCGTAGTAGTGCATCCAGTTCACCTGGCAATCCTTAACGTTTAGCCAGAATCACTTGAGCTGCTGCTTCATCGGTGATTAGACCTGTAATCAGCTTGCCTCGCAGAGCCGCCAGAATCGCTTCGGCTTTTTTGGCACTGCCTGCAACCCCCACAATCAGACGTTGGGCTGGTTGCTCTAGCGGAACACTGGCAACACGGGTATTGGTGCCCTCTTGAAGCAACACACCCTGCTGGTCGTAGGCCCATCCTGCAATCTCGCCGATCGCACCCAGTTCCATCAGTTCAGTAACCTCCTGATCATTAATGAAACCATCTTGATGTAAGGGGCCATTCCACGCCACCTGGCCAATGCCGATAAACGTAGACTTGGCTTGCTCTGCTAAAGTCTTGACGGTCAGGAACGATCGCTGCGTTTGCAACAGTTCCCGTTCTTCAACACTGGTTGCCACCACAGGCGTCGGCACTGGATACACCTGGGAACCGACTCGATCCGCCAGATGGATCACCACTTCATGCCGTCCGGCACGCCCATACTGAGACATGTTGCCAATGATTGACACAATTTTGTGCTGCGGTTGGTGCATGGATGGAATCTGCTCTACCACGGCTCGCAAGGTGCGCCCAGAGGAAAACGCAATAATGCTGGGGGTCTTGTTCACCAAATAGGATTCCAGATGCGTGGCGGCACAAACGCCAATTCCGTTCAAAGCCTCGCCGCTGCCTGCATCGGTGGGTACGACTTCACATAGCGAGAGGTCGAATTTGTCGCGCAGTAGTTCCGCCAGGGCAATACAGTCGCTGAGGGGGTGATCGAGCCGAAACTTGATCAGTTTTTCACTCACTGCCAATGCCACCAGGCGTTGTGCCGCCTGACGAGACAGGTTGAGCTTAGCTGCAATTTCCTCCTGGGTATTGCCAGCAATGTAGTAAAGCCAGGCCGCATGGGCAGCCTGATCTAATTTGCGATCGCGCCGTTCCATTCAGGTTCTCTCATTGCAGTTGAGGAAAAGGCGTGTTAAACACGATTTACCGATTGGGCATACATCTAAAGGCAGATTTTTTGCCCACGAAATATGTAACTTTTGTTACGGTTGCACTCCTAAAACGTTGATTTGAAGAAACCCTGCTGTAAGCAGCCCGTGCTGCATCAGAGCGAGACCCGAATACAAGTGTATAGCGTCAAGGTTGAACCATTGGCTGTCTCTGGTTTCCACCTACTGTCCACCTGTAATCTCCAGGTTAAACCCAGTCACATAGCTGGATTCATCGCTTATCAAAAAAGCAACTCCATTCGCTACATCGTCGAGACTGCCCAAACGGCGCATTGGCACTGAACCAATCATCTGCTGCTCTACCACCTTAGGGTCTGCATCGAAGTACTGCGAGCCAACTGCGGCCTGCAATTCAGTTTGCCGTGTCCACATCACACCCGGCCCAATGAGCGAGGGCGATAGTGCATTGACCCGAATACCATAGGGAGCCAGGTCTTTAGCAGCGGTTTGAGTGATGCCAATGACCGCAAACTTGGAGGCCGCATACGCCACCATGTTAGGAGGGCCAACGACTCCAGCGTAACTTGCCATGTTGACGATCGCTCCACCTCCTGCGTCTCGCATGTGTTGTGCTGCTGCCTTCAGCACGTGAAACACACCGCGCACGTTAATATCCATCACGGTTTGAAAGTCATCTTCAGGATACTCATCGGTTTTGGCAAACACCCCCTGATACCCGGCATTGTTGAAGACGTAATCAATTCGCCCCACCTGCTCGGCTGCGCTAGCAACCGCTTGCCTCACCTCGCCAGAATGAGTGACATCGCAACAGAAGGTTACAACTGGTACCTGGAATCGTGATAATTCGTGAACAACGTTTGCCATCTTTTCCGTGTTTAAATCCAGCAGAACAACGCCAGCACCATTGGCAGCAAAGCGTTGTGCCGTAGCGCGTCCAATATCTCCAGCCCCTCCTGTAATCAGGATGGTTTTGCCAGCAAACTCATAGGTTGCCTTCATTATTGCCTCTGTTTCTCATAAATATATGTTGCAAATGTCCTGGAACTGCTCAGTCCGCAGGGGAAGGACGGTATGATTTCAATTATTGAGCAAATGCTCAAGCAAAGGGCATAGTATCAACAACTGTTAATTTACTTTTTGATAATAAAAGGAGTCATCCGATGCGTACATTTCGCTTCACCAGAATGATCGCTGCTTTTCTGGCGGGAATTTTGCTGGTGCAGCTTCATGCCTGTGCAACCGGGTCTCAACAGGGCGGAACCACTACGCTGACGATCGCCACGGTCAATAACAACGACATGGTCATCATGCAGGATCTCTCAAGTCAGTTCGAAGAAGCCCATCCTGACATCAATTTGCAGTGGGTTGTCTTAGAGGAAAACGTGTTGCGCCAGCGTGTGACCAACGACATTGCTAACCGTGGTGGTCAATTCGACATCCTCACCATTGGCACCTACGAGACACCCATTTGGGCGAAACAAGGTTGGCTATTGCCCTTGGAGAATCTGCCAGAGGACTACAACGTAGAAGACATCTTGCCGCCGGTGCGTGAAGCGTTGTCCTATGAAGATCAACTCTTCGCGCTACCCTTCTACGCCGAGAGTTCCATGCTGTATTACCGCACCGATTTATTTGAGGAAGCCGGTATCACGATGCCAGAGCAGCCCACCTACACCCAGGTCAGGCAGTGGGCAGAGCAAATTCACGACCCATCTAATGGAGTGTATGGGATTTGTCTACGTGGCAAACCCGGTTGGGGCGAGAACATGGCGTTCTTCACCACGCTGGTTAATACCTTTGGTGGCAAGTGGTTTGATACAAATTGGCAGCCCGATTTAAGCAGCCCTGAGTGGAATGAAGCGTTAACCTATTATGTTGATCTGCTCGGACAGTATGGCCCACCAGGAGCCAGTTCCAATGGTTTCAATGAAAATCTAGCGTTGTTCTCGACGGGTAATTGCGGTATGTGGATTGATGCCACCGTGGCAGCGGGTAAGCTCGCCGATCCGGATGAGTCACAAGTGGCTGATACGGTTGGCTTTGCTCGTGCCCCAGTTGCAGACTATCCGAATGGTTCAAACTGGCTATGGGCATGGTCTCTCGCCATTCCCTCCTCTACGCGATCGCCAGAAGCCGCGCAGCAATTTATCACATGGGCCACCTCACAGGAATACGTTCAACTGGTGGCAGAAGAACGGGGTTGGGTGGCAGCACCTCCGGGAACACGGCAATCCACTTACGATAATCCGAGCTATCAAGAAGCGGCTCCATTTGCTGAGATCGTGCTGAACTCGATTCAGGCTGCCGATCCCAGCAAACCAACGGTTGATCCAGTGCCGTATCAGGGCATTCAATTTGTCGCTATTCCAGAGTTTCAAGCGTTGGGTACCCAGGTTGGGCAAACGGTTGCTGCCGCATTGACGAAGCAGGTGTCTGTGGATCAGGCGTTGCAGCAAGCGCAAACCACCACTGAGCAGACTATGCAACGAGCCGGATATATCCAGTAAAGCGTTTATGATGTAGGGCTTATTCTGGTAAGTCCCTGACGTTAACGGGGCAGGCTCCATGTCTGCCCTTCCTCCCAAACTAATGAGGGCTGTCGCTAGAACCAGGATCTGCACCTCTAGTCAGTTAGCCCTACCCGTATCACGGTCGCCACTATTCTATTACTCCTGACGCTATGTCTTCTACCCTGGCAGTTAAGCCTCACAACAAAGCGACTTCAACGCGACAGGTAGCCACTCTGCCCCTGGTTGGGCCTTCGGTCATTGTTCTGCTGATCTGGATGATTGTGCCATTGGTAATGACGCTGTGGTTTTCGCTACAGCGGTATAACCTCCTCAATCCAGATGCCAGCGGCTTCGCAGGGTTGGCAAACTATACCTCTTTGCTCTCCACCTCCTCGTTGTGGATTTCTATCTACAATACGCTGGTGCTGGTTGGTTCTGTACTGGTTATCACGATCGCGCTAGGCACCTTGCTGGCAGTGTTGTTTAATGAGGAATTTTGGGGGCGCAGTATTGCCCGGTTACTGGCGATCGCTCCTTTCTTCGTGATGCCAACCGTGAGCGCCTTGATCTGGAAAAACCTGCTGATGCATCCAGTCAACGGCCTGTTTGCCTATGTTACTCGCTCCCTGGGATTAGGGGCGATCGACTGGTTTTCCCAGTACCCGATGCTGTCGGTTATTTTAATTGTGTCCTGGGAATGGCTCCCGTTTGCCTTATTGATTCTGCTAACCGCTATTCAATCGTTGGATCACGAACAGGTTGAAGCGGCACGGATGGATGGAGCCAAAGCAACCGACATTTTCCGGTATATCACGTTGCCCCATCTGGGTCGGGCGATCGCCGTTCTCGCCATGATCGAGACGATTTTCTTTCTAACCATTTTCGCCGAAATTTTTGTTACTACATCAGGTGGCCCAGGATTGGCAACCACCAACCTGGCCTATTTCATCTTTGTCAGAGCGCTATTTGAGTTTGATGTGGGTGGGGCTTCTGCTGCCGGGTTAATTGCGGTCGTCCTTGCCAACATTGTGGCAATTTTCTTGATGCGTCTCGTTGCCCGCAATCTGGATGTTTAGCTGGATATTTAATCATGGCACCAACGTCACCACAGGCTTCTAAGCTTTATCGTCGCTTATTCGTTACCCTATTGGGCTGGTTAGCAGCGGGTATCCTGTTTTTCCCGATCTTCTGGATGTTTCTAACGAGCTTAAAAACAGAAGCCGCAGCCATTTCCCTACCGCCTCAGATCTTCTTCCAGCCGACGCTAGAGAACTACGTCAACATTCAAGAACGGGCAGACTATTTCGCGTTTGCTATGAACAGCGTTGTGATCTCTGTCGGCTCTACCCTGCTAGCGCTGCTGCTGGCGATTCCTGCCGCCTATGCCATGGCATTCTTTCCCACTAAACGCACGAAAGGAACCTTGCTGTGGATGCTATCAACCAAGATGTTGCCTCCGGTTGGCGTGCTGGTACCCATTTATATTCTGTTTCGTGATTCTGGCCTTTTAGATACGCGTATCGGCCTTGCCCTCATTTACACCCTGATCAATTTGCCGATTGTGGTCTGGATGATCTACACCTTCTTCAAAGATGTGCCCAAAGACATTTTGGAAGCGGGACGCATGGATGGTGCTTCTACCCAGCAAGAAGTCTTTCATGTTTTGTTACCTCTGGCCTTGCCCGGAATTGCGTCAACGGCGTTGCTTGCCATCATTCTGTCCTGGAATGAAGCGTTTTGGAGTCTGAATTTAACGACGGCTCGTTCTGCTCCACTGACAACCTTCATTGCGTCCTTTTCCAGTCCTCAGGGGTTGTTTTGGGCGCAGCTTTCCGCCGCTTCATCCATGGCGATCGCCCCCATTCTCATTTTTGGCTGGCTCAGCCAGCGACAATTGGTTCGTGGTCTCACCTTTGGTGCTGTGAAATAGTCATCTGCTCATTTTGAATGCATGGTAGGAGTCTTTCATGTCCACTGTTACGTTACGCGATATTCGCAAGCAATACACCGATGTTGATGTGATTAAAGGGGTCAACCTGGACATCAATGACCGCGAGTTTGTAGTGTTTGTGGGGCCATCGGGTTGTGGTAAATCGACCCTGCTCCGCATGATTGCCGGGTTGGAAGAAATTACCTCTGGTGATTTGTTGATCGACGGAGAACGGATGAATGATGTGCCGCCCGATAAGCGGGGGTTGGCAATGGTGTTTCAAACCTATGCGCTGTATCCGCATATGACAGTGGCAGAAAACATGGCGTTTAGTCTGCGATTGGCAGGAGTGCCCAAGGCTAAACGCCATGAACGAGCGCGAGAAGTGGGTCGTATTTTACAACTCGAACCGCTGCTCGATCGAAAACCGAGAGCGCTATCCGGAGGGCAACGACAGCGGGTGGCGATCGGTCGGGCACTGGTTCGTAATCCGAAGGTCTTTCTGTTTGATGAACCCCTCTCCAACCTGGATGCCGCGTTGCGGGTGCAAATGCGAATTGAACTCGCCAGCCTGCATGACAGCCTGCAATCCACCATGATCTATGTGACGCACGACCAGGTGGAGGCGATGACGCTTGCCAGCAAAATTGTGGTCTTGCAAAGCGGCGTAATTGAACAGGTCGGCTCACCGCTGGAACTCTATCACCACCCTCGCAACCTATTTGTGGCCGGATTCATTGGTTCCCCCCGGATGAACTTTTTATCGGTCACGGTTACAGATGTGAGCCAACGAACCACGACCGTCCAACTCCCTGGAGGCGAAACCGTTACGGTTCCCGTTCAGCCGAACCGTCTGGCCGTGGGTGATAGAGCAACGTTGGGTATTCGTCCCGAACATTTACGGCTCGATCAAACTCAAGCCAACCTCAAGGGTGAGGTGATGGTGGTGGAGCGGCTTGGGGGAGAAACCTATGCCTATGTCAAGCTTCCTGGCGGCGATGGCGATACCCTGGTGGTGCAAACCGAGGGAGACAGCGCTATTCAGATGCATGAACTGATTCCGATCTACATCAAAGGCGATCGCTGCCATTTATTTGATGCTCAGGGTGAAGCTATCCCTAAAGCCGAACTGCATCCGCTCGCCCATTTATGAGGGGTTGTACCGCTGTTTAGGAACTGGATTTTACAACTCAGCTATCAATTCTTGTAGATATTGATTGACGATCATGAATAGCTATACCCGCACAGGTTCAGCCATCAAGCTGAACGAGACATCTCTGTCGCGCTTGTCCGATTCCGTTCATATTCCCCAGTACGATCGCCATCAACTCACCAATGGCATTGTCCATATTGGGGTGGGTGGATTTCATCGAGCGCATCAAGCCTTGTATCTAGATCAGTATTTTCATCAAACCGCCGATCGGCAGTGGGGCATTTGTGGGGTGGGCTTGCTGGAGTATGACCAGCGAATGCGAGAGGCGCTGCAATCCCAGGACTGTTTGTATACGCTGGTTGAGCGGTCACCCGAGGGCGATCGCGCTCGCATCATTGGTGCCATTACCCAATACCTGTTTGCCCCAGACAATCGGCAGGCGGTAATTGATGTGATGGCTAACCCGGCCTGTAAGATTGTTACTCTGACGATTACAGAAGGGGGCTATTACTACATTGAGGGCACGGGTGAATTTGATGCCCAGCATCCTACAATTCAGCACGACCTCCAGCACCCCGATCAGCCCATTGGCGTGTTTGGCTATTTGACGGCCGCCCTCAAACAGCGTCGCCAGAGAGGACTACCGCCGTTTACCGTTTTGTCCTGCGACAACTTACAGGGCAATGGCAACATTGCGCGAAACATGCTGACGGCCTTTGCCAACCTGCACGAGCCAGATCTGGGACAATGGGTTGCCGAGCAGGTTTCATTTCCCAATAGTATGGTCGATCGGATCACGCCTGCGACTACCAGCGCTGATATTGCAATGGTGGCCGAACAGTTTGGTATTGATGATGCTTTCCCTGTAGTGGCAGAACCGTTTATTCAGTGGGTAATTGAAGACAATTTTTGTGCAGGTAGACCCGATTTAGAAGCGGTTGGGGTACAGATGACCCAGGATGTTCATCCCTATGAGATGATGAAGATCCGCCTGCTCAATGCCAGTCATCTGCTCATTGGTTACCTTGGCTCATTGATGGGTTATACCTATGTGCATGAAGTTATGGCCGATCCATTGATTCGGCAAGCGGTCGATCGCTTGATGGACGAAGTGACATCAACACTCCAACCCGTTTCTGGTATTGATCTGGATGAATACAAACAGACGTTAGTAGAGCGCTTTGCCAATCCCAAGATTCGCGATCAATTGCCGCGCCTTTGCCTCAATAGCTCTGCTAAAATGCCCAAATTTGTGCTGGGTTCACTGCGAGATAAACTGCGGCAGGATGGGGCGATCGACTACATGAGCCTGACGATCGCTGCCTGGTTTCGTTACCTCAAGGGACAGGATGATCGGGGCAACGCTATCCCCATAGATGACCCAATGGCAGATGTTCTCACGCAACAGGCGCAATCGGGCGGCTCTGATCCTCAACCTTTGTTCGGCCTGTCCGAAATTTTTGGTGACTTACCGCAGTCGGCACGGTTAGTTGAAACCGTTGCTCATCAACTTCACAGTTTATATGAAGTGGGTACTAAAGAAACCCTCTCAAAACTCATGCAGGTACATTAGCAAATGGGGCGGAATGTGGGGTGAGGGGTATGGTGACATTGCTGGGTTAGCCAGGGTTTTGCTACGTTGAAATCTGCCGATTAACATTGCTTGAGGCTCTATATACCTGGAACGTTAGAGACATCAAAAATTGCTGTCTAAGCGTGGGATGTTTTTACCCAAAACGGGCAATGTAGACCTAGCAATGTTGTTTGGGCAACCGAACGTTGCCGTGTTCTGCATCTTTTATGAGGCGGAACACGTACTTGAATGGCTCTAGTCAATACCCTCTGATGTCACGACCAAGATATTCTGTTTACATCAATACTCCCTACCGTGTGGATGAGCATCGTACGTCTGAAAACTACTGGCAAATGGTAGCTTTATGTTACCTGGAGAACGCCAAAAATGAATCGATTGGGTATGGCCTGGTTTGTAACCTGACATGAATACCATTGCTGTGGGCGAGCAAAGAGCCAGCAGAGAGCCAGTAGAGATGGTATTGCTGTACCAATAGGCGGCGATGCCCGTCAAACAAAAGCCCCAGCCGGAGCTGGGGCTAAATAAGTAGGAGAAAACCTAAGCTTTGTCATTGTAGTGAGAGGAGAGTTAACTCAACGAAGCGAGCTAGCTCACTGCAACGACAATTAACGAGATACAGATGCTAGAAGTGTTGCGATCGCACCGTTAAGGTAAGCGATCGTTACTCTTCAAAAGCATGATTTACATCATACAAACCTTGAGTTCGGCAGCATCGCCATAAAGGATGATGCGTTCATCGCTGGTAAAGCGTCTGAAATTACTTGCTTGCTTGCAACCGTATGTAAACAAAGGTAACAAGTTTGTTGCAATAAGTCAATAGAACTTGACGCAAAAGAATCTGCGGTCACGGGCAGTTCGAGTGACAATCAGCACGTTTAAGCTATCCTCTAACGGTCGGCTAGAAAGCCATCACGTTAATTGCCGTTGCGCCATTTGGGTAAGCTGCTGAATGGTTGCCAAATCGGGCGTTGGGCGATCGCTCTCCATGTTCAACCACAGCAAATATTCAATATTGCCAGCAGGCCCTACCAGGGGTGACCAGGTCAGATCGCCATAGTTCCAGCCGAGCGCTTGGGCAGACTGCAACACCTGAGCGATCGCCCACGCCTGATCTTTTGCCTCGCGTACCACTCCCTTTTTACCCACTTTCTCTTTGCCTACTTCAAACTGGGGCTTTACCAACAGCACCACTTCACGCGGCGGTTGCAGCAATTGCCACAGCGCAGGCAGGATTTTGGTCAACGAAATAAAGGACACATCGGCCACCCCAAAATCGGGGTATGGCTGGTCGGCGGCGTACAAATCGGCAGGCGTGAGATGACGAATATTGGTTCTTTCTTTTAGAACCACACGCGGATCTTGGCGCAATGTCCAGGCGACCTGTCCATACCCCACATCCACGCCATACACCTGTTTTGCTTCGGCTTGCAGCAAACAGTCGGTGAAGCCCCCGGTTGAAATACCCGCATCTAAACAAATCCGTCCTGCAACCGTAATCTGAAACGCCTGCAAGGCTTTAATCAACTTCTCGCCGCCTCTAGACACATAGGGCGATCGCGCCTTCACTTCAACGGATGCGGTGGTTTCGACCTCTGTGCCCGGTTTGTCAATCACCTGATGATTGACCTTTACTTCGCCTGCCCGAATTAGCCGTTGGGCTTGCTGCCGGGAATCGCACAGTTCAAGCTCTACTAAAAGGGTATCCAATCGCTGCTTAGCCAAGGTTTTAGTCGGGTTAGTCATTTATAAGGTCAATTGGGTCAATGCCTGCGGCTTTAAGGCGGTCTGCCAGGGCTTGCGATCGCCGCTGTTCTTCAGCCAGGGCAGCTTCTGCTGCTTCTGCCCGTTGCCGTTCGGCAGCGGCTTGCTGAGCAATTTCGCTATAGCTCAGGAATCTTGCGCCATCGGGACGATACAGTTGTAACGGTTCAACAGACGGCTCAAAGCGAATACCGAGCCTGGGGCTGACCCAACCAGCGATTGGTTCAATGGCATCCAACAGACCATCCGTTCGCTGCCATCCGGTCAATTCATTTGTGTCTGGATTGTAGATGTAATACTCTTCTACACCATGACGGTCATAAAACAACAGCTTTTTATCCATTTCAACGGCTGTGTTGCTGGGTGACAGGATTTCGAACACCACTTGTGGCGGCATGTTATTTTCCTCCCACTGCTTGTAGGAACCGCGATCGCCTTTTGGTCTACCCAAGGCCACCATCACATCGGGTGCCGTACACAGTTTGTTGTTGCCTTCCACCGGATACCACAGCAAATCCCCTGCCACAAACACCTCTGGATAGTCGGCAAATAGCCATTCTAAGTTCTGTTGAATGACAACAATCCACCGAAACTGCCGGGTATTATCTGCCACGGGTTTACCGTCACTGTCTGGATAGGTGATGCCTGACGATTCTAGTTGGGAAACCATAATTGGGATCTCCGCGACGCTCTAGCCCTAGCTTACTGCGATCGATTCAGTGGTGCTGAATGCAGGTTATAACTCTTTGAGAGGTCATGCCGTGTTGCCACGCCCCCAATCCTGCGGCACCTTGAAGGGTTGGAAGTTTCCGGGCTGAGGACGAATTCATACCGTGGCCGCAACGCACAAGAATCTACAGCCAGGAGCGATCGCCCGATCTGATTCGGAATGCTTTAGGAGTCATTCCTGTATGCTGGCGAAACCATTTACCCAGGTGGCTATGGCTACTAAATCCAGACAACAACGCAATGTCTACCACGGGCAAATCTGTTGTTTGAAGTAGCTGTTTTGCACGTTCTACTCGTTGCTGAAGCACATATCGGTAAGGTGATACTCCCGTTGATTGCTTGAAGAGCCGACTAAAATGAAACTGGCTGAGTCCCACTAATTTAGCTAAATCAAACAGTTGAATATCATCTGCTAACCGATCGCTGATGTAATCCGTGACTTGAAGCAGTTGATAATGACTCAACCCTCCTTGATATCCAGCAATACAGGGTTGTTCAGCAGAATAATGTCTGAGCAGGTGGACGGCTAGCACATTGGTCAGCGATTCGACATAAAGCTGCCCTGCCGCTCCACCATTACGGAGTTCGCTTAAGAGCATCATCCCAATCTGTTCAATCTCTAGATTTCTGGCTCTAAATTCTGGTAACAGTTCGATGCAATTCGAGCTAACTTCACTTTGAGCAACCTGGTTTAGAAATTCAGATCTCACCCGAATTCGCAAATATCGATCGTCCTGATTCCATTGGCTAATGAGCAATGACTCAGCCGGGGCAATGGTTAGATCGCCTTTGGTGAAGAGGCCAATGTGACGGCGATCGCCCATCTTTTGCGATAACTGAGATGAACGCTGATTCAGCGATAAACAAAGCGTGTGTTCCGTTGCACTTTGATAGATCTCCTCACCTGGCGGTTGATGAAACTCCTCAACCAGAATGTTCTTCCAACCATACTCTCGACTAGAAACGAGCGGGGGTTGAAGCCCGTTTTGGGGCGATCGCACTGTTTTCGTGGAGGAGGGTAGGGCTGATGGCATCGCAGAAACCTTTCTACACACGTCGCTAACTGGAGTTTAGCGTCACAACGGCGTGCTGTAAAAAACTCGCAGCAAGATCGTGTTAGTGAAGCAACGTTTGAGTAGTCTGCCGCTGTTGGTTTCTTTAAATTGTAGGTCGTGAATCACGGGAAGAAGACACGGCAATGGGCTCTAAAGCAGGCATTCGATCAAACAGCGGAATAGAAGTCCGAGCATTTTTCCAGCTTGCTATCCCGCTCGCTAGTGCTCAAGTTGCCCAAGCCGCTGTTGGGTTTGTCGATACGATCATGATGGGACAGTTGGGAACAGAGAGTTTGGCCGCTGGGGGGCTTGCTTCAACAACCTTTCAGCTTCTATTGAATACGGCAAGCGGCATTGTCATGGCTGTGAGTCCATTAGTGGCTGAGGCATATGGAGCTGGGCGAAAAGCGCAGATCGAGCAAATTGCCCGCCAGGGAGTGTGGCTATCGCTGTTTCTCGGTATTGCCATGATGGTGGTCGTTAGCCATCTAGATGCCTTGCTGCTGTTGCTAGGGCAGCCAGCCGCGATCGCCACCCTTGCAGATCCCTATTTCAACTTCATTTTGTGGGGAATCGTTCCAGCGTTAGGGTTTGCCATGCTACGAGGCTATGTTTCGGCACTCTCTCAAGCCCATATTGTGACCGCGATCGTCATGGTTGGAACGCTATTCAACATCACAGGCAATTATGTTTTGGGATTCGGTAAGTTTGGCTTTCCACGAATGGAGTTAGCAGGGTTGGGATTAGCTAGTGGCCTCAGTTTCTGGCTGATGTTTCTGCTGTTCCTGATGTATACGCTTCACCATCCGCAGTTGAAGGAGTACCGATTCTTACAACATGTACGTCAATTGAACCCCCAAATTATTCGACAATTATTTGCCATTGGAATAGCGATCGCGGTCACTATTGCCCTGGAATATGGCTTGTTTGCGGTTGTCACATTTCTAATGGGTCTCCTGGGAACCGAAATGTTGGCAGCCCATCAAACGGTTTATCAAACCATGTACATCATTTTTATGGTGCCGTTGGGAATGTCTTACGCCGTCACGGCTCGTGTGGGTCAATGGTTTGGGCAGCAGGATGTTCAAGGGGCACGACGAGCCGGGTATGTTGGCATCACCATTGCCGCCATATTTATGCTCTTTACGGCGATCGCGCTAGTGGCCTATCGTCGGCAAGTCATCGGAATGTATCTCGACATTCACGATCCAGCTAATGCCAGTGTCCTGGCTCTGGCGGTGCCAATGCTGATGATCTCAGCCCTGGCACAACTGCTAGACGGTGTGCAACGAGTTGCAATGGGTGCATTATATGGACTTCAAGATACGCGTGTACCCATGCTGCTGAGCGGCTTTGCATTTTGGGGCATCGGGCTGACTAGCGGATATGGGTTGGGATTTCCTCTGGGGCTGGAAGGTGTAGGCTTGTGGATGGGGCAATCGATCGGAGTTGCTGTCGCTGGAGTGCTGTTTGTGTGGCGTTTTCATCAGTTGACGAGTCGAGGAATCTACATTCGCTCTAAGAGGATGCTTTAACCATCCATTTTTTGCGTCATCTGGCGCGATCGCACAGCGTCAGAGCAAGGAAATATCTACAATAAAGGGGTAAAGGTATCTTAACGATCGAGCATTAACAGCCATGGTTCTATTTGGATTTGGGAAGAAGAAGCTCACCCTACCAACGCCGGAAGAAGCCCTGCCGGGGCGGGCAGAACCGATGAAGGTTCCCGCTGCTCACCACGTCAACGGCAATCCGCTGAAACCTCCCTTTCCCGACGGTATGGACGTTGCAATGTTTGGGATGGGCTGTTTTTGGGGAGCCGAGCGCAAGTTTTGGCAGCAAGATGGAGTGTTTACAACGGCAGTTGGTTATGCCGCTGGCACTACACCAAACCCCACCTACGATGAAGTTTGCTCTGGTATGACCGGACATAACGAAGTGGTTTATGTGGTGTACGACCCCAAGCAAGTGAGCTATGAAACTCTGCTGAAGGTCTTCTGGGAAAACCATAACCCAACCCAGGGAATGCGTCAGGGCAACGATACAGGAACTCAGTATCGCTCTGGAATCTATACCTATTCGGAGGAACAGCGCCAATTAGCCGAAGCGTCGCATGAGGCATACCAGGCGGCACTGAGCAAAGCAGGCTACGGCACCATCACCACCGAAATTTTGGACGCGCCTGAGTTTTACTATGCCGAAGGCTATCACCAGCAATATCTGGCGAAGAATCCGGGTGGCTACTGTGGCTTGGGCGGCACCAGCGTCGCCTGTCCGGTGGGGCTGTTCTCAGAAGCATAGAGCATTGTATTAGCCGCATCGTGTTAGCCGTCTGAGTGGCAACCCATAGCGAAAGCAAAGCATTCCACTGGAATGCTTTTTTTTGAGATGTCTTCTGGTGGAAGATCAGGCGTACCCCAGGAAATGGTTGGCATAGCGAAATTTGGAAAATGGTTGCGATCGCGCCCGGAGTGGATTCACCAAACAGCTTGATAAAAGATGGGTGAGCTTGCTTGCTGGCAGTGGTTGACTAAAAAAGAAGCCCTGGGCGCTATCGCACTCAATTGTTTGCAGAAAGTCGAGCTGCTCTTTGGTTTCAACCCCTTCGGCTAGTACCTTGAGCTGCAATCCTTTCCCCAAAGCAACCACCGCTTTGGCGATCGCTGCGTCGCTGGAGCTATGCACCAAATCGCGCACAAACGATTGGTCGATCTTCAACGTCTGTAGAGGAAAATGCTTAATCGAATTGAGCGACGAATACCCTGTGCCAAAATCATCCATTGTGATTTGCAATCCAATCTGCCGCAATTGCTTTAGCACCGAGATTGAAAATGGCACATCTTGCATTGCCACACTCTCAGTCACCTCTACCTCTAGATAATTGGGATCGGCTTTTGTCTGCTCGATGGTTTGCATCATGCTGTTAATCAGGTTGGGTTGCTGAAACTGCCGTGCCGAGAGATTAATGGCCACCCGAATGGGCGGCAACCCGGCCAAGCGCCAGAGCCGCTGTTGCTGACAGGCGGCTCGCAACACCCACTCGCCAATTTCGCAAATCAACCCGGTTTCTTCAGCCAGCGGAATAAAGTTTCCTGGCGACACAAAGCCCAATCGGGGATGATGCCACCGAATCAGCGCTTCTAATCCGGTAATTTCCTGACTGGTAATATCCACTTGCGGCTGGTAATACAGCTCAAACTCTTCTTTTAGCAGTGCCTTACGCAAATCGGCTTCCAGCGCCAGCTTGGCTAGCGCCTGGTGATTCATTTCCCTTGAAAAGAGTTGATAGTTGTTTTTGCCCTGTTGTTTAGCTTGATACATGGCGGCATCTGCATGTTTCAACAGGGTTTCGGCATCATCGCCATCGTAGGGGCTGAGCGCAATTCCTAAACTGGCCGTAATATACAGCTCTTGCTCTTCTACCCAGAAGGGCGTGTTAAGACGACTCAGGATGCGTTGTGAGATTCGCGTCACGTCTTCAGCAGACTTCAAATGCGGCAATAGCAGAGTGAACTCGTCGCCACCCCAACGGGCGATCGCATCCCCTTCGCGGAGACAGTGCTGCACTCGTTCGGCCACTTGCCGCAGAAGCTGGTCACCTGTAGCGTGCCCCAAGGTATCGTTGACAGCCTTGAACCGATCGAGATCGAGAAAAGCCACCCCCACCATTTCATCCCGTTGTTTAGCATTGACAAGCGCCAGGGAGAGCTGTTCGTCGAACAAGAGCCGATTGGGCAAATTGGTCAGGGCATCGTGCGATGCCTGATAGCGAATCATCGATTCGACCCGCTTTTGCGTCACAGACATATAAAGGTGCAGCCCAATAGATTGCGCTAGCTTGATTTCATCTACTTGCCACACCGGAGATTGGTCGGCTTTTAGCTCTCGCCATGCTTCAAATGAGGCTCTTGGCCTCTGGTTGCGCTCGTCGCGATCGCGACGACCTGCCCAAACAATTTCGGTATCATAGCCGTTCCGAAAAATGCTTAAACAGCCAACAAACTGGTTGTGAAAATGCAGCGGGATAATAGCGATCGCCCGAATCGGAGTCGTTTCAAAGGCGGCGGCAATTGGATAAAGCTGAGGGTGCTGGCGCAGAAAAGGAAGCGTATAAAGACAGGGTGACCCGTGCAAATTCCAGTCGGTCTGGTGCTGCATCAGCAATGTTTCTCGGAGCGATCGCGTCTCTTGTTCAAACAAAACCGCAACCGAATTGGGCGGTGCCGTTTCCTCCAATTCCGTTTGCATCAACTCAACGGCATCTGTACTCGCGTACCAGCGTGCCATTTGCCGCCATAAATGCTGTTCTTCAATGAGCGACTGAGTCGGTTGTTCACCGACCACGTACAGTTGAGCGGGTTCTCCAGTGGGTTCGGCCACGATATAAAGCCTGCCGCCAGAACCACGTAGTGCTGTAACGGCTGCATCCAGTACCCCCTGCCGAATTTGGGCAATGTTCAGCGGGCAGTGCAGCAAACTGCTGATTTGATTGACGGTAGCCTCGTGGTGGGCTTGCTGCCACGCCTGAGACAACAGATTGGCTTGAGCGATCGCGATTGAAACTTGATCAATCAGCAGTTGCACAATTTGAAGTTCCCGTTCCGAAAAGGGATGCGTTTCGGAGTGATGAGCCACCAACAGCCCCCAGAGCTGGTTTTGATGCAAAATCGGCACAGTAAGCGAAGCAACGACTCCCATTGCGGTCAAGTATTGAGCATGGCATGGGTCAACGGCAGCGTAGCGAACGTCGTTAACCAGCAAACTTTCTCCCGTTTCGGGGCAGTCCAACAAATGAAGTGTTCTGCGTTGAATGCCTACGTCAACAATCACCCGTTGGCGAGCCTTGAGAAACAGCTCTCTTGCATGAAGCGGAATATCCTCTGCTGGAAATCTTAAATTGAGCAGAGACGGCAGGCGGGTGCCGTCGATCGACTCTGCAATTACTTCTCCGCTGCTATCGGTGTCAAATCGGTAGATTTTAACGCGATCGATCTCTAAAAAAGACCGAATTTCTTGTACAGCCGTTGCCAAAATTTCTGGCAATTCTAACGATTGACGAATACGATTGGTGAGCTGGTGAAGCAAATGCTCGCGATAGGACATATAGGTGACACTGACTAGCGATTGGAAGGAAGTAATGAAAGTAAAATCAATATTTAATTTGTATGCTTCCCTTGTTTTGTCACATTGCCGTAGATTTAACGGTATCGTGCAGCTAAAATTAATACTTCTTCGTTGCTGCAATTGCGGTAGACGGCAGCAAAATCCCTGTTTTTTCGTTCTTCTAAAGCTTTGCTACCCAACGTACGGGTATCGTATGGCAGTGTAGCGATGGTAGAGATGGGATCATGTGCGCTTGAACAAGCTGCTGCGATCGGCTGATGTTGCGGCAACTGCGCTTCTCTCGAATCGTTGCTGAAGTGAGCCAGAACCGTTGCAGCCGATTGATGTGCTGCTGAAGTAGAAACAGGGAAGCCTATCCGGTAGGGCTGAAAAATACACAACGTTTGTAGGGGCAATGCATTGCATTGCCCCTACAGCAGTCGCTCAGATGTCTTTATACCTCTGTTTAGTTGCCCTGGCTGACCGTAACACCTGCGGCAACTGCCAGGGGATCGATCGCAACCCAGCCATTGCTGGTTAGCACCTGCGTTTCAAAGTGGAGGTGAGGCCCGGTCGAGTTGCCCGTGCTGCCCACAAAGCCAAGCACAGTCCCTTGTTGCAATACCATTCCGGGTTGCACGGCAATTCCAGACAGGTGGGCATAGACATTGCGCTGAGCGGTTTCGCTGTTTTCAACAATTACAGCCAGACCATATCCACCCATGTAGTCTGCCGCAACGACCCGACCGGGCAGAGCCGCCAGCACAGGGGTTCCGGTAGGAGCGCCAATGTCAATCCCGGCATGGAAGCGGCGATCGCCCGAAATGGGGTGAATGCGCCAACCAAAGGCAGAGGTAATGGCCGCCGGAATTGCTAAGGGGAAGCTAATTCTACCCCAGCGCGAATGTTGCAACGCTGCGGTATCAACGCTGAAGGCCGGATTGTAATAAATCGGCTGCACTCCAGCGCAGCCTTCCGGTGCCGCTTTATCTGGGGTGGCGGATTGTGCCAGCGCCACCGTTTGAGCTTTCGCCACTCCCGCTTTATTAGCGGCCTTGGGCAGGTGTTGTTCCAGGGCAGAGACGAGGGAGCGATCGCCAAGAACGGTGTCATCAAGGGCGATCGCTTCAGACTCGGCACTGGTTTCCTTGGCAATTGCGTATAGCTGCTGAGAAACCTCTTCCCCTTTTGCCAGATAAGTCCACCAGTCAAATGCAGATTGAACCGCAATGGGTACGCCCACTGAGGATGCAACGCCTACCTTGTTCAAAGATTTACTTAACGCTGAGCCAACGGCGCGATCGAGCTTAAAGTCCACCGATGGTGCGGATGCGGTCTTCTCTATATTTGACGCATCGGACTGTGACGCATCGGATTTAAGGTCACGACGATCAGTGGCTTCGACAGCCGCCACCAACGCCGACTCATTCTCACCTGCCGCTTGGGTCAGGCTGACTGTTTGAGCTAGTGTATCAGGCTCTCCTGGGGCAGTGGAGCCAACCAGCATCGCGGCAAACTGCTTGCCAATGTTAATTGGCTGCACTGCCGTTGCCACCGCAGGTTTGGCGATCGCTTCATCCGACGATGAGCGGTCAACCAGCACGCGCGGCAGGCAGCGATCGCTTAACACCGGGCTAACAAAGGTAGGGGTGCGAGAGGCTGTCCATTGTCTGGGAACGACAATTGGCTGAGTTGAGTTAAGGGCGACCGCTTCACCAGTAGAATCAACGGTTGGATCAACCTCTGGTACCGTTTCCTGCTGCTTTGCCTCAATCTTGTCAATCTTGGCTAGCGTTTCAGCCTGCGTTTCGGGTGGTAATGCTGGATGCTGAGCTGTCTGCCGTGCCACATCAAACTGGCCGAGTTGAGCATAGAGCAGCGCCGATACCACCAAATTGCGTCTGAGCTGTTCCTCGCGGGCAGGGCGATCGCGCTCTACCAGGGTTGCCAGTTCATTCGCTACCACTTGCCTTGCTGCGGCTAGCGCCTCGTCTGAGAGCGGCACTTCACCGGCTGCAGGCACAGCGGGTGATGGCGCAACCGTTGGAGCTGTTCTTGCCGCATCAGGATTCGTTGCGCCAACCGCATTCTCTGAAGCAGCGGGACTGGCCGCAGGGGAAGGAGTAACCCTGGTTAATGGCGTGGATGACTCGACATCAGGCTGAGGCTGGGAGGGAGCGATCGCGGTGGAGGGGGTCGTCAGCGGTGCCAAAATCGATAAGGCGGCTGAACTTGCCTCTGAAGAGGGAACCCCTCCAGCCTGGGGTTGGTTAGTCTTGGGTTGTGGTTTGTCGGGTGTGGCAGCGAGAGGAGTGCTAACACTGGCCGATGCCGCAACTGAAGCAGTCGTCTCAGGGGATGCAATCGGCGCAGGTGTGGGGGTCGATTGAGCGGGTGTTGCAGCCTGACTATCTAACTCGTTGCTGTCTGCGGCCTGGGAGGAAGAAGGCGGGTCGGAGGTTGGCAGAGCCGGTAGAGTAAACGCTTCGAGAATCGCAGAGGTAACAACGGCAGTCGTGAGACAATGCCCGATGGGTCTAAGAAAGTGCTTCATCGGAGACTAAATTGATGCAGTAGGGGTGGGCGTGCCTGGGAAAACAACCTGGTTAAGGCGTATGATCCAGTTCAAGAAGGCCAGGTGAATGGATTGAATGTGCCGGATAGACTCTAAACAGCGATCGCATGGGTGATCACAAAAAATACCAACAAATTGATACTCGATCCCCTGTTGATATCATCTGAATCAGCCAGAATGATCAATTCATGCATCTGCTCAATCATTGGCAACCGTTAGCAAACGACTGAGCAACTCAGTATGAAGAGAGTCATCCAGAGAATAAGAGTTCCCTGATGCAGGCTGTTGGGTTTGGTCTTTATCACAGTTCATTCAAAAGGGATTACTCTGATACGTGTTTTCTCTAGCCGTTTCGATAAAGAATGGGAAAAGTATCGTCCAGATTGTGCCATGTCGGCAGAACTGGCGGCTAGAATTTGACTCCAGCTTTATGCAGACTTCATTTGCTAATCCACTGTCGTGGTTGCCGAATCCGGATGGAGTACCAGATTTCATCAAGCGTTCATGCTTTGAGGCAAGTTCGTCTTTGTTTAAAGATTTGATACGGTTTTACCAAGCTGATCTCAGTACCGATTGGGTTAGATCGTCGAAACTATCCGCTTCTTTTACTTAAGCGGATGAATTGTAGTGTGTTATTTGTTGCTTGATTTTCGCTGCAAATTACCCAGGTGCAAGCATTTGAAGGGCGAATTCGTACGAGGCTTCAGCAACACTGGACAAAACTCGTTTCAGGATTGTGCTAGGGAATAGTTCCGTGGGGCAAGACTCAACTGGTGATGATTGCCCCCCAGTGTTCCAGACAGCGAAATAACTGCTGATCATCGGGCGCTTGTTTGGGGCTTCTATGCTATTCGCGTCGTCAGTTTGTGATGCAGCATGGATGGTAAAGCCTCTTCAAGGCCGTGGGGCGATCGCCCACTCATCTTGATACAAATCTGCTGATCATCCTCCAGCTCTCGCTGGATCAAGTCTTGCAACCACTTCCGCTGCTGCTGAGAGTAGGTCTGCTGGCAGGTGTGCATTTGAGCCGGGATTGGCAGCGCAAAGGGACAGGTATAGATCTGGCCGTGGGCGGTGTAGCGTTATGCCCACTTCTACCCCTTTATCTCCTTTAGCTACGGTTGCGGTTCAATTACGTCAGGGAGTTAGCTGATGGCCACGTACTCCTTCACCACTGAAGAACTGGGTGAGCTACCGTTTTGGTACTCTTCCAGGGTAAACGCATCAACTTGAATCGCATCGTTGCGTGCGAACTCTGCGGCGCGAGCTAGTGTTGCCTCTTCCTGGGTGATGATTCCAGCGGTCAAGGCAACTTCAATCAGTTGATCGGGTTTGGCCTGGGGTAATTGCCCGGTACGGCTGGCTGCTTTAATCGTTTTAAGGATGCTCTCTGCCTGAACAGACAAATTTAGCGCGTGTTCTAACCGTCCCAGTGCTTCATCGGGATGGGAGGGAAGGTAAATGCCAGCCGTCAGGCGATCGCGTCCTGCTCCAGGTACCTGAATCAGTTGAGCAATGTGACTGCCTAACTCGTCGGACGGGAGAGTGCCAATGGGATTGAGCCGCCACCATGCCGCCACCGGCCCGCGCAGGATGGCACCTAACAGTGGAACGGAAAAATTGTTGAAAATCCCTTCAAACGCTTGCTGAATTTGGGCAAAGGCATATTGCATTGCCCAGTGAACCAGGGGTAAGTCCTGCGGATTGCGTCCTTCTGCCTCAAACCGCCGCAGGGTTGCTGTGCCCAAATACATCCACGACAACGCATCTGCAAATCGTCCGGTGAGGGTTTCTCGGCGTTTTAAGCTGCCGCCAAAGCCAAGCAAAGCCAGATCCGTCAAAACGGCAAAGGTTGCAGAAGCCCAGGCCAGTTTGCGGTGATATTGCGCGGTGGAACCGGAGCGCGGACGGGCAAAATAGCCGCGAGACAGACTGAGCAAGACGGCTCGAAATCCATTTCGCACCGTTAACCCCAGGTGATGCCAGAAGGCATGGTCAAAGGCGATCGCGTCTCCCTGGCTTAACGCCTGAACTTCTTGATAAACATAGGGATGGCAGCGAATTACCCCCTGTCCAAAAATCATCATGGTGCGGGTGAGGATATTGGCTCCTTCGACGGTGATGGTAATGGGCATTGCGGTATAGATATTTGCCAGCAGGTTTCTTGGCCCACGACAGATTCCCGATCCGCCCAGGATGTCCATGCCGTCTGTCGTCAGTTTGCGGGTGAGTTCCGTGAAGTGATATTTGGCGATCGCCGAGACCACAGACGGCTTCTCACCGTTATCCACGGCACCACAGGTGTAGATGCGCGCCGCTTCCATCAGGTACGTTAGCCCAGCAATGCGAGCCAGTGGTTCTTCAACCCCTTCAAATCGCCCAATGGAAAGGCCAAACTGTCGTCGTACAGTGGCATGGGCACCCGTTACCCGCGCAACGAGTTTGGCAACACCAGTGCAGGTGGCCGGGAAACTGATACCCCGACCAGCGGCCAGCGCTTGCATCAGCATCTTCCATCCCTGGCCGGCCTGTTCTGCACCACCGATGATTTGCTCAACCGAAATGATGACATCGTGGCCTTCAATCGGAGAATTGTAGAACGGTACGCCCATTGGATCATGCCGTTTTCCCAGCACCACACCAGGAGTACTGGCTGGAATCAGGGCACAGGTAATCCCCAGGTTGGTACCGTGACCCAGCAGGTTATCGGGGTCGCGAAGCTTGAAGGCCAGCCCAATTAATGTGGCGATCGCACCCAGGGTAATGTAACGTTTGCGGAAATTTAAGCGCAGGTAAAGCTGGCCATCGTTTCCTTGAAACACTACGCCCTCTGAGGTGATACTGGCGGCATCGGAGCCAGCGTTGGGTTCGGTGAGCGCAAAGCAGGGAATTTCCTCTCCACGCGCCAGTCGCGGCAAGTAGTAGTCCTTTTGAGCCTGGGTGCCATAGCTCAACAGCAGTTTGGCGGGGCCAAGGGAGTTGGTTACACCCACCGTTGCCGTATGGGTGAACGATCGCGAGGCTAACTTCACCATCACCGCACTGTAGGCCAGGTTAGAGAACTCCAGTCCGCCATAGGCTTTGGGAATCATCATGCCAAAAAAGCGTTCTTGCTTAAGATACGCCCAAACCTCTGGCGGCAGATCTTTGCGACGCTGGATCTCCCAGTCGGTTGCCATGCGGCAAACCTGTTCCACTGGCCCGTCCAGAAAGGCTTGAATTTCAGGATTCACCTCAGGGTAGGGTTCGTTGATCAGGCGGTTCAGGTTAGGCGCACCCGAAAAGAATTCCCCATCTACCCACACGGTTCCTGCATCGATCGCCGCCCGCTCTGTTTCGGAAATGCTGGGCAGCAGCTTGAGGGCTTGAATTCCTTTCATGATCGGTGCTGTGAGCAGTGAGCGCCGCAGCGGTGGAACATTCAAGATGAGCGCCAGAATGGCAAAGACAATCCATCCCCCCAGGGGACAATTGATCGCCCACAGCACAGCCGCCAAATATAATGACCACAACCATAGCGGCACGCCGAGATAGCCAAACAACAGCAGGAAGAGGAGCAGACTCGGAAGCGCGATCGCAACTGGAACAGAAATCATGATAGTTCACCAAACCCATGCAAGTGTTATGTAAGGGAGCGCCCCTCGCCGTTGGGGTAAGCGTCAATGATGGCTAACGCATCAAATTCTCGAACACTCCGGCTGCACCCATGCCGCCCCCAACACACATGGTGACTAGCCCATAGCGGATGCCGCGCCGTTTCATTTCGTGTAATAAAGTGGCCGTCAGTTTTGCCCCTGTCATTCCCAGAGGATGCCCCAGAGCGATCGCGCCTCCGTTGACATTGACAATGTCTTGATTGAGGTTGAGTTTGCGGATGACCGCCAATGACTGAGCCGCAAAGGCTTCATTTAGTTCAATCAGTCCAATATCATCCAAGGTTAAACCCACCTGATGCAGTACCTTGGGGATGGCGGCTACGGGGCCAATCCCCATGATTTCGGGCGGCACTCCTGCAACCGCAAACCCCAGCAACCGTCCCATTGGCTGCACCCCAAGCTCCTCCACCATGCGCTTGCTGACCACGACCGTTGCCGCTGCTCCATCCGACATTTGGGAGGAGTTGCCAGCCGTGACGGTGCCCCCCAACCGAAAGACCGCCGGTAGCTTAGCCAGCGCTTCCAGGCTGGTATCAGAACGGGGGCCTTCATCCGCTTGCAGCATCGTTTCATGGGTCTGAGTTTTGCCATCCCTATACAGCGTTTCGTGAACCGGGATAGGAACCGTCTCTTCTGCAAATCGTCCTGCCTGAATCGCATCCAGTGCCCGTTGGTGCGATCGCAGCGCAAAGGCATCCTGGTCTTCCCGCGACACCTGATACTGCTGCGCTACGTTTTCGGCGGTTAGGCCCATGGTGCAATACACCTGGGGAACGGCTGCAACTAAATCGGGGTTAGGCGCGATCGCATGTCCGCCCATTGGAATCAAGCTCATGGATTCGGCTCCTCCCGCCACCATCACCTCCGCCTGTCCTGTTTCAATTGCCTGGGATGCCATTGCGATCGTTTGCAATCCAGAGGCGCAGAAGCGATTCACAGTGCTGCCTGCCACCGAGTCGGGTAAGCCTGCCCGTTGAGCAATGATCCGGCCTAAATTAAAGCCCTGTTCTGCTTCTGGAAAGGCACAGCCCATAATAATGTCATCAATCTGCTCTGGCTCCAGACCGTTTACCCGACCAATGGCTTCCTTAACGGCGATCGCTCCCATGTCATCAGGACGCATGGTGTGCAGGGTGCCGCGTGGCGCTTTTCCAACCGCCGTTCGAATGCTGCTAACAATGTACGCATCTTTCATGGGTGTCTTCCTCAATGCCAATTTTGAAGGTTGAATTGTAGAGATAGATGCCTGAACCGATTTAAAATCCGTTCCGACTCGATGAGGTTTGAAAAGCAAATGTCTTCTGTAAGGGCGTAGCATTCGGCGATAGCCTTTGAAATAGACCCAAAAGTATTGGCCGAATGCTACGCCCCTACGGGTGTTGGGTACAAACTAGACCTTTAAAACATCCTCTAAACTTCAACCGCTACAGCCTGAATTTAATTTCGTAATGGCTTTTTGGTTTTCAGCATGTGAATAATTCGTTCCTGCGTTTTGGGCTGGCTCAAGAGAGGCAAGAAGGTTTCTCGCTCCAGTTGCAGCAGGTAATCTTCGTGAACCAACGCCGGTGCGGTTAACTCGCCTCCGGTCATGACATAGGCCAGCTTGCCTGCCAGGTAGCGATCGTACTCACTGGCAAAACCGCCCTGCTGGAAGACATTAGCAACGTTCTCTAACACGGCTCTGGCCGGACGACCCAGCACCATAATGGCGGTTTGCTCTGGGGGTGGAGTGTAGCCCACCCGATCGAGGTGCAGCACCTCCGCTTTGGCAACGGCTAGGCGGCGATCGCCATTCATCAAAATCCGGGTGGTGCAGGGCAGAAATCCAATGGTCTGCGCTTCGTGAGCGCTGCTCGACACCTTCGCCATAGCAATGGTTTCAAATGCCGATTGTAGAAGGGGCTGCACCTGACTGGGTGTTTCATTGGCCGCTCGTTCAGCGACTCGCGCCACCATTCGCATAATGCCGCCTGCACCGGGAATTAAGCCAACCCCCACTTCAACCAAACCAATGTAGGTTTCTGCGGCGGCTACAACCTGGGGACAGGCCATCACCAGTTCGCAGCCGCCCCCCAAAGCGCGTCCTTGAATCGCTGCCACGATGGGTTTAGAGGCGTAGCGAATCCGCTGGAGCAACGATTGAAAGGTGACAATTAAATCAGCCAGACCCTCAAAATTGCCGGACTGCGCCATTGCCCCCATTTCAGCCAGGTTTGCTCCTCCAGAGAAATGGGCGCTGCCGTTGCCAATCACCAATCCCTTGAAGTCCTGAGTGTCTAGCATATCCAGAACTTCAACCAACCCATCCACCACATTGAGGCTCAGGGTATTGCCTTTGGAGCGAAACTCGTACAGCACAACCCCATCCCCCAGATCCAGCAGAGCCGCTTCTGAGTTTTGCCATAGGGTGCGGTGCGGGTCTGCTTTTAGTTCGGCCAGGTTAATTTCTTGGTCGGAAACGGCAACAGACGCATAGCCCCGATTGGGCTGATAAACATGGCGATCGCTCAGGTAAAAATGGGTTGCCCCATTCTGCTGCATCGCCTCTATCCAAACGGGCACTGCAACCCCTGCCGCTTTCATATCATCCAATACCCTGCCAAACCCCAACGCATCCCACAGTTCAAAGGGGCCTAAATCCCAGCCAAAGCCCCAGCGCATAGCGCGATCGATATCAGCAGGGCTATCTGCAATTTCGGGAAGGCGACGGGCGCTGTAGTTGAGTAGATCTAACGTGGTTTGGCGGAAGAAGGCTCCGGCGCGACCAGAATCATGGTACAGAGCATGGAGGCGATCGCGCAGATCGGGGAATTTGCCGATCGCTTCGATGTCTCCCAGATTCATTGGTTTGGCGGGTTCATAGTCCAATGTTTCAGGATTAAGAGAGAGAATCTGTCCCTTTTGTTTTTTGTAAAATCCTTGCCCCGTTTTGGCTCCCAGCGTTCCGGTTGCCACCAACTTACCCAGCACATCCGGCACTCGGAACATCTCTCGACCGTCATCCTCAGGAATAGCCGGATAGAGGTTCTTTGCTACATACATCAAGGTATCCAGCCCTACCAGATCGGCCGTGCGAAAGGTGGCCGATTTGGGTCGTCCTGCCAGGGTTCCGGTCAGGGTATCAATTTCCTCAATGGTGTAGCCCTGCTCTGTCCAGGCTCGCAGCCCCAGCATCGTGGCATACATGCCAATCCGGTTGCCAATGAAATTGGGAGTATCTTTGGCAATGACAACCCCCTTGCCTAGATGTATCGCTCCAAACCACCGCATCCGTTCCACAACTCCCGGATCGGTATCAGGGGTGGGAATGAGTTCCAGTAACTTGAGATAGCGGGGAGGGTTGAAAAAGTGAGTTCCCAAAAACCGTTTACGGAACGAGTCTGGCTGACCCTGAGCGATCGCATGGATGGGCAACCCGCTGGTATTAGTGGAGACGATCGCATCCTCACGAATGACCTCCGCCAACTGCTGCATGAGCTGCTGCTTAATCTCTAAATTTTCAACGATCGCTTCAATGACCCAATCTACATGGGCAAGGCGATCAAAATGCTCGTCAAAGTTCCCCAGAATCACGCGACGGGCTATCTTTTCTGTAAAAAAGATGGGTGGAGACATCTTTAGCGCCTTTTTAAAGGACGCTTCTACCAGACCGTTTTTGTTGCCCGACCTGGCTGGTAAATCTAGCAAATGAACCGTTAGACCTGCATTAGCCAGGTGGGCGGCAATCTGGGTTCCCATAACCCCAGCCCCAAGAACAGCGGCGGTTCGGAACGGTTTAAACATGGTTCTAAAACCCTCCCAGGAGTTAGTTGGTTAAGCGTGGATTGAGGGATTGGGCAAAGGCTGGACAGGATGACTCTGGTGTTGGCGGACAAATCACAGCGGAGGAGACGCTAGAAACAGGATGGTCTGCCCCTAGATTCGTTTCCCTACTCTCTCCAACTCGTCGAGTTCCAGCGTCCTGATATAGGGCATCAATTTCATTGGCAAACGTCTTGAGGACATTGGCGCGATTGATCTGGTGATTTGATATCAGTAGCCCGTTGTCCACCGTGAAAGGGGCATCCAGTAGCCGAAATCGTTTAACTGTCGCCCAATACGGTAAACGACAATTGGCGGCGGTGACCAATGATTGATACAGGGCAATGATGCAGGGGTGTTTGAGCAGTGCCTCGTTGGGCAAATCTAGCCCGATTCCCAGGGCATAGGTGTGTAGAGCGCTCATATTTGGAATGATTAACAGGGCGCAAAACTTGCGTTCTGAACCCACGGCGATCGCCTGGGATACAAAGCTAGATTGTTTCAGCCGTGCCTCAATCGGTTGGGGCACGATGTACTTTCCGGTGGAAAGTTTGAACAACGCTTTTTTTAAGCCCGTGATTTTGAGAAACCCATCGGCTGTGAAGGCACCTAAATCGCCCGTATGAAACCAGCCCTGCTGATCAATAGCCTCGCGCGTGGCTTCGGGGTTTTTGTAGTAACCAGGGGTGATGTATGGCCCTCGTACCAGAATTTCATCATCCGCTGCGATCGCCACTTCAACGCCTGCGATTGGCACTCCCACCGTTCCGGCTCGGTTAAAGCGACCCCGATTGCACGCAACCACCGCACTGGCCTGGGTTAAGCCATACCCTTGTAGAATCGTGACTCCTGCCGCTGCAAACACATTGGCAAGTTCAGCGTTCAAAGCGGCACCTCCACAGATCAGGTACTTGAGGCGACCGCCAAAAACAGCACGCCACTTAGATAGCACCAACCAATCTGCTACCTTGAGCCGCAGGGCATACAGTCCTTTGGGTTGTCGTCCCAGTTCATACTGCTTCGCTAACTTTAATGCCCATTGAAACACCATGTGAGTCAGGGCAATTTGCGGTAGTTGAAACAAGGAACGCGGAAACAGCAGCCCTGCAACCACCGGAGCAGAGAAAGACAAACTGGGGGATGGTTTGTTTCCTTTTTCTAGAATTTTGCTATAGACCTTCTCTACCAGGAGCGGCACCGTTACCAGAATTGTAGGCTGCACGTCCTGCAAGTGTTTCATGACCCGGTTGGGTGTCGAAAAGTAAATGCTATGACCATAGTTAATATGTCCATACAGCAGGCAACGAGCCAGAACATGATTTAACGGCAGAAACGACAGCACCGCATCTTGTGATCCTCGCTGCAAATCTGGTAGACCCGAAAACGCGGTGAGGGCATTGGCCGAGAGATTTTCGTGGGTCAGCATGACCCCCTCCAGTTGTCCATTGGGGTCAGGAATATAGATAATGGTTGCCAGTTGACTGGGTGCCAGGGAGGTTCGCAGGTGTTGTAAGCGTGTGTCTGACCGTTGAGATTCTCCCTTGGTTTGGATCTCTTTTAGTGAAAAAACCTGAACGCACTGAGGGACATGGGACTGAAAAGGTTCTGCATGGGCTGGATGGAGAACCATCGGGATGTCTAAACAGGCTGATTCAGGAATGGCTTCGCTATAGCTCGGCTCCTGTCCTGTACTATGCAATGGAGACACCAGCCGTTGCGATTGGGATACTGCTGCTTCAGGGACGTGCGTTTGTCGCCAGTCGGCTGGCACATTAATGACAATAATGTGATGCAGATCGGGACTATCCCCAATGTAGGGAGTGATTTGGGTTAGCAAGTCTAAGTTGGAAACAATCAGCGCTTTGGCTTCGCTATGTTTGAGGACAAAAATGATATGCTCAAGCGTTTGGGTTAAGTCAATGGGCACATCAATCAGGTGCGCGAAGAGGCACCCCATATCAGCTATACAAAAATTTAGATCGCTATGCATCAGGAGGGCAGCGCGATCGCCCTTCTCTAACCCGATGGCTAATAGCCCCAATGCGGTGGCTTCAACGGCAGTCTGAAACGCTTGATTCGAGAGAGTTTGCCAACCCGTTTCTGTCCATTGATGAAAGGCGCGATCGTTTTGGGTGCGATCGCACGCTTCGTCTAGCAATGAAGGTAATGTCCGTCCCAAAAACATCTCTCCAGAGTTTAAGGGAGCCTGGTGAATTTTTTTAACATGCAACATCTTTCTAATAGGGCGAAAGGTGCGTTAACAAAGCTTTTGTAGATGGATCTGAATAACGTTTCTACAAACCATTGGCCTGCAAACCATTGGTCTATAAACTGCTGGTTTCCAAACTGCTGATTTATAGAAAGGACAACCTCTTCAACTCTTCAACACATGCTTGCTGACAAAGAGAGCGAACTCTCTATTATCATGAGCAGTTGATTTTCAGTTCTTTGAAGCAATCATGATTGAAAATGTTGACCCCTTGAGAGAGTAATATTACTCAAGGACTAACATTGATGAGATTGCTTTCAAATGCCAGATAGTTGCTCTGGGTTGGCTGAGGTCAGATGCGAATTTAACTCTCAGAGAACTGAACTGCAAGTATCAGTAGATAACGTAGATATTGTCTTCTGATACTGGAACCTTGATGAGTGGTTAGTATCTCCAACGGAGTAGCGATTAACAGAAGTTTCTATACGCTTCAAGACAGAGGCATCGTGATGCTGAACTGTCTTTGTAATTGTTTTTCAGATAATAATTAGTATAACTAGCCAAACCGAAACCTGTTGATTTTTATACATTTCTTGAACAATCTGAGAAGTTGCTCGCGGCACCCGCCATTTTTCATGAGAAGTGGCAGTAGATTGATAACTATTTCGCAGGTAGAGAGCTTTTCATGTAACGTTTATTAACCGAATGCTCTTGAACACTGCCTCATTCGTTCAGCCCCTGGGGCGCTCAATATTAAACAGCCGAGTGCTATGAATAGAACAATAGCAAGAGGACGACAAGTGAAATGATCTCACCGTTCCCGGTTTGCTCGCTCTATTTCTACTGCAATGGCTGTCGCTTTGAAGGATAAAATCTGCTTTGTGATGGCAGCTCGTCACCCCAGTTTGGTCGAGGTTACGGTATGCAAAATGTAGAAGATTGGCTCGTGGTTGCTGATTGCGAATGCCGCTCAAACCAGTCTTCCATGTCTGCTAAAATCCCTTGATATTCCAGGTCAATATATAGATCGTGATAGTGTCCTGGGTACTCACGATGCTCTTTGTCTGGAAACATGATTTGTTGAAAGAAGACGCGGCTCTCCTCTGGAAAGGTGACTTGATCTGCACTGCCGTGAAGCAGCAGCAACGGAATTTGCAAGTCAGAGGCGTGTTTGTAGATCCAATCGACTGTGGCAAAGAACTCGGTTGCCAGTCGGGCACTGCCATATTCATGGCGCAACGCATCTTTGAGGTATAGAGCGCATATTTCTGGATCGCGGGAACACAAATCGTTGCGAATACCTAACTTGAGGCTAAATCGCGGCAACGTGCGTGAAAGCAGCCGTCCCACTGCCAATTTGACTGGCGAGATGCATACTTTTCCTAATGCTGGAGCTGACACAATCAAGCCTTGCAGGCATTGAGGCGATCGCAACGCATAGTCCAGGGCGATCGTCCCTCCCAAACTGTGCCCCCACAAGAAGCAGGGATATCCCGATCGCTGTTGATAAATTTGCTGCAAAAATGCGCGTAAATCTTCCCGAAACTCTGCCCATGTGTTGATGTGACCTCGTTGACCCGGAGAGCGTCCATGCCCCCGCAAATCAAAGGTGTGAACTTCATAACCCTGGACAACCAGGTAGTCCACCGCAGGATTGAACAGATCACTGTGCCCCCCCAGGCCGTGAACCATGACTACGGATGCCTGCGTTTGATTAGTGGGATACCAGCTTTGACAGTAAAGGTTGAGATCTCCAAACCCTTTAAAGGTTCCTTCAACGTGTTTCATTGTGTTTCTCTCCAAATAGGTTCTATCCTGCTGTGGGATTGAGTCATTACAAAAGACGTGGCTGTAGTTTGAAACCCTGATAGGCAACGTTTTATTTGGCACTACGATTGGGCGGACTACAAGAGTTGTAGTCCTGTGGTGATGTGGGGAGCGGTGTAATGCTTAAAAACGTATCGTGCTTACTTAGTAGTATATCTAACCTGGTGTGTTGCTGCCTTAGTGTGGACGATAGGACTGTTCATTTAGCTTCTACCGTCATTAAGAGGACTGAGAAGTACTAAGCCCAACTCGAACCGCCTCCTACAGCAGTTCTCAATCGAGTAAGCCACAGTCTCGTCAAGATGGGTTTGGGATATAGGATTTGGGGTGTGGTGAATGAAAATGGCTGTAGGAGGCGAATGCAGACGATTGAATCCGTCTCAGACATCCTCTCAAAGAGAAGACTAAACTGATGCTCAAGCCTCACGCTGAAACTTGAATCCTGCAATATGGCGGGATACATACTAAGACAATGAGTTCACTTGCTGTGGAACCATCACGGAAATTCCCGATCTATGCAAAATGTAAGTCGGGAACTATACCATGTTTAAGTTCATTACTCAGCGGCCATTGATGACCATAGGCTTGCAGCGATGATTTTATAGTTCTATTTTGAATTGAATAAATTGGAGTGTTGGGAATTTGATAAAAAACTTACGCTTTTTCCTGATAGTTCTGTTGAGGTTGAGGAGAGATCAGTCAATTAGAGGATAAACGGCCTTTCAGACTTCTGGGATCAGGGGTTAGACACTTTGGCTGAATTGTTTTTGTATCTCAATGCAGATGTCAAATGCGTTCTTGCAATGCCAGGTCATATAGTATGTCGCACAATATATTGCACAGTATGCGGCTAAACCATGAAGCGAAAGAATTAGCTATAGTGGATGAAAACACACATGGGCGATCGCGCCACCGTTTGGGTTAATTGCCTTTCTCTGCAAGGGGCTAAGTATACCTGGACGATAGTTAATGATCAAACAATGGTTAGATAGTCGGCATCCTGGCTAGGAGCCGTTGCTTTTGTATTTTCTACTAATCCTATCGAGATACACTGATTTCTGCGTTCAAAGTGAGCGATCAGAAAGGTGACTTAACACGTCGATTTAAAGCAGTGAACGTTACAGCTTTTTAGCTGGGATGGGTCAAGAATAGACAGGAAAACGCCATCTATCTCGGTCTGGGTTGTTGTTGCGTTAAGGAATGAGGCAACCATTATGCTGGCCTTATCAAAATCTCAAGAATTTAATTGCACGATTGATTATGTGCTTGAACGGCTTAACTCCGTTACTGTTTCCAACTGCATTCCTTTCTTCAGTCATCTGCCAGCCGATCCTTATTTAGAAGGAAACTATCGATTTCGGCGGTTTTCTCATTTTCAAATTTCTAACGGCCATCTAGTACAGCTTCCTCATGCAGCCTTTTTTCAAAGCAAAGCTCACAATCCGCTGCTGGGTGATGTGACGCGAGAGTATCTTGAATTAGAGGATGAGCTAATTCAACTTTCAGACTTTCAGATGCTCGTTCTGGAGTTTTTTGAATTCTGTCAGCGCTGTTCATCGTCTAATGAAGTGGGCGTTCATCAAATTCGCATCACAGCCGATCACCATCTGGGAAATCCGGCTCCTGAAGGAATTCACCGCGATGGGGTTGACCTGGTGGGCATCGTTTGCGTTAACCGAGACAACATTGATGGTGGAGAAACTCACCTGTATCAAGCGTCGGATCGCAGTCTGGTATTTGCCAAAGTGCTTAATCCGGGTGAGCTGCTGTTGGTGAACGATCGCCAGTTTTTTCACTTCACGACTCCCATTCAAGCGCGATCGCCCCAGGAAGGCGTTCGAGATGTCTTTGTGTTCACCTGTCCAGGATTACCTCAGGTGAATCATTGATCATTAAATTGAACACATGCTGAGTTCTTCAAGCAGGAACCTGACTTTATAATTCATGTGGTGCGGATATGAACGTATCAATACCATGTTCATCACAGCAGGATGGCGTTATGGCATCTCTCAACTTGAATTGGATTCGCGATCGGTTTCCAGCCCTCTCGCAGACTGTCAACGGTCTGCCCGTTACGTTCTTTGATGGCCCTGGTGGAACTCAGGTACCCCAGTCGGTGATCGATGCGATCGCGGATTATTTAACCACGTCAAACGCTAACACGCACGGTGCCTTTGCTACCAGCGCCCGGACGGATGAACTGCTAGTGGCAGCACGGGAAGCGATCGCCGATTTCTTGGGCTGTGATGGAGATGAAGTGGTGTTTGGTGCCAACATGACCACGCTCACCTTTGCCCTAAGTCGGGCGATTGGGCGTGAACTGCAACCCGGTGATGAAATTGTGGTCACTCGCCTGGATCACGATGCCAACGTTACGCCCTGGTCGGTGCTGGAGGAACAAGGCGTTGTCATTCGCGTGGTTGATATCAACGTGGAAGATTGCACTCTGGATATGGCTGATCTGGAGCGACAGATCAATAACCGAACCCGGCTCGTTGCTGTGGGCTATGCCTCCAATGCGGTCGGTAGCATCAATGATGTGGCGAAGGTAATACAGCTTGCCCGTGCGGTGGGGGCGATGGTGTTTGTGGATGCGGTTCACTATGCGCCCCATCTGCCCATTGACGTGAGAACTCTCGATTGCGATTTTTTGGCCTGTTCTGCATACAAATTTTTTGGCCCCCATGTAGGCGTGCTGTATGGCAAGCGGCAGCATCTAACTCGTTTGCGGCCTTATAAGGTGCGTCCGGCTTCGGATGAAAGTCCGTCGCGCTGGGAAAGCGGCACCCAAAATCATGAAGGGTTGGCAGGGGTGGTCGCCGCGATCGACTATCTAGCAGACCTGGGACGTTCTGTTTTGCCGGACGCTTACAGCCGTCGTGCGGCGCTGGTGGCAGCGATGCAAGCCATCCAGGACTATGAGCGATCGCTGTTCGAGCAGTTGCTGCCCCAGTTATTGCAGATTTCGGGGTTAACCGTCTATGGCATCACCGATCCGGATCGGTTCGCCTGGCGTACGCCCACGGCGGCGATTCGGTTCGCTGGACAGTCGCCTGAGCGATTGGCTCACATGTTGGGCGATCGCGGTATCTTCACCTGGAACGGTCATTTTTATGCGTTAAATCTAACGGAGCGATTAGGAGTCGAGTCGAGCGGTGGCCTGCTCAGGATTGGGTTGGCGCACTACAACACCCTGGAAGAAGTTCATCGGTTGTTGAATGCGTTGGATGAAATCACGTCCCCCTCTGCTGCTGTGCTTTAAAGTTGAGGCGTTTGGCGTAGTGGATTTGTCGCGATCGCTGCTGAGTGCAGGAGCCTCAAGTGTGGCCGTCTCTTGATGGAAATTATGGAAAGTGCTTGATGGATTCGACTGAAGTGCTCTAACACCCGGCTGACAACTATGCACTCAACCTCTGATGCAGGAGCAATGTCGGACAAGAGAAGCCTTGACCAAGCCCCAATCCAGATCATCAACGGGTGTATTTACTGTGATGATGCCCTGGGTGGTTCGCTCGTTGTGGTTTATTCATCTGAGAACCGCTGCAAATAAACACAAAAGAACCATTCCGTTAACAAAACATAACATCCTTCTTAAGGTTTGCCAGAAGGTAGATGCCTAAAGGAACAATACTGAGGCAATATTTTGCTAGCAACTTAAAAGACTAGACATAGTGGTTCCTATTACTCACTCATCAACTCGTTCTACTTGCCAACAGAGCGAGTTATCCATTGCTGACGTTTCTGTTCGAGGGGCTGAGGTTGCTGAGTTTTGTGCAGCAAACGCCAGTACGATCGACCACAACGGAGCTTTTCCAGTCAAGGAATTTGAGCTAATTGCTGCATCGGGCTTGTTAGCAGCACCGCTAAAACCGGAACTGGGAGGGCTAGGATTAGGCATCAACGCGGAGGTAACACACGACCTGCTGCTGCTGCTGAAGCAAATTGGGCGCGGTAATTTAGCCGTGGGGCGAGTGTACGAAGGACATGTCAACGCGTTGCAGCTTGTTCAAACCTTCGGCACACCTGATCAAATTGCAGCCTACGCCAGCGATGCTCGCGATCGCCACAGGATTTTTGGTGTGTGGAACGCGGAGGCCGAAGATGGCGTAACGGTTCATCCCCTGGGGGATGGACGGTACCGTTTGAACGGATCAAAAACGTTTTGTTCTGGGTCTGGTTTTGTCGATCGTCCCTTTGTGAATGGGCCATTGGCTGACGGTGCCTGGCAGATGTGCATTGTGCCAATGGAAGACGTTGCGACGGTTAGCGATCCGTCATGGTGGCAACCTGCGGGCATGAGGGCAACCGCCAGCTTTAAGGTCGATTTCAGCGGCGTTGAGTTAGATCCCCATGCACTCATCGGGCAACCGGGGGATTATTTTCGGCAACCCTGGTTGTCCGCTGGGGTGATGCGCTTTGCTGCGGTGCAGTTAGGTGGTGCAGAGGCGCTGTTTGATGCAACTCGACAGTATTTGCGCGACCTGAACCGAACCACTGATCCCTACCAGCAAGAACGGTTGGGGCGAATGGCGATCGCAATTGAAAGCGGCAATCTCTGGTTGCGGGGTGCAGCCGATGCGGTGAGCGCCTATTCACCCATGTTTGCAGGCTATCCCGACCAGCCCAATGAACAGGCAAGCCAACTCGTCGCCTATGCCAATATGGTGCGAACGATCGTTGAGCAGATATGTATGGAGGTGATGCAGCTTTGCGAACGCTCGGTTGGCACTCGTGGATTGCTTCCTCCCAATCCAATGGAGCGCATCATTCGAGATCTAACGCTGTACTTGCGACAACCCGTGTTTGATGCAGCCCTCGCCAATGCAGGACAGTACGCCTTATCTCAATCCACCGCTGCTCATTCTCTGTGGCGCTATGAATCCCCCAGGCATTAGTTCATCCCCCCTACTCAATCCTACGGCGTTGCCGTTGCGGTCGGTGAGTACTATCGCTGGTTCCGCGTTAGTTGTTGCACCGCATCCTGATGATGAAACCCTGGGTTGCGGTGGGGCGATCGCCCTACTGCGAGCATCAGGCTATTCAGTGCATATTCTGGTGATCAGTGATGGCACGTTATCCCATCCTCGTTCGCTCAAATATCCGGCTCCTCGCTTACAGGCGTTACGCGAAGCGGAAACATTAGCAGCGCTATCCGTGTTAGGAGTCAGCCCAACAGAGGCCACCTTTCTACGGCTAAAAGATGGCTCAGTTCCGGCTGATGTATCCAATGGATTTCAAGCCGCCATAACTCATTGCCTCGCTTGCTTAAACACACGAATGCCCAACACTCTTTTTTTGCCGTGGCGGGCAGATCCACATCCCGATCATCGGGCAACGTGGCAAATCGTTCGCGCAGCAGTAGACAATCTCACGTATTCGCCGCGCATCCTTGAATACCCTATTTGGGATTGGGACTTGAAACAGCAGGGGGAACTTGCAAACTTCGAGCAGGTAGTGGGATGGCGACTGGATATTGAGGCGGTGCTAGAGACTAAGCAACAGGCGATCGCCGCCTACCGCTCCCAAACCACGAATTTGATTGATGACGATCCAGACGGGTTTCAGTTAACGCCAGAGATGCTGGCAAATTTTGCTCGTCCCTGGGAAATGTATTTGGAGAATGTTCAATGAATCCATCCCAACCATCCCTCACACCGGAGTATTTCGATTCTCTCTACAGCAACGACCCTGACCCTTGGAAGTTTGAAACCAGCGAGTACGAAGCAGAAAAATATGCCGCGACGCTAGCAGCACTTCCAAAATTGCGATATCGCTCTGCCTTTGAAATTGGTGGCTCGATTGGTGTACTAACCGAAATGCTGGCTCAGCGCTGTGATTCGCTGCTTTCGGTGGACGTATCAGCACAGGCGCAGAATAAGGCGATCGTACGGTGTCAGGCTTTGCCGCACGTTCACTTCCAACTCATGCAGGTGCCCCAGGATTACCCTAACGAACAGTTTGATCTCACGGTATTGTCAGAAGTAGGGTACTACTGGTGTTGGGAGGACCTCCAGAAAGCACAACAACTGATGCTGCACCATCTGGAACCGGGAGGCCATTTACTGTTGGTTCACTGGACACTCTACGCCGATTATTACGACAATCCACTGAGCGGAGATGAAGTACACGATGCATTCCTCGCGTTACCCTCATCACAAATCAAGCATTTAAGGGGCGATCGGGCAGAACACTATCGTCTTGATCTGTTTGAACGGCTTCTGTGATGCAAGAAGTTTTTTGGTAGTGTAGTGCAAAATCCGCTTAGAGACTGTTTTAAGAGTCTAATGTCCCGGTAGCCAAAAATTCTGCTTCAGCACTACATTCCTAGCCATAACCAACATCTTAATTCCTGAAGCATGACGAAAAGCCTGCTTTATCAGTGAAAGTGGAGGCGTCAGGTTGTAAGAAAACGACCCCACCGTTTCTGAGTGAAATTGTACTCAAATCTCCAACTTCAAAGAGTCCTGGAGTTCCAGCGCTGTTGTTGTTCAAACGAAAACCTGTCGCACTGGTATTCCCATCGAGTACTACACAGACATCGGCTGTATTGGCGGTAGCGGTAACTTCTACTTCTGGGTTTCCGCCCGTTGTATTATCTGATACGGTATTTCCCTGAATATCTGTGATCAGGGTGGCAGAATCATTAGTGGTTAAAGTAATACCTTGAGCGCCATTCCCCGAAATGATGTTATTGCTAACTCCTGAAGAGCTATTAGCAGAGTCTGTAACATATTCCTGGAAGCTTAAATTGTTAGCTACCCCACGAATGCCAGCCCCACCGTTCCCTTGAATTACATTGGCATCAATTGCCAATTCTTGAGCCGCAACTTCATTACTTTCGATCGAAATTCCATCACCACCATTGTTAAGAATTTGATTTCTGCGAATAAAGACTTCTTGAGCCGCCGTAGAAGTTCCATTGAAGGTGCCCGACTGCACTCGAATCCCATCTCCGCCACTGCCGCTAATGGTACTGTCTTCCAGAGTGATTTCCTGCGAACCCCGGTTAGTGGCTCGAAGCAATACTCCTTCTGCACCGCTATTTAAAACAGTGCCATTACTGAACGAAACTTGTTGATTTGCTGAACCGTCGGCGGTCGCCAGTAGCGCCTGCTCACTGCTGTTACGCAGATTTGTATCAGTAACATCAACAATTTGCTGCAAGTCAAGTTCCTGAGTTAAATTCCCCAGGGCTGAAACTTCAATGGCAATTCGATTATCTGTAATCTGATGTCTTTGAATGGTGGTTTCCACATCACCTTCACTCGAGTTACGAATTAGTATCCCTTGTCCTGAACCAGCACCACCCTGAGAGCCTGTAATGGTGTTGTCAAATAGAACGACACTTTCTGTAACATCGTTGAGGAAAATTCCTCGTTCTCCTGCGTTCGTAATAATGTTGTCTCGAATCTCGACATTTTCAACCTGGTTGGCCGCGATCGCATTGCCAGGAGCATCCGTAATTCTAAATCCAGACAGTACGGTGCGATCGCCCATTGTAACTAGATCAGTGGCTCCAGTATCTCGAATTTGCGGCAAGTTGCCATCTCCTGAAAATGGCAGGCGAACTAGAATACCATTTCTGTAGTTCACAACTGGAGAAAAGGGCAGCCGGGCTGGAGCATTTGCGAAACCTGGAAACGGCAAACCAGCCAGAAACTGGATTGGGCCTTGAGAAAGCACTCGAACTCGATTTGGGATAGTAAATGCTGGGATATCTGGGTTGCTGCCTCCATCAACATACACAATGTTGTTTCCATCGGAGCGAGCATCATCCAATGCTTCCTGAATGGTGCCAAAGGGACGTTCAAATGTGCCGTCGCCCTGTGCCTGCCGTCCCAGAGCCACATGCACAAACCGATAGGCTTCCTCCTCTTCAGGGTTCATCAATGGCTCAATTACTTCAGTAACAACCGTCTCTGTTTCTTGCTGAATATCAATGGGAATGGTAGGAATGCGGACAATAGGCTCGCCTAGTCGTGCTGGAACATCTTCCACTTCTGTAATAGGCCCTCTTGGACGCACTCTTGGCCAGGTTAACCCAGCAGAGAGAACAACATTGGTTCCAAAAATATCATCGTCTTGCAGCATTAGGCCCAGTCTTAGGTTTTGGGTTGGTCTTCCTTCTAAACGTAAGCGCCACCCCAACGCACTATCGGTGCCGACTGCATCGTAAAAATACACCCCTCCGAAACCCCGCAGGTCGCCGTCGCCGTTATCCCACTCGGCCAGTTTTACACCCGCTTCGGCATCCAGTCCAAACAATGCGGCTTCGTGTAAGCGAGTAATTTGTTGCTCTCGACGGCTCGACAATACAAGCAGGTTTTCCTCAAACCCGCTCGAAAGGTCAAATCCGGTGTCTAAACGCCGCTCATCAACGAGTTGACGAGAGTTTCCTAAGGGAATATAGCTATTAATGCGAAAATCCCAGGTTTCGCCTAAACTCTCCAACCCCAACCCTAACTGATGAAAGGTGTTGTTGTTTGTTTCGCGGCTATCGAATGCCGCATAACCGCCAAAGATGCGGTTGCGAGATGGGGAATAAAACCGGTGCCCCAGCAATACACTGCCGCCAATGTTGCCGTCATTATCTAGCAGAAACCGAGGGACAAGAAAGGTAAGGTTTTGTCCTGGATCTTGCCTTAACGGAATGAACCCCTCCAATTGAGTCACCCCATCAAATCCGCCGCCGGAGGTTGAAGATTCAACTCCCAACCGTGCTGGAATGAGAAGATCGATGGCAGATCCTGTTTCTGCCAGAGGGGCAACGTTCGGTTCAGGTGTATCTGTTTCTGAGGTCTGAGCGATCGCTGGAGATGTAGCAGCAACGATGGCTAGAAGCCCTGTCAGGAACAGATAATCCGTAATCTTCATAACAATATATTTGCAGTAAATGGGGTGTACTTTTCTTGCTGGGGCTGGAGGAAGTAGCAGTGGCAACATCCACTGCTTGAAGTGTTCCCGGGGCCGACAAGCAGATACCGTTCAACGACCAACTTGGTCAACATAGAGGTCAGGTAACCTGACCTCTACCTTCGTCTTGGAACAGTTTAGAAGATGAAGTGTCGCTGAGAGAGTGTGTTTGCATTGACATCCTCCAGCACTGCTACTGTCTTAAAGCCACCGTTGATATTGGCTTTAAGCAAGGTGTCGTCACCTTTTTGAGTGAACTGAAGATCGCCCATTGACTGAATGCCTCGAATTTGTCGGAAATCAATGCGATCCCTGACAATTTCAAAATCGGTAATGACATCACCAAAATCCTTGGCAGAGACGTAGACAAATTGGTCACGACCCTGGCCACCTGTCAGAGTGTCTTTACCAAATCCTCCTATCAATACATCGTCGCCACGACCCCCTCTCACGATGTCTTTTCCACTGCCGCCATAGAGGCGATCGTTGCCAGACCCACCGTTGATGATGTCATTGCCAGCCTCTCCATAGAGGCGATCGTTGCCAGACCCACCGTTGAGGAGATCATCACCCGCTCCACCGCGCATCAAATCATTGCCGGAGCCACCATTGAGAACATCATTACCCTCGCCTCCTTCTATGTCATCATCTCCACTGCCCCCATTCAGGATGTCGTTTCCGTCATCCCCACGTATGGTATCATTGCTGCTGCCACCATTGATGATGTCATTACCGCCAAGCCCTCGGAGAATATCAATATCACTAAAGCCATTGAGAATATCATCACCATCTGTACCCGTCACGTTATCCGAGCCAGATGAGCCGTTTATGACGTTAGGGCCTAGAGGTGGAGCAATGGTGACATTAACGGTCGCAGTTTCGGTAACACCTCCAGCCAGTACTGTATAGGTAAAGCTGTCGTTGCCTACAAAACTAGCATTAGGAGTATAAGTGAGAGTGCCATCGGGATTGATGCTAACCACTCCATTGCTTCCTTGAGTAACGTCTTTAATTAATGCGTTACTGTCTTTGAAGCTGTCGTTGCTCAGGACACCGATAACAACAGCCTTTGCCCGTTGGGTGACCGCACTGTCGTTGGTGATGTCTACAACCGGATTGATGATGACGTTAACCGCTGCCGTTTCAGTCACTCCACCGGAGGTAACGGTGTAGGTGAAGCTATCGCTACCGTTGAAGTCGGGTTTAGGAGTGTAAGTGACTGTCCCATCCGGGTTGATCACCACTGTGCCATTGCTGCCGTTGGTCACACCTGTAACCGTGGCTCCAGGGGCAAAGCTATCGTTGTTCAACACCGAGATAGTAACGGGTGTGTCTTCGTTGGTTGTACCCGTATCGTTGGCAATGTCTATAACTGGATTGATGGTGACATTGACGGTCGCGGTTTCAGTCACTCCTCCAGAGGTAACGGTGTAGGTGAAGCTATCGCTGCCGTTGAAGTCTGGTTTAGGAGTGTAAGTGACTGTCCCATCCGGGTTGATCACCACTGTGCCATTGCTGCCGTTGGTCACACCTGTAACCGTGGCTCCAGGGGCAAAGCTGTCGTTGTTCAACACCGAGATAGTAACGGGTGTGTCTTCGTTGGTTGTACCCGTGTCGTTGGCAATGTCTATAACCGGATTGATGGTGACATTGACGGTTGCGGTTTCAGTCACTCCACCGGAGGTAACGGTGTAGGTGAAGCTATCGCTACCGTTGAAGTCGGGATTTGGGGTGTAAGTAACCGTCCCATCCGAGTTGATCACCACTGTGCCGTTGCTACCATCGGTCACACCTGTAACCGTAGCTCCTGGGGCAAAGCTGTCATTGTTCAGAACCGAGATAGTAACGAGTGTGTCTTCATTGGTCGTACCCGTGTCGTTGGCAATGTCTGCAATCGGGTTCACCGTGACGTTGACGGTTGCGGTCTCAGTGTTGCCAGCGATTGTTGTGACGGTGTAGGTGAAGCTATCGCTGCCGTTGAAGTCGGGTTTAGGAGTGTAGGTAACCGTGCCATCCGGATTGATCACCACTGTGCCGTTGCTACCATTGGTCACACCTGTAACCGTAGCTCCTGGGGCGAAGCTGTCGTTGTCAAGCACAGAGATGACAACCGGAGTGTCTTCATCCGTGCTGCTATTATCGTTGGCAATGTCCACAACCGGATTGATGGTGACATTGACAGTTGCGGTTTCAGTCACTCCCCCAGAGGTGACGGTGTAGGTAAAGCTATCACTACCGTTGAAATTTGCGTTTGGAGTATAGGTAACCGTCCCGTTCGGGTTGATCACCACTGTGCCGTTGCTGCCATCGGTCACCCCTGTAACCGTGGCTCCAGGGGCAAAGCTGTCGTTGTCAAGTACAGAGATAACAACCGGAGTGTCTTCATCCGTGCTGCTGTTATCGTCGGCAATGTCTACAACCGGATTGATGGTGACATTGACGGTTGCGGTTTCAGTCACTCCACCCGAGGTGACGGTGTAGGCGAAGCTATCGCTGCCGTTGAAGTCGGGGTTGGGGGTGTAAGTAACTGTGCCGTTCGGGTTGATTACCACTGTACCGTTGCTGCCATTGGTCACACCTGTAATCGTGGCTCCAGGGGCAAAGCTGTCGTTGTCAAGTACAGAGATGACAACCGGAGTGTCTTCATCCGTGCTGCTGTTATCGACAGCAATGTCCACAACCGGGTTCACCGTGATATTGACGGTTGCGGTTTCAGTCACTCCCCCAGAAGTGACGGTGTAGGTGAAGCTATCGCTGCCGTTGAAGTCTGGTTTGGGAGTGTAGGTAACCGTGCCGTTCGGGTTGATCACCACTGTGCCATTGCTACCATTGGTCACCCCTGTAACCGTGGCTCCTGGGGCGAAGCTGTCGTTGTCAAGCACAGAGATGACAACCGGAGTATCTTCATCCGTGCTGCTGTTATCGACGGCAATGTCCACAACCGGATTGATGGTGACATTGACGGTTGTGGTCTCAGTGTTGCCAGCGACTGTTGTGACGGTGTAGGTGAAGCTATCGCTGCCGTTGAAGTCTGGTTTGGGAGTGTAGGTAACCGTGCCGTTCGGGTTGATCACCACTGTGCCATTGCTGCCGTTGGTCACACCTGTAATCGTGGCTCCTGGGGCGAAGGTGTCGTTGTCAAGCACAGAGATGACAACCGGAGTATCTTCATCCGTGCTGCTGTTATCGACAGCAATGTCCACAACCGGATTGATGGTGACATTGACAGTTGCGGTCTCAGTGTTGCCAGCGACTGTTGTGACGGTGTAGGTGAAGCTATCGCTGCCGTTGAAGTCGGGTTTTGGGGTGTAGGTAACCGTGCCGTTCGGGTTGATCACCACTGTGCCATTGCTGCCATTGGTCACACCTGTAACCGTGGCTCCTGGGGCGAAGGTGTCGTTGTCAAGTACAGAGATGACAACCGGAGTATCTTCATCCGTGCTGCTGTTATCGTTGGCAATGTCCACAACCGGGTTCACCGCGATATTGACGGTTGCGGTTTCAGTCACTCCTCCTGAGGTGACGGTGTAGGTGAAGCTATCGCTGCCGTTGAAGTCGGGATTAGGAGTGTAGGTAACCGTCCCGTTTGGGTTGATTACCACTGTGCCGTTGCTGCCGTTGGTCACACCTGTAACCGTGGCTCCTGGGGCGAAGGTGTCGTTGTCAAGTACAGAGATGACAACCGGAGTATCTTCATTGGTGCTGCTGTTGTCGCTGACAATATCCCCAGCCGGATTGATGGTGACATTAACGGTCGCGGTTTCAGTCACTCCTCCTGAGGTGACGGTGTAGGTGAAGCTATCGCTACCGTTGAAGTCGGGTTTAGGAGTGTAAGTGACTGTCCCATCCGGGTTGATCACCACTGTGCCATTGCTGCCGTTGGTCACACCTGTAACCGTGGCTCCAGGGGCAAAGCTGTCATTGTTCAGAACCGAGATAGTAACGGGTGTGTCTTCATTGGTCGTACCCGTGTCGTT